>CAUQEW010000017.1:0-136081 GCA_963517115.1 uncultured Lachnospiraceae bacterium | reverse complement strand
TTTTATTAGAATTTTCAGGGTTGTTTTACTGTTCAGTTATCAAGGTTCATTGTCTGTAATATTTACAGGATTTCGTGCTGTTAGCTGAAGGCTTTTTGTTTGTCTCGTCTAGCAGCAAGGTGAATTGTAACACCTCACGCATGTTATGTCAACCATTATTTTATATTTTTTTATACTTGCATACTTTAAAGCTAAATAAACGACATTATTAAATGCTCTACAAAAGGGTGCAGCCCCATAAATAAAGGGGCTGCGTGTACTTTTTCTTATTCCGATAAAGTTAACAATTTTTCTTTACCAATCTTATTAAGTAAAGCAATGACCCTTCCTATAAAAATTGCCGATAGTACCGTTCCTATTCCTATTCCAATTACTCTTCTTTCTATAATAAGGCTTATTGTAAGACTAACTAAAATACAGAATATATCAAATACATTTTTGGCAAATCCAAAATCCTTCTTGATTTTTATTGCAAATTCTTGAACCAGTCCATCGGGTGCATTTGGTACAATTCTCATATTAATAGTTAACACCACTCCCAGAGCGGTTAAGATAATGGCGGCCGCCAATAATAAGAAACTAACATACAGGGAGGTCGGCTCTATCAGAATCCTTTGATTAAAGAAATCTGTATATTTACCAAATAAAATGGTACACGGCAGTTGTAATAATACTATCCATTTAACGTTTTTACCAATTAAAATAAACTGTATTATAATATAAATAACATAAACTATTATGGTATTATTACCAAGCGTGGTGCCCGTAATTGTGGAAATTACATAAGGAATAGAATTAATGGCAGAAACCCCTAATCCAGTTTTAGCATTTAGTACAACGCCTAAGGACAGTATTCCTAAACCTATGATATAAATTAATATTCTTATTACTTTCTTCATGGATATTCTCCTTAGTTTTTGATTCTATTCTAACAAGACTGATTAAATTACTCAAGCTAATATATTATTTTTTATATTAGGGTGTCATAAGCGCAATTTAGGCCGTGTAATGAATAGCGGACATAACCTCCGCTTGTTATTTACACTATTTTCCATAAGTGTTACAATAATCACATAAGGAGGTATAAACTATGTTGTGTTCAGTTATAGCGGGTGATTACCAAGGTCATGCAATACAAAAGGGTACTAAGGGTGTAGCAATCGGGAATGGATTCAAATTAATATATCTTACCAAAGATAATGTGAAATCTTACGAGGTAATAACAGAGGATATCTGCAAATCTGCTGCAAGTGGAGTATCAAGAGGTATTGTAGACGGTGCATTATTAGGGCCGGTTGGATTGCTAACAGGGCTTTCTGTTAAGAATAAGGGGATTTATCAAATGGCAGTACAATTTAGAGATGGCAAAAAAAGCTTGTTAGAAGTTAATGATATATTTTATAAGGACTTAATAAAGGAGTTGTACTAATACCATATATTTCTATGTTTAGTAAAATAGGAGAGTAGATTCCATCTACTCTCCTTAAATTGATTATTGTTATTACTTAATTTTTTATCCATTTTCTCCCCAACGCCTATATCCATTTACTTCAATCCCGAATTTATCAAGTATTTTCCCAATGATATGAAGGTTCACCTCTTCAATGCTAAGTGGTTTATTATAATAAGCAGGCATTGGTGGCATAATGTAAGCTCCTGCTTCTGCTAAAGTAAGCATATTTCTTAAATGAATTGTGCTTAGTGGGCTCTCCCTTGCAACAATAACTAACTTTCTTCTTTCTTTCAGCGTAACATCTGCGGCTCTAAGTAATAGATTATCCGAATAGCCACAGGCTACTCCTGCAACTGTTTTCATACTGCAAGGAACAATTATCATTCCCTCAGTTTCAAAGCTGCCGCTTGCGATACTATCGCCGATATTCTTACAATCATAAACTATATTGGCTAAATTCTTTACCTGTTGGAGAGTATATTCTGTTTCATTCATAATTGTCATCTCAGCACCCTTTGATATTACTAGATGCGTCTCCCACTCAGGATACTCCTTCATAATCTCTAATAGCTTTATTCCAAGTATAGCTCCACTTGCTCCACTCATCCCAACAACTAATCTTCTTTTGTTCCTAGTATCCATTTGTTTTTCCATTGTAGCACTATCCTCTCTATGCAGTTTTTTTATTCCATTGTACTATTCCATTTGCACAATTTATAAGAGATAAAATCGACAGAAACAAATAATGCGAACCCAATCATTGCAATTACAATGATTCCAATATACATATCTATATAATTAATTCTTGACCATGCATCCAGGATATAATATCCCATACCGTATTTCGTACCGTAACCCTCAATAAAAAATAAGATGGAAACAGCTGCTCCAAGAGATACTCTTACACTGGTGAGTAGCTGCGGCAAAATGGCCGGAAGGGTAACATGCCATATGATTTGTCTCCCATTTGCTCCAGTACTACGTATTACCTGATACATTCTAGGATCAATATTACGAACACTATCTCGTACCGATACAATTACTTGAAAAACAATAACCAAAAACATAATTGCTATTTTGGATCCATCGCGCATCCCCCATACTAACATGGCAATTGGGAGTAAAGCAGTTTTTGGTATAGGGTAACTAAAATAAATAAGAGGATATAATATCCGATTGGCTTTTTTGGAGTATGCCATTAAGATTCCTACTGGAATACCAATTGCAAGTGAAAGAGCTAAACCTGCCCCAATTCTTCTCAAACTGTATCCAATATGTATGAGAATATGATCCGTTACTATATTTCCAAAGTTTTTATATACTAAGATTGGATTTGGAATAACACCTGTATCAGTCAAAAGATATGCAATAAGCCATATAAGATTTATTGAAAGAAAGCCTTGTACAAACACCATGTTATGTTTAAATAATTTACTCAAATGCTTCCTTCCTCTCATCTTGTGTCTTTAATTTTTCACGTAATAGCTTTTTTGTAACCAGATATTCAACATTCTCAGGGTACAGAACACCAAAATAAGGATTTTTCATTTGATATTTCACATCACCCATATGTTTTCCCATTACTATAATCATATTTCCTAAATAAAGAGCTTCTTCTATACTATGTGTTACTAATATAGTAGTTGGCTGAATCTTCTTCCAAACATTTAAAAATAGTTCTCTTGCTTCTTCCCGTGTAATTGCATCAAGCGCAGAAAAAGGCTCGTCCATTAAAAGTAAATCCGGTTTCAGAATAAATGCTCTTGCAATGGCTGCTCTTTGAACCTCTCCTCCGCTTAGTGCTTTCGGATATTTATCCAGTAAATCTGATATATTTAGGGATTCATAGATTTTTGTTATCTCCAACTTTTGTTTTTCATCCATTAATTCCTTACGAATTTTAAGTGGTAATAAACAATTCTCTTTAACTGTCTTCCAAGGTAATAACCCACAATTTTGTGGTATCAGACCAATTTTGTGGGTCTTTGGGCTTAATTCTTGCCTTTTATTGTCTTTTATATAATCTATCCTGCCACTTTCTATTGCAATCGTTCCAGCCATTGCATTGACCAATGTTGATTTTCCACAACCGGAAGGCCCTAGGATTGCTAAGGCCTCTCCTTGTTTCATATTCAATGAGAGATTCTGAATTACCGGAAAAATATCTTTTTTTGTTTTATAATGAATAGAAATACTATCTACAATAAGCATATTGTTCCCCACATAATCTACTTTATTTATTTTGTATAAACATCAAACACCATCTGATCGTAGGTAAGGGAATCACTGCATAAATCCTTATCACTTGCCCACTTAATTGCTGCTTCTACATCTTCCTTTGGAGGGAGTGTACTGGTTCTAAATTGTTTTACTACGATCTCGCCTAACATTTCCTCAGGATATCCTACTGCTTTAATAACGGTTTCTTCATACTCTCTGACATCCGTCTTATTCATATAATCAACAGCCTCATTGTAAGCCACATATAAGTTATGAATTGCTTCTGATTTTTCATCTAATGCAGTTTTTGAAAATGCGGAAACAGCCGGATATAGTCCAAATTCATTCGCACTACCTAAGGATATTGCCCCATCCTTTAGTGCAAGTGTTGCAAATGGTTCTGGCATTAAACCAAGATCTATTTTATCATTACGAAGTAATTCGAGTCTGTCCGGTATTCTAGGAATGACCTCTTTTACTACATCAGTGCTTGATAAATTGTTATTAGCTAAAATATTATCTAATGTGTAGTCAATTAATGTGTTTTCTGATATTGCTATGCTTTTTCCTTTAATATCGTTAATATCTGTGATGCCTGTGTTCTTACCTGCCATTAAGATATAGTCTCCATCCGTAATTCCTGTGATTCTAACATCAAAATTAGCATTTTGATACATACAGATTCCAATATAATCTGTTAAAACACCATCTAATTCTCCCGCCTGAAGAGCCGCATCCCTATCTTTCGCAGAAGTAAACACCTCAAGGTCTAGTTCAAAATTATACTTATCTGCTAGTCCATTTTCATTGATAAGTACATAAGGAATTACATCAGAAGATGACATCATTCCGATACGAATAACAGGCTTTTCTGAACTTGCTGTTGTTTCTGTATTTGAAGTATTTGTTGTATCTGTTGTATCTACTGTGTTTGTTGTTTCGTTTACGTTCGATGTTTCTTCTACATTTGTTGTTTCTTCTACATTTGTTGTTTTTTCCTGTGTTTTACATCCTACTAATAATAAAGTAATAATAAGTAATATTGATACTATGTTAATTTTATTTTTCATTTTATGTTCTTCCTATTCTTTTCTTTTTATTAAATTAATTCATATTTTCTATCATATAATCAAAGTGTCCAATAAACCACTCACGAGTAAAACAATGCTAACGAGTTGATTTATACTATAGGACGCTATATTGACATTAGTTAAATTGGTAGGCGAAATGATTCGATATTCTATGATAAATAGTATTGTTATAAGGATTATTCCTATATAATAGATCACTCCTAACTCGAGTGATAAAATGCCAATGATTACAAGGCAGATTAATGTAATGCAATGAAAAAACATTGCTATATATAAAGCATTTTTCACTCCAAATTTAGCTGGAATGGAATGAAGTCCATTCGCTCTATCAAAATCATAGTCCTGAGATCCATAAATAATATCAAAGCCGGCAACCCATAATGTATTAGCTGCACCCATAAACAATGGAATAAAAGAAAGTTCCCCAGTTATGGCAAGCCAAGCTCCAACAGGCGCACAGGCACAGGTGACTCCTAAAACCAAATGGCAAAGATAAGTAAAGCGCTTACAGTAAGAATAGATAATCATTAGGAACAAGGCAATAGGGGATAGTATAAAACAAATCCAATTCAATTGATATGCTCCAAAAAGCATAATCAGAAAACAAATTGCTGTAAACAGGATTACCTCTTTCTTTTTTACTTCTCCTTTTGGTATCTGCCGATTGGAAGTCCTTGGATTACGTGCATCTATCTCTGCGTCAATAACACGATTTATAGCATTTGCACCAGTTCTTGCACCCATGAAGCAGACAACAATCCAAAACAGAGTAGAAATCTTTGGTAGCCCCTTCGCTGCTAATATCATAGATATGAGGGCGAAACTAAATGAAAATATGGTATGGGAAAACATAACAAGCTTTCCATACTCTTTTAATTTATTGATTAATTTATGAAATAACTTTATCAATACCATATTCATTCCACCTTTCATCTACTTGTTGTTTCATCTTGTCTGTCATATTAATATCATTGGGCCATTCTCTCGTCAACCCTTCCTCTTTCCATTTTTTTGTGGCATCAATACCAATCTTATTATTCGATATAACCAGATCCCTTTTTGCGTCAATATTGTTAAATACCTTCCACATGATAGTTGATAAATCATGGGGCGAGATATCATCATCTACAACAATAGTGAATTTATCAGTATTATATTTCATATATTCTTCTAAGGTTTCTCTACCGTGCCAAGGTTTTTCTTTGTGCACCGTTAGAATATGATAGGTATCTGTAACATCACTTTTTACTTCGCTGGCTGTTCTATTTGTTGCATCCACACCAATCCGACTGCCATATAATGCTTGATTTGAAGAATGATCCAGGGCATCTAAAGGTCCCTCAGCAATAAACAGGTCTCTTTCACCCTTCACATTTGCAAGTACGACATCACGAACTTCAGATAGATTTTGCACGTCAACATTTTCATCTACTATTACAATTAATTTGGTGTACATCATCTGTCCCATTCCCCAAATACTGTTCATGGTTTTACGAGCACAACCTGGATATTTCCCCTTTATTGATACAATTGCACAATTGTGAAACACACCTTCTAGTGGCAGATTCATATCTACTAGCTCTGGCATTATTAATCGAAGCATGGGTAAAAAAATACGTTCCGTTGCCTTGGCCATATAACAGTCCTCCATGGGAGGTTTCCCTACCACTGTTGCCGGATAAATTGCATTCTTCTTATGAGTGATACAGGTAACATGAAATCTAGGATAATAATCTGACAGTGAATAATATCCAGTGTGATCGCCAAACGGTCCTTCAAGAACCAGTTCCTCCGTTGGATCCACATAACCTTCCAATACGATTTCTGCATTACTTGGAACGTAGATATTATTCGTAATACTTTTCACCATCTTTACTCTTGATTTTCTGATCCAACCCGCTAGCATCATTTCGTCAATCATCTTAGGTAGTGGTGCTGTGGACGCATACGTAATAGCCGGATCGCAGCCAAGTGCAACTGATACCGGCATTCTTTGTTTGCTTTCCTTATATCCATTATAGATTTCAGAACCATCTTTATGTTTATGCCAATGCATTCCTGTACTGGTTTTATCAAGAATTTGCAACCGGTACATCCCAACATTCTGCTGCTTTGACTTACTATCTTTTGTAAATACCAGAGGCAGCGTTATGAATCTCCCTGCATCCTCAGGCCAGCATTTTAATACCGGAAGTGTATTAAGATCAACATCTCGTTCAATTACTTCCTGACATCTGCCTCTTAATCTGCTTTTAACAGGAAAAACATTCAAAAGCCTTAGTAACCGCGGGATACTATAAATTAGTTTCTTTATAGATAGGTAGTTACCCAGATCCAAGTATTTTCCAATCTCAGTACCAATTTCATCTAACGCTTTGGTACCCAAGCCCATACTCATTCTGTCATAACTACCCATTGCATTTATTAAAATCGGATACTTTGAACCAGTTACGTTTTCAAATAATAATGCAGGACCATGACCTTTTGAAACACGATCTGTAATCTCTGTAATCTCAAGTTCAGCTGAAACTTCTGCTTTAATACGCTTTAATTCACCTTTATCATTTAGTTCTTTTATAAAAGTTTGTAAATCTTTATATGGCATGTAGCACATCCTTTATTTTAGGTATCATTTGATTTGCATTTGCATATATTCTAAATCAAAATTATGTATTATTCAATAGTTGATTGAATTTTGATAATTCTAATACAATAAAATAGCTCTTATGTCAGCATAGGATGGATTTCAAAATCCACATACAATACTTAACAAAGAGCTATATTTATTAACAAATCCAAGACTGCTGAAAAGTCCCTTTTAGGCTGTTAAATGAATAAAGGTGTATCGATATTCATTTAGCTACCTTTCCTTCCTGCGGCATGTTCTTTGTAGAGCTTCAAAGATGTGAAAAACATCGCTGCTGCTCTGTTTTCACTGAGTCTCTAGTCGAACATAAACAGCCTTGTCAGCCGGTCTACGCCAAATAAATATCGATACACCTTTATTCATGCCAAAACTTGTGAAGGGGACTTTTTCAGCAGTATCATAAATCCACGGGTTTTGTGTTGCAAAACACCTCGCGGCGCTAACGGCTGAATAATTACCAATTATGTACTATCTAATTCTAAGTCTTAGTAAATGCCTAGAAATGATAAGGTAGGTGCAACTCTGGAATCTATAATTTCAATTCTTACTTTTTTTGTTATTACAGAGTCAACTTTTACAATTCTTTTATATCCAATTACAGTTCCTTCATAAATTGATTTATACTCCCCTTCTATATCAAATGAAATAGTGAATTTCTCAATTCTCTGACTGCACATAATATTTTCTTTTAGTACAATATGGTTTATGGTCTGTTCTTCACTCCATTGTGCTACAATTATTGTTGCTATGACTCCATCTTGTGTTTTAAAATATTGCTCATAATTATCCGTCCTGACATTGCAGATGTTATATTGATCCATTCCATCATCTGCTATCAATTCTGCTTGTTCCAGCAGATTAATCTGAAATGCCTTTTTTAAATAATTTCCCAATTCCCGTAAGCGATTTAAATCATTTTTGTGAAGCAATCCTTCTTTCGTTGGCGGAATGTTAAGTAAGAACATAGCATTACCGCCCACCGAATTATTATAGATTCGTACCAATTCTTCCAGTGAACGTACTTGTTCATCTTCTTCCTCATGATAAAACCAACTGGGTCTTATTGAGGTATTAACTTCTGCCGGATACCAGATTAGTTCCTTCTCGTCTTTTAAGATTAGTCTGCTGCCTAAGTCACTATCAACAGCCGTTATTTTACGCTCACGGAATACTTCATTATCCACTTGTTGACTAAGTTCAGCAATACGCTCTGTTTCACTTGTTCTTTTTGGAACAACACTCCATTCTGCCGGTCTTGTATCTCCCGCTTCATTACCACACCAGCGAATATCTGGACCACATACATTAATACATGCTTTTGGCTGTAATTCTCTTATAAGACTATAATATCTATCCCAATCATATATTTGTTTTTTTCCATTTGAACCTTCTCCACATGCACCATCAAACCAAACTGTAAATACCTCACCGTATAACGTCAATAATTCTGTAAGCTGATTTATAAAGTAATCATTATATATTTTACCATAACCATATTTTTCATTATTACGATCCCAGGGAGATAAATAGATTCCAAATTTAATACCTGCTTGCTGACATGCCTTTGCGACTTCTTTAACAACATCACCTTGACCATTTTTATATGGACTATTTGCTATAGTATGTTCTGTATATTTGCTTGGCCATAAGCAGAATCCATCATGATGTTTACAAGTTAAGATCAAACCAGTCATACCTGCATTCTTAATAGATTCAACCCATTGAGTGGCATCTAATTGAGTGGGATTAAATATTTCTTCTTTCTCTCTTCCGTCGCCCCACTCCTTTCCTGTAAAAGTATTAATAGTAAAATGGATAAAGCTATAAAATTCCATTTGTTGATAAGCCAATTGACGAGCACTTGGTACAATCTGAACATATCTTGCATCATTTTCTCTGATTATATTTTCGTTCACACTTGCTCCGATCTGCTGCTTTAGCGGCACTCAAAATTAGGGAGTGTGAAAACTTTTTCCGATAGAAAATTATCTTTCCCAATTTTCTATTTCACACTTACCTCTTTATTTTTCCAATAAATTAATAAGCTACCCATACCATCTCTAATGGCTGTAAGATAATATCTTGTGTGTTTCCATTGTCCATGTATATGGTAGTCTTTTGTATCTCTTCGCTATTATTAACAGCACAATATTTATTCACTTTCGGATAGCAATTACATTCAACAAATATATTAGTTGAAAACCATTGATAAATCGACTCTTCCCGGTGAGATGCCCAATAGATAGCCCGTAACATGATTCTTGTATTCATATCATTATAGGGTACTCCCGCCAAATAAACCCCGCGGCCTTTTCCATATGTATTGGTTGCTAAATTACAACTTCCATTCTTCACATCTAGAACTTCTGTGTTTTTATCCTTTGCATAAATCATTGTCATTCCTTCACCATAATCAATCTCTCCGGTAACCTCTTCAACAATAAAATGTTTCTTGTTTACTTCTACTTTCAATTTATTAGTACTTGCTGTGTGACCGATTTCCTTTTGTACACCTAATACATCTTCTAATTGGAATAATACCCCTTGATATTCACAAGCAGTGGGTTCTCCTATTCCAATAAAACCACCGCCTTGATAGACCCACTCTCGAATACTTGTAATAATTTGTTCCTCTTTCCAATACTCAGCCCCACTCCAGGCTGTACCCACGTCACCTGCATTAATAATAACCCCGATATCACTGTCTATTCCATTCCTCTTAATATCATCAAAACTAATAAATTCGATATCAAATGGCAGACCTGTTAATATTTCTAACACACCTAGATAGGAATAACATCTCTGATTCCAAAGAGAATGAGCCACCTGGTGAGTTTGCCAGGTTCTTATTTTCCCCCAAGAATTTAGAACAGCGACTTTAAATGGTTCCACATAAGCTTTACTGCCTTTTGATTGGCTATGGATAGATTTAAATTGAGTTGCAATATCTGTGACATGTTCTATAAAATCGGGAAACTTGTATGCAAGGCTTAAATATCCTCCATATCCCATTCTTGACATTGGCTTACGAAGTAATGCTCTTCGGCATTTTTTCCAAATAGGTTTCGATTCTTCAACAGGATTACCGCCATCACAAAAAATATCAGGAAAGAAATATGGGTAAAGTCTTGCTTCCGTTTCTTTTACCGGAATATCTGCAATCATTCTAGTTGTCACTCCATCACCAGCCGCACCTACTACTGCATCTAAACCAATATTCTGAAAATATTCACCATAAGGTTCTGTTCCTGCCCAATGATCTCCAAGAAACATGATTGCCTTTTTCCCATAGGAATGTACCAGATCTACACACTCTTTTGCATAGGAGGATATAAATCTTTGATTAAATTCCATCCAATCTAAATATTTTTTATTCGGATTTTTAAATAGCGTGTTGTATCTGCCTTCATCAACAAAATCCTCTGGTGTAAGTTCATATCCATAAGCTTCTGCAAATTGTTCTAACGCAAGTGGGCTTACACAGCTTAAATAACCAAACCAATTCACTTGTTTTTCTTTTCCATACTGATTATATAGTAGATCAAAGTTATAGAAAAATGTAGTAAATCGAACAATGTCTGTCTTCGGATGATTATCCAGCCATTCTCCTAGTACTATTAAAATGTGCTCTCTGACATTTGAATATCTAATATCAACAGGAAGCTTATGTTCTTCCTTCCAGTTATTCGTCAGATGATTATACATGGATACAGGTTCCCATATTTGATATGCCAAAAAGCTAACCGTGTATTTATGAAATTTTTGAGTATTATGGATACATACTTTACCGTTAACATAATCCCAATCCGTTGAAGCTACTGCTATTGCATTTGTTCTGTCCGTTACTTCCCAATATTTTTTAATATCCACATCTGTATTTGGTACAAATTGTTCAAAATAGTAAGATTCCATGATATCAATTTCCATGGTATCAGTAAAAGATATTTTTGAATCAGTTAAAAGATAAATTTGTTGTCTGCATTCCGGATGAAGCTTTGCCCATTCATTGTCCTGCCTAATCAGGCAAAGGGTAGAATATACTTGCAATCCCATATCAATGATTTCCTGTGATAACTCTGTTCCGTCACTATCCCTTACTGCATCAGCACCCCATTTTTCAGTCATTTCTTTTATAACTGATTCCATTCCTGTCTCACCAGGTAACGTAAATCTTCCTTTTTCCACGTATATTCCCTCCACTTAACCTTTTATTCCACCAACATTTACACCATTTAATAACTGTTTCTGTCCAATCAAGTATATGCATAAGGTGGGTACTAATACAATAATCAATGCTGCAAATAATGCACTCCAGTCTGTTGCATATCTTTGTACTTCAAATAAGTTTGCCAAACCTACGGGTAATGTCTTTTTTTCATTTGTTTGTATCAAAACCAATGCTAAAGGATATTCATTCCAAAACCCCATAGCCGTAAGCATGGATACTGTTACGATTCCTGATCTTGCCAATGGTACAATTACGTTCCTTATAATCCCCCAGTTGGTACATCCATCAATTCTAGCCGCTTCTTCATAATCCCTTGGTATTTCTCTGATAAATCCACTCAATACAAAAATTGCAAAGGGGAATTGCAGTACTGCATAAACAGCACAAAGCATTATACGGTTATCCAACATGTGAAATTTATTAATCTGCAGAAATAAAGGAATCATGATATAGGTTGCCTGAATAAAGATACATGCCATATATAGGTTATAAATGACCTTAGAACCAAAAAATTTGTATCGTGATATCACATAAGAAAATGGAACTACAAACACTACTAAAATCCCAGTTGATAGTATGATAACAAATAATGAATTTAAAAAGTAATTTGCCATCTTTGCTTTTAAAAATGCTCTTACATAATTCTCAAAATGTATTGTTGTCGGAAATGCAAATGGATCTGTCAAAAATTCCGTATTACTCTTAAAGGAAGCTAACAAGTTCCATAAAAATGGATATAGCAAAATGATTGTAACAAGAATTAAACAACTTCTTGTAATCCATCTTATTATATTTAATTTATAATTCTTCATCATCATTCTCCTATTCTTGCTTATTGGATAGTCTTCTAGAAATAATAGATAAAATAACCGAAATACCTAATGTAAATACTGCAATCGCCATGGCATATCCAAAGTTAGAATTCGTAAACGCCTGAGAATACATATACTGTAATAAAACAGCAGAACTACCGGACGGACCTCCATTTGTCATAATGGTAGAAAGAATAAAACTTAAATTTACCGTACCCGATAAAGATAAGACAAACGTAATACCTATCATATTCTTAAGAAGGGGTAAGGTTATATTAGTCAGCTTACGCAGCGCTCCTGCACCATCCATGGTTGCGGCTTCAAAAATTTCTTTTGAAATTCCATCAATTGCGGCTACATACATCACCATATAATAACCAACTGCTTGCCATATTAAGGTAATGGCAATGCACCAAAGTGCCGTCTTGCTCTCGCCTAACCATGCATGAGTAAGTCCGTCAAGTCCAATGTGATTTAGCACATTATTGATGGTTCCCGAAGAAGGATGGAAGATAAATGACCATACAATACCAACAACAGTCAAGGAAATAACGCTTGGAAAAAAATAAATTGCTCTATAAAATCCCTTTTCCGGTAATTTAGACTGCGTTAATACAAAAGCTAAAATAAAAGAAAATAGTAAGGTTATAATCGGCACCACCAGCATAAGTTTTAGTGTATTTTTTAATGCTAACAGAAACATTTTATCATGAAACATATAAGTATAATTTTCTAATCCAATATATTTATTATTTGTGCTCATACCCGTTGCATTTGTAAATGATAAACGAAATGCCTCTAATGTAGGAATAAGCATAAAAATAACCGTTAATACAACGGTGGGGATTATGCAGACAGCAATAAAACCTTTGGGGATTTTTTTCATATTATCCTTTCCTTTCAAAAAGACTCTGCTAAGATTCGCTTAAAATCTTATCTTAGCAGAGCCTTTAAATATTTTCTTATTCTGCGGCAGCCTGTTCTAAACGGATTTGAGCAAATGCCTTTTCAACATTCTCCATCCATTCATCTGTTGTCATTTCACCATTCAAAACAGCCGTTACACAATTATCAAAAATCTCTGTATTTAAAGCAATCTTCGTTCCTTGTGGAAGTGAATTCCAATCCATCATCATTGCTGTTGCTCCGTCATAGGCGGAATACATGTTATAGGTTGATGGAGTAAGATAATCTTTTGCAAGTTCTCTTCCATCCTTCACTGCATAGACCGCATTGGATGCTGCTGCAAATAATCTTAAAGATTCATCGGTATAAAGGAATTTTAAAAACTCTTTTGCTAATTCAGCATTTTTTGCTCGTGCAGGAATTGAGAATTGCTCATAACTTGATAAGATATATCTATTATCGTTATCACTAAATGAAGGAACCGGCATTAATGCAAACTCAAAGGTATCATCGCCTTCTCTTGGTGATTCAGCCATTTCACTTTCCATCCATGTACCGTTTGGAATAAATAAGGCTTTACCCATCATCATATCCGCTTGGGATTGTGTATGATTTAATGCTGTTGTACCGTCCATCAGATATCCCTTTTCTGCGAATTTAGCAATAACATCTAAAGCTTTCTTTACATATTCCGTTTTAAACGAACCTTCTTTATAGGAGCAGATGTCTTGTATTGCCTCTATACCACCGGCATTTGCGATTGTTGGGAATAAGATACTTTCTAAATAAGAAGGGTAAATACCTTGATATGTAAGTAAGGCTCTTCCATCCTTTTCAGCCACATCGCCTAATGCAAAGAACTCGTCCCAAGTTGTTGGAACTTCCCATCCCTTTTGTTCAAATAATGTCTTATTGTAAACAAAACCCATTGGGCCACTGTCAAATGGAGCAAGATATATTTTACCATCTTTATAAGGTGCGCATTTCGTGCTTTCTAGCATACCATCTACAATAATGTCTTTTAATGGAACCTCTTTGTCTAAAGCATTTTCTTCAAATACATCCGTAATCTCTAGTAATCCATTTTCTTTCACAAGTGCCGAAATAACTCCGCTTGCTTCCGAATCATTTAAAGAAATAAAATCGGGTGGATTTCCTGCAATAATCTGAGGTCTAATAATTTCACCAATCTTGGGACTGATAGTCATATTTACTTTTACACCGGGATATTTTGCTTGGAATAGTTCAATAATCTGATTCCAGTAATCTTCACTATAACCACCTTGGAATACAGCAATATTTAATTCCTTGTCTGCAAAATCCTTTGTGTCTGCTGCAGCATCTTTTGTCTCGACCGCAACCTCTTCTTTTGTTGTTTCTACCTCACCGGTATCGGCTGTTTCCGTTGTTGTTTCCTTAGGTACAGTCGTATCTGTTCCGTTGGTAGAAACTTCATTAGAACTCTTGCATCCGGTTAAGATGCTGGCAATCAATGTTGTTACTAACAACATGGCAATAACTTTCTTTTTCATTTAAATATCCTCCTCTAAAATGATAACTTAATATTAGTATATATCATTCCTGCTTTACATACATTATCTTTGCTTTCTTATAGATTATTTTGACCCGTATTATACCTTTACTGCCTATCCTAATTATGATACCAACATTTTCAACTCTTACAAATGTACGATATTGACAACATATAGATAATATTGACTTTTCTTCTAAAAAGCTATTCATTTATAAAAATATCGTGTAAAATGCATGTTATAGAAGCAAGAAAAATGGGGGCCTATCCATGAGAATAAAGCTTATTGACCAATTTTCCAACTATATTCGTAAGATTGGTTTACCAATCCGTTTATTTATTACATTTATTATTATTTCCATTCTACCTATTATTGTAATGGGGCTATATTCTTATAAAATATATACGAATTCAATCAAGGAAAAACTTGGTCAATATGTAACACAGACCTTGAATTTAGTAAATAGTAATATTACAACCGAGATTGTCAATTATGAATATCTATGCGGCTCTCTTTGTCTAAATTCAAAAATTCAAGAGAATCTTATTGATATGCTAAATAATAAAAAGGTATTATCAAATGATACCTCCGATGAAATTGATAAGATTATCATGAATACTTATCCGCCATATGCAAAAAACATTCGTATTGCGAACAAAAATGGTAAAATCCTATATGATCTTGGTTACGATGATATCAGTAACAATAATTATGATAGCTTGATTAATGGCATTAATGAGAGTGCCCCTCATGATGATTGGCAATATGTGAAATCTTACCGTTCTGCTGATTTAATTGTATTAGGTCGAAAAATAAACAGCTTGGATAATAGTAAGAACCTTTTAGGTTATACCTTTATTTTCATCAGTGAATCACTTTTTTCTAAAAAAATTCTTTCTGATATCAATTTGACATCAGATTTTTTATTACTTGATAGAAACGGAATTGTCTTATCAAGTAGCAACAATCAGATCCCTCTTGGTGTTACATATTATGATAATCAATTATTTACTACTATTTTAGAGAAGGAAAAAGAAAGAATTGCTCTTTTTGACTATACCGGCAATGGGGGGAAAAGTCAGATTGGTTATACCTATAATGAAAATATGGGAAGCTATTTGGTAAATATTACTCCCTTTTCTTATATATATTCGGAAATGAATGCCCTTACATAGAAAATAATATTGTTGTTAATCATCAGCTTGATCTTGTGCATATTTATTATGAGACTTATCTACGCAAGCATTGTGAAGCCAATTCGTCAAGTAGTCGATTTCTGTAACAAGCTACCCGCTGAAGATATGAATTACAGAATAGAAGACACCTGCCATGATGAAATGAGTATCCTCGCAACCAATATAAATGATATGGTAGATAAAATCCAACAGTTAATGATTCTAGAAAAAAGTGACCAAAAACGGAAACGCGAACTTGAACTCCAGATGCTGCAATACCAGATAAATCCCCATTTCTTATTTAACACTTTAAATACCTTAAAATGGTTAGCTGTCATTAAACAGGTTCCTATTGTTGAAGAAGGTATTACTTCTTTAGCTGAATTATTGAAAAGTACCTTAATTATTAAAGATGAATTTATTACTATCGATGCAGAGTTAAAGAATCTAGAACATTATTTCTCCATACAAAAAATTCGTTATGCAGATAGTTTTAATGTAAATTATCACATTCATGAGGATCTAAAATCTCACCTAATTCCCAAATTTATATTGCAGCCTATTGCGGAGAATTCAATTATTCATGGTTGCATCGAAGCGGAAGCAAAATTGCAGATTGATGTCTCCTGTTATATAGAAGATGAAAATACTATAGTTCTAGAGATCAAAGACAATGGTAAAGGATTTGATAGTTCTCAATTTAAATCCACTGAAAAGAAAAGTAAGTTAACAGGCATTGGCGCTTCCAATGTTTCAGAAAGACTGCTGTTATATTTTGGCGTACCTTATGGGTTATTCATAAATAGTCAGATAGGAGAAGGTACTACCTGTATCCTTAAAATTCCTTCCCAAATTATAAATAAGGAGGTTTAATCCTATGTACTCAATATTATTAGTAGATGATGAACCAATTGTAAAATTGGCACTTAGAACTGTAGTCAACCGAGAAGATTTAGGATTTCTAATATGCGGAACAGCTTCTGACGGTCTAGAAGCATTAAAATTAATTCATGAGGTGCATCCCGACATAATAATTACTGATTTAAAAATGCCTAAAATGGATGGTCTTGAATTAATCAAGTCTGTTGTTTATGCTATATACATATTGATGATTCAATTCCTCTTTCAGATGCGAATAAGATTACTACAGAATTGATTCAGAATTTGGTTCAAGAATATCTAGGTGAAATTGCAACATTTGAAATTATAAAGATAACACATACAGAAATCCTATTTTTTTTCCCTGAAGAATTATTAGGTAATAATTCCATGAGTCTGAGGTTTTTATGTGAAAAAATACAGGGCTTCTTTAAAACATATATGTCCATAGATGCAACTATTTGCTACTGTGATAGTTTCATCGGGTACGAAAATGCAAAGAAAGAGTATTATAAATGTAGGACTTCTTTAAATATCCAATTTTACGAAGATATCAAGATTATTGATATAAACCAAATTCATATTTTACACTATATAAAAAATAGCAATTATCGTTCTTATTCAACAGAGCTCATGAAAGACTATACTGATGGTGTAGAAGTTAGAATAGTAATAGAAAAGAACAATTTATTCCTTGATAATATGAAAACCATGTGCATCCATCCTGACATAGTGAGGATGCTTTTTACCAAAGTCGTTGAATACATTGGCATTTGTCTTGAACAGGGAAATTATTCTCAATTTTATGAATATGATTCTATCATGGAAGATATTTCAACTTGCAATTCTTTTCAGAAAATATCATCTATTATTGAGAATTTTATCGTGCATTTATATAATCATAAAAACATTATGCCTACAGCCTATAAGCAAGAAATTGTAAATACCATTCAGTTTATTAACCAGAACTATCAAAGAAAATTAACTTTGGATATTATTGCCGATCATGTTAACCTGAATGGAAGTTATCTTTGCCGAATATTTAAAACGGAAGTTGGAAAAAGTATTTTTAATTATATTAATAGCATCCGTATGGAAAAGGCCGCTTGGCTCATCAAAAACAAGCAGGTTTATATAAAGGAAGTTTGTGCTTCCGTTGGAATCGATGATCCGTTTTATTTTAATCGGCTTTTTAGAAAGCATTTTGGAGTGGCACCATCCGAATATAAAAAACGCTAAAAAACAACCCTCCTGTTTTTGGAGGGTTGCTTTCGAACTTAGAAATGTCTTTCATTTTTCACCTTATACACTCCACCCTAAACTCTCCTGCTGAATATGATAGAGTCTTTCATACAAGCCCTTCTTGGTAATTAGTGAATCATGAGTCCCTTCTTCAACAAGTGCTCCATTATTTAGAACAATAATTTTATCTGCTCCGACTACCGTTCTTAATCTATGTGCTATTACTATGACCGTCTTTCCGGCAATAAGTTTTGATATTGCTTGCTGAATTAAGACTTCATTTTCCGGATCTAAAGAAGCCGTTGCCTCATCCAGCAGAACAATTGGTGCATTTTTCAGTAATGCACGCGCGATCGAGATTCTTTGTCTTTCTCCACCCGAAATAGTACAACCATTTTCTCCCAGCATTGTCTCATATCCATCCGGGAGATTTATTACAAAATTATCACAGCAAGCGGCTTTTGCTGCTTCCATTACTTGTTCTTTTGTTGCATCCATATTCCCAATTCGAATGTTATTGTAGATTGAATCATGAAACAGTACCACATCTTGAAAAACAAAGGACATATAGCTCATTAAGTACTCAGGATCTAATGTTTTAATATCAGTTCCACCTATTGTTATTGTACCACTATTCACATCCCAAAACCTAGCAATTAACTTTGATATAGTACTCTTTCCACAACCGGATGGTCCGACCAAAGCTGTGATTCCATTAGCCGGAATTGATACTGTCATATTTTTTATTACAGCCTCTTCTTGGAAATTAACTGCATTATAACTAAAAGTAACATTTTTAAGCTCTATATCAAAATTCTTTATTTTCTTTTCTGCATTGCCTTCCATAATCGGAGTTGACATAAGAGTTCTCATTCGTTTTGTGGATATCTGCAAATATAAAAGTTCTGGAAGCAAGGTAAGTTCAACAAGAATAGGCCCATATATTCGTACAACAATAAGGAAGAACATTAATAGTGGAATTAATTCTATTTTCCCCTCGGTCAAAAGATACGTTCCTACAAAAACAGTAAGACCTATTCCTGACTGCACAATAATTTGTGCGCCGGCAACAAAGATACCTGTTCCAAATTCCATGCGGATTGCCATTTGATTCATAAGACGAAGTGCATGATCTAATGCTGTAAATTTTTCTCCATCTAATCCACAGGCTTTTATAACTTTTATTCCTTCTAAGTACTCCTGTACTTGATCTGAGGCTTTTAGCTTTGCTTCCACATGTTTTTGACCAAGTTTATTTTGAATCTTCTTACTACCCAATATCACTATAAATCCAATTGGTACGGAACAAAAAACCGTTAATGCTAATCTCCAGTCAAAAAATGCTAACATAACACTTATAATTGTTATGGATATTCCATTGGCAAGAAGTTGAGGTATAACATGACTTAGTATATGTTCTGTAGTTGCGCAATCTCCCATCATATTTGTTGTAAGCTCAGATAGATCCTTTGAATTAAAAAAACTCATTGGCAATTTTCTAATATGTTCTGCTATACGAATTCTTGTGGCTTCCGATTCATTATAAGAGGTTACATAGGTTTTCTTATAATCGTTTTTATTTGCTAAAAACACCAGGATAGCCGCCACTACTCCGCCTCCAAAGAACACCCACATCTTTGCCCATGAAATATCTTCGCCCATAAGTGGTTTTATTAATTCGTTAAATATTTGAATGGTTATACCAAATGGCAGCATCAAAGACATATTTGTAATAGTACAAGCAATAATTGCTTTCTTTAAATCAGCATATCCTTTTTCTGTTAACATAAGTATTTCTTTTATATTAGGCATGAATGCTCTCCTCTTCTTTATGATATAACTTCCAATCAAGTGCTTTTGTATACATATTCCACATTTCAGAATATTTTCCTGTTTGATTCATCAATTCTTCGTGATTACCTTGTTGAGCAAGTCTTCCTTTATCCATTACAACTATGTTATTAGCGCTTCTTACCGTTGATAAACGATGGGCAATGATAATAACAGTTTTCTTATGCATTAGTTTTTCAAAAGCTTTTTGTATAAGATTTTCATTTTCTGGGTCTGCAAATGCTGTTGCTTCATCTAGTACAATAATTGGTGCATCCTTTACAATTGCTCTAGCAATAACGATACGTTGCTGTTCTCCGCCTGATAAATGAACTCCTTTCGAACCAATCACTGTATCATATCCGTCTGGTAGCTTTTCAATAAATTCGTGGCATTGAGCTGCCTTCGCAGCCGCAATTACTTGAATTTCTGTAGCATTCTGATTACCAATTCGTATATTGTCCAATATGCTCTGCTTAAACAAGAAAACATCTTGAAATACGAAGCTTACTTTTTCCATTAAATAGTCTAGCCTCATCTCACGAATATCTACATCACCAATCTGAATGCTTCCATCTGTTACCTCAAAGAACCTTGGAATAAGATGTGCAATGGTACTTTTACCACCTCCGGACGGTCCAACTATTGCTGTTACTTCACCTTGATTTGCTTTAAATGACACACTAGACAGTGCTTTTATATCTTTATCCTCATCATAAGAAAATGATACATTTTTAAATTCTATATCGCATCCTTTACATGTTTTGGGATTATTAGTTTCTGCTAAAGGCGATTGCTTTAATATTTGATCCATACGCTCAACGCCACTAATAATCTGCATACTATTGCTGGAAGCATACATTATCTTCAACATAATGGATGAAATTGATGGAACAAATAGTAAATAAAAAATAAAGGTTGTTGCAAACGATTTATAATCCGTTGTATTTATTCCAATCAAAATACCAATTGGAATTAAGAATAAGTATATATTATTGACGATCGTAGTAAATCCCGACATATAATTTTCCCAACTTAACGTATAAGGAATAACAAAGCTGGTATAGCTTTTTATTGTCTCGTGTAATCTTCGAAATGAATATACCGTCTGTTTAAAGGCTTTTACTACTGTAATTCCTCTAATATATTCTACAGAAGCATTATTCATATCTTCTAATGTAGTTTGATACTTATCCATCATTGTTTTTACTCCATCATTGCCATATGCTTTAAATTCCACCACAAAAGCTATCATAATTCCAACGAGTGCGAACAGCCCAAATCGCCAATCAAAGCTAATCAAAATAATTATCATTGCAACCGGCGCCACAAAGGCGGCAACCATATCAGGAAGCTGATGAGCAATAAAACCCTCTACTTTTTCAATGTTTTCATCCATGATTTTACGCATTTTACCACTTCCCACTGATAGATGGAATCCTAATGGAACTTTTGCAAGGTGGGCGGCAAAGTTCACCTTTAACTCGTAGAGTGTTCCAAATGCCGCCAGATGTGAACAAACTAGTGCTCCAAAGTATAAAATAATATTGCCTATTATTCCTCCAACGGCAATCCAACCAAAGCCAATGGTTTTCCGTACATCCAAATTCCCAAACTCAGGATACGCCCCCATGATTTCTCGCACAACTAAATAGATCGCAATGTATGGAATAAATGATGCAAAGGAAGCCAATGCTGATAAGATAACTGAGCTTATCATTAGCGGCTTTTTGGTTGCGGCAAGTTCCATAAGTCTGGCCATACCAATTTTTGAGTTTTCAACTTTTCTATTTTCTCTCTTCATTTTTATACCCTCTTTTCTCTTTCCATAAATATTAATTCTTTTCTAAACGATGACTTTATAATTATGTGCCCCTCGTTTGAGTCTACTTTTTAACCTATTCTCCATAATCACCTCCAAAAAAATATAGTTCAGTTAGCTTTCGCTAACTGAACTATATTTTATCATTACCTTTTTTCTTTTTCTACTCCATTTGGTTGTAACTGCTCTAAATAGCCAGTGCTTTTATTACAAAAACACCTTGTTGATAAATTGTATCATCTTCGTTTACTATATTCACTTGGGGTTACACCCATAACATCCTTAAATGCATACGTAAATTTACTGGCATTTTGATAACCGACCATTACTCCGACTTCATTGATTTTATACATTTCTTTTTTAATTAATGAAGCAGCATATTCCATTCTTCTCTGTTTTAAAAATTCATATGGGGCCAACCCATAAATATCTTTAAAACAGGTTTTTAACATTGTCTTTGTAATACAATATTCGTTAGCTAATTGTTCAATTGTGATATGTTTTGACAAATCCTCAATTAGGTGCTCTTTTATGTCCTTTATTTTTATACCTACACTTTTTTCATAGTACTTGAATTTATATTTCTGTTCAATATTATTGTTACTACTTAATAAAATAAGCAATTCTAGAACTTTAATTTTTATATATGCTAAATTATCGATTGGGTTTGCAAAATATATTTCTTCTAATATATTTCTTATCCTGTTATTACCTCTTTGCACAAACACAGTTCCATCTAAACATAAGATATTTATAATAGTGTTCAAGTCAATGTTAAACTCTTCCAAGCAACTTTTTAAAGTTGTATTTACAGTATCAATATCAAATGTAATTCCAATTCCCTTAAAAACTTCCCTAGGAAACCTAGTCTGTACTGTTTCAAAAATATTGTGAAAAGCAATGAGTTCACCTTCTCCAATATAAATACAACGTTTATCCTTAAGCTCAAATTCATAAGTTCCTTCATGGCTATAGCTTATCTGAAAATAATTATTTATATGAAATTTACCTGAAAAATCATGTGTTGTATTATAATCATTAAAGTAAATGTCTATTCCAGAATAAAGCCTGAACACAAGCATTTTCCCATAGCCCTCTTTCCCCTTCATTTCGTATAGAATGCTATTGTCATTTTGCTTTGTTTCTTTCAGTCCAAACTGAGAGATATCTATAAACTCACTATTATAACCCATTTGTTTTACCCCTATTTAAACCATTCGTTTTAATTTTATAACAGTATCCCGTTATAATAAAAAAACGAGTAGCTATTATTCCTATCTACCACCTTTTGAGTAATAACTTCAAACGTTTTATTTTTTCAAATAAGATTTAATTCCATCAAACACTTCTTGACTAATAATATGTTCCATCCTGCAAGCGTCTTCTTCCGCAATATCATCTGCAACACCTGCTGTTTTCACTAAAAACTCTTTCAGAATAAGATGTCTTTCATAGATACTTTCTGCCTTTAACTTACCGTTCTCTGTTAATTTAATATCCCCATTACCATCAATATCAATATAACCTGATTCTTTTAATATTCCCATTGCTCTACTCACACTTGGCTTACTAAAATTCAATTTTCTTGCGATATCAATAGATTTTACAATGCCATTTTTATTGTATAATATTAGAATTGTTTCAAGGTAGTTTTCTCCTGATTCAAACATGATTATATCCTCCTATTAATTACTACATTACTGCTATTATTAATCTTATATGATAAATTAAAAATAGTCCAGTAGCAATTATCTGAAAGTTATATTCCTTTTGCATTTTAATTAAATTCTTAAATTTTGTATCATTACTTTCGTTATCTAATACACTTTCCTTCAAGTATTTCTGTCAGCGCATTCCCACTGCTCGTATGACATCTAACAACATCTGTATTACTTCTTTCTGCCTCTGATAATGCACAACGTACCATCTTATGAGATACTGTGTTTGTAAACAATACAATTAAATCTGGTTTTCCTATTTGTTCTTTTAAGTTTCCTGACATCTGAGTAAATATCTTTGCCTTGCACTTATATTCTTTGCAAATCTTTTTATACTGACAGACCATTCGGTCATGTCCTCCAATAATCACTATGCTCATAAAACTCCTTTCACGAATGTTAATTAAAAACGAAGCCGCTACATCTCTATCGTGTAGCGGCTCACCACTTATGCCGTAGCTAATGCTTTGCCAAGATTTTTGCAGTTTTCTTCTGCCTCACTATCTGGTGATCCCTGTGCAATAATACCATTTTCTCCTATAATAACTGCCCCAGCTTTTGTAATACGTTCTTCCCAGTCACGCATCCACTGACCATCACCCCAGTCATAGGATCCAAATAATGCTATTTTTTTATCAGTAGCAAATTTCTCTACTTCTGATACAAATGGTTCCATATCATCTTCTTCTAAAACTTCTGCTCCCATTGCTGGGCAGCCAAGCGCAAAAACAGTTGCTACTTTCAACTCATCCATTGAAACTTTTGAAATGTCAACCACTTCCGCATTCTTTCCTGCTTCTTCAATACCTTTTCCGATTGCCTCTGCCATCGACAGTGTATTACCTGTTTGTGACCAATAAGCTACAATAATTCTATCCATTATACTTCCTCCATTTGTTGAATCATTATTTTACTGCTATCCATCAATTGCGATTTGCTAATTTTCTTTTACTTGTTGGTGGTTAGTCTTTGCTAACTATTGGATATAGTACAACATTTCTTATCTATTATCAAGTATCTTATAGACCATATTTTATCAATAAAACGAATGATATTTCTTATCAAAATGAGCTATCTGTGTATCTTTAGATAGCTCATTTGGGTTTTCTCTATTCTCATTCGAGCCATATGATCTATTTTCATAAATACATATCGCTCTTAATGCCTTGTATCAATCAATTAATTGTGCATTTTTAGGAATTGTGTTATAAGCTTTTTTGAAAGCCCTTGAAAAAGTAGAATAATTCTTGAATCCACTACGATAACAGGCTTCCGTGATAGGACTTCCATTCTGAAGAAGATTTTTTGCTAGTAGTAAGCGTTTCTCTGTAATATAATTTCCAATGGTATACCCTGTTTCTTCTTTGAAAAAATGCATCAAATAATATCGGTTAAGATAAAAATATGATGATAATTTATCAATGGTAATCTCTTCAACAAGGTGTTCATTGATATAGTCTATAATTTGGAGAAGTTTTACATTTCCAATTTCCGAATCCAGATAATTTATGTGGTTGGATAAAACAGTACGATTTAACTGAATCATAAATTCCAAAAATAAAATCTTATGATAAAGTTCCTTAGCAAAGGCATTATCCTCAAAAGAGTGTTCCAATTCGAGGCATACCTGATAGAGCTTACTCTTGTCAGCAGAATGAATTCTGAGTACATTGGAATGTTCCTTTTTAGCTCGCTCAAAACAATAATTTAAATCATAATCCTCTGCTGAATAAGTATTTAGGAAATGAGTAGATACATAAATTATAATTCTTTCATAAGTAGAACCATCTAGAATGGATGGTCTGTGGATTTCACCTGCATTTACAAGAACGATATCATAAGGCCTTAATAAATAATTCTTACCTTCGATGGAGTAATTTATATTTCCACTTAGAAAGATAATAATTTTGTTGAAATCATGATAATGGAAATTAAAGTCTTTCCGCTGACTATCTAAGATATGAAACATCTTAAAATCATTATTAAGATAACCAAGTTTTTCAAATTTGTTCATAATTAGCTCCCATTTTCGTTATCTGCATATAATACCAATATCAGGTTTTAAATATATTCTTCATGTTTATTCTTTCGTCTGGAATTAACTTGAGTTTATTATATAGCATTATATGCAATATTCAAAGCATTATAAAGCTATTTTATTAAAATAATGTTATGTATAATGTAATTAGAAAGCAAGTTAGAAATAAATTTAGGGAGGTTTCTTATGCAACTTACAGGTGTCTGGTTACCAATAATCACTCCATTTAAAGATGATAAAATAGACTATAAATCATACAAAACATTAATTGATTATTATGCTAATACGGGGATTAGCGGATTAATTCCATTAGGTACTACAGGTGAAATTCCTACCTTAAGTGATTATGAATTTGAAGAAATGATTGAAAAGACATTGGAATATAACAAAGATCGGCTGCCTATCTATGCAGGAGTAGGAGGTAACTACACTACTAAAGTTATAAATAAAGTAAAGATAGCAGAAAAATATAAAATACAGGGCATTTTATCGGTTTGTCCTTATTATAACAGGCCAAACCAAGAAGGTATCTACAGTCATTTTAAGAGTATAGCTGAGGAAACTGACTTAAATATTATAATTTATAATATTCCTTACCGAACCGGTACAAATGTTGAAAATGAAACAATATATAAACTGGCAGAATTCAAAAATATTGTGGGATTAAAAGACTCCTGCGGTGATATCAAACAGACAATGGCATTGCTTATGGATCCTCCAAAGGATTTCTCTATTCTTACCGGCGAGGACATTTTATTCTATTTAACTCTCACCTTGGGAGGTCAAGGTGGAATACTTGCATCTGCCCATCTTAAAACGGATATGTTTGTGGATGTATATAATAAAATGAAACAAAATGATTCAGAAGCAGCTTTCAAAATATGGAAACAGCTTTATAACTTTATTCCTCTTTTATTCAAGGAGCCTAACCCGGCTCCCATCAAGTATTGCTTAAAAGAACTAGGATTGATTGATTCGCCTGAGTTAAGGCTTCCCTTAACTCAAATATCCGATCAATTAAAGGCAAAGCTGAATCGTATTATTCTGTGATAAAATAACCATTTATAGAAAGTTAATATAAGGTGTAACAATAAAAGAGAGAGTAGAAGCACTCTACCCTCTCTAAACTGACTTACCATATTTAATTTTTGCGGTTAATATACTTTTCTATACCTCCACATACTAACTCTCACGTTAACTGGAATACTTTCATCCATATAACTTATTGAGCTGAAGTTGTTTCCAAAATATCTTTATCCTCGTCCTTGTCTTTATCCTTGTCTTTATCTTTATCCTTGTCTTTATCTTTATCCTTGTCTTTATCTTTGTCTATCTCATAACTTTCGGTACCTTCAAGTTCATAAACTACAACTGCTACTCCTCTATTAATATTTTTAAACATTTTTTTCGCAGCAGCAGGAGGCATGTTTATACAACCATGTGATCCATTTGTCAGATAGATATCCTTACCAAATTCTTTTCGCCAGGGTGCATCATGGAAACCGATATTGCCATTGAAAGGCATCCAGTATTTTACCGGCGTAGCATAATCTTCTCCTACTAATGTAGCATCATTTTCCCTATATTGAATTGGATAAGTACCTGTAGGTGTCCCATTACCTTTCATAATATTACCGGATACAAAATCTGATTCCAAGATTAGATCGCCCTCTTTGTAGAAAAATAAATGTTGCGCAGTTAAATTTACCTCTACGTAGGTATACCCTATATCATCCTGTCCATATTGTTGTGCAGTCTGGAAATAAGCTGGCTCTCGTATTAGTTGTTCCCCATTCAGAATCAATTCTGTTAGCTCAGATACTTCTGTGGCTCTATCTAACCACCAACCATAGTCGCCGCCTTCAATTTCTAATACATCTCCATAAGAAGTCTGAAAAGAACGAACTCTTCCAAAAGAATTATAGGTCTTTCCTATGTAATCTACATACTCTTTAATACCTTTTGCATCTAAATTCACATTATAATCGTCATCAATAGTAAGCCAACTACTAATTTGATTACCATCTAAAATCTCTGTTGCTTCTCCGAATTCATATGTTACCTTAGTTCCGGCTATTTTATTCATTTCATCCAAAACTTCAACTAATTCAGTATTTTGTGAATCAATCTTGGGTTCTATATAACATCCTGCTTCTTCGAAAGATAAGGTGGGTTCTAAAGAAGTAATTGATTGCTTAATTGCTTCATACAATTTATCTTTATCTACCTTTGTTCCAGAAACTTCTGGTACTATCTCATAGCCATTATCGCCATACTCGGAAATAAACGCATTTACAGGTTTCACTATATTGGCTTTATCAAAGCACTGTAGTTCATCAATCTGTTTATTTAATAAGGATTCATCATATTCAAGCATTGTATTTATTTCTGATTCATGAGATTGAAAGAAAGAAGTAGGCCATAAGAAACCATTTTGATTAGCTAATAAATCCTTTATACTTCCATCAAAAACTGTATGTAAATCAATATTTTCTCCATAAATCTGATCGGTGAGACCATTTCTCCCCTCCAAAGTTACAATATAAGATCTCACTTGTGCATTAATAGCTTCTTCAGCTTTATTTTCTGTCATATTGGAAACACTTATACCATTAACAATCGTGTTATTATAAAAATGATTATTATAATAAATGGAGAGATATAGATATAGTAGCAATACCAACGCGAATACCCCTACACCTCCATAATATAACCTTCTCATCGCTATAGTTCTATACCTTTTACTATTATTTTTATTTGTCATATTACACCTTCTTAATTTTATATTCATATATTTTATTAATAAGATAAATCTTTTATGTGATTGTAACATAAATAAGTGTCTATTTTTAGACATTTTGATTAAATTTTTTTTAATTTTTTAACATATAGTTAATAATTATTTATTAATTATCTTACTATATCATCTATTATAACATTACTATCATCCTCTGACAATCAGACTATTATTGGTTTTCTTCCTACTCTCACAAAAAAGTTCCATATCAACTATGATCATAGTCAATATAGAACTTATATTTTGAACTCTACAATTTTATTCACTGTCATTATTAGATTTTTAATTCCCGGCCATTATGTACTTCATTTTTACATAGGAAGTTTTTTACTGTCTCACCAGCCACCTGAGGTAACTGCATCCATAGATAAGCATGAATCGAACCTTTTATAACCTCTATCTCATAATTATTTAAATTACTCGTAAAGACCTTTAGAATGTTTCTTATTTTATCATTCTCCCATTCTTCCTCACTCGGCAAAAATAAAATAGGACAATTTACTTTCTTATAATAATCTTCAAACTTAACTTCCCAGTATTTTTCTATATATTCTTTTCTGACTTGGTTTGTATAACAGGAAGTGAAATAACCATCCTTGGTCTCTTGCATATTACTTTCAACAAACGTCAGCACAAAATCATTCCACAGATCATATTCTAAAAACGACTTTTTCTCAGCTTCTATAAATTCCAATTTTGTATTATATACAGTTTCTTTTCTCTCTTCTAACTCAATTCGAAGTTTTGCTTTCTCAGTGTTTATTTCCTTATTATTACCCTGTAATAATCCATATTCTCCAAACTCATTATATAATGCACCTTCACATATGAATGAATCTACCAATTCTGGATGTGAAGCCGCTAAACTCAGTCCAACTTCTGCTCCCATTGAACTTCCAATAATATGAACGTGTGTAATATCTAGTTCCTGTAATAGCAAATACATATCGTTTGCCAAATCATCTATATGATATCCACAAATTGGTTTATCAGATTTTCCGTGTCCTCGCATATCCGGAGCAATAATACTATATTGTTCCATAAACAATGGAATAACACCATCCCATATATGAGAAGTTCCCCCACTAAAATGCAGAAATAAAATAGCTGCTTCATGTTCTTTTGAATACCTAACATGAATTCCGATAGAATTCTTTAATTTAATTTCTTTCTCATTTAATTTATTGTCGAGTTCCATATGTAATCCTTTCTAGTTGTTAACACCTTGTATTAACAAAAATCCAATCATTATTTGTAATATTTTTTAATTAAATATTACAGGTTATTCTAACATAAGAATCTATTACCAACAACATATACTTATATTCCATAGTAATAATTTTACTATTTCTTCTCATAAAAGGTTCTATAACAACTACTCTCATAAATAATGCGGAACCTTTTATTTACAATTCTTTTCCAATATCCAACTAAAATTCAAGTTTTTTTAATAATTATTGTATGCAATTATCATATATAAATGGAATTAAGAAAATACATTGTAATAAATAGCTAAATTATAGTTAATACTTTAAACAGAAGCATGAAATATATACAAAAACATGTTGACATCAGTTGACTAACATGTTAGTATGTTTTTAACATAACTAACATGTTAGCTAAATGTAATTTTAAAATTATTTAAGGAGGGTGTTCTAATGAGTGCTGTAAATGTTATTATTGGTATTATTATGATCCTATCATTCTTTGGATTAGTATGGTACTGCGTAAAGGGTTATAACTTGATGGTGGGCTTCTTCGCGATGTCTACGTTCTGGGTAGTGCTTGCGTTGATTGGAAATTCAATCTCAGCAAATCCAGCCATGGAAGGGCTGACATTGATTGATGTTCTTACGAATGTCTTTCAGACGGGTCCAGAAAACTATGGTAAATCTATTCTCGTTAACGTATTCTTTGGTGCTTTCTTCGGAAGAATATTAATTGACACAGGAATAGCAGCAACATTAATACGTAAAGTGGTTGAACTCGGCGGAGATAAACCTAGAATTACCATGGCATTATTATGTACTGTTACAGCAGTTATTTTTACATCAATGACAGGTATTGGTCCAGTAATTTCTATCGCCGTAATTGTATTACCTATTATGCTTTCATTGGGTATCCCATCTCCAATTGCCCTGTTCTCTTTTATGGGCTCCATTATGGCCGGTATTTTTGGTAATATTGTTAACTTCAAACAGTATCAGGCTATATTTGTTACTGCAAATGAAAGCTATGCAAGTTATGACTATAATGCATACTTTAAGTTTGGTGTAATCGGAATGATCGTTTCCCTAATTGTTGTATTGGTTGTTGCTAACATAACCATGAACAAGAAAAAGACATCTCATGCATGGGCAGCTACAGCAGATTCTGGAAATACGGTAAATGCACCAGCAATTTCATGGATTTCTGTTATTTTCCCAGTAATTGGTGTAATTGTATTTAAGATACCAATTATTCTTGGTTTCATTATTTCTGGTTTATATGCATTGTTAACTTGCAGAAAATTAAAGGATAGTTTTGCAAATATCTGTAGAATGCTTGCAAAGCAGTTTGCCGATGGAGCAATTGATGTGGCACCAATGGTTGGTTTCTTGTTAACCTTGTCCATGTTTAATAGTGCCGCAACTTATGCTTCACCTTATTTTAAGATCTTACTTGGTGGATTCATTCCAGCGAGCGCATTATTGTTATGTATTGTATTTGCGATATTGACACCACTTGGCTTCTTCCGCGGACCATTGAATCTAGTTGGATGTGGTTCTGCGATTCTAGCTGTGGTTGTAGCAACAGCAGCTTGGCCAGTTCAATTCCTGTATCCATTATTTGCAATTACAACGGTTGCTCCTCAGCATCTCGATGTTACTCAGTCCTGGGTTGCATGGGGCTTTGGATATACTAAGGTAACCACGAAGGATTACATGAAGATGTCCATACCAACTGGATGGATTATTGGTATTATCCTTTGTACTGTTGTATATTTTATGTATGGTAATTTAGTTTAAAGAAAAAATCATTGTATAACTAAACCGGCTGCTGCGCCTATGTAGTAGCCGGTTATTCAAACTATTGTTAACTAAGATAAAAATGAATGGAGGAAAAACATGAGTAGAATGGTAAGAATGGGTATTGATGTAGGTGGTACGCACACAAAGGCGGTTGCCATTGATAACGTAACCCATGAAATAATTGGGAAATCATCCGTAAAAACTACGCATGATGATCCGAGAGGCGTAGCTGCGGGTGTTGTAAAATGTTTTCAAAATTGTTTACAAGAAAATAACATTCAACCAGAAGATGTGGTATTTGTTGCTCATAGTACGACACAGGCAACCAATGCACTCATCGAAGGTGATGTTGCACAGGTTGGCATCATCGGTATGGCAAAAGGCGGTTTAGAAGGCTTTCTAGCAAAAAAACAAACAAAATTGGATAATATTAATCTGGGTAATAACAAAGAAATTAAAATTATTAACAGTTTTTTAAATACGAAAAAAATGACGGAGGAAACCGTTGAACAGGTAATCAATGACGTTATAAGTAAGGGAGCGCAAGTGATTGTTTCATCCATGGCATTTGGTGTGGATGATGGAAGACCTGAAAAAATGGTTTATGAAGTAGCAAATAAAAAAGGAATTTCTACAACGATAGCTTCTGACATTACGAAACTGTATGGACTGACCAGAAGAACAAGAACCGCCACAATTAATGCAAGTATTCTTCCTAAAATGTTAGATACAGCGAATTCTACAGAACAATCAGTTCGAGAAGCTGGTGTTAACGTGCCTTTGATGATTATGAGAGGCGACGGCGGTGTTATGGAAATCAGTGAAATGAAAAAACGACCTGTACTTACCATGCTATCCGGTCCAGCCGCTTCTGTTATGGGCTCTCTAATGTACTTAAGGGCTTCTAATGGTGTATATTTTGAGGTAGGTGGAACCACCACTAATATTGGTGTTATTAAAAATGGACGCCCTGCTATTGATTATTCTATCGTTGGTGGACATCCTACCTATATTAGTTCCCTAGATGTTCGAGTTTTAGGTGTTGCTGGAGGTTCCATGGTTCGTGCAGATAAAAATGGAGTCATTGATGTTGGACCAAGATCTGCTCATATAGCAGGACTTGATTATTCTGTATATACAGATCTAGAAAAGATTAATAAACCACAAGTAGAATTCTTTTCACCTAAGCAAGGTGATCCAGCAGATTATGTTGCAATTCGCATGGAAAATGGCGATAGGGTTACGATTACAAATTCCTGTGCAGCAAATGTACTAGGTTTAGTTAAACCGGATCATTTTTCCTATGGTAATGTGGCTGCTGCCAGAAAAGCCCTGCAGGCATTAGGGGATTATTGTGGCACAACAGCAGAAGATATCGCTAAACAGATTATGGAAAAGGCATATGCCAAAATAGAACCTGTCATTTTATCCTTAGCAGAAAAATATAAACTTGAGAAGGATCAGATTTCCTTAGTTGGTGTTGGCGGCGGTGCAGCATCTCTGATCATATATTTTTCAGAAAAAATGGGAATAAAGTATAGTATTCCAGAAAATGCAGAGGTTATTTCCTCCATTGGTGTTGCCTTATCTATGGTAAGGGATGTGGTAGAACGTATCATTCCTTCTCCATCCAAAGATGATATCCGTGCAATTAAGATGGAAGCAATGAATAAAGCAATTGAAAGTGGTGCTACCTCAGAAAGTATAGAAATCCATATTGACATCGATTCACAAACCAACAAGGTAACAGCAATTGCAACAGGTTCCACGGAAGTGAAAACCACAGATCTTTTAAAGGAATGTAGTGAAGCAGAAGCAAAGGAGCTGGCCGCAAAAGATATGCGTATATCATTGGAGCAGACCCAGTTACTTGTTAATACCAAATTCTTTTTCGTCTATGGTGAGAAGACCTCCAATTCCTCAGAGCCTGGAGCTGCCCGTATTTTGGATACGAAGGGTTTCATAAAAGTTCAAAGAGGTCGTGCTATGGCAATAAAGACAACAGTAGGCGAATATGTGGTTGCTGTTAAGAAGCTATGGGAAGATATGGCTGTATATCAGACAGAACTCATTACCAGACCAGATTATTATCTGTGTATAGGTGCTCGTGTCATGGACATTAGCGCAACAAATTTTGAACAGCTTGAGTTACTAATGGATATTGAATTATCAGCTTTTGAGCCTGATATGGAAATGATTGTAGTGGCAGCAAATATCAAACAGAGCTAAATATGAATATGTTTTTATAAAATCTTAGTGCTAACGGTCACAAATAGGGGGGAAATATGCAGGAGCAATTCAGCTTAATAGAAATGATTCAACATTTGTTACAGGTGGATGATGAATCTTGGGGATTGTATGCATTTTCGAGAGATATTTTAAAGGAACGTATCCCTGCAGATAGAAAATTAGAGATGATCAAAAAAGCTATGACCTGTGGCCAGGAATATGCACAACGTACGATTCGTGAATGTGAATGTAAAGATGCTCATACCATAGCTGAGAACTTAAAGCTAAAGATTGTAACAAAGGATGTAAATTTAACAGGTAATCGTATCCTTTTTGCCTGCTATACACCACCAGATGAAATCGAAATCATGACTGAACCTATACAAAAGGCAGTTCAACTGATTTTAAAGAAAGAATCGAAACTGATTGAACTTTTTGATAATCATAGTATAATGGATACTATCTTAGGCCATGAGATTTTTCATTATCTAGAAGATCAGTTTGAACAGGAAATATATACACGAACAGAAAAAATATTACTATGGAATTTCCTGGGTTATAAAAACTACTCTACGATACGCACCTTGGGTGAAATTGCAGCCATGGCATTTACGAAGGAACTGAATGGACTTACCTTTTCTCCTTTCATTCTTGATGTTCTTTTATACTATGGCTATAATTCCTCCAGTGCTGAAAAAATCTATCATGATGTCTTAGGAATGATTTCAGGAAGGTGTAGAGAAACAGTTGAAGATTATAAATAATAGCAATTCATTGAATGATATAACTTACAATAAAATTAGGGAAGATATCATGAATATGTCGCTGGAACCAGGCATGGATGTTAGTGTACAGAAGCTTTCAGAACGTTATGGTGTCAGCAGGACGCCGGTGCGTGAAGCGGTTGTCCGCCTTCAACAATCCGGTTTGGTGGAAATCTATCCCCAGCGAAAAACCGTGGTATCAAAGATTGATTTGGACAGAGTTCGCGAGGAGTGGTTTATTCGGACCTCTCTAGAATCTGCTGTGGTAGAGGAATTTATCCGTAATTGCAGTGAACTCGTGACAGATACCATGCAGGAATTGATAAACAAGCAAAAAAAATATCTGGATAAGGAACATTTCAGAGAGTATTATCCAAAAGATAACCGCTTTCATCAGCTTATTTTTGAGATTGCGGGGGAAGTACTAGCTTGGAGGACCATTGAAGATGTGACTTCCCATTATAATCGTATCCGACTTTTATACGGTAAGATTGATGGTGCGGAACAATCCATTATTGAAGAACATGAACAAATTGTTGCAGCAGCCCGTAAGCGAGATGTGGAAGGGATGCGAAAAGTTGTTATAGAGCATTCCAATAATCTGTTAGAGCAAGTAAAAAGCATGTCAAAACAATATCCACAATTTTTTCAATTGAATTCCAACATCCATAAGTAACAATTAGATATTAAAAAGAACATAAAAGGAGTTGTCACACTAAAGTAATTAGTGTACAACTCCCCTTTTTTCATTTCTGCTGTGGTTTTTGTATTAACAATTACCATTATCTAGCATTAAGCATATGCATTACATACTGTACGTACATACTGTATTCGCTGTATTCCTCCGATAATTATTGACAGTAATATTGGATTATGTTATTATTTTAACATGATTATTTTCCGGTTGGCAGTTATTAATAACTGTTTCAAGTCTTGAGCTTATAGGGTGGAGAGCTTATTTATTGAAGTTCTCCACCTTTTTGTTGTTTGGTTACTGGAAAATCAAATTCAGCATTTGGAGAAAGGAGTGAATTAAATGTCTTTATCTGATAGTATTCTTGTTGCCATCTTCTGTATGGTTGTTGTATTTGCCGTGCTCGGAATATTATGGGCTATTATTCGGATATTTTCCTCTATTATTAGAGTATTTGAGAACAGGAATGGAGAAAGCTCTTCTGAAACTAATCAATAAAGTTTACCAACAGAGAACTAAAATTTATGACAAGTAAAAGGAGGATTTAAAAGTGTTTATTGACTCACTAATAAAATTATGGGGAGATTCAGGTTTTGTTGCGTTAACCTGGCAAGCTCTTGTAATGATAATCGTATCTTGCATTCTTATTTATCTTGCAATTGTTAAGAAATTTGAGCCACTTCTATTATTACCTATTGCCTTTGGAATGCTACTAGCGAATTTTCCATTAACTGGCTTAATGGCGGAACCTGCAAGTTCTACTGAAGCAGGTGGTCTTCTATATTATCTATACCAAGGTGTAAAAAAAGGAATCTATCCTTCCTTAATATTTTTAGGAATTGGAGCAATGACTGATTTTGGCCCGCTGATAGCACGTCCTAGTAGCATGCTTATCGGTGCTGGTTCGCAATTTGGTATCGCAATTGCCTTTATCATTGCCACAGTTATTGGCTTCACCCCTGAAGAGGCTGCCTCTATCGGTATTATCGGTGGTGCTGATGGTCCAACAGCCATCTATCTAACAACAAGACTTGCACCGCATTTATTAGCTTCAATTGCAATTGCGGCATATTCATATATGGCTCTTATTCCATTGATTCAACCCCCCATTATGAGATTGCTCACGACAGAAAAAGAACGTAAAATCGAAATGAAGCAGTTACGTAAAGTTTCGAAATTAGAAAAAGTATGTTTTCCGATTGCTGTATCAATTTTGTGTATACTTTTTCTTCCATCCGTTGCACCTTTGATTGGAATGCTAATGCTAGGTAATCTTTTTAAAGAATCCGGAGTCGTAGACAGACTAACTGATACTGCACAAAATACTTTAATTAATATTGTCACCATTTTCCTTGGTCTTACCGTCGGTGCTACTGCAGTTGGTACTGAATTTTTAAAACCTAAAACCCTGGGAATTATTGTTCTTGGCCTTGTAGCCTTTATGTTTAGTACAATTGGTGGATTATTAATTGGAAAATTAATGTGTTGGATCACAAAGGGAAAGGTAAATCCACTTATAGGTTCAGCAGGTGTATCAGCGGTTCCTATGGCAGCACGTGTTTCTCAAGTAGAAGGGCAAAAAGCAAATCCAGGAAACTATTTACTCATGTTTGCAATGGGACCAAATGTTGCTGGTGTTATAGGTTCTGCAGTAGCAGCCGGCGTTCTACTGTCACTTTTTGGTTAAATAAATCAAGGCTTTACAAAACTTATTCTCTATATATTTGGTTAGGGCAAGTTATAAAAATAAGGCACCTTATCATTTTACATGATAAAGTGCTCTATTTTTTCTTAGTTAATTTTATTATCTTCTCACGATTACTCTAATAAACTCTTTGTGAAAAGATCTCTTTCAATCGCTCTACAGAAATCTTCGGCTTTCTATCCTCCGTCAAAAGGCCATTAACCTCTTGCATGACATCTGTAAGCTGTGTATAACAATAACCTGAGAAAGTACCACTCTTAATCAGGAACTCAGTAATTGGCGCTAATCGTTTTATGAATTCTTCTTCATTTTTCACATTATTATAGTAACCCCAATTATCTTTATTCTCTCCCTCAAAGGCTATACCACCGTACTCGGTCATCAGGATAGGCTGTCCCTTATATTCATTCCCGTTAGCATAAATGTAACGACTTTCTGCTAAGGTTTTTAAAATATGATCTATATCATCGTACTTCCCAGTCGTATTCGGGAAAAGAGCATAGTCATGGATAGCACAGATATCTGTGTCTTCTATTTGCTCCCACCCATCATTGGAACTGACAATACGAACCGGATCCATAGCCTTTAGAAGGTATGTTAACATACGACAATAATCCTGTTGCTGTTTGTTTATCTGAATATTACGTACACCCCAACTTTCATTCACTGGTACCCAGGTAACAATACATGGATGGTTATAGTCACGCTCTACAAACTCCACTAGTTCTTTAGAGGAGTTTATTATCGCATTATCATTAAATTCATATGCGCTAGGTAACTCACCCCATACTAATAATCCCAGTTTATCTGCCCAATAATAATACCTTGGGTCTTCAATCTTCTGATGTTTCCTAGCACCGTTAAATCCCATTTCCTTTGTTAATAATATATCTTGCTGTATAGCTTCATCACTTGGTGGTGTTAATAAAGACTCTGGCCAATACCCTTGGTCAAGAATCAGACGTTGGTAATATATATTGCCATTTAATGAAAGACATCCATTCAGGCTCTCTATACTTCTCATACCAAAATATGTCCCAACCTCATCTATAAATCCTTCTTTTCCTAATACTCTTAAGGACACATCAATTAAATTAGGATTTTCAGGACTCCATAATAACTCATTCCTACGTAAATCATAATCTGGAATAGCCAGTACTGCTTTACCATAGCCATGTTTGCAAGTTACTATCTGCCTCCCCAAAACTACTTTACCATCTTTCATACTAGAAATAACTTCAACATCTATTTCATCATTACAGGATACAAACAATTCACATAGAGCACTCAAATCACCTACATCCGGCGTTATTTTTGTACGTTTCAAATAATTTTCACCAACATATTCTAACCAAACACTCTGCCAGATTCCAGTTGTAGGTGTATACCAACACCCAAATCTTTCTCCTTTCCAGGTTTGTTTTCCTCTTGGTTTATCTGCATTGGCATAATCTACCGCTTTAACAACTAATTCATTCGTTCCTTTTTTTATAACTTCCGTAATATCTAATGTAAAAGAAGTATTACCTCCTGTATGGTTACCAACAAATAAGCCATTAATCCATATCTCTGCATAACTGTCCACTGCGCCAAACTTCAAAAGTACTCTTTTTTTATTATAATTCTCGTTATCTACATTAAACGATCTGCGGTACCAAACTATATCGTGTTCCTCAACTAGACCAATCCCACTCATCTTGGCTTGATAGCAAAACGGTACTAAAATAATTTTATCAAAGGAAGGTTCATCAAATGAAAACTCCCACTCCCCATTTAACAACTCCCATTCTTTCCTTACAAAATCCGGTCTAGGGAACTCTGCCCTAGGAATCATCTTATTTTCCATATTATCCTCCAATCGATAATGTTACCCTTTCAATCCTTCTGTACTTATTCCATCAACTAAATACTTTTGAAAAAACACAAAAATTAAAAATATAGGAACAATGGACAGTGTAGCCATAGCAAACATAGCTCCCCAATCTGTAATTGAAGTCGGGTCTGCAAACATTTTTAATGCTAAGGATACAGGATACATACTAGGTTTGTTCAAGTATAACAACGCTCCCATAAAATCATCCCATTTCCACATGAAAGAAAAAATGACACATGTGATTAGTGCTGGACTGATTAGTGGGAAAACAATTCGAAAGAAAATATCATAATAGTTGCAGCCATCTATCTTAGCCGCTTCATCTAAATCCCTTGGTATTCCATAAATAAATTGTATAATTAAAAAGATAAAGAACGCTCCACCAAAAAAACTGGGCAGAATTAAAGGTAAAAATGTTCCTACCCAACCCAATTTATTGAATATTACATACTGTGGAATCATGATTGCCTGAAAAGGAAGCATCATAGTAACCAGCATACAAATAAACCAAAAGTTACGCCCCTTAAACTTTAGTCGTGCAAATCCAAAAGAAACTAATGCAGATGAAAATACCGATCCAATTGTTCCCACGATTGCTATAAAAAAAGAATTCTTAAAAAAGGTAGCAAAACTAATCTTAGCAAATCCCTTCCAGCCATTCGTGTAGTTTTCAAAATGAAATTCCTTCGGAATTAAACTTTTCGCATTGTTAAAAATCTCATTATTCTCCTTAAAAGAGCTCATTATCATCCAAAGCAGTGGATAGATCATTATCACTCCACCTGCTAGCACAAGAAGTAAAGAAAGTACCTGTGTTAGGCGAATTTTTCTATGACCTATATATCTAGCGTTATTTTTCATATTACTTATCCTTCCTTTGATTCATTGTAAACCCATTTTGTAGAGGATTTGAAAATCAATAAAGTTAAAATACCAATAATCACCAACATGAACCACGCCATTGCACTGGCATATCCCATTTCATGAAATTCAAATGCTCTCTGGTACTGATACACACTATAAAAGCGTGTAGAATCTCTTGGACCTCCATTTGTAATAACAAAGCTTTGAGTAAATGCCATAAATGCATTAATCGTCTGTTGTACCAGATTAAAAAACAATACTGGTGTCAACATAGGCAGTGTAATATTTAAAAACTGCTTTGGTTTGGAACAACCATCAACAGTTGCAGCCTCATAAAGACTAGCTGGAATTTGTTTTAAGCCAGCTAAGAATATTAGCATAGAAGATCCAAACTGCCATACTGATAACACAATTAAAGTGCAAATAGCAGTATCTTTACGCCCCAACCATGCTGTATCTCCTGGTAACCCTAGTAAACTTAAAATAGAATTAATAACACCATCACTTGCAAATAGTCTTCTCCACAATACTGCAACAGCTATGCTTCCTCCCATTATGGAAGGAAGATAATATACGCCTCTCATAAATCCAGTAAAACGATTATTTTTTACAAATAGCAAAGCTACCGCAAGCGCCATGATCAGCTTCAAGGGTACTGATAGGATAGCATAAAAAAATGTAACACCAAAGGTTTTCCAAACTTTTTCATCTTGTGTAAACATTCTAATATAATTATCAAGACCAATAAATTTCGCTTTTCCTAATATGTCAAAATCAGTAAAAGACAAATAAAAAGAAATCAATATCGGTAATAAAGAAAATGCTAAAAAACCAATAACAAATGGTAGGATAAATATATAACCTGCAACACTTTCTTTATTTAATGCAACACCGAGTCTCTTCTTAACTTCAAACATTTTACCACCTCCAAATTTACATAACTAATATTTATTCATACAAAAAGGACTGGACAGTCATCCAGCCCTTTTTATGCTCGAACCGATTAGAGCCTTACTATTCTGCCATTTTTAGCAGCTCTGTAGACTTTGTATAGAACTCTGTCGCAGCCTCTTCTGGTGTAATCTCATCATAACGTATCATATCTGCCAAGTCACTAATGTTCTTTCCGATCTCTGCAGAAATTGCTGGGAAAGGTGGATCTATAGGCGTAGCTATCTTGGCTACTTCTGTTACATATGTATTAATACGAGCTGTAGCCTCATCTACAACGGACTCTATTTCTTTCGATACTACACTGGAAATAGGTACTCCACGCTCACCTTTTAGAGCCTCTTTATTAGCATCCACTGAATTAGTCAAATAATTAATAACATCTGCTGCGATTTCTGGATATTTAGAACTTTCTGCAATGCTATAGAATTGGGATGGTTTTAAGAATAAAGGTTGTTGTGTAGCATTTGCTTCGGTAGGATACATATATATACTATAATTAATCCCTTCCTCACACTGACTAATGGTATTGACAATCTGATTGGAATTTACAAACTGACACCATTCTTTTCCTGCCGCAAACAAACTTTGTTGATTTGTTGAAGCCTCTGCCATTATCTCTGGGGATACATGAAATCCTGCTTCTAATGATTCCTTCAACATAGTGAAATAACGAAGTGCTACCTTTTCATCAGGCATTCCTAACGCATCTCCTGATTCATTATACATAGTCTGTCCCACAGAACGAGCTAAACATAACATGGACTGCTCATCATTAGATGGAATTGTAAGTTGTTTTCCTGTTTTATCATAAATGATTTTAGCCGCATCAAACAATTCTTCATAAGTAGGCTGCTGCGATAATGTCACCCCTGTTTCATCCAGTACATCAGTATTTACTAGCAAAGCTTTACAATTTAATCCTGCACAAATACCATATATCTCTTCATCAATCTTGCCACTTGACATAATGCTTTCAGGTACATTTGTGGTATCAATAACTTTGTCACTAATAAATTCATTCATTCCATATAACTGATTTTTCTCCACATATTGACTAATATATGCGTAATCCATCTGAATGATATCTGGTAGATTCCCTCCAGCTGCCTGAGTAGACAATTTATCCCAATATCCACTCCAATCTGAAAATTCCACCTCAAATTTTACATTAGGATGCTCTGCTTCATACATTTCTAGAGCTTTAACCGTTCCATCATTTCTGGTTTGATTACCCCACCAACAAACACGGATGACTACTTCTTCGTCTGTTTTAGTTTCATCACTTACTACGCTACTAGATGGATCATCCGTTTGTTTCTTCTCTGTACCACAACCGGTTAATGTGCTAACTGCCAATACTCCTACCAATATAAGTCCTAACATTTTTTTAGCTAAGTATCTCTTTTTCATATCCTACACCTCATATTTGTTTTTTTTGAACTTCCCCGTCAGGCCGATACTTCGTAAACTCCTCCTGCCTTCTGGATTATACTTTTTTATCTTTTAAATAAAAGTGGCCACTTTCATTAGTAAATCTAGTATAGCAGTTTTTCTCCGTTAATTTAATCAAAAAAACTTACTTCCCATGTATAAAAATGTTACTTTTTTATATAGCTAGCTATTTTTCATCTGTTAAATAATAAAATATAGTTAACCAATGCTATATATTTGAGATTATCCTAAGCAAATTGATAGGAGTCCAGTTTCTCAATTTCAATACCGGCTAATAGAACAATACCTATACCATGAGGGTCATTAGTTATCCATAATAATTCCTCTTTATAATATCTTGGAGAGAAGGAATATGCAGAGCCTCTACAAACTCCGTGAATATTTCCATGCCGGTCAATTGCTTTTTTCGTTAATCCATTCCAACCCTTATATACTGCATCTAATGCCCTTCCTAAAAGATCATCATTTAGCCATCCAAAACGAATACCGCGGCATAATGCATACACAAACATTGCTGTACAAGAACTTTCTTCATAGGAATCCGGATGGGTCAATAATTGGTGCCAGAGACCTTCAGCGCCTTGTAGTAAAAGATACCCTTCTGCCAATTGATTAAAGAAATTCAGCAATTCCCCACGTTTTATATGCTCCTTGGGCAAAATTTCTAATAGTTCGGATAAGGAGAAGAAACACCATCCATTTCCCCTTCCCCATGGCATTTTTGTAGCTGTATTATATTTAAAATCATAAACGTGAGACATCACTTGTTGTTCCGGAATAAATAGATATTTTTGAAATTGAACAAATTGATTGATTGCATCCTCTAGATATACTGCATCACCGCTTAATTGATAATAACGGCATAAAAATGGTACACTCATGTAAAGGTCATCTACCCATAAAGTATTCTCCATATAATGCCCGGTACAACGCCTATAATAAGCTCCATCCGGCTGACGTTCCTGTAAATGTAACATATGATTAGCAATCTGTACCGCAATTGGTTTAGTATATTGTTCAAGTGAAGTATCGTGAAGTTCCAGCATTGCACTTCCAAAGGAGCCGCAATCATCCAACATCTTTAGTCCCACTAATTGGTTATTTATTTCCGGAAAGCCATATTGTTCGGAATCCCATAAGCTGTATTCATACATTCTAACACATTCCTCTATATGAGCTGTAACATATTGTATCATTTCATTACTACCCAATATACGGGCTGTAGCCATCAATCCATAGAGGGTAACACCCAGAGGGTAATTCCAGCGACCAAACCCCTGGTTTTCTAAAACAGGCCTAACATGTGCATTGGGCTCATCAATCTGCCAATATCTTTTATTCTCGTTTCCAAACAATTTATACAACGTTTGTATTTTTTCCGGATCAATCTCACCCAGATTAAGCGTACCCAGATAGAGCCAGGGGTCCTTTGTGCCCAGGACATTACACGGAAGTTGAAACGGAAGTTGTTTATCCTCTGCTGTTAGGAATTCCAACGTAAATCCCCAATGTTCCCTATTTCTACATTGGCAAGTGACTAAAATCGAATGGCTGCCATACTCTAACTCTATATTAGTAACCGTGTCCTGTTCTGTAGAGAGTATCTTCACTCCATCTATATAAACCTCTGTCAATCCGCAGGTCTTCAGTTTTATTTGAACTGCAGGCTGCGACCTATTCGTCTGATAGACAGAACTCCATCCACAGGCCGTTTCTCCCATACATATTCCGTATATTCTCTCTAATGCAAATTGAGATGGTATCTCCTTATCCCATTCCCTCTTTGGAAACCACTGAAATCTAGTAATTTCCTCCGACATACTCACCTTCAAGGATATTAACACTGAATCGGTTTCCTCACTATCCTCCAATGCTTCTGAATAAACAAAACCTAATTGACCTTTTCTTTCGTTAAATGGTGTCATAAAGGAAACCCAGTTCCAGTTTGGTTCATAAGCTCCAATAATACATCCAAAACCAGAAGCTGCTTTTGTACACTTAATGACCATTACATTCCAACCAGGTTGATATGAAATTTCTATCGTTTTCTGTATCTGAACATTGACATCTTCTCGTACAGTAGATCGATAGCTCATCTTGCCATTCATATAAATAATTACCGGGCCATAGCAGCTGACAAGAAAAGATTGACTTCCTGAGGTTTCTTTCCAAAACTGCGTGCAGATATAAGATACTTCCCCTAATTTCGTTTCTTCTAACTTCTCATCTAAATTCAGATTATATCTACCATCCGGGTGACTCAGAAATCCATCCTTATGAAACACATGGAATCCAAATGGATTCTGCGGATTCTGACCTATATAACGGAAAGCTATAGTACGTAGTATTTTATGGATATCACTGCCGCATACACTTGCTATATCCTGCCCATAATCGATATATTTTGATTTTTTTTCCATAGTATTTTTCTCCTTTTCTTCCCTAAATCTTTTGGAATCTCCACCGTTTTTTGTAATAACATTTCTTGGTTAATCACTCTATTATAAACTTTATTCTCTCCGCTATAAGGAATCTTACAGGCCGATACTTCGTAAACTCCTCCTGCCTTACCGGATTATATTTATTTTATCTTTTAGATAAAAGTGGCCACTTCCATTTCTAAAACTAGTATAGTAGTTTTTCTTCGTTATTTTAATCAAAAAAACTTACTTTCTACGTATAAAAATATTACTTTTTTATATAATTAGCTGTTTTTTTATCTGTTTAATGATAAAATATAGTGAATCGATGTTATATATTTCAGATTATACGAAGCAAATTGACAGGAGTCAAAAGTATGAATAAATTTCCACATAGCTTTAATATTAATGATATGAAGATAAAGCATAAGCTTGTACTCATTATAATAGCCATGTCAGCAATTATAAGTATCGTCACTTTACTTAATTACCGCTATACGATCAAAGAATATAACAAATTATTATATAACCAAACAGCAAACTCTTTATCTTTTTTCTCAGACGAGCTGACGTATCAATTGGAGAATATGGAATCTGTTTCATCTTATATTGCATATGACTCCTCTTTTCAGAAGAGTTTGGATACCTTTAATTCTATGCCCTTCTCATCGTTAACTGCTCAAAAGTCAAAAAACGATATATTAGAAATATTTAACCGATACTATACACCAGACATGGTTCATATTACACTTATCTCAGAAAATGAACGTTCTCTATGGTGGGGGAAATCGGCATTAAATGAGTCGACAGATACTTTAAATGTTTTGCTTCAAAGCTGTGATGACGCTAATGGTCGTCTTATTTGGCGTCCTTCGACAAATAGTGCTAATATCCTCTGTGCTAGGAGAATTCTTCAAGTTAATCATTTAAGCCTAAAATCTATGGGATATCTGATTATCCAGATTGATCTTAATGACATCGTACAATCCTTGCTACGGTCTAGATATTCCAATGGTCAACAATTTGAACTTTTTATTAGTTCTAAGGAACGCCTTATCTATTCAACAGATAATGAAAATGATCTACTAAGCTATCAGGCTCTATCTTCAACAAAAGATTCCTATGCAATTAAAAAAATAGGTAAAAGCCGAATGTTCATTACCTTTTCTAAACTGCCTTTACATAGTATTGATTGGAATATCTCTCTTGCAGTACCTTATGATGATATCTTTCGCTCATTAAACCGTCTTGTTCCGTTTTTTCAATGTTCACTTTTATTAGCAATTCTAATCGCTGTAGTCTTGTCAGGCAAGATTGTAAAAAATATATCTTTTCAATTTAATACACTGATGGGAAAAATGAATCATATAAAACAAGAAGGCATTATGGACTTATCCGCTACTTCAGCCCTACCTATAGATAGTCAAGATGAGATTACTATCTTAAATACTTACTTTGACCAAATGGTCATTGAGCTTCGTCAATTAATTGAAGAAAGCTATATAAAGCAGTTACTGATTGCCCAATCCGAATTAAAATCGCTGGAACAGCAGGTAAATCCTCATTTCCTCTATAACACGATCAATACCATCAACTGGTTGGCAAAAAAAGCCGGAGTCAAAGACATATCCATAATTGCGGATTCCTTAAGTAACTTACTCCATAACAGTTTAAACAATGGTCAGACATTAATCCCTCTTCAAACTGAACTAGACATTGTAACCAGCTATATTACAATTCAACAAATACGATTTGAAGATTTGGTAGTAGATACTAATATCGACTACACTATTTTACAAACAATAATTCCTAAAATGGCTATCCAACCACTGATAGAAAACGCCATTTTCTATTCGCAAGAAGAAGTACAAGAGCAGTACCTGATTCGGCTAACCATACAACGTAGAATCGCATCCGTTTTCATTCAAATTGAGAACAGCGGTTCTAAAATTGATGAAGATATACTTGAACATATCAAAAATCAGACTGTAAAACCAAAAGGCAACGGAATCAGCCTACTGAATATAGATTCCAGGCTTCGTATTCTATACGGAGATTCGTACCACCTCAATTTTACCAATATAAATGATATGGCAGTTGTGTGGTTTGAGATACCAATTAATTAAATTATTGAAAGGAAGAGACATATGTATAAATTATTGATAGCTGACGATGAAAGAATAATACGAGAATCTATTTATGAATTAATCGACTGGGCATCTCTCGATATTCAGATAACCGCCTGCTGCAAAAATGGCTTGGAAGCACTGAATGCCATTATAGACACTGCACCGGATATTGTAATGACTGATATTCGAATGCCTGGTATTGATGGTTTAGAATTGATTGATAAAATCCGTAGTTTGGATTCACATATTCGTTTTATTATCCTAACTGGATATCCAGAATTTGAATATGCTCGCCGGGCTCTACATTATGGTGTGCAGGAATATCTCCTAAAGCCAATCAGCGAAGAAGCTATTATTGAAGCAGTAAAAAAAACATTGATTTCCCTATCGGTATCCAATACTCCACTCATTGGGCAATTAGTAGCTACGTTACTGGAAAACCGTTCTACTTTGGACTGTGAGTATACAAAAAAATTGTTAAATCGCTTCTTTAGCCATTTTGCAGAAGCTGATGAATTGCGTCCACTTGGATTCAATCTTCTTATTGAGTTGAATACACGCTTTAGTCCTCTTACTTGTAATATACCAGTATCTCAATTTACTGAAAAACTACTGACTGAAACAGATTTTACTAATCTATGCGAATTAATCACTAACCAGGCGTTAGAACTGCTATTTACTCCGGTCAACTCAAATATTTCCATAGCTGATACGGTAAAAAGTTATGTACTACAGCATCTAGACAATGAATGTTTATCTTTAAAATATATTGCAGAAAACCTACTGTTTATTAATGTTAATTATTTAAGTAGAACTTTTGCTAAGCAATCTGGTGAGAAATTTTCCAACTATCTAAATCGCACTCGGATAGAAAAAGCTCAAAATCTATTCTTAAAGACAGATAATTTACATATTCATAAAGTAGCAGAAGCCGTAGGATTTGGTGGTAATCCTCAGTATTTTAGCCAAGTATTTAAAAAATACACGAATCTTACCCCGTCTCAGTATATCGAAAGTGTAAATTAATATGTGCGTTAAAAGGCAGTATCACATATATAAATGATACTGCCTTCTTAACTTTATTAATCTATTTACTTTATTGCTGTAATGCAAAGACTTTTATCTTTCTTTTCAATCAATACGCTTAAATCCCACCTGATTCAGTAGTTCCCCTTTTATAGTGATATCTCCTTACATTATCTCAATTTTTCAATACGAATTTTATATCGTTTTTTATATGGAATTTCTTTAATGATATTCGCATTACGAAAAATCGAAAGCATAAAACCCATAACAATAAAGTTTATAATAAGACTTGCCCCCCCATAAGAAACAAACGGCAGATTTACTTGAGAAAGGAATTGAAAGCCCAGATTAGCAAGGATATAATTCGTACCCAACGTTATAAAAACCATACTGCATCCAATACCAACAAACACACCTAATGAATTCTTCTGTTTTAGTGATATGTGAATCATTCTTTCAAATAAAACAATAAATAATGCAATTAACAATACTCCTGCTGCTATTCCATATCTTCCTATTACATAAGTAAGGATATAATCGGGATTGAGACCCGGTATATAATCTGATTTAACATATCTGGATTCTCCGAACATAGTCGCTTGTTTAACAGTCTCTCTTGCTATATTCATTAAATAACCACGATTGCTATATTGAGGATTGAGAATTATACTTATCCAATTGTTCAATCGCTCCCATTGATATTCAGTAAAAAATCTGTTTCCAGTAACAATAATAATTATTAGTAAAGGTAGCGGCCATCCCCAAATCAATAATAGGGCATTTCTTATTGATGTTCCAAACCAATTCTTACATACGGCTATTGTGAGTATAAGTAAACATGAGAGAATAAATCCAATATAAACATTAGACTGTACAACGATTCTCATTTCAAGTAACATTGTTATCAAACTTAGAAAAAGGCACTTAATTAATCCAAGGTAACCTCTTTTTCGATAGGCATAAACAATGCCTCCATATAAGGGTATGAATAACAGTGCTATGGAAGGAAGATAAATCACTATGCCATTTACTACTCTGCCAAACTGAGCATATAGGATACATCCAAATAGTAGAATTGCCCAGATAATTTTCGCATACTTTCCAAGAATAGAATAATCCACTAAATAAGCAATTCCCATAAGTATAAATCCAGCGAATAAAAACATAATCTGCCTTCTGATATCTAAACCATTCTGTATATCTGTTGCCTTCAATGTTCCATTTATACTTAATTGAATTAATAATCCAAAACTACACAAGGCAAGCACTATAAGTAAAAGCTTCCATTCAAGTAGCGGTTTATGGAGCTTATCTAACTGTTTTCCAACCTCTACTGGGTTTCCCATTTGTTCCAATGCTTTTATCATTGCGGTAGATTCCTCATCCCCATCAGCAATATATGCCTCTTTCTGATCCTCTATATGGTGTTCAATTTCTTCTGAAACCATACTCTTCGCCTTTTTACATTGAATTTGGTTCCTTATTTCTTCGAGATAATCTTCCTTATTATAAAACTGTAGCAAATTGAACACCCCCTAACACTCCATTCACAGCCTTCGAGTATTCCATCCACTCTTCCTTTTTTTCTTTCAGATATTTACGTCCACTTTTTGTAATCCGATAATACTTTCTAACTTTTGCTGATTCAAGATCTTCATACGATTCTAAATATGCCTGTTCCTCCAAGGTATGCAGCAAAGGGTAGAGCGTACCTGCCTTTAAGTCAAATACGTGATTCGATTGTTTGTGTAAAACCTCAATCATCTCATAGCCATACATATCCTTTTCAGCCAGAAGATTTAGAATTAACATAGATGTACTACCTGATATTAAACTTTTATTTACTGACATAAGTATTCCCCTTTACACAATATATTATATATAGATTATCTATATATAATATATATCGGCAATCTATATATGTCAAGTTGTTTTTGTTCTTTTCAAATCAAATATAGCGGATGTTATGCCTGTGGAAGATATGATGGGACGGAAGGATATACTTTTGTTTCTAGACTTTTTACAAAAAAAGTTCCATATCAACTACTCACATAGTAATATGGAACTCTACTTTTATATCACTGCTATCTCTACCATAAAACCTATTCGCCTATTGCAAGACGGTGCACAACAAAGTTTTTACTATCACCATCACTTGTGGTCCATAAAATATAGCCGTCTTTATAATTAGGTTCTCCATATTCCGTTAAGTGCTCATCTTGAATTGTGGTTTCTGGTATAATGATTGTTCCAACACTGGAAACCACCATATAACAGCTTTCTATATATTGCTCCAAAGAATCTTTGTTATAATTCTTCTTTTCCCACATTATAAGCAACTTATCATTTCCTATATTTATCATTTTGGGATTGGAAGCATATTTGGTACCAGTATAGTTTGTTAACCAAAGAACGCCATAGTCTACCGCGCCATTTTCACAATTTCCGGTTCCACTTATGTAAGTTCCCGTTGTAATTCTAGTTTCACCATTCAACATCTGAATATTAGGCTGAGTTTTATTGCTCGCCTTAATATCCTTTGAAAATACTTGTAAAAAAATATTCCTGGATTCATTAAATGATTCATCCTCAGCAACATCGTAAGATAGTGTTTTTTCGGATGCTCCTGCTAATGCATAGCCGTTGGAACATTCTGCTATCCCTGCAAGCATAGCATAGGTAGTCTGGTAGATGTACCCATTCCTAAAATGGAATGGTATATATGTCGGTACTATCGAGTTAATATCCATATTCTTTGATCCTTTAAAAACGACGAATCCTCTTTCATATGCATCACCACGATCAGCATAAAGATATCCTCCATCTGTAGTTTCTATTATCTTTTGGTCATAAGAATGACTATTATATGGTGCTATATAATCTAATTTTGTCATGGTTCCAGTATTTACATAGAGAGCATGACTCGATTGATGTCCACTATACATAACTCTTCCATACCTACAAATCAGAACCCCGGTGGTATCAATTAGCAAATCACAGTTTCCAAAGTTAAAAGGTTCTTTTGTACCCCAACCAATTCCCTCAGAAGAACAGGTATCAAATCCTGTATAGGTCAGCTTCGATAACAACTTCCCTTCACTATTATATTGGATAATACTCATGACTACTTCCGTGCCAACGTTTATATCAGATTCCATATCTGCAGTATCATATTTTCCATAAACAATATAATAATTTCCCACTTTATCTTGAATAACATTTCCTACTAGGGGTAAATCTTTAGGGATCTCTAACGTTTTTTGTAATATCATTTCTTGGTTAATCACACTAATATAAACTTTGTTCTCTCCGCTATAAGTAATATTATAATTCCCATCAGCTCCCCAGAATTCATTGATTTCTGATACATTGCCATAAGGAGAATCCAAGCCCTCTAAAACGGTTGAATCAATTTGTTCTGTGGTTGTAAACGTGAACTTTTCTACTTTTGCAACAACCTCTTTCCCTTGGGGTTCATTTTGCAAAGAGCTTGTTGTTGCCTTTATTATCCCCCCATCTGTTGCTTCAACTACATTACCAAGCATATTTGTTTGATTAAAAGTTAAAAAAAGACAAAATGCTAATACATATAAAAGTATTTTTCTTGTTTGTTTCATTTTACCCTCCATGCTATAGTTATTTAACTAATGTTTCAACTTCTCTTCCATTCACTATACAATATTACCCCTAGAGGCATTGGAATTATTAGCCCATTTCTACTTACTTGTCACTTAAATATACTCGTTTGTTTTGTCTTCCAATTAATTTTATAAATATCAATGTTATAATAATAAAAGGTATATATTTTAAATAAAAGTAATTTTTTATATTTCCAAAATATGAAGTCAACTGTCTTTGCATGTTTCCAGTAGGATCGTTTTCAATTATACCAATTAATGTTAATATAAGAACAATTAATGTTTCAACACTAATGATAATCCAAGTCCTAATTTTGAATATTTTCACCCCTAAAAATACTGTAACAAATGGTGCAACTATCACCCAAAGTATAATACTAATTAATCCTATAATAAGAACCTCCATTTGAGATATTTTTATTAATACATTATAGTTATCATTGTACTATAATAGACTGCTATTCATCAACCATATTTTGTAATTTAACACATAAAAATAATTATACTATGGATATAATCAGAACATTACCATATTAACTTATTCCTATTAAGATTTTATACAAATCTCTAGAAAAAAATGTATCTTCTCACTCGAAAAGTTCCATATCAACTATTTAATAATTGATATGGAACTTAGCTATTTTAATATTTTGAATTATTACTAGATATCTGTATAAACTACGTACTCTGATTTTAATATAGAATACAATTCCAAATCCACGATTCCTCTACCCCTCCAATAATTGCCTTGCCTTATTGTACCCTCTTTTATAAATTTACTTCGTAAAAGTACCTTCTTAGACTTTTCATTTTCAGGCATTACAAATGCCTGAATTCGATTTACATCTATTTCATCAAAAAGATAATTGAGTATCAATGCCGTTGACTTCGTTGCGATACCTTTTCCCCAATAATTTTGATTCAAAGTATATCCAATAGTAGCTGCATTGACCTTTGTATCAAAATCAAAAAGTTCAGCAACACCAACCATTTTATTATTTTCTTCCTTTAAATATATTCCCAGATTTATAATTATCTTTTTATAAAAATCCCTTTCATGATGCCCGATAATGTTTTCAACAGCAGCAATGGTTTTTCTTGGTTCACCGGGTTTAAAACGATAAAGTACTTCATTCATATTTATTTCTACATAATCATTCAAATCCTGTTTTTCAATTTGTTTAATCAAAATATCATCGCCTTCAATTATTGGAAAACTCTTAAACAATTTATCATAATTCATCCTTCTTCTCCTCTTTCAGTTTCTCTTTCATCATATCTACATTTTTCTCTTTTTTGCATGGCATGTACCAGTCAAGAATAAGCTCATCTGCACCGTTATCGGCAGGATTACAATATCTTTCGTAAGTGTAAACCTCTGACCAGTAGAAATTATCATAATCAAGCTTATAGCCATTTTTTTGCACCATATCACTTATAAGAATGTATGAATTATAGATAATATCATCCAGGTTCTTACCTTTAACCTGCGCTTTTACAAAAATGCCTTTAGGAATAATCTTGCTTATCATATTTTCTGGGACAGGTGTTCCAAGCTTAAAATATCCCCCGACAATATATTCATTACCAAGACTTTTATCATCTTTAAAATCACTAGCGTGTCCAAGGCCGATATAATCCTCCGTCATATCATCACACTGATAGTCCTTAAGTTCACCCAATTTTTTTGAATATCCACCTTCAAAATACACACCCCATAATTCGTGTCCTCCGATACCTGTAGTAGACTTTGAAATGCCGATAAGCATTCTTTCATCCATTTCCGCATATTCAATTTTTACTAATTCAGCCATAATTCTGCGTCCTTTCATAACATAATATGTTTCATTATTTTCCTGAAAGGAAAAACACCTGTATGCTCTTGTCTTGAAGATTTCGTTTGTAAGGTTTATTGGGGGAACGCAAAACTGCTCTTTGAATGCTCTCGTGAAAGCGGAATGAGAATCGTAACCGCATTCCATAGCAATATTAATTATACTGCCGCTGTTTTGTAATATTTTACATGCAGCTTCCGTAAGCCTACGTTTTCGGACATATTCAGAAATTGAAACTCCGCATATATATGAGAATATTCTCTGATACAATCCGCCCGGAATACCGGTTAACTTGGATATAATGACAATGTCCACATTATTGATATTGTTTTCGATATAATCAATAACAAGCTCAATCTCTTCAAAGCAGTTCATATGTTTTCTTCCTTTCAATTGTCATTATATCAGAGCTGAAACTCTACTACTTTGCATATCATGTACAAATACTGCAAATATAAAAAGACCAACTATCGAAAAATGTCAAAAAACTGTGTTCTTCAATAGGCGCCATTGTTATAAATAAAATGCTCCTTGACTTATCAATCTCTGCTATCTGTTTCCATGTACAATCAAATAAATCTAACATATTTTCATCCTCCTTTTTTGGGTTCAATAAGAGGATAACCCTTGCCCTTTGGGCCAAGTCAAGAGTTTTTTACTCTGTTTTTTTATGACTGTACTGTACGAATTTTAATTGCATAATTTAAATATTCCATTAAGCATCTACACCATGAGTAACAGTATCGTCTACATTGCTCATTTTCCAAATACATATGGCATATACCAGTAGAATTCCTACTTGAATCGCAAGAGCAATTAAAGCCGTTCTATCAAGAGCTTCGCCTGTAATACTAGAAATATAATCATGAGCAGCATGCCATATAATAACTATCCAGAGACTTTTTGTAATGCTTACAATTTCAGCTAGTACAAATCCTACTAAGAATGCAAAAAACATCTGTAGAACAACATATAATGCATTTTTGCCATTCAGTACATTTATAAGATGAAGAACTCCAAATACTATAGAAGACCAGATGATAGCTTTCTTTCTTCCCTTTTCCTCCATAAACTTAAATGCAAGTCCTCTAAAATAAATTTCCTCATTGAAACCAACCGCAACCGTAAAAAGCAATAAAATAATATATTGTAGCACCGTAATCTCAGAACTGAAACCAGCAATAGCAATGGGGAGTATTTCTACGGCCAATAATGGAATATACCACCACACTTTATGATAAGTATCTTTTTCACTTTTTCGAAATCCATAATCTGATAGCGTGAATCTAGATTTTTTCATAATAACAATACCAATAGCTATTGAAATTATGAGGAAAACCGTAGTTACAACAATTTGTACATTGGAATCTAATCCTATAATCTGCGGAACCGCTGTTCCCAACGCTGTCATAAATGTGCATAGCAATCCAATTAGGATTACCGAAGTATATGGATGTTTCTGTGAATAAGATTTTTTCATATGTTATCTTCCTCCTCATTTTTTAACTTAAGTAGTAATCCCATAAACGAATTGTTTAGTAATCTTCTATTTTCTTCATCAGTAAATCGACAGTTATTAGTTGCAAACATCGATGCTATTCCGTGAGTCGTAAGCCATATTCCTGTATATAGCTCTTTAGCAGCTTTTATGCTTAACCCAGTCCTTTGACATAACATTTCTAAAACTTCATCATCGCCTTCTGTTGTTCCTACGATATCCATTATGCTTTGATCTCTGAATGCATCCGACATAAATAATAACTTGAACAGATTTTTCTCATTCTTAGCAAAATCAATATATGTAAGTCCCATATTGAGAAACCCGTCATCTGTATGTTCTCCTGCACTTAGCATGCGTTCATTATATATATTCTCAGCCATTTTATAAATTGCAGTTTTAAGACCCTCCATTGAATTATATGTCCGAAATATCGGATGCACTGAGCAACCTATTTCTTTTGCTAAATCACGAGCATTCAAGCTTTCAATCCCTTTCTCCCTAACCAAGCGAATGGCTACATTGATAATCTCTTCTTTCGTAACCTTAATTTTAGGTGGCAAAATAATTCCTCCTTATAATATCTTTATATGTATCATTTGTTACCTAACACTTGTTACTTATTGTATTATATAAATTATGTATTGTCAATCTGATTATATAAAAAAAGAAGACAAGAAAAAAACATCAAAAATAGATTCAATATACCATGTTTATATAAAAAACAAAGTTCGTATTGAAAACCAGAAAAAAGCACCCTATAACTTTACATGATAGGATGCCAATAAATATTTCTTATTCGTTATTTTATTATTTACCAACGTATCCGTTATAAAGAAATACATATAATGCCATATCCCCCATGAAATAAATGTTAATGTTGATGACACTTCAAAGGACATTCTTTTTTCTAATAATGGTTGAAATGTATATCGATACTATGATATTATTTTGATTTGCTTCGGGCATTTTATAATATCGCTTTTAATCATTCCTTGTTCATTTTTTTCATGTCTTACTGTAATTACACCGTACTTTGTTGGATAACTTCCTTCAACCCATTTTAAATCACCTAGCTGTGGTTGAAGTTTTATTACTTTACCACCAGGTTCGATTATCTTAAATCCGAGAATATGTTCCGATATCCAAGCTGTAACCGCTCCTGCCCATCCATGACACAAGCTATGACGATATCCCTGGTAACAATATCCTCCGTAGGCAGCATGTACATTTACTTTACCTATTGGTGTCAGTTCATCAATACGAGCTGCATTGTTCATCCAGTCCAAATCAAAATCCTCCCAAAAAGTTGTTGCTCCTAAAGCTAACATACCGCCGTAGTATTCCCGGATAGCTTCTAATGATCCTATAATATCTCCAGCCATCGCTTTCGCTTGTAAAATATAATAACCCATAAATGTAGAAAAACCTTTGGCACCCCCTACAGAAAGTACTTCTGTATTTACTTTCTTAGCATCTTCCATTCCTGCTAAAACAAGTAATGCGGCAGACTGCTTGTTATAATGATAATCGGTTCTAAATTGCTCTAAACGATTTATATTATCCTCACATTTTATTGCCCAGTTTTCTTCTTTTAAAATTTTAAAAATAGCTTTCAATCGGAGGGTTGCAAGGTAATGCAATGCCTGTATTCCATTGTCTATCGCTGTTTTGTTATCAGAAGATGGCCAATCTACAAACCGATGTTCAGGTGTTATATCTTTTCCAAATTCATCGATACTATCAGATAATTGTTTACAAAGACCTTTAAAATAATCTCTTTGTTTCTTTAAATAATTCAAATCACCCTTGTATTGGTACCAATCATACTGAGTAATAATCCACCACATAGAATAAGTAGGCATATTATTAACCCATCCAGGTAATGGGGTGTCCTCTTTTACAAAATCCAAGCTTTCTTCTACTATGGAATCGCTTCCAAAAACAGATGCTATCGTCATAATTTCAGGATGCATATCTCCCATCCACACTAGCCGATCTCGTTTAATTCCATCCCATATGTAGTTTTGCATATTTAAATGAACGGTATACGCTCCTGTCTTCCATATTTCATTTATTAGCGAATCATTACAAATAAATTCACCTTTATATTCAATATCCCTACATACCAATACCGCTTTAATAGTCTTAAGCTCAATAACAGCACCTTCTTCAATGAGGTCAATTCTTACAAATCGAAAACCCGTCTGCCCTACGGGTGTCATACTCATATCAACTACAGTTGTTTCTAAATCTCTGAGGGCATGATTATTGGTTGCGTTGGTTTCATCCCCCAGTTCACTCATTGCTTCCATAGCTGATTCGCCAAAGCGAACACGTATCTTAGCCCCATTTTTTCCACTTACTCGCCAACAGAAAATCTGAATCCCTCCATGAATTTCTTTCCCAAAGTCTATAAGAACCGAGGGTATTTTCCCTTTATGCTCCATAATGCAGGGATCTTTTGGACAAATGGTTATTTGTGCCAAACGATCTTCTAAGAGACCTTTGCTGTTCTTAATATGTATTTGTTTTCCTTTGGATTGCCATATAATGCGCTTTGGCTGTACATATTGATAGCTCATTTAAACTTCTTCCTCCTGAAATTCAGTCTTTTTATTCTAAACCGCGTGCCCCTTGAAGCATTATTTATGTCGGAGCCGCGTAACAAACGTGCAAATAATCCCATTCCCTTATGCACCTCGCTATCATTTCATTGTTTTATATCATTGTTTCTACTACATACTTCAACTGATTATTAAGTACTCAACCTAATACTGGACTTGTGTCAATAACGAAGGCACAAGTCCAGTATTATTATCATTGTATACATACATGTGTTAGTCATCATCTTTAGCCGGCAAACTTTTTATAATTTCGAGAAATACTTTAAATCATTCATTATTTTCTTATAAATCTTTTAAATAAAGAATTTACTGCAGTTCAGTAGGTAGCGAACATCCTAAGCCATTGGCTTCGGCTGTTAACAGATCCTTACCTCCCTGATCCAAGTATTCCTGTACAAAGGTATCCCACTCGTCTAAGCTTCTATCCCCAACAATAAACTTATATTCCTGTGCCATTACATAATCTTTGAGATTAGGAGCCGTATCAGCTGGTACACTTAACAGAAGATTATCATTGGGCCAACGATCATAGCTTGCCAATTTCGCACTTCCATCATTAACCTTATCTACAAATAATTTATAATTATCATCTGCATCCTCAGCACAATATTGCTTCTGCCATTTTAATGTATAACCAAATGCCTGCCATGGTGCCAAAGCCAGGTTATCTGTACCATATTTAGTAAAGCCTGGATGAGTTGCATCCACATAGCAATAGCTTGTGCCATCTTCTAAATATTCTCTGACATCAGCTGTATATCCTTCATGAACCTCACTGCCTCCGCCTTGTACTGTTGCAAAATAAGCATCTCCACCATAACACATTGCATCCAAAATATGGCATATTCTCGCAAGTTTTCCTGGATTTTCTTTAACATTACTTGCTGGAACAGCGATACACTCTCCATTATTTCCTCCAGCAGTACCTTTCACTCCCTCAGGTAATGCGTCTAGGAATTCCCAGTTTGATGAAATTGAATAATCTCCTGCGTTAGCATTTGCATATTCCTGATATAAGGCACCTGTAGGATAATTCACCATACCAATCTTATCTTTTAAGGTATAAGCCTTTGCATCTTCCCATGCTATTGTGAACCAATCTGGTGTAAATGTTCCATCTGTGTAAAGCTTATTCAAGAAAGCTAAGTAGTTCTTTCTGTTTCCATTCAGATATTGTGATACTAAGACACCATTCTCCGCATGATCAACCGGATTACCAAACCAGGTATCAAAGCCTGTCAGCATACCAAAATCGTTGCCACCTCCTCCACCAAGCATAAAGTAAGTGTCATCTGCTCCATTACCATCCGGATCATCATAGGTACTTGCATGTGCATATGCTAGTAGGTCATCTATCGTTTTCGGCATAGACATCCCCAGATTATCCAACCAATCCTGTCTAATTGAGAGCCCCCAGATATCGGTATCTTGAATAGCGTACTTGGTTACAAATGGAATTGAACCATCATCCATCGTACTCCAGTCCAAAATTGTCTTGGTGACAAACTTAGTGGTCTGCGGCATATAAGGATACATCTCTGATGCGTCCACCAACAGTTTTTGTTCACCCAAAGTAAAACCAAATGCCTTACTTGGAAGTATCACTACATCCGGCACATCACCACCGGAAAATCTTGTAGAAAGTACTGATTCCATATCTGCTCGAGCGCTGGTAGTAAATTTGACAGATACATTAAATGTTTTATTCAGCCATTGCACTATTGGGTCATCTTCGGTTGCCGGAGGTTCTGTACCATAGTTAGATGTATAGAATTCCAAGTCGTAATGTTGGCTCATATCATCATACGCATAATCATTACTCTCTGCCAATGTTGGATTTGTTGGCATGCTATCTGGCCACAGAATATCAGAAAATGCCGTAACTGGTGCTGCCGGTGAACTTGTAACAGAAGAATCTGTTGTCGTTGAAACAGGTGCTACTGTTGTGGAATCCTCTTGGTCGTCTGATTTTTTAGAACTACAGCCGGACATCATTCCAACAACTAAAACCATTACCAATAGTACTGTTGTTGCCTTTGTAAATAATTTTTTCATAAATCCCTCTCCTTGTCGTTATTTATAATCACATGAAACATCCATAAAAAATAGACTCCGATTTAAGTAAATATTCACGGAAGTTTCAAGTTATTATTGCGATATTTATAATCTGGGCGCACTTATCCTTTTACAGAACCCGTATACATGCCGCTTACAAAGTATTTCTGCAAGAACGGATATACACAGAGGATTGGGAGCACTCCTACCACTATGCTGGCCATTTTCATAGACCTTGCTGTCATCTTTGCATATGTGCTAATTGAACTCATCATATCCGCAGATGTGCTCTGCATTAAGAGATTACGTATGATATATTGTGCCGGGTACAATTCCGAGTTTCGAACATATACCATAGTGCTAAACCAATCATTCCAATGTATTACTGCTGCAAAAAGTCCCAAAGCACAGATTGTAGGTTTCAACAGTGGAATTGCAATTTTTATCATCTTCTGAATCTCATTTGCACCATCTAAGTCCGCTGCATCCAATGTATCCTGCGGTATTCCTTCTACGAAGAGCTTTATGACAAGGATTGCATAGGTATTGGCAAATCCGGGTATAACATAGACCCAGAAAGAATTCAGTAAATGCAATTTAGTCATTAACATATAGGTAGGAATTAAGCCGCCACTGATAATCATCGTGGTAATAAAAAAGATCATAAACGCTCTTTTGAAGGGCAATCCTTCCATCGCCAGTGTATATCCTAACGGCACCGATAACGCCAACGCAGCTACAACACCAAGAATAGTTCGGAAGAAGGTAATCTTAAGTCCTCCCAAGAATCCTGTTGAAAATAGCAGATATTTATATGCTGCTAAAATTGGTTTATACGGAATGATAACGAAATAATTCCGTTCTATCATTTCTCCTTCTGAAGTCAAGGACATTCCCACAACATATAGAAATGGAATAATACAGCACAATAGAATAGCTATCAGGATAAAACCAATAGTTGTTTGATAGATCAGTTCTTCCTTTGACATCTTAATTCTACTTGAGTGTGAATTTATACGTGTTTTATTAGCCATAAGTTCCTCCTTTAGAACATTCCTTTTCCCGTGACTTTTTTCGAGAATGAATTACTCATTAAAATTAGTGCCATGCTGACAACAGCCTTCAGCATATTAACCGCCGAACCAATCCCATATTCCATTTTTCCAAGGCCAACTCTGTATACCCAGGTATCAACAATATCTGCGACATCATACACTGATGCATTATAAAATAAAAGTATTTGCTCAAAATCATTATTAAGAATGCTTCCCATCGACATGATTAAAGAAAAAGTGATAACCGGTATCATGGCCGGCAGTGTGACTGCAATTGTCCTACTAATTGGACCAGCGCCGTCAATCTTTGCTGCCTCATATAATTCTGTATTTACTCCTGTGAGTGCCGCAAAATAAAGAATGGTCCCCCACCCGGCTTCCTTCCAAATCTGCGTTCCAACCAGAAGAGGAACAAAGGCCTTCGTGGAAGTTAAAAACTCAACTGTCTTCCCATCTCCGAAGTGCGAAATGATATTATTGATAAAGCCATCACCTGAAAAGAAGGCAAATGTAATTCCATAGATAACAACCCATGAAAAGAAATGTGGAATATAGACGATTGTCTGACTGATTCTTTTAAATAAAGTGTTTCTTAAGTCAAATATGAAAATCGTCAACATAATCGGCGGTATGAATGAAAAAACCAAACGGCAAACACTGATAACCATAGTATTTCTAATAAGTTTAAACATTTCCTTATTTGTAAATATCTCTATATAATTATCTAATCCAACCCACTGCGCACTGGAAATCGTACCGCCAACCTTCATATCCTTAAAGGATATTAGAAATCCCCAAATTATCGGAATATATTGAAATATTATGTAGTAAGCAATTCCGATCACTAAAATCGGATATAGCATTCTATATTTCTTAAAGCGTTTTTTTAATGAATACCTTTGTTGCACCTTCTTATCACTTCTGCCCATTGTGCCTGTCCTTTCGTTTCATATTTTAATAATATAATTATATCATCTAGCATTGTTATAACTACACAAAAAATACATCTATTAACCCTCAAAACTTCAGATATAAATACTATACTAATCTTTTACTAATTTTAAGTATGTTATGTTTAAAACATAAAATCATCTATTAATGCTATAAATGTCAAAAGCAATTCTAAACATCTTACAAACAACCATCTTATATTTCTTTTATTTTGTACACATATAACAATCCAAGAATTATATTTCATCATAAGCGTGACATTGTAATACTATCAAAAATTCAGATTGCTATTGTTTTTTCACATTAATCAATATATAATCTATTTACTATAACATTTTGATATATCATTTATATAACAATGGTAAATGGAAAGGAACCGTATATGATTACATATACTACATTAAACCGTGTTTTGCATCAATTAGACCCCCAAGAAGAACGAATGCTGGCTGGTAACTATACATTCGATATCAACGATTTTAAATCAGCTACCATAAATGGACAGAAGGTATGCATACTGGAGGCTGCACCCATCTCTCCATTCCTCGTTTTCCCTAATCCACATATGAAAATAGTAAAAACAGGCCGTTTCTATCCGGTACCTCCTCATATTCATTCCTGGATTGAAATGGGTTATATGTATTCCGGCAGTTGCGATCATACCATAAAGGATAAAACCTACACCTTAACAAAAGGACAGTTGTATATATTAGATTCCGATACCCCTCACTCAATTGGTTGTTTGGGAGAAAACAACATCCATATTTCTTTTGTTTTCGAGCGGCAATATTTTACAGATTCCTTTTTTACGCGTTTCACAGACAATAGTATCCTATCGAAGTTTCTGCTGAACTCGATTTCAAATCATACCTATCATGATAATTTCATACTTTTTAATTCCGAAAACAACCGAAGAATTTCGATGTATATCAATGAGATCTTATGTGAACATCTCAGCCCGTCCGTAAATTCTGTTAATATTATCAACAACTATGTTACGCTGCTATTTTTGGAGCTGGTCAACGTGTATGAAACAGACCAGACAAAACAAGAGTCGCACCTTCTCCAAAATAATATCATTCCTATCCTGAAATATATTGAAGCCAATTATAAGACTTGCAACCTTAAAAGTACTGCGAATATCTTCAACATGAATGCGAACTATCTAACCACCTTTATCAAAAAATATACCGGTTATTCTTATAAACAGTTGATTCAGCGCCAAAAGTTTCAATATATTAATAGCCAATTATTGAACACCTCTCTTTCCATTGAAACAATTGCAATATCCTCCGGCTATGAAAATACTACTTATTTTTACAAGAAATATAAAGAAGCATTTGGCTGTACTCCAAAAAAATTCAGAGAAAATCACAATTTTCCCTGTTTTGATCCAAAAGGAATGTAGTCAGATATACTGCATTGTGATTAGGATATGTCAGGCCATTGGATCCGAAGATGCACAAAAGAGGATTAGATCCTTAATGCTGAGAGCATTCTCAGAATTAAGGATCTATAGTATTACTTATTTCACAAACAATTCCGGTTTCTTTAAGATACCTGAAGGTTTGATCTGATACTCATACGCCCATTTGCTTCCTTCAGTTCTCCATGCGTTCGGACCACCCCAATCTTCTGATGTATCACACAAATGAAGAGCACCAAAGGTATTCATACGATTTCCGAAAGCGGTAATCTTTAAAATATGCGTTCCCTTTTCAATTTGACCCAACGAAAGATCATATGGAGCAATAGTAATATGTCCCTTTACTTCGTCATCCAACTCCGCCTTTAATACCGGACTTCTGAAATAGCTGACCTGTACACTAAGTTCGCCATCTTGTTTCATTTCCATAGGTACTACATATTCGATATTGCCGCCATAGAAGGCCAGACCCTGCACGGTCGCATCACCAAAGTTTAAATTTCTGACCGGTTCTTCAATTACTGCAGTGCTTCCTAATAGTCGTACACCGAAATCACCCAGCAAATACATGGCTTCCACATTCTGTTTAGAAAAAAATGGCATGGTTACTTCAATTACATTAGCACCTTCCTTTAGGCTGCCAAGTTCAATCACATCAATATCCATATCCACATACCAACCAGTCTTTTCCCCTGAAACGGTTTCACCATTAAACGTTATGATACAGTCATGGCAATGTTCCAGTCCTAATTGCACCGGAGTACCGCAGATTCTAGACGTAACCCTATAGCGCAAGCTTATCGTATGTTCCGGAACTTCCATACTCTGATCAACCCATGGCTGAGCCAGGGATTCCATTCGGAGCGGATAGCCTAAAATTTCACGAAACTTATTATCAATCCGTAAGATTTCATCTTTTTCCTGCCACTCGCATTCATCAAACTTAGCTTCTGCTATGTCCAATAACACTACATTTGGCTCAGACAATTTTACCGATACAGAATCCGGAACTGTAATTTTGTCTGCTACTTCCAACTGACATATAAATGAATCTTCTAGCAGTTTGGCTTTTAAATCTACCTTACCTGCCTCCAGCTTCAGCAGTAAGCTGTCATGTATGAACATGACCTGACGGATAACTGTTTTATTGCCCTGAATGGTATATGGAACTGATTTAATTTCACCGGTCAGTGCATCATAGCATACCGGCCTCCAGATTCCTTCAATAGAAATAGTCAGTTTTTCCGGAATCGGAATATCCGGATTCTTCGCTTTCATCACATGTGATAAGAACAACCAACAATCCTCGCCCTCTTGCCTCATCTGATAAATAATATTTTCAGTACGGTTTCCTCTATCATCACGGATATCTAACAGGCGATAGTCATCTAGTTCTTTTAACAGCGCATATCGGCTGAATGGTATAAATACACAGCCTTCCGACATTTTTTTGCATCTTTCAGAAGGAATGGCATCAGCAAGTTTCGGAATAGAGTCAGTAAAAATAATTTTACCCCCTGCTACTGCAAAATGTTCCAGTACCTCCAATGTCGTGGAACGAATGGTAACCATATTCGGTACCACAATGACATCATAAGCCATTTCACCAACCTGTAGCTTTTTCGTATCGGTAATTTCCTTTTCTTGGATTGAAAGCAGAGATTCTGAAATAAAATCAAAATCCATAAGTCCATATAACATCCAATTAGTAAGGTTCACGAATTTCTCATCCATTTCCTGGCGTATTCCGCCTGTCTGTTCATCATTGCCCCAGTACAGCCAGAAGGATTCAATTGGATGAATAATGCCAACCTTAACCTTGGCTTTTCCTCTGGTAAGTGCTGTATTAATACGTGCAAAGTAATCTTCGATATACGGATATTCCTTAAACCACGGAGACTGGTAGCAGATGGATGCCGGATAATCTCTCTTAGCTTCTCCAGCCATGGAAGTCCATGCCAGATGCAATACACGAACCGTTACACCAAGAGCTGCTTGCCAGTCCCCCTGCATCTTATGTCCTCGGAAATCAAACATATAATTAGTAACACCATATAATTCACTTAATACACCTGGACATCCAAACTGATGGGATGCACTTTGCGCCTGCTTAGCAGTGGTTAATTCTCTCCAGTCACAAAGCATATCGATTCCTGGTAGATCAAAGGAACGATAGGATCGCATTGCCTCGCCGAGTGCAGCTGTCTGGGAAGCCAGTGTTGGTTCTTCCATCATATGTCCTGTCAGCATAATGCCATGCTCTCTGCACCAGTTACCAATGGTATCAGCAAATGCAGATGAAAAACGCTCACAGATATGGTCATGATATTGATAACGGATTACTGAAAACTTGTCTTCTCCCAGTTCCCAGAACAGTTCTGGAAGAGCATCTAGTAAGCCATGCCCATAAGCTTTTGTAAAGGTTTCCTCCAGATCATCCGTGTACGGAATATTTACTTCCTTTTCCTCTACTGCAAGACCAAAGTGCTGTTTATGAGAAAACTGTGGTTCATCAGTGAAAATAGCTGGTATTGATTTTCCGAATTCTTCACCCAGTTTTTCATAATACTTCTGATGGGTTACTTCAATAAAACATTCAACAGCTTTCTTATCCAAGGTATTGACATATGCCTGATTGTTAAACCATGGATGATCCCCGGATACTTCCATGTAAGCGAACCATTCTTTATATCCTTCTGGTACTGGATCTTGCTCTTCAAGTCTTTTATAATCAGTCAAATAGGAATCGGTAATCTTTACAATATAACGTGCTAGGAAGGTACGCTCATTACTTCGAACTGCCTGTCCGGTGGAGGAAAGCTGTTTATCTTTACTCTCCACATTATCCAGAATTCTTGGAGAAAATACTAGAAAGCGAATCCGGTTGGCATGATCTTTAGTCACCAATCCACCTCCTGCCCCCGATGGCCAGCGATCTTCATCGTATAACCATGTAAGCATCTTACGATCCGTAAATTCTTTATTTGCAGTTTTAATCAGATCTAAAAATTCCTTACTCATGTACTCATTTGCCATACCCGTACGGCAGTGCAGATGCGCACCGCCCATACCCATCTGGTGCATAATTTCTACCATAAATTTTACATTTTCTTCTGTCATCTTTGTATTCCATGCCCAGAATGGAGTACCTCGATACTCAGCCCCTGGGTTTTCAAAACTTTTTGGTTCTAACTTTTCTGTTTTTTTGTATAGCATTCTAAATCCTCCTGATCTATATATTTTTATTCCTTAACTTCTTCGTTTAAGCTGTACTACACAGCGTTATTTGTGACAATACGTACCGGTCCTAACAGGCCTGTTGGCTCTTGCGGCATAGCACAATCAAATATGTTATCCCCTTTTTCTTTGGCAAATGTGTTAACCACCTCGATACGGATCGTATTTTCTTCTGTTACCATATCAGTAACATCATAGGTATATGGCGGACAAATGCGGATTCCGACGGAAACTCCATTGATCCAGACTTCAGCCACCTCATACACACTTCCAAGATCTAGATAGATTTTTTCTCCCATAGTTTCTTTGGGCACGGAGAAAGTGTTTGTAAAAATAATACGCCCGGAATAAGTTGGTAAAAGTTTAGGTACTGCAAGATTCGTCAGTGTATGTTGTTCATGTAATATCTCTGTAGCTTCCATCTTTTCTGTAGTCATTGTCCAGCCATCCTGTAAAAGCAGCTCAGCACCGATGATTGTACAGGGTACCGCTTCTGCATAGACTTCCGGCTTTTCATCTACCACAAACAAGGACTGATATGGTGATAATTCGATTACTACCGCATCTGGATTGGTTTCCGATCTTCTAAGTGGATAGTACTGATCTTTCATTGCATCGTATGCTGTTAGATTATTTTCATCTTTTAAGGTAATTTCAGCGTTTATCTTATTATACTTACCTTCATTCGTAAAGAAATAAACTGGATGTCCATCTTTTTCCACATGCATACAACGTAGATAGGTAAGGGCTTTGGTGTCTTCTGCTTCCGCCTTAATCTCGTAATATCCATTTTCCTTCATCCATTCTGCCAAAGATTCAGTCGGCATAACTGTGATACATTCTTGCTCTTTGATCGCTTCTATTGCACAAACATCGGTTGTCAGATATGCTCTTTCCGGATATGCTTTCAGAAAGACTATCTGCAGTCCAGCTTTTGCCATATTGACAAGAGTCTTAAGAAGCGATTCCGGCAAATATTTTGCATACGGAATTATTAATACCTCAAAGAATTCCTGCTCAACCTGCATTCTTCTATTGTTTATAGTAGTCTTAGTAGCATCTATTAAATAATCCACTGGAACTACATCACAGTCAATCTGCTGTTCCATCAGGGCTTTGACTGGGTCCTCGAAAGGTTCATATGCTCCACCCCATTCCGCCTCTGCATGGTAAAGAACCGCTGCTGTTGCTTTATGTATACCTCCAGAAAGCAGGTGACATACACGGTTTGCATACGCAGACCAGATACCAAAATACGGCCACTGCGGATTGTTGCCTCTAGCATAAAAATGTGGTGGACAGTCTGGATCCGGAAATTTTGGAGAAAATGCGTGCGGTACAATCAAATTGATACCGCGTACAGTGATATGATCGGTCAGCCATTTCATCAGCTTTAAGCCTTCTTGCCAGCCATAGGCTCCAAATACTTCACAAATAGTTATGCCATGTTTCTTTGGATCCAGATGTGCCAAGGAAGAGGCAAGTTTTCCAATGCCCCAGTAATAAAAATTCGCATTCAAGTATCCGAAGGGTGTCTGATGTCTGCCAGAAGTATATTCTGGCCAGATCTGATACACTATATCCAAACCAGAGGTATCAAATCCGTCAAGAGAACGGAAGAAATGGCCACAGCCGAATCCAAGACGGGCATGGGCACCATTATCTTCCACTACATGACCTATTACTGATACATCATGTGCACGACACCAATCACCAATCTGACCTCCAAAAGCTTCTCCAAAAAGTCGAGAAACCACATTCATATAGGTATAATGTACATCGGGACAGGATAAATTTTCTTTCGACCAAAGAAGCGGTAGCAATGTACTACAGTCACGATCTAGTTCTTTACTTAATTCCTCCAGTAGTTCCGGCGCATATGGAAGTACCATATTAGCTTCACCCAGAAGACTTTCATAACTTGAATCACTCCCGTAACGAGGCTCATCCACAAAGAAACCCTTAATCGTTTTACCGAATTCTTCTTTATAATGTTTATAATGCTCTTCATAAATAATATCTATATATTTCTTTACGGCTGACGGACTGATTGGATTTACATAGTCTTTTGTCTCTTCCTCACCACCTTCTCTGGTACTGGCAATAAAGAAGATACGCCATGGGCCTTCGGGAATATCCCAGTATAAACGACCAACTTTTACATGATCGGTAATATCGATTAATGTACTTTCAACCAACTGCTCGGTTCCATTTGCACGTTTTCCTGCAATGATACGGATCAGTTTGTCCCCGGCAGGCAGGATGTCCAGATTGATATAGCTGCCTTCCATCGGCCCCATGGCGTCCACATGAAATTTGCGCATATATATTTTTAATTCTTCCGGATATAGATCCTTGATTTTTCCAGCACCAAAACCACTGGGGTAGGCGCTATCATCAAAAATCCAGACTTCCATATTCCTCTTTTTAGCCTCTTCTACCAAAATATCCAAATCTCTCCACCATCCATAGCTTAAGAAATCCGGATGCGGTCTGGCTTCCACGATAAATCCGCCTATACCACTTTCGTACATCTTTTGAATCTCATCACATAAAATGTCTCTGGTTTCTCCATGCTGCCAGAACAGCGGACGAATATAGCTTGGAATCGCAGTGCCTGCGATTTTAGTTTTGTAGTCTTTCATACGATTCACTCCTCCTAATTTATAATTCAGCTTATTATTAGCGAAGAACTTTTTCTCTTCGGTTAAAATAGCATCGTTTTTTACATTGTCTTTTCACCTTTTTCTTTCACACTGCCCGGAAATCAGAGTTGTCTTTATATTAATCACTTACCAAAATAAATACTACATCAAAACCTTATTACTATGAAATATTTCAACTGAAGTTTTGATAGTCACTTGACAGATTTTTCTAAATATCTTATGCCAGTCCCTCCAGCTTACAGTATTCAAACGGCTCTGTCCAAATACTGCTATGAATTATATTTCATTTTGTTTATAAGCTCTTCCCTTTAGTGGAAATATTGACTTTGGTATCCAGTGATAAATGTTTCACGCACAAAAGTTCCATATTAACTACTCTCATAGTTAATATGGAACTCTGTTTATATATCTTATAATAACACTCTGCCTTTGAAAGAATGTTTCATAAAACTCATTATAGAATTTCTAAATATTCCATGCCTTTATAGAAAAATTTGCGATGTTCTTCTGCTTCAGAATCATTATTTAAATGCAATGATAATACCATTCTCTTGCCATTAGATGAAACCCCAATAATTCTCTTAGCGTTCAGCACTAACGGTAGAACAAATACAAAATTTGGTGCTTTTGATGAAGAACTCCAAATACTATAGTGGACCAGATGATAGCTTTCTTTCTTCCCTTCTCCTCCATAAACTTAAATGCAAGTCCTCTAAAATAAATTTCCTCATTGAAACCAACCGCAACTGAGAAAACAATAAATTTGTACATTGGTATCTAATCCTATAATCTGCGGAATCGCTGTACCCAACGCTGTCATAAATGTGCATAACAGTCCCAATAGGATCACTGAAGTATATGGATGTTCCTGTGCATAAGATTTTTTCATATGTTATCTTCCTTCTAATTTTTTAACTTAAGTATTAATCCCATAAATGCACTGAGCAAACTATTTCCTTTGCTAATTCACGAGCAACAATTATTCATAGCCTAAAGTAAAACGCCTTCTCTGCGTTAATATATCGATTTATTTACTCTATGAACATCATATATTCAATTACATTCAATAATAATATCCTTAACATAAACAGCTGTTCCAGATATTTTAACCTCTATTTTCATTCCTTGTTTATTGACACTAACAGATACTTCTCCGTCTCTGTTAATTTCCTGTCCTTGTTCCATAATTAATTCTGATATATTTGTATAAGGACTTATATATGTTACATAATATGCTCCCATCGCTCCTGATGCTGTTCCGGTAACTGGGTCTTCTATAGTTCCTGAATAAGGAGACGAAAAGTGCCTTGAATGCATATGTGCATAAGGTTTCATAGTCTCCAAACAAAAAGGATGAATAGAAGACGTTGGAATTTCATCTAAAAATGATGGAAACAAATCATTCTTTGGTACCATACGCGAAAAAGTACTTAATTTAGCAATGGGTACAAGCAATGTCCATGTTCCAGTGCTTCCATACACTACTGGAAATGATAAATTAATGTCATCCACACTTATTCCCAATAAATCAGCTAGTTTCTCGATTGAGCCTTGGTATGTTTTAAATTGTGGTGTATTCTGTCCCATCAATATTCTTATATTTTTATCATGTTCAATAAGGTCAATAGGAATAATGCCTGCTTTTGTCTCAATGGTCAATGAATTTATATCATCTAACATACCTCTTGATTTTAAACAAAATAACGTAGCAACTGTTGCATGGCCACATAAATTCATTTCATGTCCAGGCGTAAAATACCTTATGCCCAAATTAGCCTTAAGCGATTTAACGACAAATGCTGTTTCGTTAAACCCAACCTTATTAGCAATATCTTGCATTTGCATATCGGTTAAGTATCCATCACCTACTACAACACCTGCAGGGTTACCTTTATTTGGTATATTACTAAAGGCATCATAGTGATAAACTAATATTTTTTTCATTTGATATGTACCTCATTCTTTATTGTGCAAATTAATTTTCTATGTTATATTCATAAATCTACTCTCAGCGATTGAAATATACTATATATGCAATTTGTCAAAATTATTTACTACCCAATTAGTTATCGCCTTATTTACTTGATAAAGATCTTCATACTTTTCTTGTTCAGAAAACCAGGCAGTACAAATGAGTTGATTTGATAGTATTACATAAGGAATTGCTTTTCTCTCTTCGTCGGAAAGTTTTACCACATTGTCATACCCCCCAATAATATTTCTACATATCTCTAACCACTTTGTAAGTTTTTTGTCGTCGCCATCTACAAAACTTTCAGATAAAACGGCAGTTGCAGCATAGCAAGGGTCGTAAATTCTCACGTTTCTTTCCGAAAGTTTAAAATCAATAAATCCCCATCGTTCATCATTAACTATGATATTACCAGGGTTCGGGTCTCGATGAATAATTTGTTTGGGCAGTTTAGGGTAGAGATTGCCGAAAACATCTATATATTCCTTGCAAATATCCTCTGGCAAATTCATAATCACTCTTACCTTTGGCATAGCCCAGTTTTTTACGTTCTCGTATATATTAACATCATTAACGTCTATATCTGCTTTCTGCAAAGCCAAGTGAAGCTGCCCGATAATCTCACCAACAAAACGTGCCTTCATAACGTAATCACCTTCATATATATCACCTGACTTAATCTGGCTACCATTGAGACGTTTCGTTAGAAAGAAATACAATTCGCCATCTTGGATATATTCCTTATCATCTGCTGTCTTTATTGCTGTTGCTGAACAAAGCCCAACATCTTCAATAGCCTTTGAAAGTTCGATCTGTTTTTTTATATTACCTACATTGGTTGTGAATTTAATTACATAATCATTGCCCACATAATATGCACTGTCGTTATGATTTCCCGTGTCCTCGTAATAAATGTCTTTAACAATTTCATTTTGAAGTCCCCAGCACTTAAGAACTTCATTGATTTTTTTATGTGTTATCATAATGTTTTCCTCCTTAAATAGATTGATTCTATAAGGTTTTTTTGCCTTATATTTCTTGAGAAAATTAGATGGTGCATAACCGAATTCACGTTTGAATGCTTTGTAAAATCCTGCATGAGTATCAAAGCCATATATCAAGGCTGTATCTATCATCTTTTGGCCTTGACTGGTATCGTAAACTGCATTTATAAGTTTTCTCCTTATAATATATTGCATTACTGGCATACCAACAGCTGACTGAAAAAGTCTGTAATAATGAAAAAGCGAAAATCCCGCATTTTCAGAAAGCTCATGTGCCGTTATTTCAGTTTTTAGGTTTTTTTCAATATAATCAATGCTTCTTTGAATAATCTCTCGGTTATCCATCTGTCTCACCTCACTATTTGTGCTTGCAAGCTACATTCATATGATAACACTAAAGCAGGAAAAAACCTTTCCTGCTTTGCGAATATAATTATATTGTTGTACATTATACAAATAATCTTCACAGTAAATTCCAGTTTGTCACTGCGTCCCAGAAAATTCTATGTCTTTAGATGTTTGCACTACCATGGTCCTTTATGAGATAATCGTTTTGTACAATCAAAGTATAAAAAATCCCTGAAGGCAAATACGCCATTTCATATGCTAAAATACTATTTATCTAATGCGATTCCAGCTCTAGCCACAAAGCGGGACGGACACCGCCTGTACATTTGCCATCGCTGATGTTACCTTTCAATATATTGTTGCCTTGTATACCTATATTACCGTCAGTCCCGAAGATGTACACGGCTTTTACATTTACGCGGCCAGGCGACCGAAGCCACCACCACCAAGCCCATTCTTTACCCTGAAGTCTTGCTATTCGCTTACTGTTGTTTTCATCTTTTCTTTCAAACCAATATCTTTGATTTTTTCCTCGGTTTTGCAGTTTTGAACGGCTATCACCGAAATATTTGCACACTTCCTCAATGCTTAATAAAAATATACTGTCCCTCGTATCTGCTCCGCCCTTTGAACCATACCACTGATTGTCAGGATTTTTATTTAACACCGGAATTATTCTTGACTTATCAGTTGCTATGAATTTGTCATAGAATTCACCGTTAAGATATTTTCTTAACGAGCAGTCAGTCCATGTTATATCTTTATAAGCGTCATGGTAAGCACGTTGTTCTATTATTTCTTCAGTTATAACCAAAGCCGCGTTATTTTGTATGTCAAGCACACGCCAGTTGTAGTCACCGAATGATATTATCGTACCAATTTTATAATCTTCCATTTTCCTTCTCCTTAATAGGGAATAATAAATCAAGTTGTAAATCCTTCATTTTACCGTATTGAAAATCAATGTATTTTTCTTTTCTTTAAAACTCTTCTACTGTGGAAAGATATATCTTTGTTTCCTTATTGATTCTATTCTTTTAATCTTCATTATAATGGATAAAATGCAGTTAATAATAGCAAGAACTTCCCATACAAATATTACATTCGACATCCATACCCTAATTAAATAATAATTATAGTTCAATAAATATGGCCAAATAATAATAAGTACCAATAAAATTATTCTTAAGACAAGTCCTATTATGATTCTATTTATTTTCCTATCCTTTGTATTTTCATTTTTATTTGTTTCTTTCTTCCACCTAGCAAAATTTAAAATCTTTATAGACAAACTAACCATTGCTATTATGGCTAAAACTGAAAACATCAAATCCAGCAATATGTAAAAATCATCATACCTAAATTTACTCATTTGCTTACCATTCATATTTTCATATGCGTTATAAACAATTTGGGTAGGTACGCTCGAATCTAAATTTGCTAATAAAAATATGGCCTCCTGTTTTTCTAAATCTATAATAACTTGAGAAGAATAATTTGGATTACTTCCAATATGACTAATGACTTTATTGTCTATATCATTACTCCATCCATACGAATAGTAACTATTCTTATCTTCATATCCGGCAGTTGCTTTATCAACATCATGGGATTGTTTTATAGCACTTCTAAGCTTACCTGGTACATCACCAATTCCCAATTGGGCATTAATCCAAAAACCTAAATCCTTGATATTGGTTACTAAATATCCTGCTGCAATATTACCATTATATCTAGGAGCCTTATATTCTAAGCTCTTTCCAAAGAATACCCTATAACCTTTGGTAAGCTTATCAGATATATTTTCCTGACCAGTGGAAAAATAACTGTCTGTCATTCCTAATGGAAGCAGTATATTATCTGTTACAAAGTCCTGATACCTTTGTCCTGTAACCTTTTCAATAATAAGTGCTAAGATATCATAGTTAACAGTTGCATAATTATGTTTTGTTCCAGGATATGTATCCAATTCAATAGCAGATATATTATGTATAGTCTTTTCAAGCATATCACCTGAAGTTCCTTCTGGAATTAACCGAATACTCCATGACGGAATACCACTGGTATGGGCTAACAACTGGTCAATGGTTACATCCACTTGTTCACCGTAATAAGTGGGTGCAAACCAAGAAAGATAATCCAAGACATAATCTGAGCCTGTTAAATATTCCTCGTCTTCCAATAAAATTATAGCCAAAGCCGTAAACGCCTTTGTTGTTGAGCCCAATTCAAACAATGATTCCTCATTAACCTTTTTCTGATTTTTTACATCCGCATATCCGTAGCATTTATATTCGATCTCACCTTGCTTTGATATTACCATGGCTACTCCTGGAGTAGCTGACTTGTCCATCATGGTTTCCACCATACCATCCACGTCGTTATAGCTTCCTGCCGAAAACAAAGTACCAAGCTCATTCCACAAAATAGCAGTGACAATTATTACGACAAGCAAAATAACTATCACTGTATTCCTTGTTCTCTTTAACATTTTCATTCTTATTTCCTCTTTTATATGATTTTTCTTAATAATCAAGTAATTTCATAATCTAAAGTATACATTTTCTTACTATCGGGCTTAAATATAAATACCATTATATAACAAATGCCATTTAGTCTCAACCATAGTTTGTGTATTATATATCAAATAAATGCCTGTAAATTTGCCGCTCAAAAAAGCACCCTACCATTTTGAACCAGATAGAGTGCTAAAAGATGAACTGATATCGTCAAATCATTGCACCATTGAGACATCCTAAAAGCCCTTTTTATCGGTTTTGAAGGCTTTTTCCTCATTATATCCGATGGTAAAATCGAACAAATAAATTCGCTAGGCAATTTTCATACCCATACGAAAAAAGTTTACCGCTAGGTATGCGAGCTGACATATTCCGAATAATTGATACCCGTATATTTTTTGAAGCAGCGTCCAAAGTAGTTCGGGTCAGGGATGCCGACAGCATTGGCAGTACAGAACATCTTCTTGTTTATTCCGGCTAGCCCAATCGCCCGCTCCATCCTGCACTTGATAAGGAATTCGACAAAGCTCTTTCCTGTTTCCTGCTTAAATTTCCGGCTAAGATAGCTCGGATTAAATCCAAAATGTTGGGCAACAGAGGTTAGGTTGATGCTAGGATCTGTAAAATTATCACGTAAATACTGCATTATCTGTTCGATAGCAGACGGAGTAATATCCTGTCCAATCTCCCGTGTACGAGTATTGTGTTTATCCAGATTTTCCTTTATTTTGGTTAACACCTCGGTCACCTCTTGCCGAACAATCGGTTTAAGCATATACTCTACCACCGGCAAATGAACACACTGACGAGCATACTCAAAATCATCAAATCCTGTAAAAATGATAATCACCAAGTCTGTATATCGCTCCGTTGCAACCTGTGTAAATTCTATCCCATTCATAAAGGGCATGGAAATGTCAACAAAAACAATGTCTGGCCGCAACTCATCAATGATGTTAATAGCTTCTATACCGCTCGCCGCCTCGCCCACCAATTCCATATCAAGCGATTTCCAATTTATGGATGCCTGTAGCAGCCTACGAGCAGACATCTCGTCGTCAATGATCATAACTCGGTACATTATTCTTCCCCCTCTATTCCGTCTCCCTCATCTTGGGAATGTATATCTCAATTTCCGTATATTCGCCCGGCTCACTGTGTATCTGTACTACGTTGTCACAGTCATAGTAATAGCGTATCCGATTGATGGTGCCACGCAGACCAAAGCCTGACAGTATCTTTACGTCATCCTCCTCGCTTGCCTCTAGCACGTTCTTTATCTGCTCGGCGCTCATGCCAACGCCAGAATCGTACACAATTATGTGCAAACCGCCCTCTTCCATGCGGGTAGTAATGCGAATAACGCAATTTTCTCCCTTGAGGCGCACTCCATGGTAGATGCAGTTTTCCACAAGCGGTTGAAGAATCAGCTTAGGTATCATGTAATCGAGCGTGGTATCGTCAAGGATATATTCATCCTCAAATATATTTCCATACCGCAACTTTTGCAGGGAGAGGTAATCCTGCGTAATGCGTAGCTCACGCTTTAGTGGTATCTCGCGATCACCTTTGCTAAGGAAATTGCGGTAAAAGCTGCCCAGTGTCTCTAGTGCATCATGCACTTTGCTTGCATTCTCCAGCACTGCCATATAGCTGATAGTTTCTAATGTATTATAGAGAAAATGCGGCTTTATCTGCTCTTGGAGCACACGTATCTCCGCCTTCTGCACGTTCTTTTCATTCTCCAGCAGACGATTGAACAGCTCGTTAAGATACTCTATCATGCTATTGTAGCTTTCAGCCAACCTGCCAATTTCATTGTTTGGCATTTCGGTGTCAATCTTCTTAAGCCACCCCGATGACCTCGTACGTTCCATTGCCGCACTCAGATTTCTGATAGGTCGTGCAATATTGACTGTAATAAACCAAGCACAAACCATGCCCGACAGGATAAATGCTGTCAGAGTCAACATCAGCGCATATATCGTATCCCGCGGTAGTACCTCTGTGCCTATGCCGCTCGCACACAAAACCACCAGTGGCTTTACCGCCAGTCTGCCGGTCAGAGTCTTCCTCTCATCACCTAAGCGAATATTCTTATAAACCATGCTGTCGCTATCGTAATCGCTATCATACAATGCGCCTATTTCTTTATTCCCACATAGAAGTGTACCATCACTATCAAGTATACACATACCGCTGGAATTCTGCAGCGCAATTGTATCATCAAATACATTGCTTGATATGTTCATTATAAGTATACCCAAGAGTTTTTGTGATTGAATATCGTATATTGCTCGCGATATAGTAAGAAATGGCTTACCACTGTTTTTTTTAATCGTGCCGTTGCCATTAATCGAAATAACTGTAGTACCACGTGCCTCCAATATATTAGAACGCTCTAAGCTGTTAATATCAATAAAATATTCACCTATTCCTGTACTTACATACTCACCATCGTTGCGGAAGATATATACCGAATCAATATAGCTATACAAATTTTGTATTTCATATATACCCCTTCGCGCCTCATATATCTTATCTCTATCTGTTTCTTTAGCTTTTAAAAAACTCACGACTCTATCATTGACCATAATCAGACGTGATAAATAATTGTAGTTCACCAAACTTGCTCTGATGGTGGACACCACATTGCTGACCGCTGTTTCCGATGTTCTTATTTTGAAATCATCCTCAGTTCTCTTGCTTATGATAGAGGTTGCTATCATAAACATCATACAGAAAAATAACAACAGAATAATAAGCATTAACAGGGTCTTTTGCTGTAGCGACATTCTAATATTGCGCTTTAATCTATTGCTACCATGCCTCATTTCTACACCTCAATCACGTATATTAGCTTAAATGAAAGTTTTACCTAAACTTTCCATATGTTATCGTATCACATCTGCTCCTTATTTTCAACACGGCACATCCAAAATCAGCCAAAACTCTGTTAATACAAAGGGTCTCCGACTCTGTTATGTTTAAAGCTACTTAAACAGAGTCCGAAACCCATCTAAAACAAAATATTAATTTATCACTAGCCCTTGATTGCTCCGGCAATGAAGCTCTCTTGTATCTTCTTGCTTAAGATCGCATAGAATATGAGTGTCGGGAATGTTGCTAAAACCAACGCCGCACCAACAGGTCCCCAATCCGTCATATACTGTCCGGAAAGTGCCTGTATACCGACAGGCAGTGTTTTATGCGTAGAATCACTAAAAAAGATATTCGCAAACATCAGCTCGTTCCAGCACTGTAGGAACGTGTAAATTGACACCGTTGCCACAGCCGGCTTCATCAGCGGTACTATGATTCGGAAGAAAATACCCCATGTACCGCAGCCATCAATACATGCTGCTTCATCGAGATCCATGGGCAATTCTTGCATGAAACCTGTGCAAATGAGTATCCCCATCGCCAATGAAAAGGCAGCGTAGGGAATAATAAGAGCAAAGTAAGTATAGAGCAAATGCAGTTTTGAAAGGGTGATAAAGATAGGCACGATTGACGCATGAATAGGAATCGTCAAGCCAAGCATAAAAAATTTGTTCATTAGCTTCCTTCCCTTCCAAATAAATCTTGTCAGGGCAAAGGTCGCCATAAGTGAAATGAACATAACTATCACAATGGTCACAATGGCAACAATAACACTGTTTACGAAATATATTTCAATATTCCCCACGTTCATTGCCTTTTCATAGTTTGACCATAGCCACTCTTTCGGAAGACCGGCAACATTTTCTCCAAATATTTCCGTATTACTCTTTAGTGAGAAGGTAAACATCCAATAGACAGGGAACAGGTTAATAAGCGCCCAGATACCTAATATTATGTATACCCAAACCTCTTTGCCCTTGCTTCCTTTCTTCAGGAAGGACTCACCCTGAGGTCTAGATTTCTTATTTCGATTCAGAAAGATATCACCTTGTTTCATGTTGTTAATCCTCCTTATCCTTGAATATGTGGCCAATAATCAAAGCAAATGCGAAGCACAAAATGATGAGAAGGAAAGCAATCGTACTGCCCATACCATATCTATTACGCAGGAACAACATATTTATCATCAGCGTACTTGGCACCTCCGTTGCGTGTAACGGTCCGCCATTTGTTAAAACATAGATTAAGTCAAAAGACTTAAGAGAGCCTGTAACAGCGAAGATAGTGCTTATCTTCAGTATAGGCTTTATGTACGGTAAAATAATATAACGATTTACCTGTCCCTCTCTTGCTCCATCAATCATTGCTGCCTCACGATACTCGGTAGGAACACTCTTGATACCTGCAAACATTAGCAGCATATGATAACCGACATACTGCCATAAAACAGGTACGAAAGTAGCACCGAGTGCGGTTTTTAAATCTCCAAGCCAAATCTTTGCCAAACTATCCAGACCAAGAGATCTCAGCACTACATTAAGTATACCGTAGGATGGATTGTAAATCTTTAGCCAAAGCTGACCGATAACTACAGTCGAAATAAGTACGGGTAAAAAATAAATTGAAAGAAAACCTCGTTCACCCTTTCTTCCCTTGCCGAGAAGAAGTGCAAGACCCAGTGCAAGAGGCAACTGAACTACTACCGAAAATATTGCCAAAAGCAGCGAATTGCCTAGAGCCTTCATAAAGCCTATTGAGCTGCTGGTAAACAGTTCCCTATAATTTTCTAATCCAATGAAAGTCTTTTTTCCAAAGCCGTTCCAATCAAAAAAACTGTAATAGCCCGATATAAATATCGGTGCAACAAGAATGGTAAGAAAAAGAAGCAGCGCGGGGAGAATAAAAAGAATAATTGTTAGTTTATTACTATATAGTTTTCTCATCTTGATTCCTTCCCTACAAGATGAAACAGCAAAATGTTTCACTTGTCATGTATTAGATAAGAAGCGGTTCCCAGATGATTTTGATCCAGACAATCGTTGGGAAACCGCTTCTTTCTTAATCGAATTAGAACCTAACGACTTAATGGTTCTCATTCATATTTCATAAATTATCATGTACATCCAAGATTTATTTGATGTCCTTAACAAGGCCATCAACAAATGCCTTACCATCAATAGCAGAAGCATAAATCTGGCTAACATAGTCAAGATAAGTGTTTGCGGTATCAGCAGACATTGCAGTGTCACCAAACAGAACCATCTGGCTTGAGTTAGCAACAATATCAGCAACAGACTTTGTCAGAGAGTTGAGGGACGATGTATCATAATCAGGTGTCCATGCTGGAAGTCCATTGCCATCAAGGTAACCATAGTGGCAGACGCCCTTAGCAATTTCAAATGCGCTCTCTGCAGCAACTTCAGCATTCTTAGAACTAGCTGCAACAGCAAGTGTATCAGACGGTCCACCAATGAGCTCGCCCAGCTTAGACTTCGAAGAATCAATAACCGGGAACTCAGCAACCTGAATCTTATCGGACAGACCAGCCTTATCAAAATCTGCAGCGTTCCATGTACCATTCATATAGAAAGCGTACTTTCCTGCTATAAAGTTTGCTTTTACCTCGTCATTAGAAAGTGCAATTCCTTCCGGATCAAAATACTTTTTGTCAATCATTTCCTGGAAGATACCAACTGCCTTGGTTATATCTTCGTTACCCCATGAAGCATTGCCTGCAAAAATTTCATTAAGTGCGGAAGCACCAGCGGTCTTCTCCATAATAGACTCAAGATATTCGGTAACAGCCCAAGTCTCTTTACCGGAGCAGCCAAAAGGAATGATTCCCTTTGCAACAAGAGCGTCACAGCAAGCAATCAGTTCTTCGTATGTAGCAGGAACCTTATCATAGCCTACTTGCTTGAGAAGCTCCATGTTAGAGAACATACCAACGATGTTCATATTCGTAGGTACGCCATAATACTTGCCGTCAAACTTAACGTTGCCCATCATAACTTCAGGCAATTCAGAAGCATACTTAGCATAGACATCATCTACACAATAAACACGACCAGCATCAACAAAATCACCAAGGAATGCACATCCCCATGTGAAGAAGATATCAGGCATTTCATTTGCAGCAACAGCAGCCTTAATCTTTGTCTTGTATTCCTGGTTTTGGGTAGCCTCCCAAGTGAGGTTGATTTCCGGATGAGCTGCCTGGAAATCAGCGATGGAAGCTTCATAAGCATGGCGATTTGAATCGCTCTCTGTAGCTATACACCACATAGTGAGGTCGATAGGCTCACTCACGCTTGCGGTAGGTGCTTCTGTTGCGGCAGGTTCTTCGGTTGCGGCAGGTGCTTCGGTTGCGGTAGATGTTTCGCTTGTGGTAGGTGTTTCGCTTGTGGTAGCTTCGCTAGCACCAGATTTTCCGCATCCAACGAGAGATATAAGCATCCCCATAGTCAGCAGTAACGCAATAACTTTTTTCATTATTCTCCTCCTCAAAAAATGTTTTTTATTTATGTTAACGTGATATGACCCGGTGTGAAGCATTCGGCTTTCAGCCGTATGTCAGTTAAGTCCAAATCACATTTCCATACTTCTTATTTGTCGCTTATTCTAACCATGCGCCACGGATATTCAATATGCAACTTATTCTCTTCTAACTGAAAATAACACACTGTATCTTCAAACTGATCATTGTAAACAAGCTTAAAGGTCGAATTCTCATCATCTACCGTATAGTAGCCGGGAAAGTAGCCTTCCTCCATGAATGTTCCTGCCTCAGTAAAGGAGTAAGACCAGTTTTTTTCTGCGCATGACCATTCACCTACCAGACCATCCGGCTCACCCTCACCACTAAAGGTATATGTATTATTGCTATATAGGTACATTCCCTCGTCATCAAGTACATAGCGAAGCTGTATTGTCTCACCGTCTGTATCCTTTAGCTTAATAAACTGACTGTCACATTCAAAGGAATAGTCCTTTCCTTCATATTGTGCGATACCATCTTCATGAAATACAGCTATTGCCGTCTCTTTATCGTGTATATATGCCCAACTGCCGCATATCCCCAGTACTTCATTTGATATAGCGGTGTCATTCTCATTCTTACCGCATGCTGTAATCAACAGTAACATGAGCACGACAACGAAAAAAGTTGGTATAAATTTTGTTGTTTTCATATAATTACCTCTTTCTCTCATTATATAATTATCTATCTAGAACATAAATATAATATTTTTACTTTTATAAGCACTATTTTTACCTATTTTTACCTATTGGTATCCTTAACCTCAAGTTGGTCTATCCCAATAATTTCGATTTTCTTATCTTCCATACAAAGGCTCCATTCCGCCACTGAGGCAACTCCATTTTTGTAATCATGATTTCTCTTAATTTTTGTCAACAAAAAAGACCAACCAGTAATTCTTTAGTTTTAAAAATTTCCGACTATAAGTTTTATTGATTGATCTTCTGAAATTGTGATTATTGAAGGTAACCGAATTGTCTACCTGTGGCAGCTAACCGTTAAAAAAAATTAGGAAGAGAATAGCTTCGCTTCCCGATTGAACGGATGGTAATTCTTATACTATGATAAGTAGTCATTCCGAATCACGAAAGTGCCCAGTTTTAAAGGCTTTTCAGCTGTTTCAGTCTTAAGCCCTTTGGTTGTTGAGCACAGCCTGTGCTGCATTGTATAATATCACTGTGATATTATGTATATAAATTGAATAAAGTATATAGCAATTATTATAGAACAAATAACAAGTCTTATATCTATTATTTAGCAATAACAATTGTATATTCTTCACATATTAATCCCAGCTTATGATGTTGTGCATCCGTAATATTTGTAAAATGGCAGGGAAGCCCTCTCGCTGTTGAATAATCCGGACCATTCATTAATTGAAAATGTAAATGAGGGCATCCTGACTTTCCGGTATTACCAATTTTGCCTATTATCTGACCTTGTTTTACAAAATCACCTTTCTTTACTGTTAAACTATGATAAATCATATGTCCATAAAGGGAATATTCTCCATTATCATGTTTAATAATAGCATAATTACCACATTGTAATGGCATATGACCAAATTGCTCTATTATTTTTTTCCGTTCCTTAAGAACCTCTTCATCGGTTTCTGAATCATCAGGAAAATTGATTCTTAACATGACCTCATTGAAGCAGGAGATAATCTTCCCACCTGCAATTGCAAGAATATCTTCACCGTACCAGCAATAATCTTCGTCACGTTCATAGGTTGAATCTACGTCGATTTTCCCTAAATCAAATGCAAATTCCATAGAATACTGTGTTCTATGGGCTCCTATACAATCATAATTGCCATTAACCTGCCATGCACCCTTAACTGGGAAAGTATATCGGTTCTTTGGTTCATATTGTATTACTGGAATTGAACGTTTTTCAGTAATGAATTCTTCATTTTTATCATAAGATACTGATATAGTGACTTCATCAATAGGTATATGATATACTACAATGAAGAATTCATTTAAGATACCAATTTCTTGATTAGGTTTCATTATAATATCATCTGATAAATTTTCCATATTCCAGAATTTTACCTTGCCAATCATAACCTTTGAATCCCAATCACTGCAATACTTAATTTTATTCGGAAACTCTTTTATTAACTGATCTAAAGCGTCATCACTATAACAAACTTCTTTCATTCTCTTTCCATTTACATTTAATTCAAATGATATTTTACTAATCCTAATTGTTTCAAGTGTATCATTTTCTATGTAAACTGCTTTTAATACAAAATCTGATTGCATCAACCAAGGATTAAATTGCATGGGGGCATTAATAATATAATCTTCTGGTATTGTTTTTATTTGCATTTCGAATATCTCCTTCATAATTTTAATACAAGAATAGCATTGCTTTAATTAGCATGCAACCTTATACTTTTTTCATAATTATATTTGTGTAAATTGATTTGTGTAAAAAGCAAGTAAATATACCTTAATTTCCAGTCCATTTTTCATAGAATTACAAAGCACCCTACCATTTCAGATAGGGCGCCCATAAATATTTCTTATTCGTTATTCAATACAGTCTAATATTTGTCAAACTATCGAGAAACGTTGAAATTTCAACTATTTTACCTGATTTAATACAGCCTGTATCCTTGTTTATCCAATGAAATGCTTGAGCTGAATAAATCATATCATATTTTTGGTCTTCAGTAAAAATCCAATTTTCAAATGATGCGACATCAATTGTAACATTAGAATAGTCAGCGCACTTATCTCTTAAGATTTCTGCCATGTCTTCGCCTATTTCTATTGCTCGAATCTGATAACCCTTGTTTGCAAATTGTATAGTGGCTTTTCCTGTCCCCGCACCAATTTCAAGTATTCTGTCATCTGATTTTATATTTGTAATAGCGATAATATCATGAATTAATTCTTCTGGATAGGAAGGACGTATTTCTTCATAAATACCGGCTATCCCTTTATATGGTTCTAAATTAATAATGACAAAAACCTCCCTTGAATATAATTAGTTGTATAAATTCCTTTTTCTCTTTGTTTCATTTAATTCCATATGTAATTATAAGCCCCTGGACTTTTAGCACAGATTTCTTTATATCTGTTTGAGCTAAATGATGTGCTATTTTTGCTTGCATCATGACAAATTTTTCTGCATCCGCTCTGTTAATCCCTCTGTTCATAAAAAACTCTATTAAGTTTTCATTCTCTACTATACCTCTGACTTTATCATAACCGTTTAGTTGTATAAATTCATGTAATTCTTTTTTATAATCCGCTCTTTGCGGAGATATAAACATGACTTTATCATTCATTCTTACATTAATGTCATATAAACCCAATTGATACATATAAAACGGAAGGCGCATTCCAATTGCATAATCCCTTCCTTCATTCTCTAATTCAGTTCTCCATAGTGGATGATAATCAAAATTTGTACACATATCGTCATAATTAATCCCGTCAATGAATGTACCATCGTTCTCAAATTCTCTATTCACTTCTACACAGACAATCATTCCACCTTCTCTTACCACTTCTACCATATTAGCCAGTGCTTCCATTGGCCTATTTAAATGTCGTAAGCATGCTTGGCAAATGGCAAAATCATACGCTTTATTCGACTTAAAATTGTAAATACCTGATTCAATAAAATCTGAAGAAATGTTAGAATCTTTGAAAGTTTCTTTTGCCTTTTGAATAAAGTAGGCGTTATCTATTCCAGTATAGGAACTTCCTTTCGGCAATATTTCAAGTAACTTTTTCCCTAAGTATCCATCACCACACCAGAAGTCAATCACATTAATCGGAGATGTAATTCGCCAAACATTTTCTATAAGAAACTTTAGATAATCATCATTCCAAAAATTCTTTCTATTTTGAAATAGTTTATCCGTATTCTCTTTCCAATTAGCCCTGTCATCTGTATTGCGTTGTATATATTGTTGTTTACGTAAAGGCTTTAATCCCTAGTAATTCATCTACTGATACATTAAAATACTCCGCTATAGCAGGTAATAACGTTATATCAGGCATGGTAATACCTGTTTCCCATTTGCTTACTGATTGATATGTTACGCCTAATACCTCTGCCAGCTCCTGCTGTCCAATTTGTTTTTGCTTTCTTAATTCTGCAATTTTAAGATTAACTTTTGTCATTTAAACTTACCTCCTGCTTTTATGATACCATTACGATACAAACAAAAAAATAACGTATAACGTGATATCAATCACTGATTAGGTGAATATAATTATATTTCATATAAAAGATTCAATTATTTATTTACTTGGAAGAAAGAATAACTTTAAATAAATATTTATTAACATTCTAATATACTTTCATAATAATTCATAGTATAACAAAAGCACTCTACCACATTACATGATAGAGTGCCATATTATTTCTTCGCTGTTATTCAATACAGCCTAACCGAAGTCAAACCTATTAAAAACGTTGAAATCTTAATTATTTCTTTGCATTTAATACTGCCTGTGCTGCTGCTAATCTAGCGATTGGCACACGGAATGGTGAACAAGAAACATAGTTCAAGCCAATATTATGGCAGAATTCAACGGTTGAAGGATCTCCACCATGTTCTCCACAGATTCCCAACTTGATGTTTGGTCTTGTAGCACGTCCTTTTTCAGCTGCCATTTTAATAAGTTGTCCAACACCTTCTTGGTCAAGTCTTGCAAATGGATCTGATTCAAAAATCTTGTTGGTGTAGTAAGCATCTAAGAATTTACCAGCATCATCACGTGAGAATCCAAAGGTCATCTGAGTTAAGTCGTTTGTACCGAAGGAGAAGAATTCAGCTTCTTCAGCAATTTCGTTAGCAAGTAATGCTGCACGAGGGATTTCAATCATTGTACCAATATGGTATTCAATGTCAGATCCTTTTTCAGCTTTTACTGCTTCTGCTGTCTCAACAACAATATCTTTAACGAATTTTAATTCTCTCTTCTCGCCAACTAATGGAATCATGATTTCAGGAATGATGTTAAATCCTTTTTCATTCTTAACTTCGATTGCTGCTTCCATAACGGCTCTTGTCTGCATTCTTGCAATTTCAGGATAAGTTACAGCAAGACGGCATCCTCTGTGTCCCATCATAGGATTGAATTCATGTAAAGAATCACAAGTAGCTTTAACTTCTTCTACAGAGAGACCCATATCTTTAGCTAATGCTGCGATATCAGTTTCTTCTGTTGGTACAAATTCATGTAACGGTGGATCTAAGAAACGGATCGTAACTGGTCTACCTTCCATAACTTCATATATGCCTTTGAAATCTCCTTTTTGGAAAGGAATCAACTGATTTAAAGCTTCTTCTCTAGCTTCAACAGTCTTAGAAAGAATCATCTTTCTAATCTTATGAATTCTTTCGCCTTCAAAGAACATATGCTCTGTACGGCAAAGACCAATACCTTCTGCTCCGAATTTAACTGCGTTAGCAGCATCTTCAGGAGTGTCTGCATTTGTTCTAACTTTTAATGTTCTGATTTCATCAGCCCATGTCATAATTCTATCAAAGTTTCCACTGATAATAGCTTCTACCGTAGGAATATCTCCAACATAGATGTTACCTGCGGAACCGTCAAGTGAGATATAATCTCCCTCTTTTATTGTACTTCCACCAAGTGTGAAGAATTTTGCTTCTTCATTGATATTGATTTCTCCACAACCTGAGATACAAGCAGTACCCATACCACGAGCAACTACAGCTGCGTGAGAGGTCATACCACCACGTACTGTTAAGATACCTTCAGCTGCATGCATACCTTCGATATCTTCTGGTGATGTTTCAAGACGAACTAGGATAACTCTTTCGCCTTTTTCATGATTTATTTTAGCATCCAATGCTGTAAAGTATACTTTACCAGCTGCTGCACCAGGAGAAGCAGGAAGAGCTTTACCAATTGGTTTTGCTGACTTAAGAGCTTTTACATCAAATCCTGGATGTAATAATTGATCTAAGGATTTTGCTTCAATTCTTGCTATTGCTTGTTCTTTTGTAATCTTACCTTCATCTACTAAATCACATGCAATCTGAAGAGCTGCTGGAGCTGTTCTCTTGCCATTACGTGTCTGTAAGAAGTAAAGATGTTTGTCTTCAATTGTGAATTCCATATCCTGCATATCAGTATAGTGATTCTCAAGTAAAGTAGCAATTCTCATGAATTCTGTATAGCATTCTGGCATATCTTCTTCAAGTTTTGTGATAGGAAGTGGAGTTCTAATACCAGCAACAACGTCTTCACCTTGAGCATTGATTAAGTATTCGCCATAGATTTTAGCTTCGCCAGTAGATGGATTACGTGTAAATGCAACGCCAGTACCTGATGTATCTCCCATATTACCAAATACCATTGCTTGAACGTTTACAGCAGTACCCCAATCGCCAGGGATATCATTCATTCTTCTGTAGTAAATAGCACGTGGGTTGTCCCATGAACGGAATACAGCAGTAACAGCTTCAATTAACTGTACAACTGGTTCTTGAGGGAAATCAATTCCTTTTTCTTCTTTATATAATGCCTTATATTGTGCAATAACATCTTTTAAATCATCAGCTGTAAGTTCAGTGTCAAACTTTACACCTTTCTTTTCTTTGATTTCATCCAATACTCTTTCGAATTTTGCTTTGCTAATTTCCATAACAACATCTGAGAACATCTGAATAAATCTTCTGTAGGAATCATATGCGAATCTTGGGTTGCCAGTCTTCTTTGCGAAGCCTTCTACAGCAACATCGGTTAAACCTAAGTTAAGGATAGTATCCATCATACCAGGCATAGAAGCTCTTGCTCCTGAACGAACAGAAACTAATAATGGATTCTCATTATCCCCGAATTTCTTTCCTTGTTGATCTTCAAGAACTTTTAAAGCATCGAAGATTTGTCCTTTAATTTCATCTGTAATCTTTTTTCCACTGTTATAGTAATCCGTACATGCTTCTGTTGTTACAGTGAAACCTTGAGGGATTGGAAGTCCTAAATTAGTCATTTCTGCTAGATTAGCACCCTTACCACCAAGTAGATTCTTCATACTTGCACTACCTTCATTAAACAAATATACCCATTTTGCCATTTTAGTAATTACCTCCTAAAATATTTAAATTATTTTGACTTTTATAGTCGCCATCTAACATTATAACACACCTATCTGAAATAAGGAAATATTTTTTGCATTAATCTACTAAATTCTTAATATATTTCCAAATATCCACTTATACTTTAAAATTCAAATTTCTTCTCAAAATAAGCCTTTAAATCAACTATTTTAATTCTCTCTTGTTCCATTGTATCTCGATCACGTACCGTTACAGCATCATCTGTTTCTGATTCAAAATCATAAGTAATACAGAAAGGTGTACCAATTTCATCTTGTCTTCTATAACGTTTACCAATATTACCTCTGTCATCGAATTCACAGTTGTATAGTTTGCTTAAATCAGTAAATACCTTCTCTGCGCCCTCATTTAATTTCTTAGATAATGGGAATACACCAATTTTAACAGGAGCCAAGGCTGGATGGAAATGTAGTACAGTACGAACATCTCCTTCTCCAATTTCTTCCTCATCATAAGCACCACACAAGAACGCCAGAGTTACTCTGTCTGCACCTAAAGATGGTTCAATGACATAAGGAATATATTTCATTTTCTTCTCATCATCAAAATATCCCAAATCTTCTTTGGATACATTCTGATGTTGGGTCAAATCATAATCTGTTCTATCTGCTATTCCCCATAATTCACCCCAACCAAACGGAAAGAGGAATTCGATGTCTGAGGTTGCCTTGCTATAAAAAGATAGTTCGGCTGCTTCGTGGTCACGAACTCTCATTGTTTCTTCTTTCATTCCCAAATTCTTTAACCAATCAATACAAAATTGTTTCCAATAAGAAAACCATTCTAAGTCCGTATCTGGTTCACAGAAGAATTCTAATTCCATCTGTTCGAATTCTCTGGTTCTAAAAGTAAAGTTACCCGGTGTGATTTCATTTCTAAAAGATTTACCTATCTGGCCAATACCAAATGGTATTTTCTTTCTAGATGTTCTTTGTACATTCTTAAAATTAACAAAGATACCTTGAGCGGTTTCAGGTCTTAAGTAAACTACATTCTTAGCATCTTCTGTGACTCCCTGAAAAGTTTTAAACATTAAATTAAATTGACGAATATCTGTAAAGTTATGTTTTCCACAAGTAGGGCAAGCTATATTATGTTCTTCGATATATTTAGCCATGTCTTCATGTGACCACGAATCTACGGAACCTTCTAATTCAATGGCATTATCATGGGCATAGTCTTCAATAATTTTATCTGCTCTAAATCTTTCGTGACATTCTCTGCAATCCATCAAAGGATCTGAGAAACTTCCAAGATGTCCTGAAGCCACCCAAGTCTGAGGATTCATAAGAATAGCACAATCAACACCTACGTTATATGGATTTTGTTGAATAAATTTAGACCACCAAGCTTTTTTAACATTATTCTTTAGTTCGACACCCAAATTACCATAGTCCCAAGTATTTGCCAGACCACCATAAATTTCTGATCCCGGGTATACAAACCCTCTTGCTTTTGCTAATGCAACAATCTTTTCCATTGTTATTTCCATTTAATCTCCTATCCGCCTGCTTTTTCAGGCCTTGTATATTAACAATCGTTTCAATGATTGTAACTATCTTTTACCATTTTTGATTTATATCAGTTTCATGGTTTATATATAACAATTGTCTCGCCTTCCGTACCAGTTTGCAGCTTTGATGAGCTAACTAAAACTGCATTGGTATAATACTTAATAGAACCATCCACAATTACATCGGTGTTCTCATTCAATACCAGTACATTATATTTACTATTCTTAAGCGCAACATCCTTAGATATATAAGATCCATCTTTAGCACTTATGAATACGTCAGGTATGGTTATTTCTCCATTTTGAGCTGAAGTCATGGAAGCAAGTGTTGTTTCCACTTTATTAAACTGCTGATAGTGTTCTAAGGATGTATAATTTAAAATAAGTACAGCATTCCCGTCTTTTTGTTCCAACGAGTTAAGAGTAATCGCTTCCTCTCCAACTTCGCTATTGTATTTATTCATTTGTTCTATTATAAAATTGTTTAATTCTGAAAGATTGTAATATTGTTTATCAAATGCTTCCACAGTTGCTGCCTGTACGGTTCTATCATTTTTCACTAAAACCGTATTGGTTTGCACATCTTCAACCTTTATTACTATTTCTTCCCTTTTACAACCAGCCAACATAGAAAAACATATGACTAGAATTGCACAAAGAGTTAATTTTTTCATAAATAGCTCCCTCCATCTAAACATAAAATAAGTTTTTTATTATTGTAACCTTTAATCAGATTATTTTCAACTAAATTTTGTTTTTGCATTAATTAAAACAGCTTCTCTAACAGTTCCACGGATTTCATTTTCTTGTCTATGTAGATTCTACTATAACCTTCCACACAGCGTCTTAATTCAAGCATAACTTCTTCCGAAACTGTAAAGGTATATAATTTTTCAATGGTAGAAGTAATTATGTATTGCATCGTGTAGATAGTGGAGTCACTAACTCGGATGCTATTTGCACCATTCTTGTTACAATTTTGGCAAATTAATCCTCCTGCTTCACTGTTGAAATAATGGTTTTCCTCTTCATTCCCACATTTAACACATTGAAAAACCTGCGGTGCCTCTCCATTCAGCGCCAACAGTTTTAGTTCATAAATATATCGGATAAGGCGCCTTCCAAGTGATTTTTGCGTCAATGCTCGGAGAGTTTGATATAATAGTTTAAGGATTTGGGTTCCATCATCATTTTCACGAGTGAAATAATCCGCTAGTTCACAGAAATAAAAACCATTATATGCCGCCTCCAAATCTTTCCGTAATTCTTCAAAATAGTTTGTTATGTTAACTGATAAAATATTATAGGAATTTCTTCCTTCGTAAACCACAAATTCACCAAAAGAAAAGGGTTGACTACACGCCAAAAAGGCACTATTTGGTTTTCTAGCGCCTTTGGCAAATGCATTAATTTTACCACGTTCCTTCGTTAATATGACGAGACGCTTATCATAATCTCCAATGGGCATAACTGATAAGACCATTCCCATCACAGTCGATTCTATTCCCACTGAATCCACCTTCTTCATTTTCATTTACTATGTGCCTTGTGTAATCCTCGGCCGTACATGCTGTGTAGTTTAAATAATCACTAATGCTACCAGTTTTCTCAAAGCTTTCCCAATACTCTAGATTTTTCATTCAAAAGCCCCCTTGTTGTGTAAGATTATTATGTTTACTCTTATATTTTTTCCAGAAGAATTAGTTCTAAACTGATAAGAATATACCATATTACTATCAGTCTAAAGGGCTTGACAAACCAAGCTTTTTAATATTTTAAATATCCCTTTTGTTATATCCATAATTTTTTAACATGAAATCGCTGTCTCTCCAATCTTTTTTTACCTTAACCCAAAGTTTCAGATTAACATGCATATCCAAAAGATTCTCAATTTCCTGTCTTGCCATCGTGCCAATGCGCTTTAATTTCTCGCCTTTTTTTCCTATAATAATACCCTTATGGGAATCTCTTTCGCATACAATAGTTGCATCTATATCTATAATATCCCCACTGTTACGTTCCTTCATCTGGTCGATAGCGACTGCGATGCCATGTGGTATCTCATCCTCTAATAGGAGTAACGCTTTCTCTCGAATCAGTTCTGCTACTATTTGTTTTTCAGGTTGATCGGTAATCGTATCATCATCATAATACTGTGGTCCTTCTGGCAATAGTTTAAATATGGTTTCTAATAAATGTTTTGTATTCTCTCCTTTTAAAGCGGACACCGGAACAATATCTGAAAATTGATATATGTCTTTATAGGCAGCTATAAATCTCAAAATATCTTCTTTTTTTACCATATCTATTTTATTAATAACTAATACCACAGGTGTCTTCACCCTAGCTAGCTTTTCTACTATGTGCCTCTCTCCAGCTCCTATGAAGGTAGAAGGTTCTACTAGCCATAATACAACATCTACCTCATTTAAAGTACGTTCTGCAACACTAACCATATAATCCCCAAGTTTATTCTTTGCCTTATGGATTCCCGGTGTATCCAAGAATATAATCTGGCCTTGTTCTTCTGTATATACAGTCTGTATTTTATTTCTTGTAGTTTGTGGTTTATCTGAAGTTATAGCAATTTTCTGTCCGATTAAGTGGTTCATTAGGGTAGATTTCCCTACATTAGGACGTCCGATTAAGGTTACAAATCCAGATTTAAATTCATTTTTCATACGTTTAAATATCCTCTTTCCTGCATATCCGATTCAACTTCGGATACTGCTTCAATACAAAGAGTGAGAATGAAATTCTCACTCTTGTCGCTTTTATTTTTCCTTCGTATCAGACGTTTTCCGTCATATTGCTATCCGATTACTTTATTAATGTCTTTACTTCAAGGAACATATCTTTATTCTCTTCAATCTTTTTCTCATTGCCTATGACACAAATATTCCCAGCATCAACGATTGCTTTCACAATATCCGCTAACCCACGTATATCTCCTACTGTCACATTTAAAATCTCATTTCTTTGCTTTTGAATATCTTCCCAGGTTGTTCCTGATAGATAAGCTCCTATTGATACGTTACCTTTTGTACTTGGTGTACGTGGTGTATCAATTCCACTTATTGTTCCAATAATATATTTTGTCATATCTCTTTCATCTACGGTAAAGTTTCTGACATAATCGGCAGCTTTTTCATAAACTTCATTGGTCTCTTTTAAATTTGGATCACGATAAGAGGTAAAATATCCGTTTCCACTAATATTTGAGAATCCACACATACAACCGTATGCGCCACCCTTCACACGTATATTGTTCCACAGATAATCATAACTCATAATCGTTTTCAATACCTCTAATGCACCAGTGTATTCATAACCTTCTGTAAAGAAATTACCTGTTCTGGCCACATACTGAACCTGCCCCGAAGTTTTAAAACCTTCATTTAAGCCCTGTAATTCATAATGCTCTGATACCCGATCGATCATATCCGTTTTTAATTGCTCAACGAATGGCAATAACTTGCCCTCTAGTGTTTTGAGGCCCTCTTTATCGGAAGTAAAGCTAATGATTAAATTTTCTTTTCTAAAAATATAGCTCATTAAGAGTTGAAGCTTCTCAACCAAATCTACAATCTGATTATCAAAATCCGCTTCTAAGTTCTCGATAAATTTATAGTAGGAAATTCCCCTGATTTCTTCATTAAATCTAGCAGCTTCTGAAAAATATGACATTGCTCTGTCAACTGCCACCGCATGTCCGGAGGAATTCATATGCATCTGAAGCCTTGATTTGATTTCTGAGATTATTTCCTTTAAACGCTTCTTATCATCTAATTTAGTGAAGCTTACGATTTCCTTTAATAAGTCAAAGGCATTATCCATTTCCTCATAGAGTACTTTCACATCAATTTGGAAGGTTGGCAGATAATCTTTGGCACTTCCCCTCTTTCCAAAGCTAGAAACATCACAGCTGATACCACCAGTATGGATATTAATCTCATTTGACAATTTTAAAAAACTATAATGCTCCGTATCAATATAACCCAGTACTGTTGTAAGCAATCCAATATATGGAGTTAATACTTTTGGTATTTCTTCCAGATCAAACAATAATTTCATATAAGCGATGCCATTTGTATATACATCATGATGAATCAATGCTATTCCATCTACTTCATTCTCTTCATTATAGATAGGTTGCGCTGTTCGATCAATATCTTCTCGACTCAAGAGCGGAATCATCTCCATTTCTTCTTTGGAGGACGGTTCTTCTTGGTAATCTCTCAAATGTTTGGTTTCTTCTACTATCCTCAGGATTTCATCTTTTGACAAACTTGCTTTATATTCAGCTAGTTTGGTCTTTAACAGTTCTTCCTTGCGGGCTGTCAATCCTACCTCTGGTTTTAAAGTAACAAATGACACATGTGGATTATCTAGCAGATAGTTCTTAATTAGTTTCGTATAATAATCTGTTCCAACTTTCTGTTTTAATCCTTCAAATAGTTTATTCGATTTCAAATAAAGGAATGGTTTATAATCATCATAAAGCCAGCTAGAAAACATCTGAATACCATACATAAGGCCCTTAGGAAAACGGCCAAAATCAGCTTCTCTGTATTTAAACTCATAAAAGTTAATGGCTGCTCTCAATGATTTCTCATCTAATCCTTCTGCAATAACCTGCTCTAAAGTAGAACGAATCAATGCGATAAACTGGTCTTTCTGCTCCGATTCTGCATTCTTTGCAATGACTGAGAAGATTGGCTGATAAGTATCAGAACCATAACTGCTTAAAATATCCTTACCAATTCCTGCATCAAGTAAAGCTTGTTTTAGTGGAGCACCAGGCGCAGATAGTAATACAAATTCAATAATCTGAAAGGCCATACACAAATTCTGATTCAGACTAGTATCGATTGATAAATTATAGCTAAGATAAGTGTTCTCAAAACATTCCTCACTTTCACTTAAGGAATATTCCGATACTACATCATTTAACTTATCAAATGGAGCTTGTAATTGTATTTCAGAATCTACTTTTTCATCTCCAAAGTTTTGTAAATAAGCTTCATCTAACCAATTCAGCTTTTCTTGTACATCTAAATCACCATACAAATAGATGTAACTGTTGGAAGGGTGGTAATATTTTTTATGAAAATCCAAAAATTCTTCATAGGAGAGTTCTGGAATATTATCTGGGTCACCTCCTGATTCAACGCCATAAGCCGTATCCGGAAAGAGTGAGTTCTGTATTGTACGAAATAATTGTTGTTCAGGCGAAGAGAAAGCACCTTTCATTTCGTTATAAACGACACCATTATATTTTAGTTCGGAATCTTCACTTTCTAGATCATAATGCCAGCCTTCCTGTCTGAAGATTTCTTCCCTTTTGTAGATGTTAGGGTAAAAAACAGCATCCATATAGACATGCATTAAGTTCTGAAAATCCTTATCATTACAACTTGCAATTGGGTAGATTGTCTTATCCGGGTAGGTCATAGCATTTAAAAAAGTGTTTAACGATCCTTTTGCTAATTCAATGAATGGATCTTTAGAAGGAAATTCTTTTGATCCACAAAGTACAGAATGCTCTATGATATGAGGTACCCCTGTACTATTGATTGGTGGTGTTCGAAACCCAATTGAGAACACTTTATTATTATCATCGTTAGTAATAACCGCAACTTTTGCTCCTGTTTTTTTATGCTTTAATAATAAACCTAAACTATTTATATCCTTTAATTCTTCTTCTCCTATTAGGTCGTAAGCTAGTAAGTTTCCTAACTCTTTACTGGTTTTAAGATTATTTGACATATTTATCCTCCTATTACAACGTATATCCTCTATGGTAATTTTATATTATTGTTTGTTATGTCCTGAATCATGGCCCCATTCCTGTCATAATGTTACTAGCCACTTGGTAATTATATCATAATCTTATGCCATTGTCATGTTAAACATATGGCAATCGTTCAATAATCTGTAACTATAATTTATCTATTTCTCTGTAATTCCATATTCTAATAAAGCAATGGAATCATCCCATCTACCTGCAATAGAGGAATTCATTACTACGCTTATATAAGTACTACCATCCTTTTCTGCTGCCGATACCAAACATCTTCCGGCAAGTGAACTACTTCCTGTCTTTAGTCCGATTGCATATTTATAATACTTACCACTGCCTGAAACAATTAGTTTATTACTTGAATACCAAGTAACATCTTCCCCACTTAGAAATATGTTTCTTGCATTTGATTTTCCCGTTATAGTGCGTATTGTATCATTTTTTAAAGCCTCTATTGCTATTATTCCCATATCATAAGCTGTTGTATACTGCCCTTCTTCATCATAGCCATCCGGATTCTTAAAACAAGTATTTTTCAACCCTAACTCTGTAGTTTTTTCATTCATCAACCGCACAAATTCCTTTATTGCGGTCTTGCTATCTACTTTATTATTATGAAGAGATACTCGTCCTACACATGCTGCTACTGCATAAGCGGCATCATTTCCTGAAGGAACTAGCATACCTTCCAATAGCATTTGAAAAGTTAACCTTTCCCCCTCAGCCAGATAAGCACGACTTGAATCCGAAGCAATATAATTAACTTCATTGCCAATAGTCACTTCTTTATCAAGATCACATAATTCAAGTGCAACTAAAGCAGTCATTAATTTAGTCGTGCTAGCTGGATAAACCGCTGTTGTAGCATTTTTGTGATATAATACTTTACCAGTCTTACTATCTAATAGAATTGCACTTTCAGCATTTATCTTAATAGAAGGATTTATTATACTTAAAGCAGTCTCAACCGATGCGCCTACCTCAACCTCCGAACTTAAGTCAGTATCCGAAGTCTCACCTATTTCCGCCTGATCCTCATCTTTTATCGCACCAGCATCCAATCGATTATAACCAGCATCTATCCCATTTGAATCAGCATCTAACCCATTTAACCCGGTAATGTTCTCACTTGTTTCGGTATCTATCTCGCTTAAACTAGTATCTTTCTCTCCTATATCATTCGACTCAGTAGTTCTCTCGCTTATTTCGGTATCCTTCTCGATTGACCCAGTATTCTCCTCACCGGATTCAATAACCACCTTGTTTGACTCATACACCCCTGCTTGTATATCACCTAATGAGACATTTTTCTCTCTCGATTTATTCCAGCTCTCATGATCTGTCTCACTAGTTATCTGATTGTCATTTAGATTGCTTCCCACCAAATCATTATTCATATACTCTTGAATTGATTGCTTTAAATCCCGGACAACCATTGTGCCAAGAACAATTCCCATAACAAGAACTACTACGATACCTATGGTTGTTTCAAATTTTTTCAAAATAACCTCCTCTTTGGACAAGTCATTTCATTTAAAACATATTTCTTGCCCTTTCTATTATTTATTTCCAATATTCGAAGAGGTATTCAAAAATCTTTGTTTTTGTTTTTGTCCCTAGTCCTTTTTAAGTAAAATCCCAAACAGATTTGGTGGTCGCCTGATGCTCGTGTACTTTAAATTCTATCAACAATCACCGCTAACAGGCGAGGATGCAGGGATATAATAAAAAAAAGTTTTTCGTTTGCGTCGACGAATTCCATCAACTGTGCGCTTGGAGAAGACAGTTGATCTTCACTGTCTTCTCCAAGCGCACAGTTGATGGAATTTGTCATAGCAACTGAAAAACTTGTTTATTATATCCCTGCACCCTCACCTGTTATCAAAGACTACCCTAGAATTTAAAATACCCGAGCATCAGGCGACCACCAAATCTCTATTCAAAATCAATATCAATGTTGCCTACCCCTCCACTAATATCCAATGTATTTGAAGCTGTAGTGTTATTCCAATTTAAGTCGGAATATTTCTGATCGTTAATACGAATTGATCCTAAGCCTTTTTCTACTTTAAGATTATAATCATCCACACTACCTGTTAGGGTTAGATTAACTTCTCCAACACCGCAATCAATTTGACTTTTTCCATACAAACTACCTTCCAAATCAATATTACCAACACCACAATCAATATCAACATCCGTTAAATTAACTTGTTCTAAGGATATTTCACCAACTCCACCATCCAGTTTCACCTCATAGGCAGTGATGTTTTTTCCGTTTATATTGCCAGCACCTGCGTTAATTTCTAATTCCTTCGCTGTTAAAGCCTCAATATTAATATTCCCTGCCCCTGCGTCAATATCGACATTCTCTGCTATAAAATCTTTTGGAATATAGACCGTAATTCTAGCTCCAGCATTATTACTGTGATCGCCAAAAAAATTCCAGACATTAAATTTCCCTTTGATTTTTAAGTTTCCACTAAAACTTTTTTCTACAACAAAATTCTCACTTACATTTTCCGCTATCACTTCTACTTTATCAGTTTCACCAATTTCTATTGCAAAAGTGCCAATACCCGGTTCTACTGATAAACTTTTTACATCTTCAAAACTTTCAGAAACATTAATCGTATTATTTGATCCAATTCCAGTAAAGACACCCGAAATTGCAAATACTCCGGATAATATACCTGTGATGATACTAAATGCTAAAAAGGCGGCAAAACCTATTGCACAATATTTAATAACTTTTTGCAATTCACTCATTTTATATCAATCCCCCCAAACATACAAGTTGAATTTAATAAGATTGTAGGGATATTCGGATCTGGTGAATTTATTATTTTGTTATCAACACCACCAAAAATTGGTACATTAGAAACTTTCACATTTACATTGGATGGCACCATAATATCGATTCCACCAAAAATTGCAGTTGCATTAATAACGATATCTTCATCAATAATAGCATTTCTTAAATCTAATTCAAAACCACCAAATATAGCATTCACTGTCGTTCCTAAGAACTTTTCACCTGCTACCTGAAATTTGTTTCCTGAAAATATTGCAGAATATTCGGAGGAACCACCTTGGTATTGAACATCAATACGCAAGTTACGATCCCCATGGAATAGATTCTTGAATATCATACTTAATCCAATTAATACAAAAATAAGTGGTGCAATTAATTTACCAAGAACATCTCCATCTATCATGTCACGACTTGATAAAAATAACATAATACCTATAATCAGACCGATCAAAGTCCAAAGACGAAAACCATTCTGTATAAGACTGATAGAACAAGGAATGATTATAAATAATGTCCACCAACCCTCAAAAAACAATTCAAAGTTCCATAAATCAAACGCATTTCCTGCGAAACCCATTCCGATTATTATGAAAAATAACCCCCATAATATATTAGATACTTTTATTCTCATATAAAAACCTCCCTTTTATTTATTAACCCATAAACTGCAATGCAATTTACTGGTTCTTCCATTTCTTATGCCTTAATGATACTTTATTTCATACTGGTTAACAAGTTACATTTGTCATATGGTTATACTGCATATTGTCACATGATCATAATGCATTTTGTCACATATAATCGTATATCCAAAAAATGTATAATAAATAGAATACATCCATTGACTTTAAAATCAATATCATATAAAATTTACATAGGTAAAAAGTTATACGTGCATAACGCACAGTTAGGAGCAGCTCTATGTATCATTTTATTATTAATCCAAAATCCCGTACTGGAAAAGGAATCAAGATATGGACTACTGTAAAGCAGGAATTGGATTTACTTGAAGTGTCCTATACTTTTCACTTAACTCAATATAAGCATCATGCTACCGAAATTGCTCAAGAGATATGTAATAATTATACCAGCATTAAGAATATCGTAGTCTTAGGTGGTGATGGTACTGTAAATGAAGTGATTAATGGCATTACCGATTATGATGAAGTACTTTTAGGCTATATTCCTTCTGGCTCAAGTAACGATTTGGCTAGAAGTTTGAAGCTTCCAATAGATCCCATTACTAATTTAAAACATATTCTTTCTCCGACTGAATTTAAATACGTAGATACTGGAATAATAAAGATGGAACAAACGAATACTTATCGTAAATTTGCTGTAAGCACTGGTATGGGTTTCGATGCTGCTATCTGTGAAGAAGCACTTCGATCAAATATTAAAAAAGTCTTGAATACTTTCGGGTTAGGCAAATTAACCTATATCATAATAGCTTTAAAGCAATTAATCTCATGTCCTTTCATGGAGGGCGAAGTCACAATTGATGGTAAATTAACAACGACATATAAAAAAATACTACTTATTACAAGTATGATACACAAATATGAGGGTGGCGGAATGCAGATTGCTCCAGCAGCGAATCCTTTTGATGGTAAATTAGCAATATGTATTGTTCACGGATTATCCAGACGTAAAATTCTTACCGTCTTGCCATCTTTATTAATAGGCAAGCATGTGCACTTTAAAGGAGTTGAAACATTCGATTGCAAAACTCTTGATATAAAATTACATAACTCCGCTATCGTACACGTTGATGGCGAATATCCTGGTTCTTTTCAACATTTGAACGTCTCTTGCACCGAAAAACAGTTGAGAATCATTATATAAGGGCAAAACTTTTACTAAAAGAAAGAAGGTACTAGAATGCAAAAGAGTTCTATTCATATAACAACACTTACCATCCTATTAAGTATATTAACTGTAATTATTCAGTTTTCCTCCTACTATTTCTTTGATGCATCGTTTGTTACCTATGGTCTTACAACATTAGTTGTTTTATTATTCACTCATATTTTGTTAGAGCAGTTTCTTAGTTATGAATCTTGCTTTAGTTATACCTTGCTTAATATTTTTATTTGTTTCATTATTATCGTACTTTCAAGTTTTGGAGGCGAAGTTTCCATTCTTCCATATAAAGACAACTTACTCCTTTTTGTTATTTTAAATTGGACTATCCCTACTCTATATTGTATTATTCGCTGTTTACTGGATAGAGGTCCAAAGTATTCACATTTTAATTCCTTTTTCCGTAACGTTAGTATTATATTTGTCTTATTTTATGTAGGCGTGCTTGTTTTTAAACTTTTTATCCAAAGTGAATCTAATATCTTATACTATACGGATTTCAAGTCAATTAATTTAATTCCTTTTTTAACGCTAGCCACCTTAATTGAAGATTATATAGATGGTTATGTTTCTCTTAACTCAATTATTACTTATTTAGTGCAAAACATCCTTTTATTTGCACCTTATGGTTTTTATTCCATTCTTATGCTACGACATCATAGAAGATTAACTCGTGCTTTTGCTCTACTTTTTTTGCCTCTTTTAATTGAGGTATTACAAAGAGTATTCCTTCTTGGGAAGGGTGATATCGATGATATTATCCTTGCAATGATTGGGGGAACACTTGGTTCCTTCGTTTACCACTTGCTTAACAGCATCTTCTATTCCGTTACGGATGAAGATTTCCTTTTTGAACGTTCCCCTTATTCCTTCTATCGAAATTCATTACATTTTTAAATACTAGTTTCTTCAATAAAAAACCTGAATATCTAGCGATATTCAGGTTTTTTTATCCATAATATTATAATCAAAGTTTTTATAATTTAATATCTTCCATTAACTTTCTAATCCTATCTACTTCTTTCTTTATATCATACAATATTCTTATACATTCTAAAAAATCTTCTTTTGAGACAATATGGTAATCAGGGCCTGGATATCTAGTATCAAAATAGTAATTCGTTAAAAATGATAAATCTTTTATATCAACTTTAAAAGATTCTATGTCACTTTTTATTGCTCTTGCTAATGTTTTAAGCGAATGCGACCGTAAAATATCTACTATATCATCACCTGTATATAAATTTTCCACTAAACTCTTTAATAATTTTTCTGATATTTGCTGACATAAAGCAGAGGGTTGATTGTAATATCCCACATCACCAATAGCTTCTAAATATTTTATATCATTACAGGCTATATCATAATAATTATTATCATTTTGCAACACTATCGCCTCTTCTCCATAATACTTTTCTATCTTTCAATATATTTTTACAAAACACACTGTCCGCTTGATAAAAAGATTCGTATTTTGATATAAGCAGATCAATACCTATGTCATTTGTTTCTTCATACAATTCCCCTTTTACAACCTGTGGTATATCCTCTTGATACAAGGCATAAATATCAACGTCACTTGTTGCTTTTACTTGACCTCGTGAGGTACTTCCATATAAACCAATCTCTAAGGGATTCGTTTTAATAATTATGGGTAATGCTTGATTAATTTTTTTTTCTTGACGTTGCTTGATTAAATTTTTAACTTTTAATATTTCATCTACACTACTCATAAATATCCTCCTAGCCTATTGAATTCATTGGGAACCTCACCATTAAGCTCGAAAAGTTCTTTATCTTTTAGTTAAGTATTTAATTCTATACTTATTTTACCAACAATTTCGTTAACAGTCAAGAATTCATAGAATTGTTATTCAGTAGTATCCCAAAAACGTTCTAGTTCTATCTTCATGGTTTCTTGATTGACGGTTATATTAGGAAACCATTCTCTTGGAAAAAGATTCGTATACTGTTTTTGTTGAAATCGCTCATCAAGGAGTAAAATTGCTCCTTTATCCTCCATTGTTCGTATGACTCGGCCGGCAGATTGTAAAACCTTATTCATTCCTTGATAAAGGTATGCATAATCAAAACCTCTTCTCTTTCTTTCATCATAATAACCTCGAAAGAGTTCTTTTTCATTACAAACCATTGGAAGCCCGGTACCTACAATCACTACCCCGATCAAACGATCATTTTTTAAATCAATTCCTTCGCTGAAAATGCCCCCCATTACGCAAAAACCAACCCTACTCTGTTCCGGTTCTGCTGTAAAATCCTGCAAGAAAGCTTCTTTTTCCATTTCTGTCATATTATTTTTCTGTACCACTAAACCATCTAGTATTCCTTCAGCGAATTCCGCTACCTGATTCAACATTTGATAGGAAGGAAAAAACACCATATAATTTCCTGTTCTGGCACTTGTAAAAGAGTTGATATAATCAAATATTTTCTGATATTCCGAATCATTACGTCTGGTGAATTTTGTACTTACATCATTACCTAACATAAGAAGTCGATTGTCTTTGTCAAAAGGCGAGGGTGCATATACTGCATAGTCATCCTCCCGACCACCAAGTTGTTCTTTATAATAATGAATGGGTAACAAGGTTGCAGAGAAAAATACAGCACTTTTTCCCTTTTCTAGGCATGTATTCAGATTCTCTGAGGGATCCATACACAATAACTTAATTCGGAATTCACCTTGTTCATCATAATCGATATAAGTAATATATTTTTCGTTATATATTTCATAGATATTTAAAAAATGTCTGATCTCCATAAAGAGCTGTAGAATGTCTTCCTTTCCCTCCAAATTGGGATATTCTTGTAAGAATTCCTCGTATTCCGTCATTAACCTCATTAAGTGGAGCACAAAGTCGGTAATATTCTCTATTATTTTGCAGTTATCACATTCTCGTTTCAACTTTAACAAATCGCTGTTGCATGTTTCAAGTCGTTTCTCAAGCTTCTTATCTTTGTCTTTTATTAGTCTCTTTACATTTAAGAATTGTTGTTTATATAGTGTGGCACTATACATCTCCCGAGCTCGCTCTACCAGATTATGTGCTTCATCTATTAAGAATACATAATCGTTTTTTTTATCACTTGAAAAAAATCTTCGTAGATATACATTAGGATCAAAAACATAATTGTAATCACAAATTATATTATCTGCCCAAGTTGTAACATCTAAACACATCTCAAAAGGACAGACGTTATGCCGTTCTGCATATGAAATAATAAGATCCCTAGAAATACCATCTTCACTATTTAATAAATCAAACACTGCCGTATTCACTCGGTCAAAATGTCCCTTTGCTCTTCCACAAGCAATCGGATTACAATCCGGCTTGTCCAAGATACATATTTTTTCTTTCGCTGTAATTGTAACTGATTTTAAATGAAGCCCTTTTTGAATTAAAAGTTGATAGGTTTCCTCAGCCACCGTTCTCGTTATGGTCTTTGCTGTTAGGTAGAAAATCTTATTGGTTAATCCTTCCCCCATTGCTTTTAAGGTGGGGAAAATAGTAGAAATTGTTTTTCCAACTCCGGTTGGAGCCTCTATAAACAACCTTTTGTCTCGAATTATAGTTTTATATACATCAGTAACCAATACCTTCTGGCCAGGTCTATATGGAAAGGGGAATTCTAAATCTCTTATACTATCATTTCTGTAGATGGTCCAACGATATTGCCATATTGCCCATTTCCCATATTCATCCATTAAGTGTTGAAACCATTGTTCTAGGTCATGTATGGTAAAGATTTCATCAAAGTACTTCGTATTTTCTGTTTCTAAATTACAATAGGTCATTCGGATTCCTATTTCACTCAGTTCCTTCTGTTTCGCATAAATGTAAGCGTAGCACATGACTTGAGCACGGTGGACAGGTACAGGGTTTTCTAGATGGCTAAGTTCCATATACACACCCTTTATTTCATCAATTATCACAGTTGGTATCTCTTCAGGTTGACTAATGATTCCATCTGCTCTACCTTCTAGGCATATTTCAAACTCTACCTCATCTCTAGAGATCGGAATTGTAATACTAAGGGGAAATTCAGCACTATAATTAGAACCCATCCTTTTTTGTATCTTTCGATGAATTCTACTTCCCTCCTGCATAGCCTCCGTGTCTCTTCTGCCTCCGGTTCTATTGTCTAAGTCACCAGAACGAAGTATGAATTCCACCAAAGTCCTTACCGATAATTTGATTTTATTTTTATTATCCAATTCCATTTATATAACTGCTTTCTTTAGCTTTCAAAACAGATATTTTAATCCGTTATGCTACTTTTAACTGTTAAAACAGGCATCTCAAATGAGTTGTTTCATTTTAGATGCCTGTTTCTTGTATTAACGTTATCTTCTTAATTTAAATGAACTCTGTATAATCTTCATCATCATCTCCATACAAACCGTTTGCATAACCTTTGGTCCAGTCGATGTTATTCGTTCTTCTTTGTTTTACAGGAGGTTTGATTGGCTTTTCAACCTGTCTATTTATTTCCTCACTTTTCTTTTGCATTACTTTCTTTTCTTTTTCTAGTCGTTTTATTGTTTCAAGCTTATCAGGCTGTTGTTCTTTTTCCTTGTTTTGTCCAGTCTTTGTTCTGGAGTCACCCATTCGTTGGTCTTTACCATTACCATAGCTTTTGCCATTTTTATTATCGCCGTCATAGTCTTTATCCTTATTATAACCGCCGCCCTTATAATCTCTGCTCTTATTGAAGCCTCCAGTTGTTTTTCCATCCTTGTTATCTCTACCTGCTCCAAAAGGTTTTGCATCTTTATTGAAAGGCTTGTTTTCCCTATTAAATGGTTTATTTTCTCTGTTATCCTTATTATAGGGTTTATTATCTCGATTAAAAGGTTTATACTCTCTGTTTCCTTGTCCGGTTGCCACATTATTGCTTCCGTTTTCACGACTAATTCTTGGCTTATAACTCTCATTTGGTCTGGCTTCTCTGCCTCGATTATCTCTTGGTCTGCTATCATTAGCATTGGTTGTAGCCACTGAATGTTCTCCTCTCTTTCTCCACATCTAATGCATTTATATTACTTGTTTGACATCGTTTTACTGTCAAATCATACTGTATATTTTATTCTATTTTTATATAAAGTCAATATTTTTTTTGAAAATTCTCATTTTATTTTTATGGTTAGATTTACCTTGCAATTTCACGGTTTATCTGTTAAAGTCAAATTGTGAAAAACAATAGAATAGTTCTTCAAATTCTATTGTAATAAACTTCGATGTCCGTGTAATTCGAACATCTTAAATTAATAATATTTATTTTCTAATGTAGGTTACTACACTTAGAAAAAATGAAAGAGAGGTATTTTACAATGAGCGAACACGAACACGACTGTGAATGCGGATGCGAATGTGGCCATGATCATGAACACGAGGAGCATATGAATGTAACCTTAACGCTGGATGACGGTACAGAATTGGAATGTGCTGTTTTATGTATCTTCCCTGTAGCAGAGAAGGATTATATTGCACTTATTCCAGCAGAAGCAAAAGAGGAAGAGGAAAGCGAAATCTTCTTATATCAATTTATTGAGCATGAAGATGACGAAATCGAATTACTCAATATCGAAAATGATGATGAATTTGAAGCAGTATCCGAAGCATTTGATGAATTAATGGATAGTGAAGAATTTGATGATATGTTCGAAGAAGATGAAGAGGAAGAAGAGGAAGACAAATAAGTTTTGTGAATAAACTTATAGGGAGATGCCATATTAAAACTTGGCACCTCCCTTTCTTCATCTTACTATGGATAACAACATATTTTGAAGACAAAATTCCAGATCTAGCGTTCTTTCCTTTTTCAGCTGTTCAAAGAATATAACTAATTTTCCTTGATCGTTTGATTTGATAATTCCCATGCCGTAAGTTTTATGTAAAACTTTTGTTCCTGCTATTAATGAGTCACGATCTAAAAGCAATTCTCCAACAAATCTTGAGCATGTTAATTCTTTATTATACCGTTCCTTTACAGAATAAATATGCAGAAATTCTTTTGCACGTGTCATAGCTACATAGAACAGCCTTCGTTCTTCCTCCATATCTGCTTCTAATACTGCTTTATGGTGTGGTGTAATTCCTTCATTGGCATCTATAATGAAAACCACTTGATATTCTAAACCTTTGGAGCTATGCATAGTAGCCATAGCCACGTTATCCTTATCTTTCTTCTGTCGATTATCCGCTTGTTTTTTTAATTCTCTTTGATAATCCTCTATGTGCGCAAACCATGCTTCATATGTTTTATATTCTCTTGCTGTTTCCTGCAATTCATTCAATGTATCCATTAATTCTTCTACTTTAATTCTTCTAAAATCAGCATATTCTTTCAAATATTCTTCATAACAGATACCTTTTCGGATATAATTAATTGCTGCGTAAGGACTCATATTCTTCATCAGTTCCAAATCATATTCCAGTTTATCAATTCGATCCAGCATCCAATCTTTATCTCCATAATACTCACGTATCCTTACAAATTCCACTTTCGAATCCTCAAAACATTCTCGGTTCAGGTAGCGTTTGGGTCTGTTTGCTATCTGTAAAAACAAAGCTCTGTCCCTATTACCAATTGCCAGTTTGATATAAGCGATTACATTTCCTGCAACCCAGTGATCATAAATATTCGGTATCATATCCTTCATCTGAAATGGGACATTATATTCCATTAACTTTTCAATCAAAGCTCGAGGTTGGGTATTCGTCCTGAATAGGATAGCCATATTAGAAAAAGGAATACCTTTCTTATAGTATTTCAAAATATTAGCCACTACCATACTATTCTGTTCTTTTAGTTCCTTAAAGGACATTATATTAACGTCTTGCCCCTCTTCCTTTATTGCACGGATGTTCTTAAGAAACCTTTTGGAATTATTCTTCACTAAGGTAGCTGCACTTGCTACAATTTTGGCTGTAGAACGGTAATTGATGTCTAATAAAATTCGTTTACCTTCTGGATAATCTTTATTAAAATTTAGCATTATTTCAGGTTTAGCGCCACGAAAACGGTAAATGGACTGATCATCATCCCCTACGATAAATAAATTATTCTCTGGTAATGCCAATAACCGAATAATATCATATTGTACTTTATTAATGTCTTGGAATTCGTCAATTAAGATATATTGATATTTCTTCTGCCAGATTGCCAGAATATCTGCTCGTTCTGTTAATAGTTCATAGCACAATACCAACATGTCGTCGAAGTCAATTAGATTTGCATTACGCAATTTAGTTTCATAGGCTTGATAGATTTTCTTAAAGATCTCTTCAGAACAATTAATGGAATAATAGTGGTCCAAATCCATCCGTTCACCCTTGACCAAACTGATTTCAGAACTAAGGTTTAAGATAAATTCTTTCTCATCTTCTAGCTCTAATTCAAGATGTTCAATAATTTCTTTAAAATATTGGTTTTTTTGATCATCACGGATAATATTGTTGGCACTATAATGATATGCATACTTTAAAATAGTAAAATATATAGCATGGAAGGTTCCGAAGTTAACGCCCGTGCTTTTTCCATTTGTTAATCGGTGGAATCTTTCCTTCATTTCCTCTGCTGCTGCTTTTGTGAAAGTAATTACTAGAATATTGTTTGGATTCACTCCATATTCTTCAATCAGTTGTTGCGTTCTTCTGGTTATAACCAGTGTCTTTCCAGAACCGGGCCCTGCTAAAACCAGCATGGGCCCCTTATTATGTTTAATTGCATTTAATTGTGATTGATTAATATCCATAGGCATTCTAATTATTGCTTAACTTAGCAATACCAGTTTTGATACGACGAATACTTTCATCCTTACCTATGATATTCATGATTTCATATGCACCACCTGGTGTAGATTGTTTACCGGATACTGCTGTTCTAAGTGGCCATAATCCCATGCCATTTTTAATTCCTTTTTCTCCAATGTAACCCATAACTACAGCCTCAATGCCAGCTACGGAATAATCTTCAAGTGCTTCAAGTAATGGTAATTGCTCTTTTAAAATATCCAAAGATATCTCTTCATTTGTCTTCATCTTTTTATGAGTATACATAACATTATCATATTCCGGTAATTCTTCAAAGAAATCAATCATATCTTTAATATCTAAGAAGGTTTCAATTCTTGTCTTTACTAAATCTGCAATTTTGTATAGATCCACATCCTTATGAATTACCGCTTTGATATAAGGAAGTGCAAGTTCATAGTAATGCTCATTATCCATTCTTTTGATATATTCGCCATTCATCCATCTTAACTTAGCCATATCGAAAACAGACGGGGATTTATTGATGTGGTGATAATCGAATTCTTTTACTAATTCTTCTAAGGTGAAAATCTCTTCATTACTTGTAGAACTCCATCCTAATAAAACAATAAAATTCACAATGGCTTCTATTACAAACCCTTGCTCTAATAAATCCTCAAAGGAAGCATGTCCACTTCGTTTTGATAATTTCTTATGCTCTTCATTGGTAATCAATGGGCAATGAACATAGATTGGCTCTTCCCATCCAAATGCATGATAAAGTCTGGCATATTTTGGTGAAGAAGACAAATATTCATTTCCTCGAACTACATGAGTAATCTTCATTAAATGATCATCCACTACATTTGCAAAGTTGTAGGTCGGAAAACCATCTGATTTCATTAAAATCATGTCATCTAATTCTTCATTCTCAACAGTAATATCACCATAAATTGCATCCGTAAAAGTTGTCGTTCCTTCCGTAGGGATATTTTGTCTTATAACATAAGGAAGTCCCGCTGCTAGGTTAGCCTCTACTTCTTCCTTGGGTAGGTATAAACAGTGTTTATCATATTTGATAATTTCCTTATCATCTTCTTCTGAAACAACCGTTTTAAGTGTACTTAATCTTTCTTTTGTACAGAAGCAATAATACGCTTCACCCTTTTCCACCAATTGTTTTGCATATTCTAAATAGATACCTTGTGCCTGTCGTTCACTTTGCACATATGGTCCGCAACCACCATCTTTGTCCGGTCCTTCATCATGAACTAACCCTGTAACTGACAAAGTACGATAAATAATTTCAAGCGCACCTTCTACAAATCTTTCCTGATCCGTATCTTCTATTCTAAGAAGAAAATCTCCATTTTCATGCTTCGCAATTAGATATTCATATAATGCTGTTCTTAAATTACCAACGTGCATTCTCCCTGTTGGACTCGGTGCATATCTAGTTCTAATTTTACTCATATTCTATTCCCACTTTCTATATTAAAATTCGATTATTCTACAGCCAAACACCTCTATTTCATTGATATTTCACGCCATAGCCATAAGGTATTATAGGTTATAATATAATCTAAGAACCGCATTCTGTCAAGTAAAAGCAACTCTATCCGCTCCCCGTAAAAGTAACAGTTTCTAATCCCCGTTTCTAACCCCTATCTCCCACACCCGCATTACACTTAATGATTATAATATTTCTTTATTTTAATTTTACAAAAGTATAAAGGTATTATAAAAATTATGTATAAGAAACTACATGAATAATTATTCTTACCCCCTTGCTTTATGCATAATAAGATTATAATATATAATTAATAAAGTTGAATATTTATTGCGACTAGGGTGTCAAAAGCCCTTAAAAACCTAAATTATGAATAGCTGTGTTTATATATCCATTTTGTCGTAGACCGGCTGACAAGGCTGTTTATGTCCGACTAGAGACTCAATGAAAAACAGAGCCTCGCGATGTTTTTCATATCTATGAGGCTCTACAAAGGACATGCCGCCGGAAGGCAAGGTAGACAAAATGAATATATAAACACCGCTATTCATCTCTATAACCTAATTGGGCTTTTGACACCCGACCAATATAACTTTTCAGCTTTAATAAAGTAAAACAAAAAGAAAGAGGTGTAATCAATAATGTATAAAGCAAATGACAATCGCTACGAGAATATGATTTACAATCGGTGTGGAAAAAGCGGGCTTAAGCTTTCCGCTCTGTCTTTAGGTTTATGGCATAATTTTGGTTCTGCTAATATCTATGACAATATGGTGGATATGGTTACTACTGCTTTTGATAACGGTATCACTCATTTTGACATAGCGAATAATTATGGACCTCAACCAGGTTCGGCAGAAGAAAATTTTGGTAAGATATTGAAAAATGAGATGAAACCATATCGTGATGAGATAATAATTTCTAGTAAGGCTGGATACACCATGTGGCCAGGCCCTTATGGTGATTGGGGCAGCAAAAAATATTTAGTTTCCAGTTTAGATCAAAGTCTTAAAAGACTAGGCGTTGATTATGTAGATATTTTTTACCATCATAGACCTGATCCTGATACACCAATGGAAGAAAGTATGATGGCTCTTGACCAGATTGTTCGTTCCGGCAAGGCACTATATATTGGAGTCTCCAACTACCGTGGAGAACAAACTGCAAAAGCGATTAATATATTAAGGGAACTTGGTACACCACTATTGATTCATCAACCAAAATATAGCATGTTGAATCGTTGGGTGGAATCTGATCTATCTCCTGTTCTTGAAGAGAATGGAGTTGGAAGTATTGCTTTCTGTCCATTAGCTCAAGGACTTTTAACAAGCAAATACTTAAAGGGTATTCCGACTGATTCCCGAGCAGCTGACCCTGTGACATCTTCCTTAAATGCAGATTCAGTAAAACCAAGTGAAATTGAAAAAGTTAAAAAGCTAGATTTAATTGCAAAAGAACGTGGACAAAGCATGGCTCAAATGGCTCTTGCCTGGGTACTCCGGGGTGGCAAAATTACTACTGCATTAATCGGTGCCAGCAAAACATCACAGATAATTGAAAATATTGGAGCTTTGAATAATTTAACCTTTACAGAAGAGGAACTTAATGCAATCGATACCATTTTAGAATAAAAGTTCAAGTCGCCAATGCTGCAGGTGTTTTGAATAGCATAACCCGAGAATTCCAGCTATTGGTTCATAAAAACTGCAGTGTGAATAGTTACAAATACAGAATAAATATGCGGCTAGATTTATACCTGCTCCAAGTGGAGAGGTACAAATCTAGCCGCATAATTTCTTAAGTATACATTATTTTGTTTAATAGTATTGACCCATGTATTCTTCAATATTTAATCCACTATTCATAATTTGCATCATTGCAGATGAGAACATTAAGACAAATAATATAATTCCTACTACCATCATAATCAAGCTTGCTCTCGCCCAATTCTTTTTACTTTTTGGCGTATCACTACCAAAGGCCCAAACAAACATCATAACAATATAGATGAAAATACCAATCAAAGGAATGAATGGTAACATCATCGTTCCCATCCAATTACCAAAGGAAATTGGTTTTTCATGCTCTTCGTTCACAACTTCTTTCACACTCTGCTGTAATTCACTAACCCCAGCAGAATAGTTCACCTGATCTAAAGACATATTTTCACGAAATGAAGTCCCACAATATTCACAAAAATTAGCTCCTTCATTAACAGTATTTCGTCCACAAGCTTTACAAATCATATACCTATCTCCCTTTCGAATTTAACTCTTTCGTACTATTTCTCTTGTCTGAACACTAAATACTAAAACTTAACTTATTATATCTGAACAGAAAGCGTGTTCATGATCTTGTTACTCTAATCGGAATCTGCAAGCAAGTTTGCAATTCCTCATTCCGCCTTCATTATATCATGAACAAAAAGCGTGTTCATGATCTTGTTACTCCAATCGGAATCTGCAAGCAAGCTTGCTATTCCTCATTCCGCCTTCATTATATCATATATTCATAAAAATCTAAACTATAATTTATGAGTATGTTTTTTGTAACTATTCATCACCAATACCGCAAGGTGTTATGTAACGCAAAACCCCAGGACTTTAGCGTAAAATCACACATTTTTTGTGTGATTTGTATGCATAAATGTAACTTTCAGGAGGTATGACTGAATAGTTACATTTTTTCTTATCTTACCTGAATCCCTCTTGTCTTACTAATCCTATAGAAAACCTGCAATAACATAGAGGTTTGAGAGTAGCTCACTTAGCTACTCACAAACCTCATGTCTAAAAATATAAATTAATTTCTGAAAGAGTACCTCAAAAATATAGCTAACTCAACCATCCGTTTTCATAGCTTCAATAGCACTTATCTTTGTTGCACGATTTGCAGGGTAATATCCGGATATTATTCCTATTAACATTGCAAACCCAGCCGCTATAAGGGGTAACCATATTGGTATAACCGAAAATTTAGCACTCTCCATGTCATACATATAACTGTTGGATAACAAGGCTTTAAATAATGGCTGACCAAATTTGTTGATTCCCCAGGAGGCAATATAGCTAAGTATGATACCTATAATACCACCTATTAATCCTATCATTCCCGCTTCAAATAAAAACAATTTTTTAATATCACGAATGATGCAACCAAGTACTTTCATAATACCTATTTCTTTTGTGCGTTCATAAATAGACATAATCATGGTATTAGCAATATTAATAGCCGAGACTAGCATAGCGATGGCACCAATTCCCCCTAATACCATCTGTAACATATTAGAGGTCTGCTGCATTGGTTCTAGATACATAGCTAAACTAGAAGTCTGAAAACCTAACTCTTCTATTTTATCCTGTACTTCTGTAACATTCTTTATGTTGTCCACCGTTATTTTAATTCTTTCGTAATTTTGTATAGCTGCCTTTGCCTTTTTCCGATCTTCTGCTTTTAAGGTATTGATATATTTCTTATATATCGTATTGAAATAGTCGATATCCATATAACAAAAATAATCGTATTCCCAGTTATCTGAGCGCTCCATTATTGCATAATCTTTAACTTTCAAAGAAAATTCTTTTTTCTTCTCATTTACCTGATATTCCCATGGATTAAAGCTAAAGGTAACCTTATCCTTCGATAAGTCTATTACTTTGGTTGTATTATTCCTTCCTGAAGGATAATAGAAATTTAAAAGAGTATCGGAACCAAAAACTATAGTCTGAAGGGACTCATCTGTCGGATAACTGCCTGCTGTTAAAGCAGGAAAATCAAATTCATCAAAGGTTTCACTATCCATAGCATAAAGTTGAACATTTGATTCATACCTACCACTATATAGCATAGCATTCGCTGATATAACCGGTGAAACAGCATCGACATGTTCAAGCCCTTTAATCTGTTCCACTAAAGTTTTATCCATCGTTTGTTCCTTTGAATCAATATAATTACCATCTTCATCCATAATGGAAGCAAAACGCTCCACCGTAATCGCAGTTAAACTTCCTTGTTCCATTACCTGTGATTTAAAATTTGTATTCATTCCAATACCAATTGATATCATAACTACAATGGAAATGGTACCAATGACCACGCCAATAACTGTTAATGACGTTCTTGCCTTTCGCCGGCTTAGATTCCTAAGCCCCATTTTTATCAAGTCACTAATCCTCATACAACTCAAATCCTTTTTTGATTTTTCTCTTAGCTAACAAGATGCCCAGTACTATGCTTACAATTAAAGTGATTGAGGAGATACCAATAACAAACGGCCAGCTTGAGAGAATTGGATCTTTGGTTGTGGCACCTGTAATATCGCCATACATTTCACCATTCGTATCGCCACTCGTATCACCACTCATTTCTCCACTCGTATCACTAATTACTACTGTTCCTGAACTACTTTCCTTTACCATAACAGCTTCTTGCTTGATTATTGATACTCCCGGCGTATTCACATCTCCTAGTAGTACCTGTACATTTAAGTCCTGGTCCATAAATACAATCATCGTTACCTCCATTCCGGCCTATTCTGCCTCTTCCTGTTTTCTCAATTTTCTTCTATATAAGCCTAAAGTAGTCTTTCTTGTTACTGGGATTGCCACTGCTAGAATAACAATCTGTAATATAACAAATAGCCAAATTGGAAGGATCGGTTCTTTTACAGTATCCACTATAACTCCAGGATCGCCAATTCCACCTTCACCGAAATCTGGGATCATTTCGCTTTGTACCGTAGCTTCAAAGTCTTTAGTTACTTTTACTTCATCTCCATTACTATCCTCAAATGTTATTACTAACGTTCCTTTTGCTAAGCCTTCCACATTTGGAATTACCTCTAACTCTGGATAATCGGACGAGCCAGACTCAACATTACCAATAAAGTACATACTTCCTGTACTTAATGTATAATCCCCTTCTACTGTAGCATATACATTATTTAATGGTGATTTACCCATATTATAAAATTCAAAGGTTAAAGCTGCTGGCTGATTCACAATTGGCGTATCATAGGAACCAACAAAGACATTATTAACAACAGGCCTTGCGTTCTCAACTGCTTGTAGATTAATTGTTTCTTTGACTTTTACATCATTCATCTCACCGGTTTCCGGGTTAATTTCTGCACCGTCATAATCGTACTCAATGTTGACTTCAACCGGATACGCCTTTGTAACAGCATCCGCTTTCACTTTCATATTTAAAGTATTCTTTACAGTCTCGCCTGCTTGTATCTCGTTAATATAAAATGAATTGCTTCCCTCGGATACAGCAAACATGTTATCTACTTGAGAAATCGTAACCTTAATATTCTTTGCATCTGTATTGGAATGAGTATTTTTAATATCGATATTAAAATCAAAGGTAGAACCTGCTCTTAATTCTTCTATATCTGTGGAAAAATTACTAATAATAAGTTTTGGCTTACTTGCTGCACCATTATTCTGTATATCTAGCACATAAAGCGTTGCTATATTATCGGCCCAAGTCTTACCATTTACATCCTTAAAATCATATTTTATATCAAGACTACTCATACCTTCTGCAATTGCTTCTGACACTGTTAATGGAATAGTAATTCTGGTTTTCTTTCCGCCACCCAGCTTTTCAATATATTGATAAGGCTCTGAATTAACAGGACTAAAACTATCACTTTTTAGATTAGTCATATAAATTTTTAAATCACTTATATCTATATTGCTTTTATTTTCCAAATCAAAAAAGATATCAACTTTAGCACCTGCATTCGGTTGCTCAGGGCTTTGTGATACATTGCTTACAACAATATTAGGTTTACCGGTAGAATCAACACCGCTTGCTGAAACAATTTCCAAATATAATTTATTTGGTGTAGATATCACTACTCCTGCTTCATCTTTATAGTTAATCGTTACGGTAATCTCTTTTAACCCGGCTGTTGCTTCCTTTGATACAATAAGTGGAATTTTAACATCAACTTTTTGATCATATTCCAAGCTGTCGGCAGCTATTGTTTCTGTAATGTAATTAGGGAGAAAGCTTGTAACTCCCAGACCTTCTACTTTTACTTCTATATCACTAGCTGTTGATAATCCAGCGTTGTGTAATGTAGTAACCAGATTAAATTCATCACCGGCCTTTAATTCACTGGCATATTTTGTGCTTTGGATTTCTATTTTAGGAGCTACACTATTCTCATCAATTGTAACATAAATTATACTAGTATCTGTGTGTTTAACTCCATCAATATCTTTATATTCTAAATTAAGTGTTAAGGTCTTATTTCCAACTGTTGCTGAAGATGATATAGTAACCGGTAATGTAATTCGATCCGTTTTGCCGGGCTCCAATTTTCCTTCTATACCTACCTCCTGCGTTAATTTTGAATACTTAGGAATAATTCCTGCTTTTTCATAATCTGCTGTAGCGACACTAAAATACGTATTATGTGAAGCTATTTCGCCTTCATTTTTAATTTCAAAAGATATCTTAGTATCATTACCAATGATTGCATCATCAAAAACTATATTATCTACGGTTAATCGTGCAGGCTCTTTTTCCTTTTCAATTACAACATTTACCTTAGGCAACGTTGCTGTTAAATTAGTTAATCCATCATCAGCAATGTACGAAGTATATTTAACGACTACTTCCAGATCATTTCTGGAAATAGGAGCAGTTTCTTTCACCTCAATATCAAATTCAATATATGTAGTAAGATAATTAGCAATTCCTGAAGGCGGATTTTCAGGCGTAGAACCCTCTGCCGAATATGTTATATTTTTAACAGTAAATGGTGGGTTTTCTGCAGTATTTACTGATACAATTGGATTTGTCATATACTCATTTATCGCTCTAACCGGTAATTTAACATGAACTGTTTCACCAGGTACTCCTATAATATCATCCACTTTTTCAGTAAACATAATTAATGATTGGTCTGCCTTAGCAATCATTATATTACCTGCCAAATTAGTAATGATTAAAGCAATGGCTAATAATGCTGCTACTGTTTTTCTGGTCTTTCTCATTCTTCTACCCTCTTCTTCCTTATTTAATCTTATTATCCCTTATATTTTCGCCATTTTAAGTTAGAATATTCCAGCCTTAATTAGCTCATCCTATTTTAGATCAGATACAGCAATTTCAATATCTACTTCTTCGTCGGTATACTCCCTCTCATCTACAAGTTCAACTACTTCACCCTCAACTGCAAATTTTGTCGCTTCACCCTCATCTGCATGTTTTGCTGCTTCAACTTCAGCTACATGTTCTGATACTTCATTCTCAGTTCGTTGGTCAGTGACTATCTCTGCATGTTCCGTGTTAATGCCTACTATCTCATTTATCTGCCCTCTGTTGTGAGAAATCTCAATGTTCTGAATCTTACCATCTAATATATGTATAATCTTATCAGCAAATTCAGCCAATCTTCTGTCATGAGTAACCATCACAATCGTCTGATTATTATCTCTGGCGATACCCTTAATCAGATTCATGACCTCCATTGCAGTTTTAGTATCCAAGTTACCGGTTGGCTCATCTGCAAATACAATTTCTGGTTTTGCCACAAAAGCTCTGGCAATACCAACTCTCTGTTGTTGCCCGCCACTCATTTCTTTCGGTTTGTGAGAAATCCGTGACTCCAATCCTACCTTGGTCAACATATCTCGCGCCATTTTTCTTCTTTGCTTAGATTTTACACGTTTAAATACAAGCGGGAATTCGACATTCTCCAAAGCTGTCATAGAATTCATAAGGTTGTAAGACTGAAATACAAACCCCAAATAACGTTGCCTAAATCTTGCTAAGCTATTTTCGTTCATTCTGTGTATTTTTTTCCCCTTTATGATAATCTGTCCACCTGATAATTTTTCAATACCCGCCATTAGGTTAAGTAAGGTTGACTTACCGGAACCCGAAGTACCAAGTAAACAGCAAAATTCACCTTTGAATATTTCAAAGCTTACATCATCTACTGCATTAATCTTTTCGCTACCCATACGGTAAACTTTTTTTACATTCTTGACCTCGATTATTTTCTCGATCTGGTTATCCACCCCCAACACCTTCCTCCTCTTTTATCGATAAACTCTAAATAATCCTACTCTAAATATCTTAATTAAAGACTATATTATTTCTTAAGATTTTCTTACTTTTTGTTAAAATATGTCATACTTCGACTTTTTCTATTTTATCTTCTTCTTTCTTCGCTAATTTATAGTCGATATATCGAACAAATAATAGTTTAATTAAGGCTCCTACCGGTACTGCTAACAGCATTCCTAACAGACCACCTATGGCACTACCAAATATCAAAGAAATAATAACTAATACAGGATGAATCTGAATACTATTGCTCAAAAGTTTTGGAGCTATGATATTACCATCTATAGCTTGCACAATAAATAATGAGATAATTGCAATAATTAATTCTTTATATTGGCCATTTACGATACATACAGTTATTGTACTAAGATAAGCAACAAAAGGTCCACAATACGGAATCAGATTACCAATACCTGATAACACACCTATTAAAATTGCAAATTTCACTCCTATAACAGATAGGGTCAAACTGATTAATATCATCATAACAACTGCATCCGTTAGCTGTCCTCTAATATATCCAGAGAAAACGATGTCAGCATCAGCTATGAACTTTGCCATTTTGGCATTCCATTTGTCATTTAATAATGCATTGCCAACCTTTTTAATAAAGTTCTTTATCATAGTTCCATCTATCATAAAATAAATTCCAATAATGAAAGAAAATAAAAATGTAGTTAAATAAGATGAAATATTGCTAATAGAAGCCACTAATGAACCGGCCATACCCTTTAAGGAATTTAAAACATAAGTACCTGCATCTGTTATATATTGTGATATCTCTGTTGATTGAATGTCTAATTCATTCAATTTCATTATGATTGAGTTATAAAAATCATTAACCGTCTTCATATAAGAATTAGCTAGAATAACAATATCATCTAGGTTTGCTAAACGAATTTGATTTGTTACACTAAAAACTAGAAGAGATATAATACCTGCAAAAATTGCTAATAACAAGAAAATCGTAGTAAATACTGCTAAGGTTCGAGGGGCTTTTAGCTGTCTTTTTCTAATTTTTACCTTCTTATATTGTGTTTCAAAAAATCCAATAACTGGATCGAATAAATATGCAAATACGAATGCTAAAAGAATCGGTTTCGCTACTTTTGCAATCCATTGCACCCTATCCATTACTTCTGACATTATTGTTGGTGCATTCTTGGCAACCAAACTTAAACAATAAATAATAATTGCTGTTACAATTACATAAATTGAAATTAGTGTAAATCTTTTGTTTAACTTGTCATTCAACTTCATAATAATCTCCCTAATAATATTTTAGGTAATTATGAGATGATTGTTTATCAAATCATAATTACCTAAATATATATTTTATTCCATTTCTCTTTTATAGTCATTAGGTCATGTGACTGTGGCTGTATTGTTTGTATTATTGGTGTTAATTGCTATGTTCAACATATGCCTTGATACAATCAACACAATTATCTATGCCAATAGAATCACTTCGGATAGAAAGATGATAATTTTCAGCTTTTCCCCATTTTTCATTCGCATGATAGTTATAGTAGTTTGCTCGTCTCTTATCAATCTTTAATATATGTTCCTCTGGCTTTACCTCTGATAGATTATCATTTTCTATGGATCTTTTTATTCTAAAATCTAAGCTCGCCCAAATAAATATACTAACAACATCAGGCATATCCTTAAGCACATAATCCGCACATCTACCAACAATAACACAAGGACCTTCTTGAGCGACTTTTCGTATCACTTCTGACTGGGCTAAATAAATTCTATCATCCAAGGAAAGATGAGTAAATCCAAGTTCTTGATTACCATAAGCATTCATACCCATAGCAATGGAGTATAATAAGCTGTTGGTAGCTTTATTTTCAGCATTTTCAAATGCTGCTGTAGAAAAACCGCTTTCCTTCGCAGCTCGTTCAATCAGTTCATTATCATAGAACGGAATTCCAAGTTTTTCAGCAAGTTTTTTGCCGATTTCTCTTCCTCCACTTCCATATTGCCTACTAATAGTAATTACTTTCTTCATAACAATCCCTCCATTCGTTTTAGTTTAGCAAGAGATACCTGATTATTACTATTCTTCCAATTTCATTATACCATAGTAATGTTTACCTGTGAATAACTTATTTCTTACTTTATATAAAAACCATAATAAATTTAAAATAAATTCTCGTTCCGATGGATTCCTTTTTATAAATGGAATCTATAAAATTCAGATAAAATTCTTCAGCCTCATTTACCTCTGTAATTGAAAGTAACCCCTGGTCAAATTTAGCTTTTAAAGCAATATCCGTAAATCGTTCAAATTTGTCTGAACTTAAGGATTCAAACAACTTTTCTACCTGTTCTGCCGTTTCATTTCGTTTAATCTCATCATAAGTTATATGATAAAATGATAGAATTCGTCTTATTTCTTTGTATCGTAAAAGAATCTTTTTGTTTCGGTTTTTCGTTTGCAGTAATCTTTTACGTCTTGTACTTAGGAATACTGCTCTCAACATAACTATTATTATAGTTGTAATCAGAATAATTAGGACGTTAATCAGAATGACGAATACTTTCTTTCTATAATTTGATGAACTTATTTCTTCCCCCTCATTATCTTTCACAACTCCGTTGGAAGGAGCGAGAGTTTCATCCTTCGTCTCCAACTCATTCTCTGAATCCACAATGGGGCTGGGTGTAGCTACGACTGCTCGAGTTGGAACCGGTCCATTAATTCCTGCTTGATTTTGTAATTCTTTTGATAGATCAGTACTACCACCAGTGTCGTTATAACCAGATGTCACCTCTAATGGTATCCATCCAAATCCATCTAGGTATACTTCTACCCATGCATGTGCATTGGCATCCGATATATCTATTGTTCTGTTGATTGCTTCATACTCCTGCCATTTCCCGCCTATACGGCCTTCGATTATTGCCATCCTATTATAGTTACCTTGATTGATCTCTGCCTCTCTCACTACATAACCTTCAACATATCTTGCAGGAACACCCATTGAACGAAGCATCATAGTTGCTGCAGAAGCATAATGTGAACAATATCCAACTTTATTCTCAAACAAAAAATACTCAATAAAATCCTCTCCCTCCGGCAGTATACCCGGTGATAAAGAATAAGTAGTGTTAGTATTTAAATAATTTCGTACTATCTGAACTAAATATGCTAATGTATCAGGACCATATTCCTTCTGCAATACACTGTATTGAAGATCTCCGAATTCCTCAATGACTCTTTCTAATCCTTTGTCTGGCATACTTGTATAAGTATCATATACAAATCCTCTATAGGCTGTTTCATAAGTTCGGTATTCCTCCAACTTCTTTAATAGTTCTTCTTCAGTTTCATATATATTTCCACCTTTTGCTGCATAATCCCAATAGTAATTTAAGCAGCTTTGATACTCCTCAACTTCATCGTAGGTAAGCAGGCTATTGTAATTATTATAATAATTTATTTTATAACTATCCTGTTTCTTAACAGGCAGCACGTATTGATCATTGATAACTTTCACAGAAGTGTCCTGTGGATATATGGTATAATAAGGTGCATACAGATAATTCGGATTGGAATTAATACCTTCTACCTGAAAATCTCCCATGCAAAATTGAAAGTTATTATATGTTCTGTAATCAAGACCTTTAATTATTGAAAGAAAGTAACTACTTTGATTTTCAATCTGAAATTCACTTTTCTCCCATACTTTCTGGGTGATATTATAAGCTTTTTTATCTGCTTTGTTTAATCCTTTCCATGAATCACCTTTATATTCACTTCCTACATAACCTTTTAGATACAAACTTGTTCCTGTTATGGACGTATTGATTCTTAATGCGGTCTTATAATCGAAGATTACTTCCCCTTCTTTCCCCAAATCGCCCCCACTCAATCCACCTGAACTTTTACTACCATGAATTAATTCCAACCCTTCTATCTGAAAAGAACTGAAATGATCTGCTACTTTTGATAATGAGAACTCTTTCATTTCTTTCTGAATACTATTTCTTGCCTCCTCTATATTCACCAACCCAGCATATGATTTTGGTGTAAAAACAAATGATAACAATACAAATAATAATAATAAAATGATTGCTAATAATCCGCCTACTTTTAAACCAATCATCTGTTTAAATCTTTGTTCTAATTTAAAGTTCTCCATCGCTGGCTTATCCAGCACTTTTTCAGTGACAGATTGTCTGCTATGTTCCCTCAGAGGAGTTCCCATCCCCACGATACCAATGGCACATGTTAAATATGCTCCAAAAGGCAATGCATCTGGTACATATCCAACTGTTAAAGGAAGGAATATAATAATCATCGTAATAACAATAAATGGGAATCGAAAGATATTTCTCACAATTACCCCACAGGTTAGCATACTTAATAATATAATAATAAAGATAAAAAATATTGTAATCACATGTTCTGCTTTGTAATTACCAACAACATATTTATAAACATTTGTGCTATAATAATAATTATAATTTTCAATATAATAATTTTCTAAATTCCAAAACCCATTCTGAAATTCATCCCAAAATTCAAATACTGCTAGCAGATAAATGAAAAGTGAAGTTGATAACATATATTTTTCTAGTTTGTGTAGGTGTAGTACCACATAAAAATATATTATTGATGATAATATTGCAATTATAAGAATTTTTGTATTTACTACTAAGGAAAATGCACTGATAAAGCCAAAAATAGTACCATATACGCCTGCTACTATTATCAAAAATTGAAAAAATAGAAGTAAGGAGGATATCTGTATTCTACTCGATGAAGTAATGCGATTTCTTCCTATAAATACTATATCTTTACTCTTATCCATTACTTTTTTTCGTATCAATTTTCTCACTCCCTTTATATCACTTAGCTATAGTCCAATTGCCAAAATGCTTTCTTTCATACTTTTTAAATCTATTTCGTACAATATTATTTGCATATCCAAAAGCAATCTCTTTATTTCTACTTTTACCGGCCTCACGTCTAAATGATTCACATAGACTATATAGAGCAAGGTGCCTTTATGTGCATCCGCCCAATTACAGAGATCTTCTTCTATTAATATCGAAGTAATATATATCACATGGGTATATAGCTCCTTGAAGTATTTAGCATTATGCTCTTGTATAGTAGAATGATAGGAGGAAGATAGGCGTGTTTGCAGCAGCGCCTCCATAGCAGTATACGTATCCTGCTGTTCTGCGATTGGTAACTCTTTACAATCGTCTTGTGTAACGTCATACCAAATCATATTATGAATATGGTCTTTTAAGATACAAGAATAGGATATAGACATAACACATTCTAATAATCCATCCACATATTCCAGCTTGTTCTGACCCTTTTCTCCACAATACAAATCTAATAAAAGAACAATGGAACAGTTTGTTGGTTCACTTAATTCCTTTATCAATAATTGATCTTGTTTATAGCTAAGTTTCCAATGTATTCGATGAGGTTTATCACCTTCTCTATATTCACGGATATTAAATACCTCAGATGGATCGTCTCCACTTTTATATTCCGAGAAATTATCACTGTCAATCATAACTTTATTATTATCTACAATAATGTCATCGAGTAACTCATGAAATTCAGGAATCACTGAGATTTTTAAAGATTTCTTATAACTTTTTTTTAACGACCATAGACAAAAATAATCATATAAACGTATACTTTTAAGTTCAAAAACCAAATTCCCACAATAGGAGGAGGTAACTTGGCAAGTCACATTTTGTGTACTATTTCGATCCATTGATACGAGTATTTTCTCTTTTTGCATTATCCCAGAAAATTCGTTGTAATAACATAACAGAATGTTTAATTGTGTGATTGGCAGAAATGATGCATTTTTGAGTTTTATAGAAAGATTAAGATTGGCTCCTTTTTCTACCACCGGTGTATCTGTTTCCAACTTCACAGTAATTTTAGTATAAGTTATAACTAATAAACCCATTAAAACTAGGGGCAGAGATATTGCCACTAAGAAGATGATGCCGGTAAAATATTCATTATATAAGATTGCAAATAGACCGGTGAATATAAGAAACAAAAGATACCCTAACTTATTCTTAAGCATTCTTAATTCCTCCTATCTTACACAACTCTAGGCGCCTGTACTTGCTGTAAAATTATATCAAGAATTCGGTCAATGGTGACATTATTTACTCTAGCTTTCGGTTTTAATATGATACGATGTGCAACTACATCATGAAATGTAATATGAACATCTTGTGGAATCACATAATTTCTATTATATAAATAGGCATGCGCTTTTGCCATATTGGTTAAAGCAATCGTTCCTCTTGGACTAACACCTAATTCAATTAACGGGTGATTTCTTGTTTGCACTACTAAGTTAGCAATATATTCATAAATGCTATCATGAATATATACCTGAGCAACCATGTTCTGCATATAGAGAATATCATCTCTATTTACTATAGGTTTAATCAATTCCATAGGGTTACTATTCTGTCTACCTTTTAAGATATTTATTTCACTTCGAATATCAGGATATCCCATTGTTAACTTAACCATAAATCGATCTAATTGAGATTCCGGAAGCATTTGTGTTCCGATTGAACCAATTGGATTTTGAGTTGCAATCACGGTAAATGGTTTTGGTACCTCTCGTGTAATACTATCAACCGTCACACTTCCCTCTTCCATAACCTCTAACAAAGCAGATTGTGTTTTTGGAGAGGTTCGATTAATCTCATCTGCTAAAAACAGATTACACATGATTGGACCGGGTTTATATTGATACTCCCCGCCCTCTTTATTCAACAAATGAAAACCTACCACATCAGTGGGCAGCACGTCCGGCGTAAATTGGAGTCTATTATGTTCTAATTCCATAGCTTTTGAAAAAGCCAACGCCATAGTAGTTTTCCCAACTCCCGGTATATCTTCAATTAAAATATGACCCTTCGCTAAAATTGCAGTCAGTACTTTACTAATAATATGATCTTTACCAATCACTACTTTACTAACTTCATTTATAATATTCTTAGTATTTTCAGAATAAGCTCCCATTCTTCATCTCCCCTTTTATATTACAACACAAGGCTCAAGTTACTTAAAAAACAACTATAACTTAAAATGTAAATAAATTCAAGTAAATATTCTCCAATCTTATGTTCACATATTCAATAAACTTTTTGTTTTACTACGAGAATAAAATTATATACTAACTTGAGAAAAAAGAGGTAACTACCCAAACTAAGATGAACGATAAATCGAACTTCTTATGTTTATAGTAGTTACCTCATTTTTTATCTAATTTTTTAATTATTTGAATAAATGTATGGTGCCTTCATCGTTCATTTTCTTCAAGATCGTTGCTGTAATCGGAAATAAAAGTAGTCCTATGACACCAAGAAGCTGCGCTCCTGCAAATATACAGAGTAAGGTAACCACCGGATGAAGTCCGATCTGCTGTCCAACAATCTTTGGCTCTAAAGTTTGTCGTACAATAGTTACTACAATATAAAGAATTAATATACCAATTGCAAGCGAATTCTTGCCAAAGATAAATGCAATTATAATCCATGGTAATAAAACTGCACCGGTACCTAAGATTGGTAAAAGATCAACAATTGCAACCAATCCAGCAATTAATAATGGATTTGGTATACCCAGAATCCAAAATCCAGCTGATAATTCTAAAAAAGTAATTGTAATCAGTGTAGCATATGCCTTAATAAATTTACCAAGTGTCCCTATTACATTGTCTTTTAATTGCAAGACCATCCCTTGTTTTTCTTTTGGAAATTGCTTTATAACAAAATTTGCTATACGATGGTAATCAATTGTAAAAAAGAAAGAAGATACAATCGTAAACAAAAAATTAATTAATATAGACGGAACCTTTCCTGCAAATCCAGTAATTGCACCAACAACGGTCGTAGATGCATTCGTAATAAAAGAAAATATTGAATTGCTAATACTGCTAAATATATCTTCAAGATATATTTCGATATCAGGGAATCGTAGCAACAGATCACTTGTTGCAGAATTCATTGCAGGTTCTATTGCTTCTTTATAAAGTCTAGGAAGCTGGTAAAATATATCCTTTAAGAAAGCAAATGCCTTTGCCCCAACCAACAATACTAATAAAGCAATCGCACTATAAAATATAAGAAGAATCAAAATTGAAACAAAAGCACGTTTAACATGCGTTATTTTAGCTATTGCATCTATCATTTGCCTTAAAATAGCCGCCACAATCAAACCAATGACAAAAGGCATTAATAAAGGCAGAAAATATTTGATACTAATATAAGCCAATCCTAATATTAATGCAATATATGCAAAATGGATAAGAAACGCCTTTTGTTTTTCAAGTTTCATTCAATATCCTCCTAATTCCTAGCGATTCACCAATAGAAAAGTCTCTAACTTCTTAATATTTTCTTTTTTTCCGACCACTACCATTTTATCGTTCTCTTTTAACATACAATCAGGAGTAATTTCTGTCATAGTATTTCCGTCATGCTCTAGAGCAATAATATTAATATTATATTTAGAACGAAGATTAGCCTGAACGACTGTTTGATTTGCCACCTTAGAGGTTAATTTCAATTCAGATATGATAATGTTTCCCTTTAATTCTATATATTCCAAAGAACTTGATGATATGAGTTTATTGGCAAGACGAATGGCCATATCATTTTCTGGGTAGATAACTTCAGCGCCAATTTTTTCTAAAATAAGACCTTGTTCATAACTGAATGCTTTCGCTATTACTCTTGGTACACCCATACTGATTACATTGAGTGTAGTTAAGATACTGACATCAACTTGTTCACCGATGCATACGATAACAGTCCCACAATTTTGAATACCAGCATCTTCTAAACTTACCTTGTCTAAAGGTCCTACAACGAAAGCATTATCAATAATATTTCTGATTTGCTTTATCTTAACTTCACTATTATCAATAACTAAAACTTCTTTACCTGCATCTGCTAGTGTTTTTGCAAGTGCAAAACCAAAACGCCCGAGACCAATGATACCAAATTCTATAATTGCTTTATGCTGTAACATAAATTTTCCTCCTTAACCTATTGCAATGGTTTCCTCTGAATAACAAACATTTGACATTGGCTTGAATGACCATATGGTTGCTATCGTGAGAGGACCTAAACGTCCAATAAACATTGTTATTATAATGATTATTTTACTTAATACAGAAAGGTCTGGTGTTATCCCAGTAGATAATCCAACTGTACCAAATGCAGATACTACTTCAAAAAGTATTTGAATAAACGTGTATTCTGGTTCTAGTATGCATAAAATAAATGAATCCAAACAAACCACTGATGATGCTAACAATGTAATAATGAATGCTTTCGTTACAATATCATGTGGAATTTTCCTCTTAAATGCAGAACAGTGTTTATTGGTTGCCACGCTATATGCACTTTTCAATAATGTAAATGTAGTAGTTGTCTTAATACCACCACCGGTTGACCCAGGTGAAGCTCCAACAAACATCAAGATAATAATAGCAAATAAACCGGCATTTGTAAACCCTCCAACTGGATAGGTAGCAAAACCGGCTGTTCTTGCAGATGTACTGAAAAAGAAAGCTCCAAGCCAACTAATATCTTCTGTTAACTTCAGAATTAAAGTTCCAATAATTAACAAAGAGATTGACATTGAGATTACAATCTTAGCATGCAAGCTGAGCTTCTTGAAGGAATGTTTATGAATAATTTCTTTAATTACAAAAAAACCTAATCCACCAAAAATAATTAAACCACATGTTGTTAAGTTCAAAAGTACATTATCACTATATTCCGTTAAACTTTTTAATCCTCCTAAAACATCAAATCCCGAATTATTAAAAGAGGCAACAGAATGAAATAAACTAATTCCAAATGCCTTTAGCGGTGGATAATCCTGTGAAAATACAATATAGCTTAAAATGGTTCCTACACTTTCAAAGCATAAGGTCATAAAGAGAATAGACTTGACCATTTTAACGATTCCTTTCATAGAATCTAAACTTAAAGCTTCTTTTACAAGAATACGGTCTTTAAAACTAACCTTTTTTCTTGCGAGTAGAATAAATCCAACGCCTACTGAAGTTACTCCAAGACCACCTATCTGAATTAATAATGCAACAACTGTTTGACCAAACACGTTAAAATGATCTGCTGTATCGATAGCAATTAAACCAGTAACACAAACAGCACTGGTCGAAGTAAAGAAAGCATCAATAACAGTTACCTCGGCACCCTCATTCTGAGAAATAGGAAGCAATAATATAATTGCTCCCAACGTAATCACTGCAGCAAATCCGAGAACAATAAACCTACCCGGACTCATCTTCTTAAATACTGACATAACTAGCACCAGTCCTTTTATGAGTTCTTCATCACAATATTTTCTATATCATTTGCTACATCTTCACAAGCATCGCAGCATTTTTCCAATCTTCGGAATACTTCTGTCCAGACCATTAATTCTACAGGATCTTTTGAGGTTTTGTAAAGATTACGTACTCCATTTACATAGAGAGCATCTCCTTCTTCCTCTAAACGATTGATTTCAATGATTTCAGAATGTAACCTTTTGGATCTTTTAAAATTTTCAAATTCTACTAATGCAACATCCATTGACTTACAGCAATCTACGATCATCTCAGTAAATTTTAATATCTCAGGACGAATAGTTTGTACATTAAAGATATCAATACACATTAAGACATCTTCTACTGCATCTGTAACATCATCGATTTTTTGAGAAAGGCTTGTAATATCTTCTCTTTCAATAGGAGGAAGAAACTCTTTTACCAATCTGTTCAGTAAATCATGTTTCGCAATATCAGCTGAATGCTCAATATTATGCATCTCTATTATTTTTTCTTCTATTTTATTTGCATCAAACCCACGTAAGGTTTTGTTTAAAATTTCTGCAGAACTTAGGGAAAACTTTGATAAATTAACAAAAGCCTCGAAATAATTATAATCTTTATTATTTTTCATTTTTATTTTTTCCTTTCATTTATTAGAAAATTTTCATGAATAAGTAAGCCATAAGGTAACCAACAACGCCGCACCCTGGAAATGTTAAAACCCAAGCAAATACCATTTCCTTTACTACACTCCAATTAACAGAAGAAACTCTTTTTGATGCACCAACACCCATTATTGCGGTTGTCTTAGTATGTGTTGTGCTAACCGGAACTCCAAGAACTGAAGAAATAAGTAAACTGATTGCTGCAGCAGCATCTGCCGCGAAACCTTGATACGTATCTAATTTTACCATTCCCATGCCTACTGTCTTAATAATACGATAGCCACCTATAGAAGTACCAAGTGCCATAACCGCAGAACAAAGTATCATCAGCCAAATAGGGATTACAAAATTATTTACATCACTTTGCCCATTGGCAAGGAATACACCAAGCATAAAAACACCCATGAATTTCTGTCCATCCTGTGCACCATGCATAAATGCCATTGCAGCGCCACCTGCAATCTGTGCCTTTTGAAAAAATGGTATTGTCTTACGTTTGTCCATCTTTTTACAGCAAAATTCTATGATACGAACTGCAAAAAAACCAATTCCAAATCCCAAAATAGTAGATATAAATAATCCATATACAACTTTAATCCATTCACTGCCATTAATACCGGAAAGTCCTCCTTGTAAAGCAATTGCGGCTCCAGAAATTCCAGCTATCAATGCATGACTCTCACTAGTAGGAATACCAAATGCCCATGCTGCAGTTGCCCATATTACGATTGCAAATAACGCGGCGCAAAGTGCAACTAAAGAATCCTTAGAATTCCCTCCAAAGTCTACCATATTATAAATGGTTTGTGCAACAGTTGCATTCACTACTGTCATAACAAGTACACCTAAAAAGTTGAAAACAGCAGCCATAAGAATTGCTTTTTTCGCACCTAGTGCACGAGTTGAGACACAGGTTGCAATGGCATTTGGTGCATCTGTCCACCCATTTACCAAAACGACGCCAAGTGTAAGAATAACTGTAATGAATAACGCTGGATTTGATGTTAGTTGATGCAAAAAATCACCCAAAGAAATTGTCATAACATTTCCTCCCTAAAATTCTTAATTAATCTTTATTGTATCTACCAAAGCATCTTAACACGAATTTTACACAATATCAATATTATCTTATTTTTCTTAACAACATCTTTACAACCTCTTTATTACGACATCATTTTACGGTATCTTTATAAAGTAACTACTATGTTTTATATAACGTTTGTAGTATAATCATACAAAAGAATATTATGATAATAAGAGTAGGTTTACAACGAATATCCTGCTTTGAATGAGCAATTTCACATGTGATGTGAGGAGTGATGAAGGTTGAAAGAAAATTTAATCGAAGAAAGGAATGCCACTTTTCAACCTTTTCTATTTGTGGCAGTACCGCAGACAAATCTGCGGTATGCAATGGGTATAAAAATGAAAAGAAATTATACTACTATTAACGTAACTATTTATGATAGCCTAAAAACGCTGATTATATTAACGCTTGCTACTGCAATTTCTTTTTTATTCGTAAAAATAACAAATAGCAATATGAATGTAGCCATTTATTATATTCTTGCTGTTGTTCTGATATCAAGGTTTACAACGGGTTATTTCTTTGGGATCATAGCATGTATAGCTGGGGTTATAGGATTAAACTATTATTTTACTTACCCTTATTTTGCCCTTGATTTTACGATAAATGGGTATCCAATAACTTTTTTGGGTATGCTTTGCATCTCAATAATAATAAGTACACTGACTACTCATATTAAAGAACAAGCAAAACAAGCATTTGAACGTGAAGAAAAAGCAAATAGACTTAATGCAATGTTAAATGAAATCAATAATAAATTACTATCTTCCAATGGGCTTTCCTATATTATTGAACTAACCCTAGAATATATTGTAGGATTCATTAATAGTACAGTTGTTTTTTATTCTCAATCCCCTCAGTCAGGGATCAAGGGTATTATAAAAAGTTGTAATCCGACTCATGAAAAAATATTAAATTCACGCCATGAACAGTTTATCGCACATTGGGTATTTGAAAATAAGAGGCAAGCCGGAGTTGGTACCGACTTCTGCGGTGAATCAAGCTGCATCTATCTACCACTCATTTCTCATGACAATGTTTGGGGTGTATTAGGAATTTATTGTATTAGTCAAAAACCAATGGAAGAAAATATTATTAATTTTTTAAATCTGATGATATCTCAGGCAGCCATGGCTATAGAAAGACAGCATTTAACTGATAACCAACAGCTTATTATAATAGAAACTGAGAAAGAGAAAATGAGAGCAAATCTACTAAGAGCAGTATCCCATGATCTTAGAACGCCACTAACCGGTATGATTGGTGCAAGTGAAACTTTGATGAAGAATAAGACATATTTAAACGAAACAGAAAAAGACAAATTAATCAGTTATATTTATGAAGATTCGAACTGGTTACTGCATATGGTTGAAAATCTCTTATCTGTTACAAGAATACGTGAAGGTAATTCTTCTGTAGATAAAATTCCAGAGCCAATAGAGGAAGTCGTTTCAGAAGCAATCATGCGTGTTAAGAAGAGATATCCAGATACTCAGATTATTGTAAAAGTACCCGATGATTTTCTCATGATTCCAATGGATGCAACTTTAATTGAACAGGTAATCATGAATCTGATTGAAAATGCATTGAAACACTCCGGAAGTAGCAAACCCATTGAATTATTTGTTACCAAGGAAGTGGATCAGGTATTATTCCATATTGTAGACCAAGGTATAGGAATTAGAGAAGACAGATTGGATTCAATATTTGATGGATATACACATGCAAAAAATCAGAGTAGCGACTCTACGAAAGGAATTGGTATAGGTTTATCAATTTGTAAAACTATTATTAACGCTCACGGCGGTACAATATCCGTAAAAAATCAAACTGGTGGAGGGGCAAGTTTTACATTCACCTTGCCATTAAAGGGGGATTAGGAACATGAATAATAAAGCAACTATATTAGTAGTCGAAGATGAACCAATCATCTGTAATTTTATCGCAACAACATTAGCCGCAAATGAATATAAAGCAATCAAATGTAACACCGGAAAAGATGCTATCGCATTGATTCCTTCCCACTGTCCAGATGTTGTATTATTAGATTTAGGACTTCCTGATATGGACGGTTTAGATGTGTTAAAAGAAGTTCGCCAATGGTCAGGTATCCCAATTATTGTGGTATCGGCTAGAGATCAAGAAATATCTAAGGTACAAGCCCTTGATCTAGGTGCTGATGACTATATTACAAAACCATTTGGTACATCAGAATTATTAGCGAGAATTCGTGCAGCTATCCGCCACAATACCAGATTAGAAACGGGTAAAACATTTGCCTTAAGTACCTTTCAATCAAAAGATTTAATTATTAATTTTAACAAACGCATCGTAATAGTAAATAGTGAAGAAGTTCACTTAACCCAAATTGAATTCAAATTAATTGCACTTTTGGCGCAAAGTGCTGGCAAGGTGCTAACCTATGACTATATTATCACTAAAATATGGGGTCCCTTTGCTTTAAAGGATAATCAGATTCTACGTGTTAATATGGCGAATATCCGAAGGAAGCTTGAACGGAATCCAGCAGACCCTCAGTATATTTTCACTGAACTTGGGGTTGGTTATCGCATGGTTGAAGATGATGTAATATCTAACTAATGGATTGTAATAGCACTCTCGTAAACTATTTCTGGTTTTGAAGAGTACTTTTAAATACAAAGGAGATAGCTTATGAAACTTAGTCGCTCCGAAAAAAGAGAGTTTTATAGATATATCAAGGATTATCTATCCTCTGAATATGTTCAGGAAATGAAACTTTATATTCAACACGGTAAATCTACGACGTATCACCATAGCCTAATGGTTGCCTATTACAGCTACTGGCTGTGCCTACGTCTTCCTATTAAATTTGATGTTAGCAGCGTAGTACATGGTGCAATTCTACATGATTTTTATCTATATGATTGGCATGTTCCGGATGACAGTCACCGTCTTCATGGCTTCTATCATCCAGGGAAGGCCCTTGCTAATGCAAGAAAACACTTCAAGTTAAATTCGATTGAGGCGGATATCATCGAAAAGCATATGTGGCCGCTCACAATCTTTAAATTCCCAAAATACAAAGAAACCGCCTTGGTTTGCCTTGTAGACAAAGTTTGTTCCCTAGCTGAAATTATTCATATTTACTAATTACTGTAAAAACTTCGTAAGAATTCCTTATAAATTTTAATCTAATTCTTATTGTATTATTAATATTAATGCTGTAATATTAATCCATATTTTAGATTTACTAAAAATTTTATGGAGGACTGAAATGAAAAAAATAAGTAAAATCTCTATCCTGTTGGTTATGGTACTTACGCTTGTTATGGTAACACCCTTAATACTACCAACATCTGCTATTACAGCAGAAGCAGCAACAGTAAAATTAAACAAATCAAAGCTAACCTTAGAAAAAGGTAAAACCTCCACTTTAAAATTAAGTGGTACAAGTAAAACCGTAAAATGGAAAAGCAGCAATAATAAGATTGCCAAGGTTTCCTCTAAAGGTAAGATAACTGCTGTTTCTGAGGGTACGGCAACAATAACAGCTACTTTAAATGGTAAAGCTTATAATTGTAAGGTTACTGTATCATCAATTATGGATGATTATGATACCTTAAGTAAAGAATTAGCATCACAAATGGCAACCGGTACTTTTGATAAAGTTACCGAGAAATTCAACGCAGATATGAAAGCCGAGCTGAGTGAAGCCGCTCTTAAGCAAACATGGGATTCTGTTGTTGCAAATTTAGGCGAATTTGTTTCTGTTTATGATAGTGCAATAAGCACACAAGGTGACTATACTATCTTAACCGTACGATTAGAGTATAAAAATAGTGGACTTCAAGTAATTTTTGTATATGGCACCTCCGGTCTAATTGAGGGATTGAATATAAATTATACAACAATAGAAACAGCCCCTGTTGTAAGTGAAACATATGAGGAAACAGACATCCTTATTGGTAGTGGTAAATATCAGTTAAAGGGAAAATTAACTTTACCTAAAAATGTTATTAATCCTCCTGTAATTGTATTAGTTCAAGGTTCTGGGCAGTCAGATATGGATGAATCTATCGGTGCTGCTGGAAACAAACCATTTCGTGATATCGCTTTGGGACTTGCAGAGCAAGGAATAGCAACGATTCGTTACAACAAACGTTATTATCAATACGCTGCATTTGCCACCAACTCTGTCACAATAAAGGATGAAGTATTAGATGACGTCACCAATGCAATTACTTATGCAAAAACCTGTGGCAAAGTAGATCCAAATAAAATATATGTTCTTGGACACAGCCTAGGTGGAATGTTAGCACCAAAAATCGCTCTTGATAATAAAGATGTTGTAGGAATCATTTCTCTTGCAGGCAGTCCTAGAAAATTGGAAGATATTATGTACGATCAAAGTATTGATGTTTTAGACAATATGAAAGATTTATCTGAGGCTGACAGACAGTCAAGTATAGCTGAAATTAGTGCGGAGATTGAAAAAATTAAAAATGCGCAGAATACTGATACAGTTTCTATATTAGGTGTTAATAGCTCTTATTGGTACAGCCTTAATCAAATAAACACCCCTGAGATTGTTAAAGAATTGGATATTCCAATGCTTTTTTTACAGGGATCAGATGATTTTCAAGTTTTTGTAGATACCGATTTTGCAGTATGGCAGAAACTTCTAGGTGGACGCGATAATGTTACCTTTCATTTATATGATAAGTTAAACCATCTCTTTATGATATCGAACGGAAAAAAAGATGTTACTGAATATAATACTGCTGGACATGTAGATAAAGATGTAATTTCAGACATAGCACAATGGATTAACAAATAAATTATTTCATAGATACCTATAAAAAATAGCCGTCAATATCCTTTCGAATATTGACGGTTGCTTTTTTTACATAGCAGTTTCCGAAACTTTTAATAACTTACCATTTATTTTAGTAGTTTTCATAACATTCAGCACCAATGGGCCTTTACCATTTAGTATTTCTACGAAGGAAAGCGTATCTTGTATTGTAATAATCCCAATATCCTCTGCTGTTAAACCATCTATATTAGAAATTATTCCAACAAAATTAGTTGCTCTAAGTTTCTTTTTCTTGCCCCCATTAAAACGTAGCTTCATAATCTGTTTATTAAGTTCATCACTTTTAGATTTTTTAACGATTGGCTTACCCTTCATTTTTAATTCGAAGGAAGATTTCTTAACTAAAACCTCTTCTTTAGAAGGAACTGTTTTTTTTGTGATTTCAAAACCAATCAATTCTTCAATTTCATTTAAATATCGCTCCTCAGAAGGGGTAACTAAGGTTATGGCTTTCCCCTTTTGACCTGCTCTACCGGTTCTTCCTGTACGATGAATATAGCTTTCTTTCTCTAATGGAATATCATAATTAATGACCAGTGTGATATTCTCAATATCTATTCCTCTAGCCGCTACATCGGTAGCTATTAAATATCGGAATTCACCCTTTCTAAAATGATTCATCGCATCCAGTCGATCTTTTTGTTCCATACCACCGTGAATTTTATCACAGCTATAACCCAAATCTGTAAACCGATCACACACCGTATCTACAAGATCTTTTGTTCGGCAAAAAATAATGCAGCTATCCGGATTTTCTACAACTGTTAGATCAGTAAGCAAAGAGAATTTATCATTCTGTGCCACTTTATATAGGAAATGATCAATGTTATCTGCTGTAATACCGGTTGCCTCAATCTCAACATCGATAGGTGTTTTCATATAGTTAAGTGCTAAATTTTTCACTGCCTCCGGAAATGTAGCTGAAAAAAGCATTGTAACTCGATCCTTCGGTAACTCTTTCATAATAACTTCTACTTGTTCAATAAATCCCATATTTAACATTTCATCGGCTTCATCAATAACAAGGTATTTTATCTGATTTAAAACCAAAGTACCCTTTTTTATATGATCCATTACACGACCAGGAGTCCCCACGACAACATGTGTTTTTTGTTTTAATTCTGTTTTCTGAATGTAAAAAGGTTGTTTTCCATAAACTGCCGTAGCTTTCAATCGCTTTAATCTGCCTATGTTTGTAATATCTTCTTTCACTTGAACTGCAAGTTCTCTCGTTGGGGTTAAAATTAACGCTTGTGGTCTATTTTCTAACCAATCAATTAATTCGCAAATTGGAATCCCATAAGATGCAGTTTTTCCACTTCCTGTTTGTGATTTCACAACAAGATCATTCTTTTCTAACACAAGAGGTATAACTCTCATCTGCACTTCTGTCGGATTTTCATATTCTAAGCAGGATAAAGCATTTGTTATCTCATCGCTTAATTTGTAATCAATAAAACTTTTTTTCTCCATGTTTTGCCTCTTCTATTGTCAAAGCGGATATTCGCAATCCGCTTCGCTACTTGCTCATAACCTTATATCTGCTACGCAGATATTTCAGTCGGAGCTTGAACTCCGACTGAAACAAGTAAGTCCCAACCCACCGCTTACGCTTCGCTAAGAATCGGGGGACTTACTTATAAGGTTAAAATATCTTCTTTATGAACATCGTGTGTTATAAGTTGATTATCCCAAATTATTTACTAACTCTTCTTGGAACGTTAGCTTTAGTATGGTATCACACATAGTATTATTTTGTCAATAGAATTGCGAAAGCATGTTCGATATAGGTTACAGTTCAGCCTACCATTTAAATTAAGTCAAAAAAGTTATGGTAAATATGCC
>CAUQEW010000016.1:0-136365 GCA_963517115.1 uncultured Lachnospiraceae bacterium | reverse complement strand
AGATATAAGGTTATGAGCAAGTAGCGAAGCGGATTGCGAATATCCGCTTTGACTTTTGAGGCCTGCAATTTATTTGCAGGCCTCAAGACATTATGATAATATTTTCTATATTCACTACTTATAATATTATTATTTAGTTTTAGTCATCAAGTGATTTAATATACTTATCGCATCGGAATATACAACATCCAAGAAATCCTATTATTCCAATAATAACATAAATCAATGCACTTCCAGAACCTTTTCCAGTTCCTACAATGTAAGAAAATATCTGTTGAAGGATAGATTGCTTATTCATGAAGGGTTCTAAAACGTGATCTGTTAAAAAGCCACCTAATATATAACCAACAGGAATAGAAATATACTGTAAAGTATTTCTTGCAGAAAAAACTCTTCCTTGCATCTCTAACGGTATCTTAGTTCTCATGATATACTCGACATTCGCCAGTAAAAAAGGAACTAAACAATTGCCTGCAAAAACAGCAATCGTCCATATATAAAAGTTGCGACCTATCCCCAACATACTATTACATATAAGAAAAGAAAATGTCATAATGTTTATAATAACAGGTATTCTCTTTTTCGGTTCTTTTTTCACAGACACTAGGATACTTCCAATAATACCCGCTATACCAATGGTACTGCTGACAATTCCAAGTTGAATTTTGTTATTATTATTTCTTGATAGAATCATGGGCATTAAATTACTATTATATATTGCAGCAATAAGATTAACAAAACTCATAAAAAATATAAGATGTAAAATATTTTTTCTATCAATAAGGTAGATAATTCCTTGCTTACAGTTTGTAATAAAGTCTACGTTCTTATCGTTTTTGACAACTATATGGTTTGGTAAATGAACAAACAATAGCAATGATGTAAATGCAAATAGAAACGTGGATAAATCAACAAATATGATAGCTTTAAGTCCAAACAAAGCGTAGAATGATGTTGCAATAATAGGTGTAAATGTTGTTGTAAATGCATTTGTTAACGAACGCAAACCACTTGTTTTTGTATAATATTCCTTAGGTACAATGAATGAGATTACAACACTTGATGCGGGTTCCTGAAACGCATCAACAGTACCTAAAATTATGTTAATGAGATATAAGAACCAAATACTTAGATTGTTATCCATAACAAGTATTAATGTAATAAAAGAACAAGCAGCTGCAATTGCATCAGCAATCAACATTATCTTTTTCTTATCCCATCGATCGATAAAACTTCCCGCTAGAAAACTTAATAGAACAGATGGGAGTAGCGAGCAAACTGCTAATGCGGAGGTAGATAGTACAGATCCGCTTTTTTCATAAGACCACATAATTAATCCAAAACTAGTCATTTTACTGCCTAATTGTGAAATAAACTGTCCTATTTGTAATATATAAAAATTTTTTAATAAATTATTATGTTTTAAATGTTTCATTTTAACTTTACTCCTTCTATTTTAATTACGAAAGATGCAAAGTCAAAATTCAATAGCGTTTTACTCCATGCAGTCTCTATTGATTATGACTTTGCATGGAGTTAAATCAATACACATTCTCATACACATAAATGGTACCTCCTTATATATAAAATACTATAAATTTCAATCATTGTATCATATTCCCATTTATATTACAATGTATATAACACAAAGTTTTTGTCTTGTCTTTATTGAAATTTTATATAGACAAAAAACGAAGTATGTGGTATTTTTAAATGTGTGTGAATTTTTAAGAGAGGGGTGATTCTATGCATCTAAGCAGGCAAAGCACAAGGCCAATTTTAAGTATAAAGTTAATTCTGATATCTGCTTTTGTGTTATACCTAGCTTTCTCTCCTATGGTATATAATTTTAGGTTGAATCCATATAATTACATTTCAAACCCTTTAACAAATATGGACGACGGATCTTTTCATTATAATTCATATTATCTAGCACTAACAAATCTCCTCGAAAAAGAGCTATCTGGTATTTTTGAAATAGTACAAGTTATTAATAGAAGTCACAAAACATTTCAACGCTTCTTATATGGTGGTTTCAACGCACTACCACTTATATTATTTAGTATGGAAATGTCCGTATACGCTTTTTTGACTTCTTATAGAAGATCGAATAATACCTCGGTTATTGCATTATCAATCGGCGGGCATGCGCCTCCGGTTACCTACATTAAATTTTGTGTATCATAAAGTTACAAAATTGGGCATTTTTAATAAAACATATGAAAGGTAAGAAAAAATGAAAAGTAAAAAACCAGTGTTTTTTATAGTATTAGTAATTGCGCTAGTCATGTCATACTTGGCTATATTCATTGGAGCGCCAGATATGCGATATGGCATAGATATACGTGGAGGAGTAGATGCTGTATTCCAACCGGTTGACCTTGACCGAAAAGCTACCAGTAGCGAATTGGAAGCAGCCCGTACTATTATTGAAACACGTCTTGACCAGAAAAACATATTGGATCGTGATGTAACAATTGATAAAGACAATGGATACATTATTGTACGTTTTCCATGGAAAGCAGATGAAACTGATTTTAATCCACAAAACGCGATGGCTGAATTAGGCCAAACAGCTCAGTTAACCTTTCGTGATGATGCTGGAAATATTCTTGTAAATGGTTCAGACGTTTCAAATAGCCAGGTAGAACAAGAACAAGATACAAAAGAATATGTAGTTGGCCTTACATTTAATGAAGCCGGAACAAAACTTTTTAGTGATGCAACTGAAAAACTTGTTGGTCAAAATATTAATATCTATATGGATGAAACTCTAGTTCAGACAGCACAGGTTCAAGTTCATATAACCGATGGTAAAGCTATGATTAATGGTATGAATGGTTTTGATGAAGCAAAAAGTCTTTCAGATAAAATTAATTCTGGATCTCTTCCATTCTCTATGATAACAAAGAATCACTCAACTATTAGTCCTACATTAGGTGCGGGCGCCTTGGATGTTATGGTTACAGCTGGTATGATTGCTTTTGGTATCATATGCGTTTTACTAATTGGGTATTATCGTCTTCCTGGATTAGTAGCTTGTATCTCACTTCTAATACAAGTTGCAGGACAGATACTTGCACTCTCCGGTCCACAGATTACACTTACACTCACAGGTATTGCAGGTGTAATTCTATCTATAGGAATGGGTGTTGATGCAAATGTTATTATTTCTGAACGTATCAGTGAAGAAATAAAATCCGGTAAAACTGTTCGTTCCGCTATATCATCCGGATTTAAAGGAGCTTTTACTTCCGTATTTGATGGTAATATTACGGTTCTAATTGTTGCTATTATATTATTAATTTTTGGCTCAGGTTCTCTTCTATCGTTTGCATACTCATTACTAACCGGTATTATCTTCAATTTCATTGCTGGTGTGACTGCTTCTCGTATGATGATACGCTCCTTGAGTGAATTTAAGGCTTTACAAAAGCCTTCTCTGTATACCTGTAAATCAAGGAGGATAACACTATGAGTAATAAAATAATTGATTTTTATAAAAAACGTTTTGTATTCTTTTCAATTTCACTATTAATAATGTTGTTTGGTGTCGTAATGATATTTATCAATGGCGTACAGCTTGATATACAGTTTAAAGGCGGTGCATTACTGAAATATAACTATGTTGGAGAAATTAATCCAGACGAAGCTGCGGATGTTGCATCCCAATTATTGGACAGACCTGTAACTGCTCAGATGACCTCAGATCTTGCAACCGGTAATAACAGACTTATTATTAATATCTCTGGAAATTATGGCGTTGATGCAAATGACCAAAAGAAATTCGATGATGCTCTAAAAGAGAAGTTCCCGGATGCAGAGTTAAACCTGGCTGAGTCCTCTATGGTTGAAGCATTTTTTGGACATAGATTCCTTCAAAAAGGAATTACAGCAATATTATTATCTGCATTACTTGTTATGATTTATGTGTGGATACGTTTTAACAAGATGGGTGGACTTTCTGCTGGTGTTATGGCACTTGTGGCTTTATTTCATGACATCCTCATTGTATTTTTCACCTATGTAATATTCCAGATTCCTATCGGCGATTCCTTCATAGCAGTTGCATTAAGTATTATCGGTTATTCGATCAATGATACTATTGTAATATATGACCGTATTAGAGAAAATAGTAAAACCTATACAAAGCTTCCCGTCGACACGATTACTAACCTTTCCATCACACAGTCCATGTCGCGATCAATTAATACAAACATAGCTGTTTTAATAAGTGTAAGTATGATCTATATACTAGCTTTCTCTCACAGCATAGACTCTATTCAAAGCTTCGCACTTCCTATGGCGATTGGTTCAATCAGTGGTTGCTATTCAACCATATGTATTGCCGGTCCTCTCTGGGTAATGTGGAAAAAGAGAAAGACTGCAAGTTTAACAGCTTAGTAAGGTTTAAAGTTTAAAATATTAATACTTAAATAGTAAAAGGTGGTTCAAACCTAGTGTTTGAACCACCTTTTTATAAACGTATAATAGATTTTTTTGATTACTCTTATTCCTTCACTATATATGTATTCGAATTCCGGAAGATTCTCTCATCAAATATCATACTCCTAAAATCATCTGTTTTAATACGAGACATAAATCTATTTTCTTCCATCTTACTCATCTCCGTCTTTTACTTTAGTAAAAAATCTAATACCCAAGGTGATACAATATTTGTTTCGGATACTAACTCAGTATGGTTAAGATTTTCAAATATTTTATAAGGGAGATTATGATTTTGCAATTCAATTTTATTAGAATTTAAATTATAGATAACTTGTGGATTATCATTCGTTCCAGAATACACTGCTAATGCTGTATTAATATCCTTAACTTCAATACCTTCCCATTTATTCCATGCCCTAAATTGTGAAATTGCTAGCTCAAAATCAGTTCTTTCTAACCATTCGATCTCTTCACTTGATAAATCCAGGTCATTTAACGTGTTATTTTTCTTTTTTAACCCATAAATCTCATATTCACGAATCCATTCAGGCACAATTTCTTTAAAAAACTTATTGCCAAAAGTAGTGCCGCCACATACTACTCTTTTTACATTTTTGCTTTGTTTACATAGTTGAAGACCAATCGTTGCACCATAAGAATGTCCAAAATAATTGTATTCGTTAAATCCACATTCTTTAACAACAGTATCAATGTCATTTATTATATTCTTGATTGAATAAAAATTGATGTCATATGATTTGTCACTTTCCCCACTACCCCTTATATCTATCGTTATAACTGTAAAATAGTTCTCCAGAATTTCAACCCAATGCCTGTTTACCCACATTTCTTTATTTGAACCCATTCCGTGAGCTAAAACAAGTGGAAAACCTTTTCCGAAAATATCGTAAGCAATCTTTGCACCATCCGTTGAAATAATAAATTTAGATTTCATATATGCCCTCCCATTTATCATAATAATATTCTATTCCACCAATGTAACTACAATAATTTCCGGTCTATTAAAAATACGTATTGGTATGATACTATTACCTAATCCTCTATTTACAATCATTGTTGTGTTTTCTAGATGATAAGAACCAATTGTATATTTGGGGAATAATCCTTGATTAGGTGCAACAACTCCCCCTACAAAGGGAATTCTAAATTGACCACCATGGGCATGGCCTGTGAAGACTAGATCAATATTATTCTCTGCATATAATTCAATTAATTCTGGTCTATGAGATAGCAAAATCTTAAAGGATTGATTTTCTTCTGATAATAATTTTAATTTATTATTAAATTGTTGCGTACTGCTTCCTTCTAAATTGTTATAGGTCATAAAATCAGGATCTATCACTCCAATTAAATCTATTGCCACACCATTTTTTTCAATTTGTTCACTTGAATTATCTAAAACATATACTCCTGCAGCTTTTAAATTTTGTATTAGCTCTTCACAATAGGGTGACAATGCTTCATGATTACCAGGTACATAATAAACCGGTGCTATTTTTATTGCTCCTTTGATAAAATCCATTGCAACATCTATGTCTGTTCGGTTTTTATCAATTAGATCTCCAGTAATTAAAATTATTTCCGGTTTCGCCTTTTCAACTTTACTTAATAATTTTTTCTGCTTATTACCGAACTTTTTATTATGCAAATCTGAGATCTGAACAATTTTGTATCCAATAAATTCTTTTGGAATTTTATCGTTTTGATAATTGATTTTAGTAGTTACAATACTATTATTTTGCCAAAGACAAAATAATGGTACTCCAAGGAGTAAAATTATTATTATATTTCGCCATTTTTTTAAACTTGATTTCATGGGCACCTCGTAGAATACATCTCTTAATTTATTAAATCATAAACTTTCTGGACTATATATTCTGGAGTATTATCACTTGTATCTACTTTAAACGTCTCTAAATTTTGAAAATAACTAAGTGACTTTTTGCTAATCTCTAGCCAGGATTCTATTCTCCAGTCATTTATTTTGTCTAAATTCCATCTTTTTTCTAAAGCTGTTTCACTACACGTTAACGTTATTTGGAAAAGTTTATAATGCAAATCGAAACACCAATCACCATCAAGAAAAGCAGATTTGTTCAGCTTGTTACAAAGTAACTTACCAATCGTTGTTTTTCCTACACCCATGGGACCGTTTATAATAATTATTTTTTTCATGTTAAGATCTCCTTTGGGTCATTACACTAAATTTTTCTGATATATTTTTTTTAATGCCATCGTTATTTGCAACTGGTAAGTTCTTTGTATCGTAATACTCTATTGTTTCAATAATATTAACACCAAGTTCAGAAAGAGATTTGCTTATACATTCCACAGTATATCCCATAGATTCCTGAGTTTTACCTTTACATACACCAACAACTATTGCTTTTTTATTTGAAGAAAGACGGCTTTTCCATCCATTGTTATAATCATTTAAACAGAATGTCCTATCTAATAAGGCTTTCATTTGAGCTGTTACGTTGTAATTATACGATGGTGAAGCAAATATATATCCATCTGCCACTTTCATACCATCAATAATTTGGGTCATAGCATCCTGAATGATACATACACCTGTTTTTAAACAATATTCACAACCTGAACATGTCGAAATATTTCTATTATCCAATATAAATTTATCAACTTTAATATTTTTTTCATTTAGCGCTTGAATTATATAATCCACTAATAAATCTGTGTTTTTGCCTTTTCGTGAACTACCAACCACTGCAATCCAATTTTCACCCATAAAACTTACTCCTTGCTTTAAATAGTTCATTTGCATTATTCATTATAACTTAATACAAGTGTAGCAAAGGCAAAGGAAGAATTATCGATTTTACATCTAATCAACAAACAATGTGTAAGATTTCCCTCAACTGAAAAATCAAGATAATTTTCTTTATTAAGACTTTTACCGAAAATAAATTCTGCGTTTGCATCACCTTCTGAACTTATTATATATGGTTCAACATCATATTCAGAAACAATATTGGCATGCTCATCTACTATATAATCGTAGATTTCAAATTCTTTTGTATCAAAATTAAGAGCTTCTATTTGAATTACATCTTTAAAGGTAATTGTGGGTAAGTCAATAAATTTTTTACCAACCATATAATCCTTTATTCTTTTTTCTATATCTTCCTGCTTCTTGTTATACAAATTTCCATAATAAATTGTGCTTAATTCTTCAGAATCATAAGAAATTTTGATACTAGGCTCTTGCTTATTACTTTTACAAGAGGAAAGAATTGCCGCTAATAAAATTAATATAATAATCACGATCACTCTTCTGGACTTTTTTAACATAATACACCTATTTACCTCAAACTTTCAGTTTATACTAATACTCAAATAATATCTCTACTGTTTCTCCATCTATTTTTTCTCGAATAACTTTCGTTTTCAAACGACGAAAACCATCTCGCCAACCAATACTTGCTTCAGGATCCTTTTTATTTGCTTCTAGCCTATAGTAAATCCAATTATCACACAATTCTATATCCTTAACTGTATAGTAATCAGCCTCTTCCACTAATTCTAGATAATTATAGTCTACAAAGGGTATCCAAGTAGTCATTTTAGAAGATGCATTAAGATAGATACTAAAACCACCTTTATATTCAAAAGGCTTACCTTCTGCATAAATTGGGAAATCAGTTTCTTCTACTTCTCCTGTAATTAAATTTAGAACAAAACCCACCTTATTTTCTGTACCCTGAGAGTAATAAAGTGTTTCTTCATTATTATCACTTGATACATAGAATATTTCATCTACCAAATCTTCTTCCACCTCTGTAGCTCCTATAAGTACTGCGAACTCACTTCCGTCTTTTTCTACTTTAGCAATTTTTCCTCCTTGATAGAAATTACCAGTTCCACCGTAAGCCCCATATGCAAAATAAATGGTATTACCTACGAACTGTATGCAAGGAACTACCGTCCCTCTATCTCCATATTCATAAAGATCTGCTTTCGTATCTGCTAACAATTTTTCATTTGTTCCATCTACATTCACACAACAAAGTTTTATTTCTCCTAATTGTGAGGATTCAAACTCCACCTCACCACTATAATAGATAACTCCATCCTTTAAGGAAAGAAATTCACTACATGGTACTGCTAAATCATACTCCTTTATTACTCCGGTAACACCATCTATCCAATGTAATTGATAAGTATCCTTTTCATTAGCTAACACGCAAACCAAGGTTCCAGTATCTTCATCAATTCCTTTTATCCACCCTTTACCTAGTATCTGCTCATTACTGCCATCCAGATCAACCGCATATACATTCGTTACATAGTCCTCGTCGGATTTTACCAAATACATTCTATCCTTGTAAATATATATGTTTCCTTCACCATTATCGCTAAAAGCTATCTCAGTTGTTCCATCTTCGCTCATTCGTATCATGTTTTTTTTACTGCCAATAATAGTCTCATATGTACCCATAAGTCCCTCTGAAGCATAGCTGTCCGCAGTATACTGTCGATAATATACATATCCATTATAACTTACATACATACCACCGTTATTTGTTGCTGCTTTGTCAGTATAATCCATCGTATTGTTTATATTCTCAGGTTCACTCTTTATTTCCTCAGTTGAATTGTTTTCTTGCGCAGCATCTTCTCCACTCTCTTCTTGCTGTTGTCGTATTGAGGCATTTAGATTCTCCTCTTCCTTTAATTGTTCATTTACCAGTCCATTATTTTGCTTCGAACAACCAACAGCAAATATTGATACTAGCATAATTAGAACAAACATACCTTTGATTTTTAAGATACCACTATTATTTTTCTTAATATTATTACTCATATTCAGCCCCCATCTGCGTGCCTATTTAATCTACTTAATGTGATTATATTATGTAGATCCTTTATAATGTTGTTTCTAGCCAATTTTTGCATACATCAATCCACCCAAGGTTGTTGGAATATTTATCTAATTCAGCAATGGTGAGTTCAATCGCACTATTACTACTGCCGCAGGCTGGATATACCTTTTCAAACCTTTTTAAAGAAAGGTCAAGATAAACATCTATATTTTCATTTATACCAAATGGACAAACTCCACCTATCGTATGACCTATTAAAGCTTCTACTTCTTCTGGAGCAAGCATTTTTGCTTTTGTATGAAATTGTTCCTTAAATTTTGCGTTATCTATTTTGGCATCCCCAGCAGTAACAATTAAAATACCTCTTTCATCTATCTTAAAAGATAATGTTTTAGCAATTCGCTCTGGCTCACAACCTAAAGCTTCTGCAGCCAACTCGACAGTCGCTGATGAGGTTTCAAATTCTTGTATTTTAGAATCTAAATCAAATTGATTAAAATATTTCCGTACTTTTTCAATTGCCATATCACAGTCTCTCTTTCTAATTATATATAATATTCATGTGACATCTAATGATATATATGAATGATTCTATGTTTCATTAATATACTGAATCATACCTGCACCATATACCTCATTGGGTCTCTCAACAAATCCAAACTTCTTATAGAAATTTTCTTTCCCTTTAGCCGCCATTAAGCATACCATTGTATCGTTCGCATATGTCTTTGTTATATATTCCATGATTGCATTCATTATTCTGATACCTAAACCCATCATTTGATACTCTGGTATAACAATTATATCTTGAATATATATTGTAAATGCACCATCACCAATAATTCTACCATACCCAACTATTTCATTTTCTTTTTCAACACATACTGAAAAAAGCGTATTTTTAAGCCCAATAGATATCACTTCTTTTTCAGGATAACTCCAACCAACTGATTGTCTCATTTTAATAAATTCATCGGTTGTTGCCGTTCTTCTTACAACTTTTATATTGTCCATATATTAGTTCCCCTTAAGATGTAACTTGTATCTGCTTCCTCAAATCAACCGAGAATACGATTATATATTATTTGAGCAGCTTGTTTTGCTGAAATCTCACTTACATCTATTTTCTCCGTATCCATGTTTGAATAATTGTCTAATCTTGCAACACTTCTATTTATAACATCTTCTGTTCGGATACTCTGTTCAATATCTTTTGTAATTCTTGCTATCAAAGCTTGATCAGAACATACAAGAGATATTTTATATAACCTACAATTATTCTTAGTTAGTCCGGATAGTACCTCATCTAGAATAGATTGTTCATGCATTACCCAACAAAAAATAATATTTTCATATTCTGAGCAGGTAATGAAATTGTTTAAGACATAAGTAATGTTATCCATTACCATGTTTTTCGTTTCTTCCGTCACAATAAAGGGTGACATATCCCAACACCAATCGCCGTCAAGAAAAACGCATTTTGGTAACAATTTTTGTAGTTCTTTACTTGTTGCTGTCTTTCCAGCACCCATTGTGCCATTGATAAGAATAAGGTTTTTCAATCATTTGTACCTCCATTATATATATTACTAGTCCCAGTGAGTCCCTTTTATTTTTCTATAATTTCCTTTTATTCCCCATTATAGCATTGTGAAAACTTATTGTATACCTTCAAAATTATTTTATTACTTTTTACAATAAAATTAAACGTAAAAAATGCACCTATAAAAAGTATTTTATAACTAACTTTTAGGCGCATTTTATACTAAACATTATTTTAATTTTATTACCTATGCATTAGTTTCTCTCTGCTTCCAAATAACATTGCAATGCTCCAATTAGATTCGAGTCGCTTCTAAACTGACAGGTTACTACTTCTGCTTTTGTCATAGGATAAGGAAAACTATTATATATCTCGTCTAAATTCTTATGAATATATTTAAGCAATAGTGGCTGTGCACTGATTCCTCCTCCAATCGCAAACCGTTCTGGATCCAGAATGTTTTGAAGATTAAAAATCTGAATAGCAATTTCTCTTGTATATTCATCCATACATTCAATCACCTCCTGATCTCCGTCTTCCAATAACTGAAAGACACGATTTCCATCTATAGCTCCTTCTGGTAATTGTTTCTTCTTCGCTACTCTTTTACATAATCCCGGTGCTCCACAACGCCTTCCCCATATATTTTCATCATTTGGCAACTGTTTTCCATCTGTATTAATAAAAGTCACTTCTCCTGCTGAGAAATGCTTACCTTTCTGAAGTGTATGGTTCTTAATGATACCACCCCCAATAAGAGTACCGAGTACTAAGACAACGCCGTCATTAACATCCTTTAGACTACCTACAAAAGCCTCTGCCATAGCAGCACATTTCCCGTCATTTTCAATATGTATTGTGGTATTGCACCGCTTTTCCAGACTATCCCTGATATGGAAATCTTCATTGTAATGCAACGCACCACCGCTGTAACAATATCCTCTGTCACTATCGATGATTCCAGGCATAGCAATGGCTATACCTGAAGTTCTATTCTGAAACTTATCATAGAGCTTACCAATCACCTCAATTAATTGTTCCCGTCCATCCTGTGGTGTAACAATCGTTTCCTTAAAATCAAACTCACATTTTTCATTTATTAGTGCATATTTTATAAACGATCCCCCAATATCAATCACCAAATATTCCATAATCATATCTCCGTAATATTAAAATCTCCAAATGTAGTCACCCAGTCTTTTTTAAAATCATCTACCGCTTTACCAATGGCAGCCATTCCTAATGCATCATGCAGTAAATCCGGAGATAAAGTTGCGGTCTGCGCTCCGGCAGCAAAAGCAGCATTTACCTGTGCAATATTCTTAAAGCTAGCTGCCAGTATTTTTGTATTGTAACCATACTTTTCTATTTGCTCTGCAAAGCAGGCAATCGTATCTACTGCATCAATATCCATGTTTTCCATACGATTAAAATATGGTGCAATAAAATCAGCCCCTGTCTCCATAGCAAGATAACCTTGGATCTTTGTATAGATTGCAGTTGCAGTAATTCCAATACCTTCTTTCTTCAATACCCGCATAGCCTTCAAACCCTCTTCATTGGTCGGAATCTTGATAAATACCTTATCGTCTACATTCTTTAAGATTACATGCGCCTCTTTCACCATTAGTTCTGCAGCTGACGCGGTAATCTGAATATGCAGAGATCGCTCCATACCGATAATTTCACGAATTTGTCGGAAATGATTGAAAAAATCAATCTTCCCTTCCTTTTTAATGATGGATGGATTACTGGTCACTCCGGTAATCGGGTAAAACTCACTGTATTTCTTTATTGCTTCTATATTAGCTGTATCAAATAAAAATTCCATTTCTACACCCATACCGCAGACCTATCTGCGGTGCTGCCACATACAATAGAATGCGTGTTAATCGTGCATTCTATTGTCACACATAAAAAGGTTGAAAGAATTAATATGTGGCATTCCTTTCTCTGATTATATTTTCTTTCAACCGTACTTCTCCACTTCTACCTGCATTAGCAGGCCGCTTCCTGCGAATCGGTTATAGTATTTGTTCCGTTCTTGCAATGATATCATCCTGTGTTTGTTTGGAAAGCACATGAAAGAATGCGGAATATCCAGCTACACGAACAATCAAGTCCCTGTACTTCTCCGGATTTATCTGAGCATCTCTTAATGTTTCTCTTGATACTACATTATATTGTACATGATAGCCATGTAGTCTTATAAAGAACGTCCGAATCATTGCAATCAATTTCATGCGATCTTCTTCCTTTTCTAATATCTGCGGTGTTACCTTTTGATTTAATAAAACACCACCGGTAATCTCTTTCGTTGGTAGTTTAGAAACCGTCTTAAATACTGCTGTTGGCCCATGGACATCCATACCATGGCTTGGAGAACATCCTTCTGATAATGGGGTATGTGACTTTCTACCATCAGGTGTTGCCAAAGTACCAATTCCTTGACCTACATTTGCCGAAATAGATGAAGTACCTGCATAATAGCCACCGCCTATTGGCCCACGTCCAAATCGAGTATTATGATATTTTTTGATTTCATTAATATAGACATCATATGCATTACAAATCAACTTATCAACATAGTCATCATCGTTACCATACTTAGGTGCATCTAAAAGCAGACGTTGAATTCTCTGACCTTCTGCTCCCTCAAAATCATCCTGCAATGCATTCCATAATTCTAAATTCGTTACACTTTTATCATCAAATACACATTTCTTGATTGCTGATAAAGAATCAGCCATGTTGGCAATACCTACCTGAAGGCCACTGATAAAATCATAAATTGCGCCGCCTTCTTTTAGTGTCTTTCCTCTGCCTATACAGTCGTCTACAAGTGTAGAACAAAGAATATCCGGTACGGTTTCTTCTAAAACCATATCACAGCAGGTCTCTATAATAACACTATGCTTTGTAAAATCTCGGATAATCTTATCCCAAGCTTTTTCAATATCTGCATAAGATTTCATATCGAGGAAGTGTCCTACCCCTTCCGTCAGCCTCTTGCCGGATTCCAGAACTACGCCATCATTCATTGCAATCAGAAGTGATTTGGGAAAGTTTAAGAAACTCATTCCTGTACAGCGATATCCCCATTTTCCGGGAACTGCTGTCTCGACGCATCCTATTGCACTATAATTGTATGCATCATCTTCTTTTATACCCTTTTCGATAAAGGACGGAATGATGATTTCATCATTGTTAAATGCCGGCATGCCAAATCCCAAACGGACAACCTCAATGCATTCTTTCATAAATGTTTCATTAAGGCCAGCATGATAACGTACGGTCAGATTGGGTTGTGGCAGCCTTGTCTGAGCAACACTTTTTAATATAAGAAAAGAAAATGGATTGACAGCATCTTCCTTATCTGTTGTCTGCCCACCCACAGTCACATTCTGATAAAGTGGACTTCCTGCACTAAACTGTGTATGTGACCAGCTTCTGATTTTATTGATTGTAAATGTCTTCAGCCAGAGATTTGTCAATAGCTCGCATGCAGCATCCTCAGTAATTACACCGGTTTCCAGATCCTTTTTATAATAAGGATAAAGATATTGATCCATACGTCCATAAGACACAGAATGTCCATTGGATTCAATCTGTAGAATGAGATGTATCAGCCACATGCTCTGTACCGCTTCATACAAGGTTTCTGCTGGTTCATAGGGAACCTTATTTAAGATTCTTGCAATTTCCTTGAGTTCTTTTGCACGCCCAACATCAGCCGTATTAGCCATAATAAGTGCCAACTCAGCATAACGATGTGCAAAATTAATTACTGCTTCAATGATAATTAGGATGGCTTCATAGAAATAAAACTTCTTTAACTCGCTCATCTCTGACAGATTCAGTTTTCCCATTGCATCTTTCGTTCTAGCTTCATAATCTTTTATTCCATATTTTATTACTTTTTCATATGCAACAGCCAAATGGGCATCTCCAGATGTGATATTTCCTTCTGCCTTAATAATACCAAGATCATAGAAAATTCTGCTTGATTCAGGCATTGCTTTAAGACCACGGTCCTTTGTTGTATTATGTTCCCAATACGGAGCTAATTCCAAAAGCTGTTTTTTCGTATCTTCTGTTATATAAAAGATATCTCCATCTCTTTTCTCAAACTGATTCAACTCTTGGATAACCCAATCCATAGCATATTCAGGAAAGATAGGGGCTGAACGATTTGCTGATGCCTGATTGCCAACAATAAAGGTCTGGGGTTCAATAAAAATTGTCATATGTTCTAAAATATTCTTCAGCATATAAGCACGTTTTATTACAATCGGTTCATCTGCATGTATACGATATGCTTGCGTTGTGTAAACTGCTCTCTCTGCGCAGACAAATGGTTTCGCATCCAACAGTTCATTTCTGAAGGTATTCATACGGTCTGTAAGATTGCCAAAATGATTTTTTTCCATTATGTTTTCCTCCTAAAGGATTGGGATATTAAAATAAGAATATAAACTATTATACTTTTAGTATATTGCATTGCTTACGTTTTGTCAATCAATAACTTTCATACGTAACTACATATTGTATTATGTAAAAGATATTTACTTCTGTTTGTAGATATGATATAGTCATAATAACAAATGTAATGAAAGGAGTTTTATGAAAGCTAATATCTTTAACATACAAAAATTCAGTATTCATGATGGTCCTGGAATACGAACCGTAGTATTTTTTAAAGGATGCCCTTTGAACTGTTTGTGGTGTTCTAATCCAGAGTCTCAAGTAGCGGTTTCCCAACTTTTGTGGGATAGTACTAAATGTCTGCATTGTGAACTATGCAGCCGTAAGTGCCCATCAGGATGTATTTCATTTCAGAATAATTCTCTACAGTTTCAGAAGGAATCTTGTACCGGTTGCCTTAACTGTATTAGCCAATGTCCGGGAAAAGCATTAAAACTTTCGGGGAAATTTATGAGTATTGAGGAAGTTATTACAGAGTTGTTAAAAGATAAGGATTTTTATGAGGAATCTCACGGAGGTATTACACTTTCAGGTGGGGAGGTTTTAAGCCAGCCCGATTTTGCTGCTGCTTTATTAGAAGAATGTCAGGTTTTAAATCTCCATACTGCAATCGAAACAACAGGCTATGCACCTGCAGAGACGTTTAAGAAGGTGGTTCAGTATACAAACCTTTTATTATATGATATGAAACACTATGACAATCAAAAACATCTGAGATACACTGGAGTTTCTAATGTCCAAATTATTGAAAATATGTTATGGGCTGTTTCTGTAGGAATTCCCATAGTTGCCCGAATTCCTGTCATTCCTGGAATAAATGATTCATCGGAAGATGCTGATCAGTTCTGCAAATTACTAAAAACCATTGGTATTACCACAGTAAATCTTCTTCCCTTCCATCAATTTGGGCAGAAGAAATATGAACAGTTAAATCGTCTCTATAAACTACAAGATGTTCCTGCACTCCATTCGGAAGACCTGAAAGAATTCTTCCAGATTTTTCAGAAAAATGACTTTCAAGTAACTATGTAAAAGGTGGAAATCAATCTGTGATTCCCACCTTAATATGATTCTTTTCTAAAATCTGTTTTACATCTTGAGATATTTCATTATCGGTAAATACCCTACATACCTCTTCTAGGTGGAATTGTAGTACCACTCCTTGTTTTGTGAATTTAGTTGAATCCGTAAGTATGATGATATTCTTCGCCGATTGCGCCATATTCTTTATGGCCTCCGTCCTCATCATATTACCGCCCGTAAAGCCTATCTGTGGTATAAATCCATCTGTACCAACAAATAACTTGTCTACATAAAACTCCTTTGCACAGGTACGTACCAAGGGACCTACCATAACCTGAGATTCCTTTTGGTATTCGCCACCAAGCAGGATAACCTTTGGTACCGAGATATTTCTAATATAAGAAGCAATAAATGCAGAATTTGTAATAATAGTGACATCCTTTTTATTTTGTGCCAGCTGCTCAGCCAACAACGCACAACTAGAACCCGATTCAATCATTACAGTTTCTCCATCAGAGACAATTTCTGCAGCAGCTTTCGCAATTTTTAACTTTGTATCGTACCTGATCGCTAAACGGTTATTTATATCATCCGTATTTCTAAGAACTGCATAACCATGCTCTCTAACAAGCAAACCACGTTCTTCCAGCATATCCAGATCTTTTCTTATAGTAACCTGAGATACATCCAATATCTCAGAAAGCTTATTAACATCTATCTTTCTATATTCATTTACAATATCCAATAACTTAGCATGTCGTTTTGTCATAACAATCCTCCTTATTATACATTCAAGTATAATACAAAAGTGTTTCATATGCAACCCAACATGTAACTTTATCTTATTCAGCGTTACATCTGTTTCCTTACTATTTTATAATCATCTTTAAACTGGAAATGTGGACAATTATCAAATGAATTACTTAAGAATTTTCCCATTTCATCTTCATCTAAATAAACTTGACATTCAAAACAGTTGTATTCTTCATCATAATCATAATTCATACAACAATCACAATTAGTTTTATCTTTCATTTATTAATCCCCCTTATTATTTAAATCAAGTAGATATTTACTTAGCTGCTAACCCTAATTCAATTTAATGTTTTCGTTCGTTCCCCCAGGATGAGATTTCACAATCTTTATTTATTATAACAAAGGTTATCAAGACAATGTTACTCTTATTATCATAAACAATAATACCAACAGCAGATGTCATATCAATAAATTTCAGTAGCATCCTTTGGTAATTCTTTAATATGTCTTATAAAATCAAAGGACTTTTTTGCCTCCGTCAGATTATATTCATATCCCAGTGCTTTACCCATACGTGGCGCTATATTTTCAAACAATTCACAGGTAATTATTAGTGCATTCCATGCTGATTCATAATCACTAGTATTATAGGTTTGCATTAACGAATTCCATAATTCTGCCTCTATATACTTTTTCATATATTTATTAGCTTTTCCAAGGCTGACTTTAAAATCAGTTTGAATACCTACATGCCAAGATAACATTAACAATAATTCTTGACGAACATAATCATTTAATATTTCTATTGTATAAAGAATTTCATGTCTCCAAAGGCCCTTAGCACAATAGGGGGCTACCCACCAGAAATTATTACATCTGCTATAATATTGTCCAAAGGTAGGCTTTTTAACCCAATAATCTTCATCAGAAGGTATTGGTAATTTGGATAAACAATTATCTTTATCTAAAAGTGGAACTGTCAATTTATCTTTTCCGTATTCCCGACTCAATTCCTCTTTTGTTTGGATATGTAAATCAATACGATTTCCGTCATTAAACTGCATTAAGTAAGTATAAGACATAGAATAGTCAACTTTTCTTCCCTGTATGTTATCAAGTTTATCCGGTTCTTGCTTTATAATAAGTTCACCAAATACCTTTGTCCAGCCTTCATCAGCTAAAAAAGATACTGTTTCACTGACTACATATACGATATCATAATCTTGAAAAATATCTTTTTTCACATTTGGGTTAGCACGTGAACCATTCATATAAACTGCACGTATTCTATCATCTTTATCTGCAATTCCTAATATTAATTGAAACATCTCTTGTTCGCTTCGCATACCAATATCCTTTCCTTATGTCTTGAAGTAATATAATAAATTATCCTATATATTTTAAAGAAATAAATACATTACAGAAAAAGGTACAACCAAACCAACCGTTGTTATGGTAAGTTTCTAGCTATTTTTTGCGATATAGATTTTTAAAGCTTTTATCGAAAGTATTAAGGCATAGATTATAAGAATAACAATAAATATTATAGGTATATATATAATCAATGATGCAATTAGAAAATTCATCTTTTTCCTCCTTACTCTACTTTTAATCCATTTATAAACTCTTTTATCTCACTTACTATATACTCTGATTTATAATAATGCAAGTTGTGGCCGCAATCTAGTTTGATTTGGGTATATTTATCTGTTTGCCGTGCAAAATCATCTTGGGCGGTCATCTTAAAGTTCTCCTTAGTCCTTATTTGGCCCAAGGTTGAGTTACTGTTTTCACGATCTCATTATTCTTAAGTGCCCTATCAATCATTAATGACAGATAATGATCTTGTGAGGCTTCAGCAAGGCTATACAGTTCTGGTCCACCCTTAATATAATCATCCATTTTTATAAGGCAAGAGGCAACAGCAATTTCATCATCTGTTAGTCTACCAGGAATTAGAGGGTTTTTATATACCCATTCATCTCCGGCTATAATACCTTTAAGATAGTAACCCTCCAGATTTCCATTTTCACCTGCATTCATTCTCTTCAACTCCATATCAATAGGCAAGTTAAAATCTTTTAGATATTTGATATTAGTATCTATAATTTCACCTTTGTCTCCACGTATATTTAATCTTAAACCTCTTATCCAAGAAAAATACTGTTCACCATCAAAGTCATAGATACCCAATTTGTCTCCAAAGTCTAACATCGCTATTACCTGTTCCGATAATATCATTTTATCTGATTTCGGATCACCATCTCTATCTGGGCTGTTCATGAAAGAGGATTTAAAATTTCTTGCTGTTATTACTGCATTTTCAAATTTTATACCCATAAATCTTCTGATAAGGCTCATAGCATGATATCCATGACAAACTGAAATATTAACCTGACTTATTTGTCCAAGTTTTCCCGAGCCTGAAATTGCAAGTCTGGCTGCATGTAATGGCTGAAGATGATACTGCTCTGCTACTTGAATTTTGGCACCATCTTCTGTTAATTTATTAATTTCAATCAATTCTTCCACATTAGGTGCTGGAGGTGTTTCAGTCAGAACTGGAATTTTTTTATCGGTAAGCTGCCTTATAACAATAGGTGCGGCATTCCATCCAACACTTACTACCACAAAGGATGGAGAGGTTTCTTCCAATAACTCTTCAATTGAACGGTAAGTATGTATGCCCCATTTATCTTCAAAAACTTTACCTTTTTCTTCATCTCTTATAACCATACCACAAATTTTGAAACGCTCAGGCAAAGCTTTAGCAATTCTTAAATAAAATTCAGATCTCCATCCTCCACCAACTATTGCATATACAATTTTCCCCACAATACTAATCTCCTTTTTGATTTGATGACCTGCTTCATCTATAGCCAATCTTCCCTCACCAAGCCATACAAAACTACATCGCAAATTCCAGTATTATTTTTATCTCCTTGGCGTTTTATTCCTTCTTTTATAAGACCACATTTCTCCATTACCTTACCAGAATTGGGGTTGTTCAAATCATGTCTTGCCTCAATACGATTCACCTGCATTTCCTTAAAAAAGAAGGTAATTAATGCAGTAAATGCCTCCGAGGTGATTCCCAGTCCCCAGAACCTTTTTCCGATACAATATCCAACTTCCACTGCATTAATTTCTTCCAGGATATGAACTACGCTAATACTGCCGATTGCCTCACCTGTTTCTTTTAATTCAATACACCACTGATAATAATTTAAAGAATCACTTTCTTTCTCCCACATGTTGATAACGCTTTTTGAAACTTCCACGCTTGGATGTGTTGGCCAAGTAAGATATTTGGTAACTTTATCTTCACAAGCCCAATTTTTATACATATCTTCTGCATCCTCTATCGTAAATTTACGCAGTATCAAACGTTCTGTTTCAATTCTTTTTGTTCCTAAATGCTTCATGATTATCTCCTCCCAATACAATTCACTTTTAAACTAGATGAATTTTCTTAATTAGTTATACTTTTGAGAAACCATATCACATATTATTTATGATCAACGATATTCCCGAAAGTATTAACAGTATAATAACAACTTTTTTTACCAACTTTTCACTTGCTATATTAGACAAAAGTATACCCAACGAAAGTCCAATTATCATAAAGGGCATAAGTAACAAAGCACTTTTTAAAATTCTAACATTAAGTATTCCCGTCAACGAATAAAGAATAATTCGGAAGGTGTTTTCAACTATAAAGACTACACAAATATTTCCTTTAAATTGATCTTGATTTTCTATAGTTCTACTGATATATGCTACTAGAAAAGCTCCAATTCCAAATAGCCCACAAAGAATACCTGATAAAATACCTATAATTGCTAATATAATTTTAGAACTTTGTTTCTTTACCTTTTGTCTTTCACGAAATAACATTTCAATCCCAATTAAAACAACAGCAAATCCAAACAAAGTCTTTATAAATTGAGTGTTCCCATTCTTAAGAAATATTGCTCCTGGGATACTTCCGAGAACAACCAAAATTGAAAGTGGCACACAAACTTTTGCTGAGATTCCTTTTCTTTCCTTCCATGCTATAAAAATATTAGATGGATAGCCAACGATGAGCTCAACGGGACTAATATTAATATTAGTCGTTTTAAAACTAACTATGGTACTAAATATAAGAGTATTAGCAAAACCGCACATGCCTTTAACAATATATGCCAAGATTACGGCTATAACCGCTGTTACATTCATTATCTTTCCTCTTTCGATATACCTACATTTTGTATTGCTTAAATTTCAGCTTTTGGAAATCTTATGTATGCAAAACTCTATTAACAAGATATTTTGCTAATTCGCTATCAATTTTATTGACAGAAACCACATATTGTTTTTCATAGTTCATATCCATTCCATAACTACCAAACTTCCCTCTTGTGGTACCTCCTGCTAGCCATTGACCTGAATGATTTAAGACTTTGTAGTTATATCTAATACTTTCCTTATCTAAAATTTCTCGTATCTTTGTTAGTTCTTCTAAAGAATATCCAATATATACATCTTCCTTATTAAATAAAAACATTACAAATCTCCCCTTTAAAGTAATATTTCATTTTTTTCAAAATCTTCATTTATAATTCTTTTCCACAACTTTTGCAGAATTTTGCATCCTCATCATTGAGATTTCCGCAACTTCTGCATCTTATTTTTATTACTTCTTTTTCTTCAAAATTCTTTGTGATTTTGCCAACAACATCTATGTTGTTTATAACATCGTTAATCATTCCACCTTTTGCCTCATTAAATGGCTGTAAATCTTCTCTTGCCTTGTCAGGGTCTAACAGCAGTCCGGAACCGGCTGCTCCCCTAGCTCCAATATTCATGACAATAGTACCTGTAATCATTAAAATCATACCCCATACCGCATTCATAAATGGATTACTTGTGTTATTTCCAAATGGGTCATTCATAGAACTTGCAACCGAGAAAAACACTGACATAAAGAGTATAAACCCCACAAGTATCATCCCAAGTCCTATATAATAAGTCACTTTTCTATTTTTCGTTATCTTTGCCATCTCATTAATCCTTTCTAAATAAAACTTCTAAAAACAACAGTATTACCAAATGGTTTTTGTTAATGCAGCAATCTTGTTAATCGTTTTCCAATTGCGTACAGTTGCAGGCACCTCCAATTTTGGGAGATTATTGGCAAGCTTAGAATTTCGAATACTATGACGAAATAAAAGGTATACCTCTCGTCCTATGATTCGGTAATCATCGTTTTCACTTTTATAAACTTTCAAATACTCAATCTTTTCTTGTAAGGGAGAATGGGTCAACAATGAGACGTATAGACTCTCTACTTCTGAGACCGACTCCGCTTCTAATACTTCTTCCTTTGAAAATGGACAATTCATAACAATTTGTTCAATCTCTGCAGCTGTTCTCAAAACAACCGCGACAGAAAATCCAAAAGTCTCAAATATAATATGCTCTAATTTAATACGTAGAGTTTCCTCCGTATCATTTGATTTGAACAGCACATTGCCACTTTGAATATACGTTAATACTTCACAAAGTCCAATTGATTCAAATGCACGCTTTAACTCTGCCATCTTAATCATATTCTTACCACCTACGTTAATGCCTCGTAAAAGTGCTATATAAATAGTCATATTGTAAGCTCTCCTTCGTCATATAGATCAACATCACAATTACTTTTTAACATTGTATCATATTTCCATTTTTATTACCATAATAATGCATGCAAAATATTTGCTATTTCACAACAGCTATATCACAACATATAGTAGCTAAATCAAACAAATGATTGTATTTTTATGTAAATAGTATTACTATATTATATTATTAAAACAATTTTATAGAAAAGATAATAAAAATGACAATCATTGAAGCTATTTTGCATTTTAAAGAAAGGAGTTAATTATATATGGCATTAAAAACTGGCCGCTTTTATGAATGTGCGGAAGTTGAAATAGATAGAGATACATGTACCCTCTGTGGACTTTGTGTAAAAGTATGTAAGGGAGCACCGTTATATATAGAAGATAACATCGTTAAGATAGACCATAATCGTGTTTTTGGTTGTATTGCTTGTGGACAATGTATGGCGGTCTGTCCAAACAAAGCAATTAAAGTTAACGGTAGAGACATGACCCCAGATGATATTATCGAATTATCTATATCTGAAGACAGAGCCAAATATGAAAGTTTGAATTCGTTAATGAGTTCCCGTAGAAGTGTACGAGACTATAAACGGCAAAGGGTAGAACGTGAGATAATAGAAAAAATATTAGAAACCTCGGCAACCGTTCCGAATGGTCTTGGAAGTTCTGATGTTGAAGTTCTGGTCTTTGATGGCATTGAAAAGGTAGAAGAATTCACACTAGACCTAATCAATGTTTTGAAAAAAAACATGTGGTTGTTTTCGCCTATCATGCTTAAAATCTATAAACCGTTTATTGGAAAGGCAACATATGACTCTTTAAAAACTTTTGCCTCAACTGCTATCGGAACATATGTAAGAAAGTATGAGGAAGGAACAAACTGGTTAACATATTCTGCACCTTTAGCAATGTTATTTCATGCATCGCCATATGCTGATCCCGCTGATTCATATATTCCTGCAACTTATGCAATGCTGACAGCACAATCATTAGGATTAGGAAGCTGTATGCTTGGCACACCAAATCTACTATTAAACTTTTTCGGAAAGAAGATCAAGAAAAAGTATGGGATTCCACTGGAAAATAAAAATGGTATCATGGTCATCTTTGGTTATCCTGATATAAAGTATAATTTTGCATTAAAAAGAAGATTTTCAAATATTAAATTTTATTAGAATTCTATACTATACATACAAGGAGGATAACCATGTGTTATTTAATGATAAATCTAAATGTAATGCTCTGTACAAATCCTAATTTTGGGGTCGATGCTTGTACAGAGTTTAATCAATAATAATCGTCCTCAATTAGGTTTTGTACTTCTGAGTTAATAATATTTATAATATTAATCATGAAGGAGTTAACCTATGAACTATCATAAAACAAACAATTACATATTATTCTGGCTCAGTCAAGCTATCTCACAATTAGGTAGCTCAATGACGAGTTTTGCTTTAGTTATCTGGGCATATACCCAAACTAATTCAGTTATGACAGTATCCCTACTAACATTTTTTTCTTATGCGCCATATGTACTGGTAAGTATATTTGCTGGTTCTTTTGTAGATAACCACAAGAAAAAATCAATTCTTTTATGGACTGATTTGCTCTCAGGGTTGTGCTCAATGATCGTCTGGATACTATTTTCCAAGGGGAATCTGCAGCTGTGGCATATTTATCTGGTAAATGGTATTACTGGATTAATGAATGCTTTTCAATCTCCTGCGTCAACAGTGGCAGTTGGAATGATGGTTCCAAAGGATAAGTACGAAAAGCTCAGTGGTATGAATTCTTTCTCAACTTCTATCGTTTCAGTAGTTACACCTATGCTGGCGGCTTCTATAAGCTCCTTTTTTGGATTAACTGGAGTATTATTTATTGATATGCTGTCTTTTGGAGTTGCATTTTTAGCCCTGTTACTTGTTATCTTCATACCAGAGCAGACGACTGATTTTCATCAGCAACCAAGAAAATCTGGTGTTTTAGAAGGAGCACTAGAAGGCTTTGACTTTTTACGAGAACATAAAGGATTGTTATATCTGATCTTTAGTATGGCGATTATGAATTTCTTCTCCAGACTGACTTATGAGAATATTCTTCCAGCTATGATTCTATCAAGAAGCGGTAACAATCAAACAGTTCTTGGATTTGTAAGCGGTATGATTGGATTTGGAGGCATATTAGGAGGAGTAATTGTAACCATAATAAAGCTTCCCAAGAACAAAATAAGAGTTATCTATTTTTCAGCAGCAATTTCATTTCTCTGTGGTGATTTGTTGATGGGATTAGGTGAAAGCACATTCTTGTGGGCATTGGCTGCCTTGGCAGCTAGTATTCCAATCTCTTTTATTAATGCTGGTCAGAGTGTGCTGCTGTATTCCAATATACCCACAAATATGCAGGGACGAGTATTTGCAGTAAGAAATGGACTTCAATATCTTACTGTTCCCATTGGTGTTCTTCTTGGAGGAGCCTTAGCCGATTATGTATTTGAACCTTATATGAAAAGGAATACGGCAATGGTTGTAATTTTACAGAACTTAGTTGGTACCGGTGAAGGAAATGGCATGGCAGTAATGTTTCTATGTACTGGTATTCTCGGTTTTATTATAAGTTTCCTGTGGTATAAAAATAAACACATTCAAGCATTACATCATTAATTTCAAATGATAAAAAAGTAATCAGATAACAATTTAACGATCTGATTACTTTTTTCTAAAATAATTCCTCAAATTAATACTACGGAGTCAACCGATGCATATCCCTTGGAAATAGTGCAGATTCCCTAACATTACTTTGTTCCAGCAAACACATGGTAAACCGTTCAAGCCCAATTCCAAGTCCACCATGTGGCGGCATACCATATTTGTGAATCATTAAATAACTTTCAAAAAGAGCTATATTCATATTTCTGTTTATCATCTTTGCGACCTGCTCCTTATAGTTATGGATTCGCTGACCTCCTGTTGTAACCTCCACACCTCGAAATAGCAAATCAAAACTTAATGTAACTTCTTTATTCGTAGGGTCCTCCATTGCATAAAATGGTCTTTTTGCTGTTGGATAATGTGTTACAAATACCAAATCGCTTCCTGTTTTTCTTTTAATTATTTCGCATAATAAACGTTCTTCCTCCGGTTCGAAATCTTCGTAATCCTTAATTTCTCTCGAATACGTACTACTCACTAATTCTTTTGCTTCTTTAAAACGTATGGCTGGAATTTCTTCTACATTTGGTATATTTACTTTTAATAAAGTTATTTCCTCCGTATAATAATTCTCTAAGTAATTCATAATCGATTGAATCATCCTAGTTTCCATTTCCATTATTTCAGTAAAGTTTTCAATATAGCCCAACTCAAAATCAACGCCAGTATATTCATTTAGGTGTCTCGAAGTATCGTGTTTTTCTGCTCGATATACTGCTCCTATCTCATATACTCTTTCAAAAACTCCCACCATCATTTGTTTATAAAACTGGGGACTCTGTGCAAGGTATGCTTCTTTACCGAAATAGTCCAATTTAAATATATTTGCACCACCTTCTGCACCGGCATAAACTATTTTAGGTGTATGGATTTCAGTAAACAATTGTTCTTGAAGAAATTTTCTGACTGCGATACAAATACCTTCTTGAATTTTAAAAACAGCTCTTTCTTTCTCGTTTCTCAACGTAATTGGTCTATAATCCAAAATTGTATCAAGCGATGCGGCAACCACTTTATTATTAATTACCACTGGTGTTTCTTCTTCTGGCTGCGAGAGTACCGTTATCTGTTTTATTCGAATTTCATAGCCTTTCTTAGAACGGCTATCTTCCATAACTTCGCCCATTATAACAACACATGAGTTTTCTTTAAAATCTGTTATATCACAATTCGTATACTCTTTACTGAAAATACATTGAACAAGTGATCGTTTTGTTCTTAATATAATAAATGCAAAGTCACTCATTAGCCTAATCTTATAGATTGAACCGTGCAGAGCTACCGTCATACCAATACAATGTATCAATTCTTCTGCTTCAACATTTTTTTTACTGATTCCTGTTATTTTCATCATTATGAATTCCTCCTGGTCTGTTTACTGTAGATAGTAATGATTATAGTTTAATACGTTTGTTACTATCGTCCGTATCCATTCCAACATAATCTATATGCTGCATCGTATCACGCCCCTTCAAAGTAGTCATTCATTTATACACAAAAAACCACATAGATATAATAAGTAGTTAATTATACCAATGTGGTTTTATATTCGTCACTATCTATTTAATCGAATGATAATCTCCAACATAGGTACAAGCCTTTTAGCGCTTATACCTATGGAGTTGTTTCCACAGCTATAAGCGCCGGATATCATCGTCCCTATTCAGTTGGCAAGTATATAATTGATTCATGTTTTAGCTCCCATCTTCTCGCTTTGGCGGCATGTTAATCAAGGGAGTTATGAAGTGATTTCACTTTCATACTCTTCCTATCTTTAGGATTTTCCATATCATAGCATGTAAAATCTTTTCTGTCAATAAATTATTTTAGTCTTGTTGTTAATTTTAGTCTTGTTATTAATTTTAGTCTTGTTATTAATTTTAGTCCGGTTATTAATCCAATTATATTAATAGGTAATCATTAATTTAAGCAACGAAATTAAAAGAAGGGTTGATTCATCTTGATAGAGCATTTCTTTTGCATAGGCAGGATTATCCGTTATTATATTATCTACCCCTAACCGCTTCACTCTATTCAACTCCTTCTTCGTATTTACGGTCCAAACATGTATTTCTTTACCATATTCATGAACCTCCTGTAATAAATTCTCCGAAACAAAGTAGGAGTTTATACTAAAAAAGTCCATGTTTTCATTATGATAATAGCTTTTTTCTATTTGATATGTTATATATCCGGTTTTAATATCTAGATTTAACTTTTTTATATTTTCTAAAGTAGATAAACTAGTACTGGTTATTACACATTGATTTTCCATTTCATATTCTTCGATTAATGCAACTACCTTTTCTTCTAATCCTTCAATATGATAATCATACTTTAAGTCAAGATTCAAGTTCACAGTACCCTTGCACAGTTCAAATACTTCACGTAAAGTTGGAATCTTCGTACCAATATAAGCAACATCCAGCCATTTTCCGGCATCTAACCTTGAGACTTCTGCATAATCCAAATTCCAGATACTAGTATTTACACCCGTCGTACGATATAAACTTTCATCATGAAGCAAAACCAGTACTCCATCTTTTGTTAGCCTTACATCGATCTCAACATAATCAGCTTGTTCTTCAATCGCCTTCTCAATCGCAAGTAGGGTATTTTCCGGGACATCATGTGAAAAACCACGGTGGGAGGTGATTTCTATGTTATCAATATCCACATAAGCTAAACTTGAATCATTTTTCGCGATATTATATATGAAATACATATTAATAAAAGCAAATATAATGCTAAATATAATAATCGTCTTTTTATAAGATTTCCCTTTCAAGAAACCTTCTTCTACCGAATTATCAAAGTAAAAGTATTCGTTTGCTTCTTTTTTATACTGATAAAAAAGATGTGTAAACAAAGCAAAATTTGCAATTTCACTGATAGAGAATATCCCAATTGACAGATAGTTGCGCATGCTTTCATTAATAGAAATAAAAGTAGCAATAACAAGAGTCTTATCTGTAATTCCTATGACTACTAATGCCGTAATTGCCATGGTAATCAGATATATAATAACGATGAATATAACAATACCGATATTCCATGTAACAATATAAAAAAATGCACGTATTATACTGGAGTTTTTTATATTTTTACTTGAGTGGCAAGCATCTTTGTACCTTTTGCCTTCGATAAAGCAATATTGAAAAACAAATAGTCTTTGCAGCATAACCAATAAAAGTATAATAGGAAGGACAATGAGAAGAATACGAACTACTGGATTTTTATCAATAGCTTCCGTCACATATCGAAACATTATCTCATTTTTTATTGTAAACAAAATCAGTGGTATATTAGATAAAATTACAATCAACCAAACACCAGGCAATAATATAAAGTTTCTATGGGTAAAAAATATAAACATTCGTTTCAATGATAAAAGATATACATAAAACAATTTTGGAGTGTTTCCACTTTCAATAACCGAATAAAACGTTATAAGATAAGCTGCTTCAAATAAGAAAAATACACCAATACAGATGAAAAGGAGTACTAATACTAAAATTGAAACAGGATTAAGAATAAAACGTCCAAAATTTTTAATTGTAATATAACTATAACCTGATGCTGTAAGTGCCTTATCAAATACAAAATTTACAAACGGTGTCAAGATAAACATAGAAATACCGATAAAAATACTCTGCCCTAAGAGTAAGGATAAACTATGTTTAAATAGTAATCGTAACGTATTTGTTAAAATTCGAGTTTTGCTTTTTCCATCTTTTTTAAGAATCATTTCATTTTATCTATTCCTTTTTATATTAATATTATACGTAATTAATTATCATGTGTTAATAATACATTGACTGTTATAATGAAATCTACACGTTTAAACATGTCTTTGATCTAATAAATTCTAGGTATAATCTGACAAGATTGATATCAGTACATTGATATAACATTCTTGCGCCTACAACATCCTCAATTTCATTGAAAATCAATTCACCATTATCACCTATAATAAAATCTATTCCAACCAACCCAAATTCAAAATGTTTCATAATCTTCTTTACTAGCTGAATCTCATTCGCTGATAATTCATATTTTGCAACTTCTCCTCCGAGGGAAAAATTAGACTTAAATCCTTCTTTCGCCGTTCTGAGAACAGCAGCAATAATCTCATCACCAATAATATAAACACGAAGATCTTGATGTCTGGATCCGATAAGTGGCTGAAGAACTACATCAGAGGATGTAAGCTTTTGAATAATTACATTATTTTTGGATTCTACTTCTGTAGAATTGTATGGATTAACTAAAAAAACTTGATTTCCACCGTGCCCGGCGACTGCTTTTATAACAGCTGGTTCCTGAATCTTATTAAATATTTGTTTTACCATAGAATTTTGATAAAAGGTTGAATCTATTATCTGTATTCCCAATCTAGCTATATATTGATAGGTTTTTGCTTTATCATTACATATTTCTGAAACCTGTGAATTGTTAAAAACTTTTATGCCCATATATTCTAATTGTTTGTTCAATAAAGGATATATGGTTCTACAGATAGCAAAATCAGGATATTCTATTTCTTTCTGGTTGTAGGTTAAAAACCAAGTATTATTGCGAATTCCAAATTCCATCTTTTCAACAAGCAAAAGGTTAATCTGAATACCCTGCAACTTTCCTTCTTCCCTATAAAAGTCAATATATCTTTTGTTCTTTTCAATATCCTGTTTGCTATATATTAGCCATCCAACCATATGAGTCTCCTGTTTTTACAATTGATTTAGGCTCTAATTATTTCAATTTAACCTATACAGATCTTCTTAATGATGTATTCCATGATATAGTCTGCAACATTAACACCAGTACAATCATAGATATTCTTAAAGTGAGCATTGGAATTTACCTCGCACACAATTGGTTCTTGATTTTCTCCAAACAAGATATCAACTCCTGCAAAATCAAGTCCAATAATTTTGCAACATTTAATTGCGATATCAATCTGCTCTTTCGTAGGTTCAAAAGGTTTCATTTTTCCACCATTGGTAATATTTGCTTTAAAATCACCATTATCGGAATATCGGTACATAGAAGCAACAACTTGATTTCCTACCACTTGCAATCTTATGTCTTTACCATTACTGCTTTTAATAAATTCTTGAAACAACATAGGCTTGGCACCAATCTCAAGTATCTTTTCTTTAAGCTCTTGTTTATTATTTACTAAATAAACTTGTTGCCCAAATGAACCAAAACATTCTTTAACAATCATAGGAAATCCGAGCTGATTCTTCAACTCATCCATAAACTCAAAGTTATTATACCCAATATTAGAATAGGTCATAGGTGCTATGATAGTCTTTGGCATTTTAATTCCCGCACCCTGCAAATATAGATGCGTCAACGACTTATCATCGCAAACAGCAATTCCATTAGAAGAATTACAAACTTGTAATCCTTTCATCTCTAAGTATTTAGCTAGTCTAATATCCTTGTCCCAGAATAGAACAAAGTCTGGTTTTTCTTTGTCTATGTAATTGATTGAATCGATAAAATCTGAATCCAATTGTACAAGAATTTCTGCATTGGTTTTAATCATTAATTCTATACCTTGTTTTTTTGCAGCCTCAATTAGCCAAAGATTAAGTTCTGTAAACTTATGCGTATGTAAAAAAGCATTGGTGATTAACAATCCCCTCATAAATAATTACTCCGATCTCAATTAAACATATTCATCCACATATAGTTCGAATTCTTCTAACGACATTAAAACTTTTCTAGGCTTTGTACCTTCTTCCTGTCCAACAACTCCGGCATCAGCTAACTGATCCATAATTCTTGCTGCACGATTAAAACCAATTTTGTATACTCTTTGAAGCATACCGATAGATGCTTTGTCTTTATCAATAATAAACTTTCCTGCCTCTACAAAATAATCATCTCTATCATTTGAACTGGATGTGCCTGAATTCTCTGCTACCTGTGAATTTGTTATCTTATTTGCAATATCTTCACTATAATCTGCAGAACTGTTCTGAGTAGTTAAAAATTCAACGACCGCTCCGACTTCTTTATCAGAAACAAAAGCACCCTGAACACGAACAGGTTTCGGATATCCAGATGGGAAGAATAACATATCACCTTTTCCTAATAGTTTCTCAGCACCAGAGCCATCAATTATTGTTCTAGAATCAATGGACGAAGATACGGAAAAGGCTATTCTGGAAGGAACGTTAGCCTTAATAAGTCCTGTAATGACATTGACAGATGGCCTCTGCGTTGCAATAATCAGATGTAATCCCGCAGCACGTGCCATCTGAGCCAAACGACAGATCGCATCTTCTACTTCTCCGGGAGCAACCATCATAAGATCTGCAAGCTCATCTACTATGATAACAATCTGAGGTAATTTTTGATATCTTTCATCCTTATATTCAGCTACTGTAGCTATTTTCTCATTATAACCTTTAATATCTCTTACACCTAAATCAGCAAATTTATTATAACGTTCTGTCATCTCCATAACCGCCCAGTTAAGAGCTGCGGAAGCTTTCTTAGGATCCGTTACAACAGGTATCAACAGATGTGGAATACCATTATAAACACTTAATTCTACCACTTTAGGATCCACCATAATCATACGTACATCAGATGGTTTTGCCTTATAAAGTATACTCATAATTAAAGTATTGATACAAACCGACTTACCTGAACCAGTCGCTCCAGCTATTAACAAATGGGGCATCTTAGCAATATCAGTCACGACAGTTTGTCCACCAATATCCTTGCCAACTGCAAATGCAATATCAGATGGATGATTCTTAAAGTCTTTATTTTCAATTAAATCTCGAAACATAACCATTGTATTCTCTTTATTCGGTACTTCAATGCCAACCGCAGCCTTACCTGGAATAGGTGCTTCAATTCTTACATCAGCGGCAGCAAGGTTTAACTTTATATCATCTGCTAAACCGGTAATTCTACTTACTTTAACACCTTGTTCCGGTTGTAATTCATATCTGGTTACAGATGGTCCGCAACTTACATTTGTAATTGTAACTCTTACACCAAAGCTCTCTAAAGTTTTTTGTAATTTAATTGCTGTTTCTTTTAAATCTTTATCAGACATTCCTTTTACATCCACTTTAGACTTTGTTAATAAATCAATAGGAGGAAAGACATATTCCTTCTTTTCCTCTATTATTTGATTGATACTTAGTCCTTCCGAATCTGTTCCACCAGTATTTACAGTGGAAATTGGTTTACTTACAACTGCTTTTTTTACAGAATCATCTACATGATTACTCACGTCTTCTATTCCAATAGAATGCGGAATATTTGCTTGTGGTGCTTCTACTAAAATAGCATCCTGAATCTCCGCGGCATGATCTTGTTCTGCAGCATGGAGTAATCTTTGTATATCATCGTCCAAACTAGGACGTTCGATCTTTGTCTCTTGTGATAAATTGGTAAGGTCATCATTTTTTCCAAATTTCTTCTTAAGCTGTTCTTCATACGTTATGTTTTTATCGATTGCATTTTTCTCTTCTTGATAAGAACCATTACGTAGAATAGGAATATTATCACCCATCGTTTGAATTTCTTCCATGTCAAAAGTGTTATCGAGTTTAACCACTGGTAGATCATCAATTGATTTACTCTTATTCTTTTTCTTATGATTAAGAAAACTACCACCTAGCGTTTGTTCTTGATTTTTTACATTAGAATTACCATTTTTCTTTAATAGAAAGGTTCTCGCAGGCTGACGTTCTGAAGTCTCAATTCCGGCTTCATTCTGCTGTAGCAAATCTTCCTCTCTAATTAATTTACGATCTCGCATTTGTTTAAGAGAAGCTTCGCTTTTTGTTCCAAGATACGCAAATAAAGCCTTCCCTGTAATAAACATAAGAAATACAAGAATGCAAGCAAATAAAATTAGGTAGCTACCAATCGTTCCAAATAATGGATATAGGAGTTTGCATAGAATCCCCCCAATGATGCCACCACCATTCCGAGCTTCCGCTGAGTCAATATAGTACTTACTAATGTTAACTGTAGCATTATAATCTGTAAAAATTAGTTGAATCAAAGCTGTTAACACAAGATTTAAGCCTATTCCACTTATTAATTTACGAAGGGCAATCTTATTGCCGCGATTGGCTATATAAAATGCCACTCCAAAGAACAAGAAAAAAGGTAATAAATATGCTAAAAATCCAATCATTCCAAATGTAAAGTTATTAATTACATCTCCCACTATTCCACTTAAATTAAAATTACTCAGAATAAGTAATAGGGAAATTACCAAAGTAGTAATTAATATAATTTCATCATGGTACAATGCTTTGTTCGTATCTTCCTCATTATTAGTATGTATTTTCTTTTTACCGGTAGATTTTGGTCTCCCTACTGGTTTTTTGTTAACGCTTTTTATTTGCCCTTTTGGCTTTTGTTTTCTGTTTTGTTCTGTAGCCACACAAAATCCCCCTTAAGCCACTATAAGTATTTTAACAATAAATTGATTCTAAGTCACCGGCAAAATAAATAAGTCAGTAAAACCTCAGAACCAATTCTATTATACCCTTTATTAACTTTAGTTGCAAGAAAAAATATTGCATTTATTCGAAAAAACGTTCGAATAAAATAGGTATTTTAATTTATAATTGAACCCGGAATATATTCTGAATTCAGATAATCACTCATATCTGTGGAACTAACTCCGTCTACTACATAATGGTCGCCATCTCGCTTTGCGTAGATTCTGCCATGTTGTAGAGATATATTTTTAAACTCGTTGGTTTCATTTTCTTCCTTTGTTTTAACTCTGTTATTCGTATTTATTAATATGCTTTCCGTTCTACAGGAGTAGATTCTTTCTAAAGGAACTGTGGTATATAGCATGTTTCCCTCCAATCTGCGATTTTAACCTTATAAGTAAGTAGCGAAGCGGATTGCGAATATCCGCTTTGACTACTCGTATAAATAAGTTTGGGTACCTACCTTCCTGCCATCTCGTACAATTTAGACAATGCTTCTCTGATACCACCAACTTCATCAATGATGCCTTTCTCTACTGTTTCACCACCAACCAGAATGGAGCCAACATCCTTCGCAAGTTGATTCGTATTCAACATAAGTTGCTTCAAAGGTTCTTTTTCTATTTTTGAGTGGAATACAATAAAGTTCAATATTCGTTCTTGTATTTTATCAAAATAATCATAAGTTTGTGCTACTCCAATAACAGTACCATTCATCCGTACCGGATGGATTATCATAGTTGCGCTAGGCACAATGTAACTATAATTAGCTGAAACAGCTAATGGTACACCAATAGAATGGCTGCCTCCAAGTACTAATGAAACAGTAGGTTTACTTAAGGATGCAATCATTTCTGAAATGGCAAGACCAGCCTCCACATCTCCTCCTACGGTATTAATTAGAATTAAAAGTCCATCAATATCTGAGCTATCTTCAATTGCCGCTAATTGTGGTAATACATGTTCATATTTCGTTGTTTTATTGTGTTGAGGAAGGCATTCGTGTCCTTCAATTTCACCTATGATTGATAGTAAGTGTATCTTAGATTTACGTTGTTCATTAACTAGTGTGGTCTGTCCGTATTCCCGAATCTTACCATCATCTAATTCTTCTTTTTCTTTTTGTTCTTTTTCTTTCTCAATCTTAGTACTGTTGTGTTCCATATAAACCTCCTCGAGAATTTACAATCCTATTGTAAACTCAATATTCTTGCTTATTATATGGAAAATGCTAAAAATTATTTATTAATTAAAAAAATATCCTCATTGTCTTTTTAAAAACAATGAGGATCTATAATATAAATCTATGATACAAACCAATTTTTACAATAAATTAAGTAACTTAATTAATCTCATAAAGGTCAGACGATTTCTTACATAAGGTGATAAACATATGGTTTTTGGAATAATACCTTCATCCAAACCTATTTCATTCACACTCTTTATACAACCTGCATCTGATAATAGTTGAAATATCTTTTCTTCAGAAGGCAATTTGTCTATGATATCAGCAATTTCCGGCAACAATGTTTCAAATCGTTTTATATCAACTTGTTCTAATGGATCCGGTGTATTTTCTTCTAGCATTCCTTTATATAAACCTTTCGTGCCAAATGCCTCTTCTAGAATATCTTTCTCTAAGCCTTTGTATGGTTTCATTTCATATTGACCATTACGGATAACATTCTTAACTTTATGATAGGTCTGAATAGCAATCATAAGTCCAATTGAAACCTTTTCTCCATGGTAGGCATCAACCGGTTCATTGATAACCTCCATTTCCCAAAGATGGGATATATGATGCTCTGCGCCAGACGCAGGTCTCGAATTACCGACCATTTGCATTGCAAGTCCGGATAATAGCAAAGCATACATTAATTGTTCATATGCCGCTAAACGCTTTTGCCAGGATTAATTTTATTTGATCTTCTAATAATTCTTCAGCTACCATAACTCCATGATTATCTGCGTGAAGGCCAACAGGTGACAACTTAATTATCTTACAGCCTTCTAAGATATCTTCTACAATTTTGCCTGCAGCTGTATATGTATTTTCATCACAAATGATACAGATCTCTTCCTTCTTACCAGAATAAATTCCTGCTAATAATTCAGGTAATTTATTAATCGCTCCTGCTTCAATCAATATATCTTTTACAAAAATCTCATGTGATTTACCGCACTGACATGGTTTAGCAAATGTATTTACATCAATATGAATATTAAATCATCTCCAATGCTTGTTTTAGGTCGTCAATAATATCAGTGACATATTCAATACCAATTGACATACGAATCAAATCAGGTGCTACACCAGCGTCCATTAATTGTTCATCGGACAATTGTCTATGAGTTGTACTAGCAGGGTGAAGTACACTAGTTCTTGCATCAGCAACATGAACAACGATAGCTGCTAATTTCAGACTGTCCATCAATTTAACGGCAGCTTCTCTTCCACCTTTTACACCAAATGATATAACTCCACAGGTCCCATTCGGCATATATTTTTGAGCTAAAGAATAATATTTATTACTTTCTAGTCCCGGATAATTAACCCAAGCAATCTTGTCATTTGTCTCGAGCCATTTAGCAACAATTAGCGCATTACTGCAATGACGTTCCATTCTTAAATGTAAAGTCTCTAAACCCAGATTTAATAGAAATGCATTATTAGGGGAAGGTGATGAGCCTAGGTCTCTCATCAGTTGTACTCTTGCTTTAATAATATAGGCACTTCTTCCACAAGCTTTTGTATAGATCATACCGTGATAGGAATCATCAGGAGTAGATAATCCAGGGAATTTGCCATTATCCCAATTGAAATTACCACTATCAACGATTACACCACCTAAAGCTACTGCATGCCCGTCCATATATTTTGAAGTAGAATGTACAACAATATCTGCACCAAATTCGAATGGTCTACAGTTTATTGGGGTAGCAAAGGTATTGTCGATAAGTAGCGGTACTCCGTTCTTATGGGCAATACTTGCGAATTTTTCAATATCCGTAAGTACCAGAGCCGGATTAGCAAGAGTTTCTGCAAATACAAGCTTTGTGTTCTCCTTAAATGCTTTCTGAATTTCATCATCAGATGCATCCGGACTAATGAATGTAACTTCCACACCAAGCTTCTTTAATGTAACCGCAAATAAATTAGTGGTGCCACCATAGATAGCGGCGGAAGATACGATATGATCACCGGAACCACATATATTTAAGACAGAAATTAGGCTAGCTGCTTGTCCTGATGAGGTACATAAAGCGCCAACGCCACCTTCTAAGGCTGCTATTTTTCTTTCAACACAGTCAACCGTTGGATTTCCTAATCTAGAATAAAAAAATCCTTCTTCTTCCAAATCAAACAATTTACCAACCGTTTCACTAGAATCATACTTAAAAGTTGTACTTTGATAAATTGGAAGCACTCTAGGTTCTCCATTTTTTGGTGTGTAACCTTCTTGAATACATTTCGTGTTAATATGATAATTGCTCATTTTTTTCCTCTTTCTTGCATTACCTAAAATTGTTTACATTAATGCACTGATTAGTATCCTTTATTTTATATTTTATGAAAAATATTTCACTTTGTCAATATTTTGTAAATTTCCAACAAGGGAAAAACTGCAATTCTCTTTTACAAGGTATTTCTTTGCGAATTCTGTTACTTCTTCGAGAGTTACCTCATTTACTTTACGTATCGTTTCTTCTAAAGGTGTTATCAAACCCCTAAATAGAATAGACTTGCCATTACTGTTCATCCTGTTCTTTGCACTTTCATTACCTAAAATTAATTCAGTTTTAATTTGCTCCTTCGTCATAGATAGTTCATCCTCTGTAAGACCCTTCTGTTTTAAATCCTCAATGACTTCAAAGATATTTTGAACTACAGGTTCTAATTGGATCGGATTCATTGCTCCATATATTTGCAGTAATCCAGCTTTCTTAAACGCACTACCATAGGAATAAATCGTATACGTCAAGCCAAGATTCTCTCGTATTACTTGAAATAGTCTAGAGTTAATACTTCCTCCAAAGACAGAATTTAATATGGTTAATGTATATTTCTCATCTGCATCTGCTACAATAGAGTCAAAGGCAATGTTCAAATGAAGCTGTTCTACATCCTTTTCTTTCTTATATATGGTTGTATGATAAATAGGAACTGAACAGTCTGGCTGTCTAGAACCTTTTGGAATAGGAGCAAAATATTTTTCTAATTGATCCATAATTTCATCCTCATTAAAATTACCGGCAACTGATATTACCATATTTTCAGACACATAATACTGTGTCATAAAGTCTATAATTTCTTGTCTGGTTACTGCCTTTACTGACTCTTTCGTTCCTGAAATCTGAAATCCCAATGGATGATTGTCCCAAATCTTTTGCTGCAGCATCTCATGAACCAGATCTTCGGGTGAATCATCATACATATCAATCTCTTCAATAATAACACCCTTCTCTTTCTTTAATGACTTTTCATCAAGAAGAGAATTAAGAAACATATCCCCAATTATTTCGATTGCAATTGGTAAATGATCATCCAGCGTGATTGCATAAAAAGAGGTACATTCCTTACTGGTATAAGCATTGATATCTCCACCAATTCTTGACATGTCATCTGCAATTTGTTTTGCAGTTCTATTTGAAGTTCCTTTAAAAAGCATATGTTCAATTACATGTGAAATCCCATTATTTTGCTGATTCTCATTAGAAGAACCAACCTTAACCCAAACTCCAAATGCAGCACTTCTTAAATAAGGCATAGTCTCTAATACAACAGTTATTCCATTTGACAATTTTTTTCTATTTATCATTCATTACTTCCTTCCTATATAGTGATATAATTTAGATTGTAACACTATATAAATGAATATACAATAATAGAATACTCACACGAATTGCATTCTATCCGAATGAAAATGAAAAATATTGCTTATGCTATGTTGTCAAAAGCCCAATCGGGTAGTAGAATGAATAGCGGTGCATGGTTAGGGTGTCATAAGCCCAGTTTAGGCTGTGTGATGAATAACGCCGCATATATATTCATTTTGTCTATCTTTCCTTCGGCGGCTTGTCCTTTGTAGAGCCTCAATGATGTGAAAAACAGAGCAGTAGCTCTGTTTTCCACTTAATCTCTAGTCGGACATAGGTAGGCTACTCATTATGATTTAAAAGAAAAAATATGAGTCGTAGTTTTTATATTATAAGTAATAACTAATAAAGCTTAATTTAGCAGGACAATTCACTTTCATGTCCTGCTAACATTTTTAACAATTTGATGTGACATATCCATTATTTTAAAGCTTTGTTCAATTTATTCTTTCACGATTTTTATTAATCTAATCACAATAAGGGCAATTGATATGATTAGAATTATTATCAGCGGTATTATTAGATTTATTGAAAATACTTCACTTTTCATGGCTAGGAATCCCCAGGTGGCTGGAAATATCTTTCCGGCGATTTCAAATGATTGAGGCAGCAACGTTACATCAAACATAATGCCAGAAAGCATCATAGATGGTAGATAGATAAGCTGCGAATAGATTGTTAGTTTAGAAGAATCTTTTACATATAAACCAAGTACTGTACCAACTGCGATCGAGGTTATCATATATATAAAAAGTGACACAATGTATAGGAACAAATCATCTGGCTTTTCAGCTTGAAATACAATAGGTGTAAGTATAAAAATAATTACACTTACAATACTGAGATGAATCAGTGCCGATAAAAAATTACTGACAACTCCTGTCCATAACTTAATATTACCTGCAATATAAGCTTTCTTTACATCACTCGCATAAGTATCTACTAGGGAAACCGGTACTCCAAGAATTGCACCTGTTGATACGGCTAATACAGTCATCACCTGTATTAGTATCTCTTTTATCTCTGGCATAATAGAAGAAAAAACTGCACCCATTAATATCAAAAATATAATTGGTATCAGATAATAAACCATAAATATATTTTTATTTCTCAAATCTCTTTTCCACTGTAATAATGTTGCGTATGCAAATACCTCCATTAAGCAAGTTCCTCCCTTGAAAATTCCATGAACTTCTCCTCTAAGTTTGAATGATTTACTTTAATATCCAGCACCTTATTCTTTCTTACTTTATTATCCTGCAACAGTTCCAACAGACCCTCAGAAATCTCTACAGTGCTATAAAAGTCATACTCATTTTCACTTCTTACAAATTGACAATATTTGAATTCTGCCTTTTGGTATCCCATCTCAGTTTTTAAAGCAATTTCAGTTATATCTTCACAGGAAGTAATTAATTCTTCCGGTTTTCCAATAAATCCAACCCTTCCTTCTCGAATTATCGCAATACGATCACATAACTTTTCTACTTCTGCCATATTATGAGAAGTCATCACTACTGTCTTACCCTGATTTTTTAATCTTCTAATTTCTTCATGCAGCGTAACTTGGCCTTCCACATCAAGCCCAGCTGTTGGCTCATCCAAAAACACAATTGCTGGATTATGTACCAATGAAAGTGCAAGATGAAGTCTTCTTTTTTGTCCAGTAGATAGCGTATCATACTGCTTATTTAATATATCCCTTAGTCCAAAACGCTCTAAAATGCTTCTGTCTGTATTTACGTGATTCGCCTTACAAAATAACTGATAAGCTTCCACTACCGTAATATTATTGGGTAATGCGGTAGATTGCAATTGTATTCCTATAAATTCATGAATATCCTGTTTTTCAATTACGTTGTTGTTAAATAGAATGAATCCACTGTCATATCTTTTTAATCCTTCAATGCATTCTAACGTGGTTGACTTTCCTGCCCCATTAGATCCAAGTAATGCAAAAATTTCACCTTCCTCTACATCAAATGAAATTCCATGCAGCACTTCTTTCCCATTATAGCTTTTCACTAAATTTTTCACCTGCAATGCTATCTTCATTATATACTCCCGCCCGCCTGCTTTAGCAGGCATTCTAATCAAGATGTTGAAAATGTCTTTTTTTCAACTTATCTCCCATCAGCCTGCTTTTTCTTCTCCACAGTTTCCTTATATTCAGCTAATTTTTCATTCATTAATTTATTCTTCTTTTTTTGATATTCCCAGGTGAATGCCATTGTTATTATATAACCTAACGTAAACAACCCTACCATGATAGCAAAAAATGATTTTCCGTTAAAAATACCTTCGCCCATACTATTCCACTGAAACATTAACGAAAAAAGCAGTACTGTAGCTAGAGAAAAGATATAGGTGAATACCGTCTGCAGTATTAAATTAAGCCTGTCTGCGCTGAAAACTGCACCTATTAAGGAACAACTAATTGCTAACGCAAAAGCTTGACCTATCATTGATACGGGTATTGTATCACTTCCAGCCATCGCAACTGCTAATGTCATAACCAATATTTCAATAGTAAATGAGGTTACTATTCCAATTATAAAATGAGATAACATTCTTTTTTTCATATAAACTCCCATCTATATTCCTAATTTCTTTTTGAATATTTGGACGTATTGTCTTGATATCAGTATCGTTTCACCATTTAATAAAATAGCTCTGATTCTACCATTTAGCATTCGCGATACATGATCAATCTTCATTAGATTCAATATTGTTGATTTGTTAACTCGAATTACACTAGTATCCGCGAGTATTTCTTCAATCTCATACAGTCGTTGACTTGTTTCATACACCTTATCATTCGTATATATGAATACCTTCTCATCTACCGTATCAAAATAAAGTATGTTTTCCAGCAGAAGAAAAAATGTTTGACCTTCTGATTTTCCTACAATGGTTTGACTGTTTAATTGAATGGTTGATATTAACTTTTCTACTTTTTCGTCCACTTTATTACATCTTATTACTATTTCTACTTCACCGTTGTCGCAAGATTCTTCCACTGTTATCTTCAAAACGACCCCTTTCTAAATGAGTCTTATAAAAACAAATGTTATCTTTTACCCATTTTCTATAATTTATCATTAAATATATCATACTGATTCGTTCATTCATTTGCAAGACGTTTTCGGTTTCTTACTCAATAAATGGGGTTAAGTTGCATAAAAACCTCGGACATTATAATCCGAGGTTTTTTGATTCAATTTCATTATATTGAATGTTGGTACAGTCATTAAACATAGCAAATCGATTGATACAACGTTTCAAACAAATTGACAGTTTCTTTGTTTGTTTAACTCCGTTTTCAAGCCAAACATTTTTAACGATTAGTAATCTATTTTTCTTATCATTCACTATTTCTGTTCTACCTATCAATTTTTCCCCACAAAGGATTGGTAAAACATAATAACCATATTTACGCTCCATCTGGGGGGTATATATCTCCCATTTGTATTCAAAGTTAAATATTTCTTTTATTAATTTTCTATCCCACAGCATACTGTCAAGAGGAGCTAAAAGCTCGGTTCGCTCCTTTAAAATATGATTTTTTAATACTTCCTCTATTATCTCTTGGTCTGATGCGAGACAATAAAACATCTCAGTACTGTTATCTAGTGAGATTTCAATAATTTTGTTATCATTAAGTAAATCGAGAAACACACGTTTTCTCTCATCTGATTTCATATCCCAAATATTAATCCATGCATCAGATGGCTTGTTCCACATAAGTCCAACTGCAGAAATTCTGCGTAACACACGCCATTTCATATGTTCTAACTCATCTTCAAGAGGATCCTTTGCTGCTAATATAGTTTTTGGAATGTAATCTTCAGCCAATGCGTAATATTTAATGGTTCCCTTTTTATGATGAATAATTAAGTCACCGCGAAAATACATAGTTTCCAAAGCAACACGTGAAAGTTTTGTATCATTACTCCAATACCAGTCAACTCGTTGCCCTAAATCAAAATCTTTTGAACATATTGGTCCTTTTTCTCTTATGATATTCTTGATTTGATGACAGACAGCATCGACTTCATCATGTCCACGACCATATTTTCGATTTGACTCACGAATGCGTTCAAAGTATTTCCAATCATTTATATCGATAATAGCAAGATTCTTGTCAAAATAATCTATTAATATTCGATCCTGATATAAAAGGTCGTAAAGCATTTGTTTCGTGAACCCTTTGACCCTTGCCTGCAAAACCAACTCAGCATTTTTTCCACATACATCGATCGGATCAAATTGTACGCAACCCGCCTGCCTGGTAAAATCGCAAATGCCATCTTTTTCAATAAACTTATAATCTCCAATTAATCCTTGTTTTAATAAGATGAATCTTCTTATCTGGCTGTTAGTTAGTATATACTGTTCCACAGTTTCCTCCTATTTGAACGTATGTAATTAAACTAATCATTTATTCATAACTAATATTATCAATTCATATATGACATCTGTATGTCACTGATATTATTATAATTTCAATATTTAGCTTATTCGTACATGTCCAGTAATTCGACTGCTATTTTTTTCAATCGCCTTTGTAGAAAAATAGGTGCAAGAACTTCAACAGAATTACCAAAACTCAAGATTAATGAGAACCATATTCTCTCATGTTCCGGCACTCTTAAGGAAAGAATAAAATAATCTTTCTCCTCTAATATAATTTCACCTTTTAAATATTCTTCTACTTGCACCTTTACATCTACACTGCATTTCAATTTTATATCAATATATTTATTGTTGTCTGTTTCATCCTGATGTTTTATTAGTATATCGGCTGACTCATGCTGCATAGTAAAAGGTTGGTTCAACTCAATTAAATTTCTCATGCGAATTACTTTATACCAACGATATTCCTTATAAACATGGCAAAAACCAAGTAAATACCATGCATACCATTTATAGGTCAAAGCAATCGGCTCAACCGTTTTTTTACTAGTATGCTCTAATGAATTCGTATAATTGAATTCGACACAAATTTTAGAACTGATGGACTGCTCTAATAGTTTGATACATTCATCAACATTATTTCCTTCATGCATAATTGAAAAATCAAGAAATAGGCTTTGGTTAATCTTTTTATTAGAAGAGGTATGTACTATCTTTTCTAACGTTTCTTCTATCCTTTTGTTATGATATCCAGTATTAAGTCCCTCCAAAGCAGTAAGTATATATCTATAATCTTCTCCATCCACTAATTGATTATTCATTTTAAAGTTATCTAATATCTTATACCCACCATTAGCACCATACATTGTTGTGATTGGTATTCCAGCTAAACTAAGTGTTTCAATATCGCGAATGATAGTTCGAGGGGATACTTCGAATTTGTCTGCCAAAACCCTAGTATTAACAATGCCGTGATTTAACAAATATATCGTTATCCCAAATAGACGGTCAATTTTCATAACATTTTTGGAAACATTTTTCCATCAGTGAGTCTTATGATAATGTCCTTTACTGCCTCATTTATAAATGTTACTATTCTATCATATGAAAAATAAACAGGTGTTACTAATGGATTTTCTTGATAAAACAAGTTTTGGATTACCCAGTTTCTCCCATTAGTTAATTCTGTTTCAGTAAGATAATGATCAATGGAATAAGGTTCTATCTTCTCTAATAAACCGCATATTCGCTCTAATGGTTTATACTCTTTCATAAGTCTGAAATCATTGCAATATATGTCATTTATTATATTTGTATAAAATAATTTATCATGTTGTGCAATTCCTAATTTATTCATTTCATAAACAAATTCTTGCCTTACCGTAAGTGTAAATATCTCATCTGTTAATAAATGTACCACATAACCTCGATACAAATCTAACAGTTTGTCATCTCTATGAATATTTTCTGTAATAAATTCATTCACTCTATTATGAAATAATGTAAGATTTTCCTCTTTTGAAAAATCTTTATCAGCTATGTCATCTCTAAGGTGGGTATGTTTTTTATCTGCCCTAACATAACCTTCTCTTGCATGTATAGCATCCGGTGCAAAAGATCCTGCATAAAACAAGTCTTGATTTGTGATTATTCCATCGGGTATCCTTTTTATTATTTCATCTGCAATTATTAAGTGCGTAATTATTCCTGACATATATAATCTCCTCAAGTAGTATTTTAATATTTTATAGATGATGTATGAAATTTTAAACTTTCTATTTCGTATTCTATTAATTAGATCATACCTTGAACTATTTCCACCGCATCCGCTACCATTCTTGGACAAATTAATTTAAATAAATTTAACTCTTGAATTTTTAACTTATCACTTGCAAAACTTGGGTTATATTTAAGAATTTCTTTACAAATAATTGACCCATTATTTTCTTTGAATTTAGCTATGAATTCACGTGCTTTTTCATTGGCAATCGCTTTTCTCTCTAGATCATTTTGCTGATAAAAGCCATACTTAAGTCCAATTGCCATTAATGCTCCTGTGACTGCACCACAAACCTCTCCATCATTCAATCCACCACCAAATCCAGAGGCAATTTTTAATGCAGTATTTCTGTCAAGACCTAATTCCTCTGCAAAAGTAGAAAATGTAGCCTGTGCACAATTATAGTTGTTGTTAAAAGTATCAACTGCTATCTGTCCTTTATCCATAAAGTTTCTCCTTATCATTTTCATATTATCAGTCAAAGTAGTTACATTGGTAAGCCTACAAAACAAAATCTAATAAAATCAACAAGCCCATGAGCAACCATAGCAGATGTTAAATCTCGTTTCTTTTGAAGCAAAGCAAAGGGAAGTCCGAATAATAGAGATAATATTAGAAGATATATTAAAAAATTGAATACTCCGTTTTCTAAAAGTAAATCAGGCGTATGAATTAAAACATGAGGGATAACCATTAGTATGTAGCACCATATTTTTTTCTTTGCGGAATCAATTTCACCTTTTAGCAGATAGACTGAAAATGCATACAGAAACATTCGAAAGCTTATTTCTTCAAATATTCCAGGATTTAATGAATAAAGCAAATATATTATTTTAAAATCCAAGTCCAATGATTGACTGCCTGATAAAAACAAATTAACAGTTCCCAAAATTAACCCAACAGCTAAACCCCAACTAATGCTTATACACACCTGTTTCCTTGTATAACTTTTGAAAACAGATATTCTATTACCGTATTTGTTAAAAATGCTAGCCGTAGCCAAAAAGGATAATATTGTACAAGCACCTACAATTGGGTTAAATAATCCTGCCAACACTCCAAACAACAGAGAGACTGCTATTATTTTCTTGTTTGGCAACTTCTCTTTAACTAATATATATAAAGATAATAACATCACCAATAGTTCAAATAAGAACCACATTCTTGATGTATAAGATCCTACATTAAAAAAAGAAATTGGTATCATCAAATTCAAAGTAAATAATATCATAAAAAAAATGTAAAATAGAAACACTTTCATTACATTATCATTTTTTGTTGTCATTTCTTTATTATCCTCTAACTTTCTAAAAGTTTAATGTGACATTAAAATAACCTTGTATTAATTTCAGATATGTATTATCCAAATAATAACATCAACTTCATAAACATTCAACCCTGAATATGCAATCCCTAATGAATCTACCTAATGAGTCCTATGAATCTTATGGATCTAATGAATTTTATGGAAAAATGAATCTATTTATTAATAAAGATTCCTACAAAGGAACTTTATTCTATTAAAAAAACTTTGACAACAAAATCAATTGTTATCAAAGTTTTTAGTAGATCGCTTTATATATTATTTTACATCCTTTATGCTAAAGCTGATTCTTCCCATCTTGTCTTTGCCAAGGCATACAACCTTAACAATATCACCAATGGTAAGCACATCTTCTACATGTTCAATTCTATCTTTAGAGATCTTAGAGATATGAACCATACCTTCTTTACCAGGAGCGAATTCTATGAATGCACCGAAATCTTTGATGCTAACTACCTTACCTTCGAAGATTTGACCCTCTTCAAACTCAGTAACTATCATTGTGATTATCTTAATTGCATTCTGAATACTTTCCGCATCAATACCACAAACAGATACTTTTCCTTCGTCTGTAATATCAATCTTAACTCCGGTTTGCTCAATAATCGCATTGATCGTCTTACCTCTTTGTCCAACAACTTCACCAATTTTAGATGGATCAATCTTAATCTGAACAATCTTTGGAGAATAAGGGCCAACCTCTGCACGAGGTTCTGCAATACATGGTGCCATAATATCATCTAAGATATGTGTTCTAGCTTCTTTTGTTCTATAGATTGCTTTTTCGATAATTTCTCTAGTCAAACCATGAATCTTAATATCCATCTGAATTGCTGTGATACCTTTATTAGTACCAGCTACCTTAAAGTCCATATCGCCAAAGAAATCTTCCAAGCCTTGAATATCGGTTAAGATCAAGTAATCATCATCCGTTTCACCTGTTACAAGACCAACTGAGATACCAGCAACCATGCTCTTAATTGGAACGCCGGCAGCCATTAAGGATAAAGTAGAAGCACAGATACTACCTTGTGAGGTAGAACCATTGGATTCCATAACTTCAGAAACAGTACGGATTGCATATGGAAATTCTGCTTCCGTTGGAAGAACAGGAATTAATGCTTTCTCTGCTAATGCACCATGACCAATTTCACGTCTGCCAGGTCCTCTAGAAGGTCTTGTCTCACCAACCGAATAGGATGGGAAATTATAATGATGCATATATCTCTTTGTCTTTTCATTCTCATCGATACCATCTAATTTTTGAATTTCAGCTAAAGCACCTAAGGTTGTAACAGTAAGAACTTGTGTTTGCCCACGAGTAAACATAGCTGAACCGTGAGTTCTTGGTAAAATATCTACTTCAGCCTCAAGATGTCTAATCTGTGTGATCTCTCTACCGTCTGGACGTTTATGATCTTTTAAAATCATCTTACGTACTGTTTTCTTTTGGAACTTATAAACAGCCTCGTCAAGGAGTGGAAGCCAATCCGGATTCATTTCCTCGTAACGAGCAGTTAATTTAGCTTTGATTTCTCTAATATTTGCTTCTCTTACCTGTTTTTCATCTGTAAATACAGCAACTTCCATAGCTGCAGTAGTTATAAATGCTACCATATCATCCCACAATTCAATTGGAGTATCGCATTTGATATAATCATGTTTTGGCTTACCACATTCTGTAACGATTGTATCAATGAATTCAATGATTTGTCTGTTTAAATCATGAGCAGCAAAGATTGCTTCAATCATTTTATCTTCTGCAATTTCATTCGCACCGGCTTCAATCATAATAACTTTTTCTCTTGTTGATGCAACCGTTAAGCTCAGATCAGATTTATCTCTCTGGGAGCTGGTTGGATTAAATACTAATTCGCCATCCACCATACCAACCAAAGTAGCTGCTGTAGGGCCATCAAAAGGAATATCTGAAATTGCTGTTGCTATTGCTGATCCGAGCATTGCTGTAAGTTCCGGGCTACAATCCTGATCTACACACATAACTAAATTATTAAGGGTAACATCATTTCTGTAATCTTTAGGGAATAATGGTCTCATTGGTCTATCAATAACACGAGATGTAAGGACAGAATTCTCTGATGCTTTACCCTCTCTCTTTATGAAACCTCCTGGAATTTTACCAACTGCATATAATTTTTCTTCATATTCTACACTTAAAGGGAAGAAATCGATTCCTTCTCTTGGTTTATCTGATGCGGTTGCAGTTGATAATACAACTGTATCACCGTAGTGCATAAAAGCGGCACCATTCGCTTGTGCTGCTACTCTACCAACTTCAACGGTAAGAGTTCTGCCAGCAAGTTCCATGGAAAAACTTTTGTACATATTTTGCTCTCCTTTTCAAATTCAATTTTGGGTTGGAGATACCGAAACTACTGAAAAATCCACCGAAATCATATTATTCCTTTTTCGATAACCTTTTCAGAAGTCTCGGGAATTATCTCCAACATATAAACACTAATAGAAACAGGTAAAATTGACCCTGTTTCTATTAGTATAGCACTTTTGCTAATAAATTACTACTAAATTTTTCTAAGATAGAATCATTTAATCAGTAGCCACAATATTTCGTAACCACTTCTTCTGACGATAACGAATAATACCTAAAACAAATTTATAAATTTCTTCAATCAACACCATAGCATACACAATATAAATAGGTAAATGTAATACCAATCCTCCTAAGAATGCCATTGGTATACCTATAAGCCATACTCCGGAACAATCTAAGAAAAGGCAAGCTTTTGTATCTCCACCACTTCTAAGTATTCCTACAATATTGATAGTATTAAACATTTTAAATGGCATATACAAAACAAATACTAGAATGCACAAGTTAATATATCCCGCTACCTCTTCAGAGACAGAAAACATATTTATAATAGGACTACGTACTAAGAGACAGAAAATTGATACTACTATCGTCAGCATAAATTGTAAAAATATTAGATTCTTAGCATGATTATCTGCATCCTTAAGATGCCCTGCACCCATTTCATTTCCAAGAATAACTGCCGTAGCATTACTTATACTCATAAATACAACCTGCATTATCTGCTCAACCGTCTGAGTAATTGTAATAGCTGCCACTGCAGCATCTCCCATTCTTCCATAAGCTAGTGAATACATGGTGACACCTAACCCCCACATAAATTCATTTGCTATAACTGGTGAAACAGTTAGAAAGTATTTTTGTAAAAAGCTCTTATTAAATGCAAATAATTCTTTGAATTTTGCTGCTGCAGGACCTTTGTTCCAATATACAATTATAAGTAAAGAGGAGCATTCTACAATTCTCGCGATTAATGTTGCAATTGCTGCACCTGCAACACCCAATTCTGGAAATCCTGCTTTACCAAAGATAAGTACGTAATTTAATATAACATTAACTAAGATAGCTATGGTACTTATAATAACTGGAGCCTTAACTTGGTTCACTCCACGAAGCAATGTCACATAGGCATTGGTAACTGCCGTAAATGGATAACTAAGTGCAACGATTGCTAGATAAATTGCTCCAATTGTAATGGTTTCTTCTCCTGTAGTAAAAATTCTCATCACCAGTTTTGGACATAATACACTTGGTATTACAAATAAGGAAGCAGCAATTAGGCTTAATATTAAAGAAAGTCCCAATACCTTTCTGATGTTAACTACTTCTCGCTTCCCCCAATATTGTGCTGTTAGGACACCGGATCCACTGACAATTCCAAATACGAAAAGAGAAAATACAAAAAATACCTTATTCGCTAAACCTACTGCTGCTATGGTACTTTCACCTAAACTCCCAATCATCAAGGTATCCACAAAATTTAATGCGGTATTTAAAAAACCTTGTAAAGCAATAGGAATTGTAATTGCAATTGTTTTATTAATGAAAGCCTTATCCCTGGTTATTATCTTTATTCTATTTACTATGTACATAATTTGGCCCCCATCTCCCCGATATGATTATCAAAAAGAAAAGAGTGGATAAAATCCACTCTTTTCAACTCTTACTGTTTATTGCAATAGAAAGTTCGCTAAACTTGCCTTCTATTATTTGCTGCAGTTATACAACAAAAAATAACATAAAGTTTTAGTAATTACTTTCTTAAACCTAAGCGTTCGATCAATGAACGATAACCTTCAATATTAGTTTTCTTTAAATATTCAAGTAAACCTCTTCTTTGACCAACCATTTGAAGAAGACCTCTTCTTGAATGATGATCTTTTTTGTTTACTTTTAAATGCTCTGTTAATTCAGTAATTCTAGCAGTTAAAAGTGCAATTTGTACCTCTGGTGAACCTGTATCCTCAGGTGTTCTTCCAAAAGCGGTAATAACTTCTTGTTTCTTTTCTTTACTAATCATGTTTTTTTCCTCCTTAAAAGTTAAACGCCTAACACTAAGATAAAGGTCGGAGTGTCCTATTTCTGAGTATTGGCTGTTTTTTGATACGTATAACATCATAACATAGTCCATTAAAAAAGTAAACCGTTATTCAAAACTTTCAAATTTAATTCAACTTATAAATTAAAATTAAATCAAATGTTGCTTAATTTATCAAGAACTTTTTCCTTCAAAAACCATATATTGTAATCATCCAATCATCTACATCTACCAATTATTATTTATATAGGAGGCAGTTTATGAACCATAGTAATTATGATTTTGCAATCATCGGTGGAGATATGAGACAAATTTATATGACAAATGAATTAATCTCACGTAATTATTCTGTCATTGTTTATGGACTAAATGATTCCTTATTGAGTTTATCCTGTTATCATGCTGAGTCCTTATCAGAAGCTATTAATTCCAGCCAAATCATTATTACACCTATCCCTCTTTCAAAAGACGGAAACAATATAATAGCACGACAGGTTTACCCTGATTTAACCATAGAAAATCTTTGCAGCCTGCTTTCTCCAAATCATAAATTATACGGTGGTTGTTTTACCATTGAATTAAAGAAATATTGTGAAACACAAAACATCTTTTATTATGATTTCATGGATAAGGAAGAGGTCATCTTATATAATACAATCGCTACTGCAGAAGGTGCAATTGCAGAAGCAATTATGAATAGTACAACGAATCTTCATGGCAGTTCCTGCCTAATTATTGGATATGGTAGATGTGCACGTACATTAGCTGAAAAGTTAAAAGGTTTGTGTGGTCATATTGACATCGCAGCAAGATCCTCTCAGGCCTTAGCAGCTGCTTATGCAGCCTCCTATGGTGCTATTAATTTCACAGAACTTAAAGAAAAGATCTGTTTATATGATTACATTTTTAATACGGTACCCGACCTAGTGCTTACCAAGGAGCTTCTCATTAACACTAATTCCGAAGTAGTTATCATAGATATTGCATCAGCTCCTGGTGGAGTTGACTATCCAATTGCAAAAGAACTCAACAGGAATTCCAAGCTTTGCCTTGGCCTTCCGGGCAAATTTGCTCCAAAATCATCTGCAACTTTTTTAATTAATCATGTTTTATCCAATCTAGGAAAGAAGTGTCCTTATGTCTCTGAATAATAAAAATATAGGAATTGCATTAACCGGTTCCTTCTGTACTTATGATAAAGTCTTTCTTGAAATAGAGCGTCTTATAGGAGATAGTGCAAATGTATACCCCATATTTTCAAATGCATCCCAAACAATTAATAGTCGTTTCGGAAATGCATCCGATTTTCTTCATAAAATGAAATACTTAACAGGTAATGACCCTATTACAACAATTGAAGCAGCAGAACCAATAGGACCTAAAGGTTATTTAGACATTCTTGCTATTATTCCTTGTACTGGAAATACACTAGCTAAACTAGCTAACGGAATAACGGATACACCTGTTCTTATGGCAGCGAAAGCACATCTAAGAAATGGTAAACCTCTAGTTATATCCTTATCAACGAATGATGCTTTAAGTATGAATCTTAAAAATATTGGTTTATTATTAAATGCAAAGAACATTTATTTTGTTCCTTTTGGTCAAGATAGTCCAACAGGCAAACCAAATTCTTTAATTGCTCATACAAATCTATTAACTTTAACCATAGAAAGTGCACTAGAAGGTAAACAGCTTCAGCCGGTTTTACTTAGTCCTTTTGAATAAGGAATTTAGGTTTAGGACGCTTTGCGCGGGGGGATTTAGGACTGCAGGAGCATCCGGGTGTATGTTTCATGTTCAGAGTAAGAATTCGGTGTTTCTAATGCTCTGATAATCGTTTAAAGCATCTCGGGCGAGCGCGAACTCGTCGGCGTGAACGCCTCCTCAGACATCACGCTCGTCCGAGATTGGCACGATTACCAGAGCATAAGAAACATCACGAATTCTTCCAATTCACATGAAACATACACCCGAATGCTCCTGCAGTTCAATATAGTTTTTGGGCAAAGCTGATTATGAAAAAGAATGATTAATTATTGATAATGAGATATTGTAACTGGTTGAATTAATTTTGTTAGGTCCTAATAAATTAAATGTTCTTCTTCATGGTAATGGCAGGTAAAATCTTTCCGGTCCAATTTAACTCTATTGCTTTTAATTTAATGAATCCATTGTTAATCCAAAAATCTAATACTGATGTATCATAATTCGTTACACATCTATTTTAATACTTTTACTTTTTTGTGATATAACATATTCCTCAAATGCCTTAAAAATTAGTTTTCCCAAGCCTTTGTTTTTATAATCATTATGTATCATCAATAATGATAAATAAGTTTCTTCGCCCATCTTAAAATCAATTACTCCAATAATCTTTCTTGTACTTGTTTCAACTATCTTACAAGAATAATATCCAATATTTTTCATCGACTCAAGTTCTTGAAGTATCCATTCATCCGTTACTCTATCCATATCCATATGGCTTACCAAAAAAACTTTATTGGAATTATAGACTTCAACCACTTCATTAATATCCATATCTTCAACCAACTCAATATAAAACTCCATCGATTCAAAAAACATTTAAATCCCCCCTCTTATTCACTGCTATTTGGTAATAACTTAATATGCTACTATAGCTATAAAAATCATAATCTGTCTTTATTTTTTTGGCTCTGTCACAACATATTGTTGATATTCAGTATGTTTTTAGTACAACGTAAATTTTGCTCTGCTCAATTGAATTTTTCATTTAGTTCACATTACGGAAAAGTTACGACATAAAACTAATAATAGATTATAGAGGAAAATGCTTATCAACTTCTTTTGCCAACTTTAGCGTTATTCCAACAGAATTTTTATCCTGGAATCATCTTTGACAAAATCAAGAGTTTTATCTATTTTAAATGCCCCTTTTACTACTCTTTCATATTTATCTTTGTCCCAACTACTATTAACATTAAATTTCGTATGCTTATACAGCTTTGACTTCAAAGAATTATCCATGCTACTTGCTTCATTCACCATATTTATAATCATCTCTATAGCTTTTTCTTTATCCTGTTTTTCCCTTGCTAAAGATAAATCTAATTGATATTTATGAAATGCTCCTAAATCAAATGCATCAGCAATGATTTTAGCCCGCTCTATATATTCTTCTGCTTCACTAAATTTCTTTTCTTTATATGACAGATTTATCATTAGCGATAATGCAGTAAAGGCTTCATTAGCATTTTTCCTTAATTCACCTTCATAAATGCCATAAGCTTCATCAATTTTCCCACTACTTTCATATAATAATGCCTGTTGAATTTTTTTATCCACCTCTTTTTCTGGAATTTTATCTAATAATTCTTGAGCTTTTTTATACTCTTTTTTAGCCCTATACAATGCTGATAATTCTAATTTTGCCATAGAAGCTGTCTTTTCTTTACTACTTGTTGCTACAAGTTCAAGCCAAACAATGATTTTTCTTTCATATTTATCTTTTTCCTCAATTTGAGGCTCTAATAAATATATTCTTAATACCACTGATATCCAATATATCAACTCATCACAATTTGGATATTTTTTAATTAAATCACTGGCCATTTCAAAAGCCTTTTGGAGTCCCTCTTTTGATGCCATTTCACCTACCTCTTTTGTAAGCTTTTTTACTTCTACATCTGTTAATTCCTCATTAAAAGCCAATAATGTATTAACATCAATTTTTAAAACACGTGCAAGAGGTGCTAACATGGCTATATCTGGGCATGATATTCCACTTTCCCATTTATTTACTGCTGGTGCACTTATATTTAAATAATTAGCAACTTGCTCTTGAGTAAGATTTTCCTTTTTTCTATACTTTCTAATAACCTCACTTATTCTCATAAAATTAACTCCTCCATTTATTTATCAATTTAAGGACTTCGTAAATTAAATGATATCAAATATATATAATTTAAACAATTGAAGCATTTTCACCTTTTATTCATAAATATTAACCAATAGTTAATTTATTTTTTATAATAAAAATATTTAGAATCTTACTTTTGATATAGTAATTTCCACATGCAAACATAGCCTTAACCAAGTTATATCAATGATTAAGGCTAAAAGTCTCCGTTACTTATAATACGGTTCAGCGTCCCTAATACTTTTACGCCGTTAAGTCGAAATTGATAACGAGCACGAATTACTTTCTTAACTGCAACTGCTTTTGCCAAGAAACTAGCGAATCTGTCATAAGCATTCAATTTTATCGGTGCAAAGGGTTGCTTCTAGGAATACTTTACCGTCATAAACAGTTTGAAGTTTCTTAGTAGTCACTATGTTGTGACCGATCCAATTTTGTTATCACACTACTTCCATAGTCAGCTTTGCCTCAAAAATTAAATTAAACTCCGCGAATACTTCATGTGTGTTTATAGTGAATTGAATGAATCCGCAACGTTACTTATACTGAGATAATCGTTTATATTCCAACAGAGCAGGTGTTTGACGAGGATGCTTTCACCGAGGAGTTCCTGCGCCGCTGGAATGTTTTAAACGATAATCACAGTATTAGTAACGTCGGATTCTTTCTCTGAACTATAAACACACATGAAGTACTCACGGAGTTCTATCTACCCCCAGGGCAAAGCGTCCTAAAGTCTACCAGTTAAGTACACACCCAATTTCTTTTTCTTTGTCTGGTTCAAATACAATAACATTACCAAAACCCATGCAACCATCTGCTTCTACTAAATCAGTCGGTGAATTTACTTCCTGGTGGCATACGATTATTACATACGTGTTATTGTGAGTTTGAATTTTAACAGCTTCCGCATAATTATCCGGATAGATTAGGTTCTTTAGGGTTGATTTAACTGGAACTTTATTAATTATTACTTGGTCAAGGTTTTCTTTATTTGTGATATCTTCAGTAATAATAACTGTAATGGCCGATGCAAATCCATTTCCCTTGAATTCATTTTTTACTGTTTTGTTATATTCAAAGCTATTGTAATGTCTCGAGATTCTGGTTTCAAGTAATTCAGATTTTGTAATTGCATTCATAAAATATAAATCTGCGACGGCCTGCTTCCCTTCATAACGAACAGAATTCTCTTTATTTAAAACATTACCTTCTTCATTAAAGTGGAAGTATTGCTGATAAGTGTGTTCACCACCAGTATACATTTCATCTACAACAACATAAATATTAGGTTTAATATGAATAACTTTGCGATTTATTTATACACCGGAAGACAGATCCATATAACCTAAATGGCCTCCTTGAACGAATTCATAATCATCTGTTGCATAAAAGTTCTGTTTTACAGGCTGAGACAGTTTACTACATTCCCATGAATCCTTACAAATGGTAAACTTCTGATTATCTACTGTTATTGTATTGTGTGCCTCCGGGTCTTTAAATGCAAATCGTTCAGAGCCTGCAACATAATTATAACGTCCGGCATCCACCAATATGTCTTCACCATTTGCTATTAGATCAAGGTGCAATTTATCTGAATGTCCATGACCCGCTCCTATGGTTCCACAATGGAAATGTAGTAAGTTACTCTTCTCACTCCAATCAGAACGCATATAATAATTGCCGCTGTCATTCAATGCAATGGAAGTAAAATCAGGTTCGCAAGAGGACATATCTTCATATTCCATTGCAGCTTTTATTCCTAAATCCCATACGCTTTCAAAATCCAGCCTATCATATCCTACCTGCTTGATAACAGGATCTTTGAAAAGATATCCACTTACACTTATGATATCTCGGATATCTGTATCATCACTGTCTCCTTGCATGATTTGACAGTGATTTGGTTTTATCCAAGCCATATCTGCATATGTCATTGCTTTGACTTTTTCTAACAGAATTGCTGGAACCTCTATATTGTTTCTTGCTGCTAGAATCAATACATCCTGATAACAATGTAATACTTCATTATGATACATTGGGGACTGTTCCCATTGAACACCGTCATTCATAATCTGTATTCGTATTTCCTTCTCTAAATGTGTTAAAGCCATCTGGATCCATTCCTTTGTCTGTTCACTCTGAGGTAGGGTAACTGCTATCTCAAATAATCCATGATTTTCTAACACCCCCCAATTACTCATCAAATGATAAGGTGAATAACAGTCAGCTAAATACTTAGCATGTTCTACCATGTTGTGATAGAATTGATCTACCGCCTTATCCGTTAGTGATGGGCTATGTTGAAAATACCGAAATGCTTTTGACCAATATTCACCTCGGAGTCCTGTCTCAATGGTCCTCCATGTTGTTTCGGTACTTCCTGCGCTATCTAATTTTTCATGTTCAATCCAATGTGTCATCTGATTCACAAAGGTTTTTGCATATTTCTCATCTCCTGTCATAGCATACGCTTGTCCAAGGCAGATGAAAAATCGATGGCGATTAAATTGAAAAATAAATTCAGGATCGGTTGATGGCATAAATCTCCAATCAATTTCACCTTCAAATTTAACAGGTTCATAAGTTTGTTCCATATCCCATTTTAAATCAAATAGAAAGATTTGTTCACATACTTCGTCAGCAATTCTTAGAATATGAGCAACCTCTTTTGGCCAATATTTTTTACAATAGTCTGCTATTTTACCTAAATCATCAAAATAATAATGAGTGTTATCTCGATCAAAAAATTGTTTTTTATTCATAATTTTCCTCCAAGTTTTAAGAACGAATGACTGCATTCATTTTCAGAACGCAACCCTAAGTGTGAAAGTATTTCACACTTATTTCACCTTCTTACCAATATAGTTTCCAATCTTTTTCTAATCTTGTGAGTGCTTCCAGATAAAAATAGTCACCCCAAGAATTACATTCATCCACGCCATAGTGATTACAGGTGTTGTAAGGTGAATGATTTGAATAAGTACTGTGAAGAAGAAGTCCGTTGGAAGTCTTAAAATCTTTCACTGCATAATTATCATATAAGGATTTCATTATCTTCTTTGCTATATTAGTATAATATTCCTTATCTTTCTCAGGTAGATATTTCGCCATCTCTAGCATGCCACAGACTGCTATCGCTGCAGATGAGGAATCTCTTGGTTCCGCAGATCCTTCCGTGAATTCTAAATCCCAGTACGGAACTAGGTCCTCAGGTAATCGATCAAGAAAGAATTTTGTAACATTCTTAAACATATCAATATATTCTTGTTTTTTGGTATAACCATAACTTAAGGCAATACCATAGATTCCCCAAGCCTGTCCTCTGGCCCAAGCAGAACCATCTCGATAACCCTGACAGGTTGCACCATGAGAAGGTTCACCCGTTTTTAAATCAAAATAAAAAGTATGCCAGGTGGAATAGTCCTCTCTCACTACATTCTTAAGTGCTGTGTGTATATGTTTTTCTGCAATATCCTTATATTTCAAGTCACCTGTTATCTCAGTTGCCCAATATAATAAAGGTAGATTTAATAAGCAATCAATAATTAGACGGCAATTATCCGGACTGTCCATACTTCCCCATGCCTGAATATATTCACCAATTGGATGATATCTTGAGATTAAATGATCTGCCGCTAATAATGCTGCCCTCTTTCCGGTCTCACTACCTACCAGTTTGTAGCCAGCAACACAGGAAGGTGAATATAAAAACCCCATATCATGATGATCTACACTGATTTTCTTCTCGATTCGATTCATAAAGCTGTCAATCTGAAGTTCTGCTGCAGTCCTAAAACATTCCTCATCAGAATTCTCATAAGCTAGCCATAATTCTCCAGTCCAAAATCCTGTTGTCCAATCATCATTTTCTACAGGTTCATAGAATTGATTGACACTATATGCTTTTTTAAACTTGTTTGTAAATTCTGATAATATATATTTATCCTGCTTGATGCAAATATCAATAGCTTCCTTTATTTCTTCTGAATTGATACCTTTTTTGTTGTCAAACATTAATTGTTTCATATAATCTCCAATCCTTTTTATTAAGGTTAATAAATAGTATAATTTAGTTTTTAATCTGTCTTTCCGGGCAAATACCTAGCTATTATACTACCATCTAGGACTTGTTTCAACCGTTTGTTACTTCATCAAGCAATAATATTATGATTAATTATTACTTAATCTATGTACTTATATTATTAGACAGTAATTATTTTATGAAAATTACTATTTATAATTTGTTTACTGTTGATTTTAAACTGTAAATCATACTCTAAATCTACAGATGACTTGACTAAATTGAAAACAGTAAGGAGTGGCTTTCTATTTAAGAAAGCCACTCCTTACTGTTTTCAATCTATGTAATTATTAATAGCTGTTTCATTATAAGATGATATCTTGTACTGCCCGATCCAATGCTGCTATCACTTTATCGCACCACTTGTCAAATTCCTCATCTTCAACTTGATACTGAGGATTATTAAGTACGGAATTAACAGTTTCTTTTATACCTTGATCAAACCGTTTTGTAGCGATGAATTCAGGTACTAGTCTTTTTAATTTTGAATTGTCAAACACCACAGTATTCGCTTTATCACCTAATAATGCCCCACGATAATCTTCCTTACTGCAAGCATCTAAGAATTCTGAAGAAACGTAAATTGCATTTAACTTAACTCCAAGTGCTTCGGCAATTGATTGATAAATCTGATTCCAAGTCAACGATTCATCAGAGGTTATCTGAATAGCCTCACCAATTGCATGGAGATTACCCATTAAACCAATAAAACCTTTTGCAAAATCACTATTGTGTGTCATCGTCCAAAGGGATGTACCGTCACCATGAATGATAATCTTTTTACCTTCCAACATTCGTTTTACTACTTGCCAACTACCTTTCCTACCGTGCATTCCTAATGGAATTGATCTTTCATCATAAGTATGACTTGGTCTTATAATCGTAACTGGAAAACCATTTTCCCGATACATTTTCATTAAAAAGTCCTCACAGGCAATTTTATTACGCGAGTATTCCCAGTATGGGTTAGACAAAGGTGTTCCTTCTGTAATCCGATAATCAGAAAGAGGTTTTTGATAAGCCGAAGCTGAACTTATAAAGATAAATTGTTTTGTTTTTCCGTTAAATAAACGATAATCTCTTTCTAGCTGTACAGGCGTAAAAGCTATAAAATCTGCTACTACATCAAATTCCATGTCAGATATTAATTTAGCAACTTCTGCTTCGTTATTAATATCTGCAATAATTTGTTTTACATTTGGTGAAAGAAAATTATTCCTGTTACCACGATTTAATAAATATAAATCCTCGCCTTGTTCTGCTAATTGTTTTGTAATTGCGATGCTTATTGTTCCTGTTCCGCCAATAAATAGTATTCTCACATTACTCCTATCTGTCTGCTTAGTTTGTTAGACATTTTTAGCAGGCTGCTAATATATTTTCAACACGTTTTAGTTCATCACGGATTTTCAGATGTTGTGGACATTTCTTTTCACATAGTCCGCAATCTTTACAATCCTTAATGGTCTTACCATCTTCATTCATGTATTTCTTCATTTCGGTTTTAGCGTGGTCGGTTAATCCATATACATTGTGGTGTGTATACAAATTAAAGATATGAGGGATGTTAATTCCGACTGGACATGGCTGACAATAGGAACATCCAGTGCAATATAATTCACTGAATTTTTTAAGCTGTTCTACTGCATCACCTAACTGCTTCCATTCCTCTTCTGTAATAATTGTACTGTCACTACCAATTATGAGATTTTTTTCTACCATATCAATATTCTGCATTCCAGATAAAGCACAACTTAGATTCGGATTACCTAACACAAATTTAAATGCAAGTTCATAAGTTGCTATTGATGGGTTACCGGTTAATTTTGTATAAAGATCTGTAGGTGCAGCAAGTCGCCCGCCTCCAACAGGTCCCATTGCAACTACGCCTAAACCTTTTGATGCTGCATATGCAATCATTTCTTCGTTACTTCGATCAAGAAGATTGTATTGGCAAAGCATGGTTTCCATTGGAACCCCTTTTTCTTCTGCGGTATCAATAATATATTTTATATTCTTTGCATCATCGTGGAAGGAAAAAGATATATGCTTGATAAGTCCTTCATCTTTTGCTTTTTTTGCTTCTTCCAATAAGTTCAAACCGATAATAACATCATCAAAGGATTTTTTATTGATTCCCCAAAAATGATAAAAGTCAAGATAAGTGGTGTCCATTTTGGCTAGGCTTTGTTCTAAGTTTTTACGATAATCTCCCGGTTCTTTACAAGTCTCTAAAGGAATCTTTGTAGAAAGTATTACCTTTTCACGGATATCCTTAAATGCTTTACCAACAGTAATTTCACTATTTGAATGGCAATAATATGGTGCCGTATCAAAATAGTTCACGCCATTTTCATAAGCGTGTAAAAGCATTGGAATCGCCTTTTCATCATCAATAAACCACTGTCCGTCCTTTTCATACTCAGGCAATCGCATACAACCAAAGCCTAGTGCTGAGATATTCACTCCAGTTTCCCCAAATTTTCTGTAATTCATAACTATCTCCATTTCTCATTCATATTAGGATTTACCCATGTCTAAAGTATAAACCATAGAGTTAACTCTAAGTCAATGTTTTTCCAAAAATATTGACACAAATTTTATATTATGTTATTTTAAGAAAGAAGTTATAATATGGAGGAAAACAGTATGGAATACACAATCAAACAAGTTTCTGAAAAAACAGGACTTTCAATATATACGTTGAGGTATTATGATAAAGAAGGACTATTACCTTTAGTTAAACGTAGTAAAAGCGGAATTAGAAAGTTTTCCGACAACGATATAGAGTGGCTTGGCTTAATCTGTTGCTTAAAAAATTCTGGTATGTCCATTGAACATATTAAGGAATTTATGAACTTATGCTTAAAAGGAAATGAAACTGTTGAAACCAGAAAAATTATTCTTTTAAATCATAAAGAATATATATTGAATCAGATGAAGCAACTAGATAGCAGCCTTCATACAATTAATTATAAAATAGATCACTATAAGGAAATTGGAATATTCCATATTGATGCTAATAATTAAAATGGCTAATCAGTTATTTTCCAGTATATTCTGCCTTATCTAATAAATCACCGCAAACTATAAATACAAAAATTGTAATACCTACACAGCAAAGGGTAAATGGTAAGGTTCCTAAAAATGTCAATGTCTTTGGTAACAATAGAATTGCTGTTATACTGGCTCCTATTCCAGGACTCAGTATGACCATAAATAAAGTAATTCCTAACATCGATGAGATTAATTTATTGGGTTGGCCACCAAATATCCTTTGGCAAAGTAAAGTATAACTAACAAAAATGGCACCGGAAGATGCATATGCCAATGCTAAAAACAGATTAAGTAATGGAGATGTTCTACTAAAAATACAAACCACTGTAAAAATGATAATGGCATCTACACAAGGTTTCAATAAAGTTGTGATAGAAGCTGCTAAAACTTTCGTCATTGATTTTTCAGGTATTAGATAGATATAAGGTTTTGTAAGTTCATTACTAAGTTTACCTAATATAGTTAAAAAGAATTGAAAATAAACCAATATCCCTAAAATAATATATACTGAAAAATCCTTATTAATATATCTACATAGTATTGCGGCTCCTATGGATGCAAAGATAGTATAGGTATCAATAAATAAGAATCTACTGGTTCTTTTCTTTTCTAATAAGTGTTTATAATAAAAGGTGCTGGACCCTTTTCCACCTTTTAATCCGGTCTGCTCTTCTTTTACTTTTACCTTCTTCGTGTTAAAAACTTTTTTTCCATCCTTAGCATCCTGAAGTCTTGAATATACTATCTCAGTGGAATTAAGTACATCCTCATAATAATCTGCATCACCCGTAGTAAATAGTGATATCATAGCAATACTTGTTACTAAAAACAGTGACAATGAGACTATGATAAAGATAAGCCTTCCTTCTATTGTGGCTTTAATAAACATAACAGCCCAACCTGAAACAGGTAAAAAGTGAAAAGGTCTAGAATCCATCAATTCCATAACATTATTCAAGATAGATCCACCATGTGTTAAATGTAGCACATATACTGCCCCTAATAATAAAGCAATTGATCCATATAATATACTCTTGATCAGCATTTTCCGGCGAGGCTGGCCATTGGTAAATATATATACAGCTATGGACATTAATTGACCGAAGAATAGGATGATTGCATAAATCAAAAATATATTCAGAATAGAACCCATATCAAGTCCAAAACTTTGCTTTATGGTATTCACCTGAAATAATATAAATATAGCAGTTATGAAGGTGGTAGCCATTTGTTTAATTAATCCATATATCAATATCTTTTTTGAAGAAATTGGAGATACAAAAAGCAATCCCACATCTGCCATATTAAATAAAGTAGAACCGGTAGACAGCCCAGTTGAAACAAAAGAAAATAAGAAAAGCAGTCCAACACCTGCAATTATTGCATAAAGAATACGAATATCCGTATAAGTGCGATAATTTTTTATTTGTGATCCCATTTGAGAATATGAAATAAACATACCTAATACACTAAGTGCAATAATGCCATATAATATTAGATATGCAGGTTTTTTCTTCAAGTTAAGAATTCTATTCTTAAATGTAGTAATTAAGAGGTACCCTAGTGCTTTCATGGTTTCTCCTCTCTAACAGCATTTTTATTTTGTATAGGCTTTTCTGCTAATTTATTATTCTTATTTCCTTCCGTAATTTCAAAAAACAGTTCTTCTAAGTTCTCTCCACTTCCTTTTATTTCATTACGGGTTCTTGTTGCAGCTATTTTTCCTTCCACCATAATATTAGTACTATCCCAGAAATCTGCGACACTATCAAGCATATGAGTACTTAGCAATATAGCGGTACCTTCCAATTTACACTCGATTAACATAGATTTTAGTTCTTTAATTGCATGTGGATCCAATCCAACTAACGGTTCATCAAATAATAAAACTTTGGGATTTGGTAACAAACCGCAGCAAATACTAACCTTTTGCTGCATACCTTTTGATAATTCATTTCCTAACTTATTCTTTTTATCATCTAGTTCAAATCGCTGAAATAGGGAATTGGCTCTCTCTTTCCAATTTCCCAAAGAATATGCCCTTGCTATGAATTCCATGTGCTCCCAAATTGTTAACATATCATATAAAGCCGGAATCTCAGGTATATATCCTAAATTCCTTTTTGCTTCTATTGATTTGTTTTTTTTACCACAGATTAGAATTTCTCCTTTAAATCTTAATAAGCCTGCAATATTCTTTATTATGGTAGACTTACCAGCGCCGTTTGGTCCTACAAGAATAGAGATCTCCCCCTGATTTACTTGAAAACTCAGATTTTCATTTGCGACCAATTTTCCATACTTCTTTGTAACATTTCTAACTTCTATCATACGCCCTCCATATGTAGTAGATAAATCGACTACCTTTAAATATAAATTATTTATATAATTAATTATGATTATCTCATACATGAAATGGTTATTCAAGCTATATCAAATTAGATTTTGATTAATAATGTTGCAATATTATATTAAAACTGGTATGCTCATAATATATATTAATTAACAAATGTACCAGACCAATAAATTCAAACTACATCAGAGTTCTCATTACCAATAGAAATTATCTGCACCATCAAAATGGAGGAGTTTATATATGCTTACAATAAATATTGATACTCAATCGATCCTTCCTATGTATGAACAAATATATAATTATATTAAGACAGAAATTAAATGTGGTAACCTTCCTTTTCATACCAAACTGCCTTCTACAAGAAGCCTTGCTATTCATCTGCAAGTCAGTCGAAACACAGTGGACATGGCATATGCTCAACTAGTTTCGGAAGGTTATATGGAAGCAGTATCCAAAAGTGGTTACTATGTCTGCCTTATTTCTGATTTGACAAATATAAACGTTAGCCATACTCCTAAACGTCAGCCAACTTCAAAAGCGAAAACTCATTATCAATATGATTTTTCACCCTTTGCAATTGATATTAGCAGCTTTCCTTATAATGTTTGGAGAAAATTATCTAAAAATTGTATGAATGATAATAATAATGAATTGTTTCTTCTTGGTGATAATAAAGGAGATGAAAATCTCAGAATATCCATAGCAAGTTACTTGCACGAATCTCGTGGTGTAAATTGTAATACGGAGCAGATAATAATTGGAGCCGGAGCTGATTATCTGTTGCAGCTGCTTGCACAGTTGCTTCAATATGTAAAAATTAATCCCATGATTAATAGCAAGATTGCTATGGAAAATCCGACCTATAAACAGGCGTACAAGATTTTCACAGGATTACATTATGATGCTGTTCCAATTGAATTAGATCGTAATGGAATCAACATTTCGTTTCTTAGAGAATCCAATGCAGATATTGTTTATGTGACCCCCTCACACCAATATCCCTTAGGAATCGTTATGCCGATTAAACGTCGTTTGGAATTATTACAATGGGCAAATAACACAGCGAACCGATATATTATTGAGGATGATCATGATAGTGAGTTCCGTTATAAAGGGAAACCGATTCCTGCCTTACAAGGAATTGATTCCTCCGGTAAAGTGATCTACCTTGGTACCTTTTCAAGAGCCGTGGCTCCTGCTATTCGAATTGGATACATGGTATTACCAGAGAATTTAATGGAATTATACAGACGTAATTTATATTACTATTCCTCAACCGTCTCACGAGTTGATCAAAACATAATGACCAACTTTATAAAAGAAGGTTATTTTGAACGACATTTAAATAAAATGCGTAAGATATATAAGAATAAACATGATATATTAATTCAAAGTTTAAAAATATTTGAAGATAAGATTCAAATAGAGGGAGAAAATGCAGGCTTGCATTTAGTTCTTCGATTTACAAGCACTATATTGACAGAAAAAGAAATCATAGAAACCGCCGCAAGGAAAAGTATCAAGTTATATGGCTTGAGTGAGCATTATACATCTGCTCCAGAATTACAAACGCATGCGCAGCAAATCAATCCGCCAACCATATTACTTGGATATGCAAACGTCCTGGAAAAAGATCTCCAGGACGGTATTATTGCGCTATATAAAGTATTAAAAGAGTATCTATAAGTGATACGAGTACTAATTATTTGCAAAGTAATTTCGTCCAAAGGCGATATCCTTGCGCATTTGTTCCTTTAATTCTTCCAGAGAATTAAAATGAATTTCAGATCTTTCAAGTGCATATAGTACAACCTCAATCGTTTTTCCATACAAGTTAGCATCATAATCAAAAATAAAAGTTTCTACTCGTCGTTCCGGTGTTGTTCCAACAGTGGGATTATACCCAATATTAGTTACCCCAGGATGTTCTATTCCATTAATTTTAGTAATAGAAGCATATACTCCATTTGGTGGAAGTAGCTTATTCTGGGGAGGAATTAAATTCGTAGTAGGAAAACCTAACGTTCGTCCTATTTTTCGGCCATGTTGTACCTCACCAATAATGGTATATGGATTCCCAAGTAGTGAATTGGCATTTTCTATATGTCCTTCTGCTATTTCGGTACGAATAAAAGAACTACTGATGACCTGATCATCAACTTTCATCTTATCGAACACAATCAATTCATATCCATATTCATGAGACAAAACCTCAAATAAACTCACATTCCCTTTTCGATTATGTCCAAAGCAAAAATCAGTACCAACTACTATCTTCTTTACATCCAGTTTTTCAATCAAAACTTCTTTAATAAAGGTTTCCGGCTCCATTGCAGCTGTTTCTTCTGTAAATGGATAGGATACCAATACATCCAAACCACTCCGCTCAAGCAGAAACCTTTTTTCTTCTTCTGTATATATTAAATTAATTTCTTTATCTGAAAACAGGTTACTAGGGTGATACATAAAAGTAAACATTACCGCATTATATCCTTGCTTCTTTTGTTCTATAATATTGTTTAACAAAAGTTGATGGCCACGGTGTAAACCGTCAAATTTACCTATAGTGACAACGGTATTATGAAGTTTAAAATCTGTCCTACCTGCAATATATTTCATATGAATTACTCCTATCAGTATCTTACAAAAACATCTTTAATGGTTTAAATTTATCTTCCGCTTTATCAAATTGGTAAATACCAATAAAATTATTCTGCCAATCATATACTCTGTATATAGAGGAATCGACATAATTATCTTGATTATCGGTCTCTACTATTTGCTCTATCAAATTTTTTGCTTGAAAACTATTACCGTTATATATCAATTTATTATATTCTTCCGCTACGACAACTTTAGTATAGCCTGGGAACATATCGTCAACTTTAATGACCGTATTCTCAAACCTGTTTTGCTGCACCATTTCACTTATTTCAGATAATTTATTACTATTTTCAATCGAAAATTGCCCAACTTTGGTTCTTAATAAACTCTTCATGCATCCACCACAATTAAGTTTAGCACCGATGTCGTGACACAAAGTTCTTATATAAGTTCCTTTTGAGCATTCTACAATAATTCTTACTTCATGTTTTTCTTCATCCGTTTGAAGAATCTGGATATTATGTATCCATACTTTTCTGGTTTCTCTCTCAATTTCTTTTCCAGCTCTGGCTAATTCATATAAACGTTTTCCATTTATTTTTATTGCTGAATACATAGGCGGTAATTGATTATATTCACCAATAAAGCTAAGAATAGCTTCTTCTATTTGTTGTCTATCTGCAGTTACTTCTGAGTTTGTAATTACTGTTCCTGTTACATCCTGGGTGTCAGTCGTTTGTCCTAATAAAAGAACTGCTTCATAAATCTTGTCTTTATCAGTCAACATATCACAAACTTTTGTTCCATTTCCCAAACAAACAGGTAATACACCCTCTGCATCCGGATCAAGCGTTCCAGTATGTCCAATTTTTTTCTGTTTTAGTATACCTCTCAATTTTGCAACTACATCGTGAGAGGTATACCCTTTTTCTTTATATACATTGATAATTCCGTTAATCAAAATTCTTACCCCTATTCCATTGTAGGATTGTCTAACTGATGTTCTATATGAAGCGTCAGATTATTAATAACATCATGAATAGAACCCTGCATCGTACAACCGGCCGCCTTGATATGTCCGCCACCGCTAAAATATGCCGCGATTTTTCTTACATCAACAGCTCCGTTCGCCCTCATACTTACCTTGTATTCATGAATGTCTATTTCATAAAGTAGTATGGCAACCTCAATACCTTGAGTAATTCTGAGTTGATCAATAATACCATCCAGATCATTAGAAGTAGCATTATAAAATTCTAGCATCTTTTTACTAATTGAAGATACAATACATCTTCCATCCAGGACTAGCATACATTCTAAAAGACATCTACCTAATAGTTGATTTTGTATATAACTCTTCTGGTAGAATGTTTCATCTATCATTTTAGAAAATGGTACACCCTTTGATATTAATTTACCTGCTATTAATAATGTTTTTTCTGAGGTATTGGAATGCTTAAAGACACCTGTATCATGAATAATTCCAAGATACAAGGCTTCAGCAATGGCTAAATCAATCTTATCCTCATCAAATAAGTCAAACAATACTTCGCATGTGGAACTCGCTTCTACAACAACATGATTCACCTTACCAAATTTTGTATTGCTGATATGGTGATCTATATTAATAGTTCTTTCAGCATCGTTAAAAAAACCGACAGCAAATCCTAATCGATCTAAACTACCACTATCCAAAGAAATAAAAAGATCATATTTTATATCTTCATCATTCACTTGTTTTACCAGATTCGTATCCTTAATTATTTGAAATTGGACAGGAATTGGTTCTAAATAAACATGAATTACCTTATCACTAGGTAGATTCCGTTTTAGATAATGATACAATGCCAAACAAGATCCAACACAGTCTCCATCTGGTCTAAGATGGCCTGTTATTCCGATGGTTTTTGCCTCTTGAATTTCTTTTAATATATTATTCATCTATCCTCTTTTCCTCGAAATTAGTAAGTGAATTCTAAGAAACTGTCTTTACTCATTATCTTCAACAGTTTCTTCGTCTTCCTCTTCCTCTTCATAGAAATCTTTCTCTTCTGTTTCTTCTTTATTGTCACTTAAGTCCTTATTCACTTCATTAATTAGTTTAAACATATTAACACCATACTCAATAGACTGATCCATAACAAATATTAATTCTGGTGTATTTCGCAGATTAATCGTCCGAGCTAGTTGTCCTCTCATAAATGGAGCCGCACTTTTTAATCCCGCTAAAGTTTCCTTCCTAGATTCTTCATCACCTAGTACACTAATATATACTTTAGCATGTTTTAAATCCGGAGCAACCTCAACTGCCACAATAGAAGTCATAGGATTAATTCTTGGATCCTTAAGTTCTCTATTAATTAATATACTTAATTCGCGCTGTACTTCACCATTTATTCTAGTGTTTTTAATGCTATTCTTTCTCATTTCTTTGTCCTTTCGACGGAACGCCACAGTATAAATCTACCGCGGCGTTTCATACAATACTTTATCTTGGAATTTCCTGCATAACATATAATTCTACAGTATCAAATTCTTTGATATCATTAAATTTTTCAAATACAAGTCCGCATTCATATCCGGATGCAACTTCTTTTACATCGTCCTTAAATCTCTTAACAGAAGATAAAATACCATCAAATACAACTGCACCATTTCTTACAATTCTTGTAGAACATCCTCTGATAATTTTACCATCTATTACATAAGAACCGGCAATCGTTCCGAGTCCTGATGCTTTATATATCTGTCTAACCTCTGCGTGGCCTATTACCTTCTCCTCAAATATAGGATCTAGCATTCCCTTCATGGCTGCTTCTACATCTTCAATCGCATTATAAATAACACGATATAATCTTACATCAACCTTTTCACGGTCTGCGGTTTCCTTTGCAGCATTGTCAGGTCTAACATTAAATCCAATAATAATTGCATTTGATGCACTGGCAAGAACAACATCTGATTCGTTAATTGCTCCTACACCACCATGAATAATTCGAACAGCAACTTCTGCATTACTTAGTTTTTGTAAACTTTGTTTTACAGCTTCTACTGAACCTTGTACATCTGCTTTTATAATAATATTAAGTTCTTTTACATTGCCTGCTTTTATCTGTGAGAATAAACCGTCTAATGATAATTTCGCTTTTGTATCAGAAAGAAGTTTTTCTCTTCCTTGAGAAATATATGCAGCAGATATAGAACGAGCTTCTTTCTCATTATCTGTAGCCATAAATATTTCTCCGGCATCCGGCACTTCATTTAAGCCAAGGATTTCTACAGGTGTAGAAGGAGTCGCTTCTTTAACACGTTTACCTTTATCATCCATCATCGCTCTAACTTTACCAAAAGATGCGCCAATAACAATAGAATCACCAACATGCAAGGTACCCTTTTGAACAAGAATTGTTGCAACAGGACCTCTGCCCTTATCTAATTCTGCTTCAATTACTATACCTCTAGCATTTCTATTTGGATTAGCTTTTAATTCACCCATCTCTGCTGTTAGAACTATCATTTCTAATAATTGAGTTATACCTTCTTTAGTATGTGCTGAAACTGGTACAAATATTGTATCTCCGCCCCAATCTTCAGCAACTAATCCATACTCAGTTAACTCTTGTTTTACTCGTTCAATATTTGCACTTGGTTTATCAATTTTATTTATTGCTACAATAATTTGGATTCCTGCAGCCTTGGCATGACTGATTGCTTCTACTGTTTGAGGCATTACACCATCATCTGCTGCGATTACTAAAATCGCAATATCAGTAGATTGTGCACCTCTCATTCTCATTGAAGTAAATGCTTCATGGCCTGGTGTATCTAAGAAAGTAATCTTCTCACCATTAATATCAACTACATAAGCACCAATATGTTGAGTAATTCCACCTGCTTCATGAGTAGTTACATGGGTTTCACGGATAGCATCCAATAAAGATGTCTTACCGTGATCAACATGGCCCATAACGCATACAACAGGAGGACGTTTTATTAATGTAGTTTTATCCTCATCCTCTTCCTTAAGTAATTCTTCAACTACATTTACCTTAACTTCAAGTTCAGCAATGATTTCATATTCAAGAGCTATTTCTTCTGCTTCTTCGAAAGTGATCTCTTGGTTAAGGGAAACCATCTTACCAGCTAAGAAAAGTTTTTTTACTAAAGCAGATGCAGGTAATTTCATTTTATCTGCTAATTCCTTAATTGTTAAAACTTCAGGTATAATGATTGTTTTAACTTCATCTTCTACTTGCTGTACCTGTATTGGTTTCGGTTGAATAAATTGACCTTTTCTGTTAGGATTTTTGTTTATTTTGTCGCTGTCAATATCTTTATGGCTATAATTATTATTTCTATTATTATTTTTATTGTTTTTATTTGTTCTACTATTCCTATTACTTACTGTATCACTTCTTGACATTCCTTGAGGTGCATCCAATTTTTTAGCATCAGCTGCTTTCGCATCATTGCTTCTGTAATTACCGCCATTTCCACCACCAGAACCATAACTTCTGTTCTGATAGCCGCCAGTACCACTATTACCGCCACCTTGCTGTCCTGTTCTGTTCTGACTATTATAGCCACCTGTTTGACCTGGTCTGTTTCCTTGTGAATTAGAATTATTATATGGTCTTCCGGTAGAAGTTCCTGTTTGATTTGGTCTTCCAGTAGAAGGTCCACTTTGATATGGTCTTCCGGTAGAAGTTCCAGTTTGGTTTGGTCTTCCGGTAGAGGTTCCACTCTGATAAGGTCTTCCCGAGTTCGTTCCATTTTGATATGGTCTTGGAGCAGAAGTACCATTCTGATTTGGTCTTGGACTTCCATTATTACCGTATGAATTTGGTCTATTTTGTTGTCCACTTGCAGGACGGTTCTGTCCATCCTGACCTGTAGTATTTTGACGATATTGACCTGATTGACCTGATTGATTATTATAAGGTCTATTGTATCCAGTCTGACCATTCTGATTTGATTGATTATAAGGTCTATTGTATCCGGTTTGACCATTCTGATTCGATTGATTATAAGGTCTATTATATCCGGTTTGGCTATTCTGACTAGGTTGACCATTTACTCCGGTTTGACTAGGTTGAACAGGTTGACCATTTACACCAGTTTGACTATTCGGATCCGGTTGACCGTTCTGAATAGGCTGACTAGGTTGACCATTCTCTCCGGTTTGATTATTTTGTCTGTATTGATTATTCATTGGACGATTTTGTCCATTTTGTCTATATTGTCCTGCTTGACCATTCGTAGGACGATTCTGTCCGTTTTCACCCATTGGTCTCTGACCCTGTTGATTGCTTTCACTCATTTGTCTCTGACCACCCTGCTGACTATTTTGATATCTATTATTAGGTCTACCATCTTGATTATTTATCGGACGATTCTGTCCGCCTTGCCCTATTGGTCTTTGTCCCTGTGTACCACTCTGGTAAGGTCTGCTACTAGTCTGGCTATTCTGACTTGAATACCCAGTACCAGCAGGTCTAACATTTTGCTGACTTGTAGGAGCCGGACGAGATTGTACTGACTGGCTACTAACATTTTCTTGCTTTGGAGCTGAATTTTGTTGTGGTGTAAAATGTTTTTTAACAAGATTTACACTACTATCATCTATATTACTCATATGACTTTTTATCTCAACACCTTGATCTTTTAAATAATTAATTACATCTTTGCTTTGTTTATCTATTTCTTTTGCTAATTCATATACTTTGATTTTTGCCATACTTACTACCTCCACTGTTTACGACTGAATATATGTGCCCATATCTTCGTCATCTTTGATTGTGTTAAGTTGCTTTTCTACCACATCAGCCAATCCTTGGTCCAACAGAACTAGAGATGCTCTGAATTCCTTTCCTATTGCGTGACCAAGTTTTGTTTTTTCACCAAAAAAGTAAATAGGCACTTTGTAGTAAGTACACATATTGGTAAACATTTTTTTTGTATTATTTGATGCATCCTCAGCAATAATAACTAACTTGGCTTTACCCTCTTTTACGGCTTTCTCTGTCATAAATTCACCGCAAGCAAGTTTGCCTGCTTTGGCTGCTAATCCAACATAAGAAAAAACTTTTTTTTCTACAATAGGCCTTGGGTTGGTACTATCCGTTTCTTGATTCAAGTCCAATCAACTCCTTTTCTAACTCCTCATATACTTCACGTGGAATACTCACCTTTAAGGAACGCTCTAATCCTCTGCTTTTTGTTGCTTTATGAAGACACTCAAGTGAATTGCATATGTATGCGCCTCTACCATTCTTCTTACCTGTGGCATCAATAAGGATTTCCTCTTCTGGTGTTTTAATTACTCTTATCATTTCTTTTTTATTTTTCATTTCCCCACAGCCAATACATTGTCTTTGAGGAACTTTTTTTACTACACTCATTGGCGGCTCCCATCTGCTGTGTAATTAATTATTTAATTAATATAGCCTTCTACTTGTGATTCGCTTTTAATATCAATCTTGTAACCGGTTAATCTAGCCGCTAATCTTGCATTCTGTCCTTCTTTACCAATAGCAAGTGACAATTGGTAATCCGGAACAATAACACGAGCACTTTTCTCACCTGGTTCTACATGAACAGAAACTACCTTAGCAGGACTTAATGCATTTTCAATCAAGATTGCAGGTTCATCACTCCAATTGATTATATCAATCTTCTCACCACGTAATTCATTTACAATCGCATTTACTCTGGCACCATTTAATCCAACGCAGGCACCAACAGGATCTACATCTCGATTATTAGAATATACTGCCATCTTAGTTCTTGAACCGGCTTCTCTGGAAATGCTCTTAATCTCAACAGTACCATCTTTCACTTCAGTAACCTCAGCTTCGAATAATCTTTTTACTAATTCAGGATGAGTTCTTGATACTGTAATCCTTGGCCCTTTGGTCGTATCTTTTACTTCTAACACATAAAGTTTAATACGCTCTGTTGGTCTAAAATGTTCTGTTTTAACTTGTTCATTCTCTGCTAAAACTGCATCCACCTTACCAAGATTAATACTTACATTATTACCCACGTAGCGTTGTACAATACCAGTTACGACATCTTTTTCTTTACTGTAATATTGATTAAATAAAACTTTTCTTTCTTCTTCTCTTATCTTTTGTACAACAACTTGCTTTGCCTTTTGAGCAGCAATACGTCCGAAATTCTTAGGAGTAACTTCTACATTTACAATATCACCAATATCAAATTTAGGATACTTGAGTCTTGCTTCTACTATGCTTATTTGTGTGACAGGATCTTCTACCGTCTCAACAATTTCTCTTTCAGCATAAACACTAACAGCACCACTTTCTTTATTAATATTAACTTTGATGTTATCTGCCTTACCAAAGTGATTCTTACAAGCTGCTACTAAAGAATTCTCCATAGCTTCCAATAAAATATCTTTACTAATATCTTTTTCCTTCTCAATTTGATTTAATGCATCAATTAACTCTTTGTTACCATTCATTTTCTGTTTATCCTCCTTAATATTCTTCTCACTCATTCAATTAAAAATCAAATGCTAGACGAATTAATGCAATATTTGCACGTGGAATGTCCAATGTACTTTCATCTTCAAGTTCAATCGTAATTTTATCAATATCATAACTTATTAAAAAACCAACAAATTCTTTCTGTTTATCAATTGGCTTATATAATTTCACATCTACTTCTTGATCAATGCTTCTTGCAAAGTCTTTTTCTTTCTTAAGCTGTCTGCCTAAACCAGGTGAGCTTATCTCTAAGATATAGGCATCCGGAATAAAATCATTTTGATCAAGTAAATCACTTAGTGCTCTACTGGTTAACTCACAATCATCTACACTGATACCACCCTCCTTATCAATGTATATACGGAGATACCAATTACCGCCTTCTTTTACATATTCCACATCTACTAACTCGAATTTGTTTTTAAGAATAATCGGTTCTAATAGTTGTTCTGTCTTTTTTTCGTATTCTTCTTTATTAGTCATTTTAACTCCCATCTGCGTACTTTAGCACGCATACAAATCAGGATGTTGAAAAAGCATTTTTCAACCTAACCTCATTTCTTCATAATCAAGTCTTGCCTCGACTATTAACCTATCTGCATAATTATTAGGAAAACTCTGTTATGCTTTTCTCAATAGTTTACGTTATTTACATATTATTTTGCTCCATAACAAACTATTTAGCACATTTTTGTGAACTATTTTTCACATAAATACAAAGAGTGGACTTTCGTCCACTCCCTTCCGTTACATTATCATGCTTACATTAGTTCATTATAGCACCATTGTTATCTAATTGCAAGCTATTTTAAAAATTTTTCCATTTTATGAAGTTTCTTTATAATAAGATACCATTCATCTTCTGTGTGCTAGTTCTTTTACGATATCATTCCAATCCAAATTGCATTCTGCCATAAGAACCATTAAATGATAAAGGAAATCAGATATTTCATATTTTAATTCTTCTGCATCTGGATTCTTCGCAGCAATAATTATCTCTGTCGCTTCTTCTCCACATTTTTTTAATATCTTGTCAATACCTTTATCGAAAAGATAATTGGTGTAAGAACCTTCTTTGGGATTTTGCTTACGGTCTGAAATCACATTATAAACATCTGTAAAAACTGTTAATGGATTTGTTTCATCATATTCTTTCTTAACAAGTTCTTGAAAAAAACAGGTTTGATTGCCAGTATGGCAGGCAGGGCCTATTTGAAGAACTTTTGCTAGAATAGTATCCTTGTCACAATCTATCGTAAGTGATTTCACATATTGGAAATGACCAGAGGTTTCACCTTTCGTCCATAATTCATTTCGGCTTCTGCTGTAATATGTCATCTTACTAGTTTCAATTGTCTTATCAAAAGCTTCTTTATTCATATAAGCCAGCATTAGTACTTCACTAGTTTTATAATCCTGAATTACTGCTGGTATCATACTATCGCTATTTAATTTAAATTCACTAAAATCCATACTGCTATCAAATGTATTGATTCCTATACCTTGTGCCTTAAGAGATAGTTTAGCTTTAAACATGTCTTTATTCTTATAATAATTTGTAGATACACCCAGAACATTATCTGTTTCCAACAAAGTAGCAATATCATTGTTTGATAGACTATCCCGAATGATTACCGGTATCTTACTTGCCTCTATTGTTTCCTTTAATTCCTTTGAAAACTCAACATGTTTTAGTAAAATCGCATATACACCTGATTCTAATAATGAATCTATAAATTCTTGATTTGAAATATCCTTATAATCATCTAGTTCTATAATAATCTTGTCTTTACCAAATCGGTCAGATGCCTCTTTTATAACTTTTTTATCTTTCAGTAAAGAATATTTTATCACCACATAAGAAGCACCCGTATATAATGCCTTTTTTACATCTTCAAATCTTTTCACATAACATCCGATGAATACCGGAATATCAATTTGTTTCGTCAATTCTTTCATTACTCCTAAGAATTCTGCCTCAGAGGTTTCATCAGTGGAATAGTTAAATACAAATAATTCATCTGCTCCGCCGTAATCATATTGCATTGCTTCTGTAGTTATATTTGCAGGTAATTCATTCTCACAGTTTATATAAGGAATTATTTTTTTATACAAGGTTTAATGCCTCCCAAATTATGCTTTCTATTGTCAACAAATGGTTAATCTACTGTTCCCTTGGTAGAGAGAACACCACTGATACGTTCATCATACCGAATTGCATCATCTAAAGCTTTTGCAAACGCTTTAAACACAGCTTCAATAATATGATGATTGTTGGTTCCATCTAACATTTTAATATGCAGATTCATCCCAGCTGCATAAGATACTGCGTAAAAAAATTCTTTTACTAATTCGGTATCCATATATCCTATTTTATCTACTGTTAATGCAACATCATAAACCAGATAAGGTCTACCTGACAGGTCAAGCGCGCATAATACTAATGCATCGTCCATAGGTAACATAACATTACCATATCTCTTAATTCCTTTTTTATCACCAAGGGCAGTTTTAATTGCTTGACCTAATACAATACCAGTATCTTCAACTGTATGATGAGAATCTACATATAAATCACCCTTAACTGTTAGCTTTAAATCAAAGAAGCCATGCCTTGCAAAATTATCTAGCATATGATCAAAAAAGCCGATTCCTGTTTCAATTTGCGATGTTCCGCTTCCATCTAAATTGAGTTCTAAATTAATATCAGTTTCTTTTGTGATTCTGCTTATCTCTGCATTTCGGTTCATTCTAGGCCTCCATCCTCTTTTTCTTCAAATCTTACAGCAATAGAATTAGCATGTGCAGTTAATCCTTCTGCATTAGCAAATTTTATAATATCTTGATAAATTGGTTCTAGTGCTTCCCTTGAATAAGAAATAATACTTGATTTCTTAATGAAATCATCTACACTTAACGCAGAGAAGAATTTTGCAGTGCCATTGGTTGGCAATACATGATTGGGACCCGCAAAATAATCTCCTAACGGTTCACTACTGTATTCCCCTAAGAATATAGCTCCTGCATTCCTTATTTTAGTCATAACATTAAAAGGATCCTTCGTAACGATTTCTAAATGTTCGGAAGCAATTTCATTAGCTGTTTCAATTGCATCCTCTAATGTATCAGCTAAAAGAATGTATCCGTAATTATCTAGAGATTTCTGGATAATAGTCTTTCTAGATAATTGTTCGACAAACAGGTCAACTTCAATAGATACCTGTTCCGCTACTCTTTTACTGGTTGTCACTAATATAGCGGAAGCAAGTTCATCATGTTCTGCCTGAGATAGTAAATCTGCCGCAACATATCTTGGATTCGCTGATTCATCAGCAATTACCAGAATTTCACTAGGTCCAGCAATAGAATCTATACTTACATAACCATACACTGCTTTCTTCGCAAGTGCTACATATATATTACCCGGTCCTACAATCTTATCTACTTTTTGTATACTTTCTGTTCCATGTGCTAAGGCTGCTATTGCTTGTGCTCCGCCGACTTTATATATTTCAGTAACTCCGGCTTCTTTTGCTGCAACTAAAGTACCTGCATATATCTTTCCATCTTTATCTGGAGGGGTGACCATAGCTATTCTATCCACACCTGCTACTTTTGCTGGTATAACATTCATTAATACAGAAGAAGGATAAGCTGCTTTTCCTCCTGGAACATATACTCCGACAGAACTGATTGCCGTTATCTTTTGACCTAATATACTGCCATTGGGTTTACTGTCAAACCAGCTGTATTGTTTCTGTTTTGCATGATATATTTCTATATTCACTGCTGCCTTACGTATCACATCCAATACAGATGGGTCAATCAGGGAATATGCTTCTTCAATCTCAGCCTCAGTCACTAAAAGATTTGCTTGATTGATATCAGCCTTATCAAAACGTTTTGTATAGTCAAAAATCGCCTGGTCTTTTCTTAACTTTACATCTTCAATTATTTTGTTTACTGTTTCAGTATATTCTTCATACTGATTTGGACTTCTCTTTAATAAATTTTCTAATATGTTTTTCCTTGATTCGGAATCTAATTTTATTATCCTCATAAATTGCCCTTGCCTTTCTCAGTATAAAAAATCATCGGGATAGAACTTCCCGTAGGTCACTAATTAATTTTGTTATTCTCTCGTGTTCCATTTTCATACTCACTTGATTTACAACCATTCGAGCAGACAACTGACAGATTTCTTCTAATACTTCAAGTCCATTCTCCCGTAAGGTAGATCCAGTCTCCACAATATCGACAATTACTTCGGACAATCCTACGATAGGAGCTAATTCTATAGAACCATTTAATTTGATAATTTCCACTGTCTGGTGCTTTTTATTATAAAAATAATCCTTGGCAATATTAGGATATTTTGTTGCTACTCTTATTAATTCCCCATGTTGCAGTAATTCCATTGCTTCTTTAGGTCCTGCCACACACATTCTACATTTACCGAGTCCTAGATCGATTACTTCATAAAGTTTTCGTCCTTCTTCTAATATAGTGTCTCTTCCAACCACTCCGATATCTGCCGCTCCATATTCAACATAAGTAGGAACATCATTCGCTTTTGCCAAGAAGATTTTAATTTTTTGTTCTTCATTTACAAAAATCAACTTTCTAGAATTCGGGTCCTTCATTTCTTCACAGGAAAAGCCTATTTGCTCTAATATTTCCAATGTTTTTTTCGCTAATCTGCCCTTTGCAAGAGCAAAAGTTAAATATCTCACCTTTCGTACCTCCATTCGCTACTTAATAAAGTCTTCAATTTTTGCTTCTTGAATTTCTCCGCTTTCTGAATGAATTACCTTAATTAGTTCAGGAGTTTCAAAATATAAAATACCACCTATCCCATTACGTTTGGAATATGCAATATAATCTTCCATTGTATATCCGGCTGTTTCACATAACAATTCTATATTCATACCTGTATTTCTAAAATGATTTGCCAATATGATTGCATTCTCTAAAAGAGTATTCTTATATAATATTAAGGTGTTTTCCGGCTCTGCTGTAATTTCTATCTTCTGTCTCGATAAAGCAAGTAAAAGCTGGTCAACCAAAATAGCTAATCCAATAGCCGGAGCACTTTTACCAAATTGACCTACCAAGTTATCGTAACGACCTCCATTTACGATGGTATCACCCGTTCCATAAGTATACGCCCTAAAAATAATACCTGTATAATAATTGTATTTACTAATCATACCAAGGTCAAAAGAGATGTATTTTTCCAACCCATACACGGTTAAGATATGATACAATTGTTCCAGACGTTCGATAGCACTAATTGCTCTTTCATTTTTTGTTAGTGTTTTAGCGTAAGTCAGCTTATCCAAGTTTCCAAAAAGTTCCGGTAAGGTAAGAAATACCATTTTGAGTTCTTGACTAATTTCTTTACTAACTATTAATTCCTCTACACCAAACATATTCTTATTCTCAATCAAGATTCTTAATTGTGTTTCTTCCTCTTCATCAAATCCAGCTTCATCAATTAACCCACGGAAAAAATCAGCCTCGCCAACCTCTACTTGAAATTCTTCTAATCCGGCTTTTAGCAAGCATTCTATGGTCAATGCAAGCATCTCGGCATCCGCATCAGTTGAACTGTCATTGATTAATTCTGCACCTAGCTGAGTCGATTCTTTTAACTTACCTTGATAACTGTTATTATTAATAAAAGTACTTCCCATGTAACATAACCGTATAGGAAACTCTTCCTCTTTATAATATTTTGCGGCACAACGTGCGATAGATGGAGTAATATCTGGTCTTAATACTAATGTATTACCTTCTCTGTCAAAAAACTTATACATATCCTTTGCAGCAACAGTACCACGTTCTTTACTAAATATATCAAAGAATTCGAACGTTGGCGTTTGTATATCCTTAAATCCATGCAATTTCATCACATGGTGCAGGTTATTCTGAAGTTGTAATTTTCTTTCGCATTCTGCATTATAGATATCTCTAACACCTTCCGGTGTATGTAATAATTTTTCAATCATAGAACACTCCAATCTGTGTGCTTTAGCACACTCTTATTTCAAAAAGTTGAAATGTTTAATTCAACCTGCTCCGATCAGCGAATTTTAGTACACTCTGCCATGGTAACGTGATAATTCGCTACCTTAGTAATGTCATTTATTATAGTATATTCAAATCTATCTGTCAACTATTATTCCTATCACTTTGTATTTTGACTTTGTATTTAACTTTGTATTTTGACTTTATATTTTGACTTTATATTTTGACTTTGTATTTTAACTTTGTATTTTCATTATTCCAATTCCTTATCACTTTCATTATCGCGACTTGAAATATCCTTAGCTAGATTCTCAAGATAATGAACAAATATACTATTATTGCAGGAAATTTCATGTTCTAGGTTAAGTTCATCAAATCGAAAGCTTTTTCTCCCCCCATTTTGTGCTCTTTCCCAAAATTCCAATAGCTGCTTAAAAGTTAAGTAATAATATACATTTTTTTTCGAATAATAAATCAACAGGAAAGCAATGCCTCCCTGTTCTTCAAACTCCTGCATAAAATTCACCTGATGCTCATGGACATTCTGTAATGAGAACGTATCAACAGCACATTCCTTCGCATCAAAACAGACAGGTATCCCCTGAACTACGCCAATATAATCAACCGTACTTTTTTCCTCAAAATAAGCCAGCGTAATATGTCTATTCTCTTTATCTATATTAATTGGCGTAATCGGTGTAGGCACCTTCTGAATCAAAGCCAATTTTTTTTCTCTATATTTAGTATTCGTCAAATTAATTAATTCTTCTAAAGAAGAACCTCTAAGACCCCTAGAATTCCACGATGGCATATATTTTCTCCTTTATAATCAAACTTACAAGTTCCTTTTCATAAAATAATCCTATTAATAAAGTAGTCCTAATAATAAAATAATCCTTTCAATGAAATAATTCTTTTAATAAAATAAACTTGTTAATAAAATAATTCTATTAATAAAATGCGATTTTTTCACCTTGAAAGTCCTTAAAAATTTATATTAAGAATATAAATGTATAATGGGGTTGATAAACCCATAAAATGAATATTAAGGAATAACATTAAGATAAGTAAGGGTTTCAAAAGCCCAACATAACTGAATTATGAATAGCGGTACCTATATATTCGTTTTGTCGTAAACCGGCTGACAAGGCCGTTTATGTCCGACTAGAGACTCAATGAAAAGCAGAGCAACTGCGATGCTTTTCATATCTCTGAGGCTCTACAAAGGACATGCCGCCGGAAGGTAAGGTAGACAAAATGAATATATAGGCACCGCTATTCATCTCACAACTTAAATTGGGCTTTTGAAACCCGGATGCAATACCCTATTGAATAAATAAATCATTCTGTATTCGCTTAAAGTAACCAGGTATTTCAGCCATTAATTCTTTATTAGACAGATGCTCAAATTCACCTGACATTTCAGGAAAGATAACTAGATAAGAATGTAAAAGCTGATGCACTAATCCATATTCATTTTTAAATTTAGAATTCACATTCTTGTTACCATATTTGGCATCACCAATAATAGGATGTCCTATACTACTTAAATGAGCTCGAATCTGATGGGTTTTTCCTGTTATTAGTTTAACACGAAGTAAAGTATATTTCTCGTTATATAGAATAGGTCTGTATTCAGTTTTTATGGGATCGCTGCCCTCTGAGAACACCTGCGTTATCGCAACCTGATTGGTTTTTTCATCCTTTTTTAAATATCCGGTTATTTCCTTAGATTCTTCAATCTTACCCTTTACAATACATAAATAATACTTTTGCAATGTTCTATCTCTAAATAGCTCAGACATCGTTTGTAATCCTAAGAGGGTTTTTCCTGCTACAACGAGTCCACTGGTATTACGATCCAAACGGTTACAGACACCGGGTTTAAATGTTTGTAATTCATTTTCAGTAATTTGTCCTGTAGAAAGAAGATAAGAAATGATATGTTCCACTAATGACACATCCTCTGAAGCTGCTTTTTGTGATAACATTCCTGCCGGTTTGTTACAGATAAGAATATTTGCATCCTCATAAATCACATCAAAATCGTATTCTACTATTGTAGTCTCAAAAGTTTCATTAAAATTTTGTATGGTTTCATCTGATAAAAAAAGTTTGATTTCATCATGAAGTTCTGTTTTTTCAGATCCATCTGCTTTTTTACCGTTTAAAGTTATATTCTTTTTGCGAAGCATTTTATAGATAAAGCTTTTTGGTGCTTTGTTCATTTGCTTCATAAGAAGCTTGTCTAAACGCTGCCCAGCTTCGTTCTTCTCAACAATAATTAGTTTCATATTAGCTCCCATTTTTAGCTTACAATCAATCTACTTTTACTCGAATAGCTCCTTAAAAGAATTAATGTAATAGTCTGCATGTTCCAACTTCATTTCCCTATCTGCTTCAGAAAATGGGTCATATACAGCACATACTCTCATTCCTGCATTCTTTCCTGCCTTTACTCCTGATACCACATCTTCAAATACCAAACAACGATCTGCATTGACACACAAATCTTTAGAAACCAATAAATAGATATCAGGTGCAGGTTTACCTCGTTCCACTTCACAAGAAGTCCTTATTGATTGGAAATAGTCCTTAATTTCAAGCTTATCAATAATGATATCTACTAATTCCCTTGAATTACTGGTAGCAATTCCTGCTTTAATATTATTTTCTTTTAAATACTGGAGAAATTCAAGCGCACCTTCTTTTAAAGGAACCTCATTCCTATATTTGTCCTGGGCCATTTTATTCCATTCATCTTTTATTTGTTCCAAAGATTCATTAAGATGAAAACGATTCTTAAAATAAAGAGCAGTTTCGGAGAAACTCATTCCCTCAATCTCTGACTGTAAATCTTCCGGAAATTCAATTCCATATTTTCCTAAATATTCAATATCGATGTCTCTCCACATCCACATAGAATCTACTAATGTACCATCTAAATCAAATAGTACCGCTTTTACATCTTCTAACATGCTATCACCTTGACCTTATCTTTCATTTTAAATTATATCCTTAATAAAAGGCTCCTTATTTTCATTTAATTTTAAAAGTTCGTCCTTGGTTAAACTTCTATATTCTCCAGAAGCTAATGTTTCATCTAATTTTAATTCACCCATGCTTAATCTCTTTAGATAGGTTACTTCCATTTCAACTGCTTCAAACATTCGCTTAATCTGATGAAATTTTCCTTCATAAATGGTTATCTCAACAGTAGACAGCTCACCAGCTTCAATAATATTTAACTTAGCCGGAAGTGTTGTGAATTCTTCATCCAACTGAATACCCTCACTAAATAACTTTACTTCTGCTTCTGTAACCACACCTTTTACATGTGCATAATAGACCTTACTTACATGTCTTTTAGGTGATAAAAGTCGATGGGCTAAATCACCATCATTTGTAATAAGCAATAACCCTTCTGTATCTTTATCCAACCTGCCAACCGGGAAAATATCCTTTTTCCTACCCTCAGTAATAAGATCAATTACCGTCTCATTAAAATTATCAATCGTAGCCGATACTACCCCTGCCGGCTTATTTAGCATATAGTATTCAAAGGCTTGGTATTCAATTTTTTTATTATCAAATAGCACTTCTGATTTTGTTATATCCACCTTTACATCGGACACTTTAATAATTATGCCGTCTATCTGTACTCTACCTTTTCTAATATATCCTTTTACCTCGCTTCTTGTTCCTATATCCATATCTGCAAGATATTTATCTAAACGAACAGGCACACCCATTTTTTTAATTCCTTTCTTATCAATCAAACAAAACTACTTTTTCCGATGTAATGACTTACATCCATCGCCATCCAGAAAAATATTTATTCTTTAATGTTCCATCGGAAAGTTTCCCCCACCCAAGTGGGTATCCATCTACGCCTATTAAATACCATCCATCCTTGTAATCACCTACAATATTGAGGGTTTCACATTTTAGATATTTTATGGTATCCGGATTATCTACTGATAGATTTATAGTATCACTATATTCTTCCATCTTTAATGCACTCGCTAACGCTTGGTTGGGTTCAAAACGTTTTTTCTTCATCTCACCTAACAATAAGCCTTGTCTCATGCTTCTCAATCCTTTTAAACTTGGAAGTTCTTTGGGTAATAAATTTATTTTTTCATCTCTAACCTCTATATTATTAGCATCTACCAATATGTTGAGTTTATGAATAAACTTTATAGCTTCCTCAGATAGTTCACCACTGCCGCGTTTCATAATATCTACCTCTTTTAGATCCGACGAATCTTTCTCTAAAAGAGTAATAAAATGCCCTTCGCCATTGATTTTGTGAGGCCACAAACGAATACAATTTTGTAATTCTTCTGGTCCGTCTATCCATTCCGGTCGACCAAAGTCAAATCCTTCATAGGATATACCTTCTTTTACAAGATCTTTTTTTTCTAATGGATTTACCACGTGGAATTCAGGACATTGTTCTAATAGATAAGCAATCGTACCCTCATTCTCTTCTGGTGAAAAAGTACAGGTAGAATATAACATACTTCCACCTGGTTTTAACATCTTAGCTGCATTAAGAATAATTTCCTTCTGCAATTTATTATAATAATCTACTCCATTCTGTTCCCAATTCTTCATAATAGAAGGGCTTTTACGAAACATACCTTCTCCAGAACACGGAGCATCAACTAAAACCTTATCAAAATAACCTTCAAAATAATTAACCAGCTTAGAAGGATCTTCGCTAACAACGATTGCATTGCGGATTCCAAAAAGTTCAATATTCTTCAACAATGCTTTTGCTCTTGAATTGCTGATATCATTGGCAACTAGTAAGCCTTCCCCTTTAAGCTTAGCCGCCAACTCAGTACTTTTTCCTCCTGGTGCAGCACATAAATCCAAAACCTTATCCCCAGGATTTATTGGTAACAAACTAGCTGGTGTCATAGCACTAGGTTCTTGTATATAATATAAACCAGCATGATAATATGGATGTCTAGCCGGTTGGTCATTTCCATCATAATAATACCCATTCTCAATCCAAGGAATCCTATGTATCTCAAAAGGGCAAATGGCTTCAAATTCTTTCGGTGTTATTTTTAAAGTATTTACTCGAAGTCCACTGTGATGCTTCTGTTCAAAGCCTTGTAAAAAGTCTTCATACTCATCCTTCAACAGTTCTTTCATTCGATTTTCAAAAAGCTTTGGTAATATCATTCAATTCTCCTTCGTTGTAACTAACATTTTACCTTAGACTCTGCGAACGATATCCTTCCGATATAATATCAAGTTCCTTATTAAAACGTTCTAATTGTTCTAGATCACCTGATTCATAAATACGATAGAATTCATCTTGAATCTTCACAACTTCTCGCTTATTTGCAACTTTATACAAATTTTGAATATTAGTTAATATGTCCGCTACCATATTTGCTTTTATTTTAAAGGAATTTTGTGCATCCATTATTTCACTACGTACAACTGACATTTCTTGATCTAAGACTATAATTGCATCCGCTGCTTTGGATAGTCTTGTTCTAATATGCTCCGGCATATTCTGCTTATATTTATATTGAAGAGAATGTTCAACCGTTGCCCAAAAATTCATGGCAAGTGTTCTAATCTGTATCTCCGCTTGAAGCTCTTTCGTTCCTTTTAATGTTTGTACGGTATAAAATACAATCAAATGATAACTTCGATATCCACTTGGCTTCATGTTTGCAATATAATCTTTCTCACTTTTAACCCTCATGTCAGTCCGTTTTTTAATAATCTCAACAACTTTATTAATATCCTCAACAAACTGGCAAATAATTCGGATACCTGCTATATCTTCCACTTGCTCTTCTATGTTTTCTAAGTCAATCTGTTTTTTTTGCGCTTTCTCTAAAATACTTGAGATTGTTTTTACTCTCCCTTGAACCTGTTCAATTGGAGAATAATCCCCCATTTGCCGATACTCTTCAATAATGTGATCAAATTTTACTACTAATTCATCTACAGCTAATACATATGGGTCTAGTATCTCTCTCCATAATTGTATTTCCATACACCCTCACTCCTTGTCCCCATAAAATATCAATACGGTTAAATTATACCATAAAACCATATGTTTGTGGAAAATATTTTTAATTTTCTATATATGATTTGGGTGTCATAATTCCTTCATAATTGAAATTATGAATAGCGGCGCATATATATTCGTTTTGTCGTAGACCGGCTGACAAGGCTGTTTATGTCCGACTAGAGACTCAGTGAAAAACAGAGCTACTGCGATGTTTTTCATATCTTTGAGGCTCTATAAAGGACATGCCGCAGTGAAGGCACGGAAGCTAAAGCATCCGCGGTAGACAAAATGAATATATATGCAGTGCTATTCATTACACAGCTGAATTGGGCTTATGACACCTACATCAAATATAATAATATCCAATATGGATTAATACTTAATTCTCCAAATGATGTCTGTACATAGATTCCAACATGTAAATGAACATCAAACATACCTTTAGTACCTTCTGTTCCATAACCACTATCTCCCATATATCCAAGGAATTGTCCTGTTTTTATGGTATCACCTATTTTTAAATCAGGTGCATAGGAATCTAGATGAGCATAATAGAAATAAGCTCCGGAACTCCCTCGAATACCGATCCGATAACCTCCTTGTTCTAACCAACCTAACTTTTCTATTCTTCCATCTGTCATACTTATAATCCGATAATACCCTCGGACATTTTCTTCCGGCATTAAATCCGTACCTTCGTGTCTTCTATTTCCGCCATAACTGCGATAAGAATTCCACGAATCACTAAATGTAACATAAGATTCCCCATTACTTTTAAATGGAATAGGAAAACATTCAATATCTTTCAGTATTGCTGAATAATATTCCTTTAATTCTTTATAACTTTGATTATAAGATAAATATTCGAGTAAATGATTGGCATCTTTTTTATTAAGCAATTTGTTTTTCTTCAGGTCATACTGATTTATCATCATAGTTAGAGTTAGTGAATCCATCACATTCCACGTAGAATCATTCTTTTCTTGTTCAGATTGATTGTTTATTGTCAATTTTGTTATATTTTTTTTAATTGATTGAATCACTTCTTCCGGCAATTTCATTTCCCGAAAGGCATCATAATTAATACCTTCCGTATTTACTTGTTTAACTATCATATGTAATTGAATCTTTTGTAGGGTTAGACCGACCTCAATCATAACAATCATACAAAGAATACTATAAAATACTAATAAATTCCTTTCTTTATTTAATTTCATTCAATTACTCCAATCAATGTCATTTGGGATGTCCATTTTATTATATGTTCTACCGATAAAGATATGCTATATTTGGTTAATAAAGACTAGTTCAGCAAACGACACCATAAAAAAGGTGCTAACATTAGTATGAGGTAGGATTTAAATGAATCCCACTCCAACTATAGACACAGAGCCAAAAAAACACTCTATCAGAATGAAAAGCAACTCATTCTGATAGAGTGTTTTTTTAAATTAATCGGATATCCGATTTTTAAGTAGTTCCACATAAGGTTCATTAATGATACAATTTTTAATATGAAATGCTTGCGTAATCCGTTCAATATCATCCTCACTGCAACCTTTAAAGCGTTTTGCATAGGATGGTTGTAGTGTTGCTGCAGCAAATCCTGTCAGAGCCGCATAATTTAAGGTATAAGCATTTGCATCCTGACTTAGCATGGTATTACCGGAAACGGTTAAAATATAATCGGATAATGCCCTTGATAATTCTTTGCCCTTACACTCTTCATTATAAAGTGCAACAAAATTCTCTGCACCTAAACGTTTTTTCATTTTCTGAATAGGAGAAACCATTTGCATATATTCGCTTTCCGGATTTAGAGTAGCCCATCCCATTACTCCGGCATCTTTATACGTCCAGGTTGTCCAATGCACCCCGTAATCATTATAGATTGAAAGCTGATCATCCATAGATTTAAGACGGTATGGTAACTCATTCACCGGTCCATGATACTGTGAACCAAATTCGCCTACCCATAGCGGTACGTTATGTTTTCGAGTAAATACAGCGCCCTCATGATTCAGGAAAGCCACTCGTTGTGCATTCTTATCCCAGTAAAAATCACCGGAATCACTACCGTAAAGACCAGGATAAGTTCCAGGACCAAAACCAGGCGCAATATAATTATGACTGCTATAAACAAGATTATCATCAAATGGAGCATCCAAACCACTAAACAATCGGGAATAATAATCTCCCTCTAGAAAAATAATATGTTTTTTATCTAGTTTTCGTATGGCATCGGTCAATCTGCGATAAAAAGTGTTAATTATTTTCCAGTCAGATTTATAATTTTCGTAAAAATCAAATGCATGTTCACCATTTGGATTTCCTGACGATGGTTCATTCATCAAATCATAACCTGCCACTGTTTTACAGTTAGCGTATCTTCGAGCAAATTCTTCCCAAAGAGCAGTTAATCGATCCTGAAACTGCTTATGTTCCCATAGTAAGGAAGCACCTCTTTCATTGTCTGAATGCCAATGGCAATTCTGCCATCCGGGTACCGCATGCATATCTAATATTACATAGATTCCATAACTATCGCATATTTTTATAATATTATCTAAGCGTTTAAAACCCTCTTCTTTATATTCAAAAGGATTATCATCACTTTCAAAATGACGATAGTTTAATGGAATTCGAATACAGTTAGCACCTGTTTGTTTGATAAATGCAATATCACTTTCGTTAAAGAAATTGTCAATCAAGCTTGATAAAAATAAATCAGTTTTCGATGCACCTATAACCTCAGACATATTTCTTCTTAGTCCTGTTTCGGTTCCCGGATAAGCATTAATAAAATCTTCCATGTTTAACCATCCACCTACACAAGTTCCTCGTAGATAAATTTCATTTTCTATTTCATCAACAATTCTTCCGTTCTTTACTTGTAATAAATCCATAAACCTTCCTCCAATAAAATATTTGTATGATTATTTGAATATTACCATTTGCATTTAGCAAATGGTAATATAATAAATTTTATTCTTTTTCAATATATTCAAAAAATTCAAAATCAGCATATTTTGAAAAACCTGACATATCTTGCGCACACATTCCAATGAAAGCTCCTGTAAAAGCAGATGTTTCAATATGCTCATCAGAAATTCTTAATGCATCACATTCTTCACCGTATTGGATAAATTCAACTCCATCCAACGAATAATAAAATTTCACAATCTCATAATTAGCTTCAATTTTAAGATATATTTTATTTTTATCATTCACTGGTACATACGCAAAAGGTTCTGAATATACACCATTATCGCAACTAAGTATAGCTAAACATTTACCTATATTTTCATCATGGCTAATACGGAAATAATAATATTGAGTTGTATTATAATAATACACCAATCCTGCCATTTGTTTAAAATAGTCTGGATCAAATTCTACACAAGTTGTCGCTTCACAAATAAACGATTGCTGCCTTCTAGCAACCATTGTTTGCTTATGCCTTGATAATAAACTTTCTTTTCCATATAACCTTAGAAATCCTGGTCTTTCTGTAAGCGACATCATGTCATCCGTTAACGGAATTCTTAATGATTGAAAATCAATATCTAATTTGTCAGTATTAAACATACATTTTTTAGATTGTAATCTTCTTTCATCCGCCGAAAATGGTGTTTCCACATTGATAAACGGTCCATTTCCACCTTGGGTGAGTCGAATCCATCCGTCTTCAGTAAAACAAATACTTTGTAAGGCAGTTTCTCGACCTAAAACGCAAAACTCTCTCTTTAAACCAATTGGTCGTCCGCAAAGATGAACCATAAACCATTCACCATTCTGAGTCTGAACAATACTTGCATGACCTGCACGTTGTAACAAAAGTTCTGGTTTATCGCTTGATGTGAGCATTGGATTTTGAGGATCCAGTTCGTATGGTCCTTCAATATTTTTAGATCTTGCAACTGTTACAGAATGATCCTTAAAAGTTCCGCCTTCAGCAGTCATTAAATAATAATATCCATTCACTTTATATAAATGTGGACCTTCTGTTAATCCAATTGGAGATCCCAAGAATATTTTTTTGACTTTACCAATGCATTTTTTTTGTTTTTCATCGTATTCTTCTAATAAAATACCAGAAAAACGGTTGCGATCTTGTCTAAAGTCCGTTTCCATTGTTACAAACCATTTTTTTCCGTCATCATCATGAAACAAGGAAGGGTCGAACCCATAACTATTAATGTACACAGGATCTGACCATTCGCCATCAATGGTATCACAAGTTACAACATAGTTATGTGTGTCTTTTAAGCGCTCCTTCGTTGTTACTATAGTATATACTAAGTAAAAAGTACCATTCGAATATGACAGACACGGAGCCCATACTCCACCGGAATCTGGAACACCAAGCATATCTAATTGGCTCATTCGATTTAGCGGCCGTGTAATCAATTCCCAATTCAACAGATCTTTTGAATGATGTATTTGAACTCCTGGAAACCATTCAAAGGTAGAGGTTGCGATATAATAATCATCGCCCACTCTCAATATTGATGGATCTGGATTAAAACCCCTTAAAATTGGATTTTGAATTGTACTCATAATTTTCCTCCTCATAATATCTTTTCATTTAACTTAGTAATTTTTTATTTCTTAACCTTTTACTGCACCTGAAGTTAAACCATTAATTACCTTTTCTTGTGCAAAGAAATATACTAGGATTACAGGTAAGGAACCAACAAGAATTGCTGTTAAAATTGCAGGAATATTTATTGTCTGGAAACCATAAAATTCACGTATTCCAAGTGGTAAAGTCTTTTTTGATGGAGTTGTAATCAATACATTGGCATTAATAAATTCATTCCATATATTCAAAAAAGTATAAACAACAACGGTTGAAATTCCAGGGCCGGAAAGAGGAATAATCATCTTAGTAAATATTTTAAAAGTTCCACATCCGTCTATAATTGCTGCCTCTTCTATTTCTTTTGGAATTTCTTTGAAAAACTGTGTTAATATAAAAACAGATATAGGAATATTATAACTTATATACGGTCCTAGCAAACCAATTAAGGAATCACTCATTCCTAAATCACTTAGTAAAGTAAAGGTAGGTATCAGGGTTGTATGAACAGGAATCATCATACCTGCAATAATAAAAAAGTATAATAAATTTTTAAATTTATACTGCATTTTTGCAAAGGAAAATGAAATCATTGCAGATACTACAACAATAGTAAAAACGCCTACAACACTCACAAATAAACTATTTCCAAAATATCTTAAAAAATCAAGTTTCATTACTCTTTGATAATTTTCAAGAATAAAGTCTTTCGGAAACATCCATACATTTAGGAAATACTCCGGCATACCCTTAAAACTATTTATAAGTAAAAATACAAAAGGAAATCCTGTAATAATCGTAATTAAAAAACATATAAAATAAAGTATTGACTTTATTAAGCCTCTTTTTATGATTGGATTTATCATTTTATTTTTCCTCCTTTGCACGTGTCATGTACAAGAAACCACAGGCAACTATAAAGCAAATTAAGAACATATAAGCTGCTATCGTACTAGCATAACCCATTTGGAATTCAGTGAATCCCTTTTTATACATATACGTTGCCATTAACTCTGTATAGGAGTTAGGTGCTCCACCCATCATTACAAAGAACAAATCAAAATATTTTAATGATCCAACTAATGAAAGTACAGCTGACGAACGTAGAGTAGGATAGAGTAAAGGCATTGTTATTTTATAAAAACATTGCCAGGAATTGGCTCCATCTATTTTTGCTGCCTCATACAATTCTTCTGAGACATTAGTAAGACCAGCTTTTATAATAATCATATAGAATGGTATAAATTGCCAGCATATTACGAATAATATGGAAGGTAGAGCTGCTTTACCTTGTAAAAATGCAGTTGAACTATGCATTCCTAATGCATCCATAAGTTTAGATAATAACCCAAAGTTTGGATCATAAAACAGAATCCACATAATACCGGTTGCTACAGTTGAAAGTAGCATAGGCATAAAAAATATTGTTCTGAAAAACTTTTGCCCTTTTATTTTAGAATTGAGCAACAATGCTAATAACAAAGCGCCTGGAAGTTGAATGAAGATTGACACAACAATTAATACGCCATTATTCTTCAAAGAATTTAGAAAAACTTCATCTTTTAAAAGTGCAACATAATTATCAAGACCTATAAAAGTTTTCGCTGCACTAATACCTTTCCACTCCGTAAAACTATAGTAAAATGTTCTAGCAATACCTAACAAATTAAATGTTCCGTAAAAAAATAATGCCGGACATACAAAAAGTAAAACCAATAAAACTTTTTTTGCTTTTGGTGATCCCAATCCACTGGTACTTTTCATCTTATCACTCCTGTCGATTTATTAATTCAAATTAGAAAAGCGCAGACAGACATCCAAAGATAACTGGCTGCGCTTAATTTTATCAGCAGATTAACCTATAAAAATTATTATTACTATTTTGATTCACCCAAAACTTTTACAGCTAGACTTTCCATATCAGTAGCAGCTTTTTCTGGTGTAGTTGATAAACCAAATAAGTCATAAGTTGTTTGTTTGTGTAAACTTCCCATTTCAGTAGGTAAAAACTGATCATAGAAATTCTGAATATAAGTAGCATTCAAAATCAGATCTTGTACTTGTTGTGTTAATGGATCACTAATAGTAACACCCTTAACACCACTGATTACGCCTGCAATATCTACGCTGTCTTGTCCAAATTCTTTATCTGTTAAAGCATGAATTAATTCAAATGCTTCTTTTGGATATTCACAAGATGCAGCGATAGAATAAGCATTTCCACCACCTAATATCTCTTTATCTGTGCCTTTACCACCTTCAATTGTAGGATAATTAAATACTCCTAAATTATTGGCATAAAATTCTGGTGCTTCTGATTTACAGTTAGAAAGGAAACCATTTGTTTGAACAATTTGAGCAGCTTGTCCAGTATAGAATAACATTCTAGAACCGCCAGTATCATAATTAATACCATTCATACCTTCTGGATAATAACCTTTATTAACCCACTCTTGAATCTTTTTACCAGCTTGGATAAAGCTTTCATCTTCAAATGTTCCACCATTTGTTCTGTTATAAGCATTTAAAAATGCATCTGGTCCGCCATAACGAAGAGATAAATTAATAAATGTTAATGCGCCAGGCCATTGACTTGAATTTCCTTCAGCAAATGGTATAATTCCGCTTTCTAATATTACATCTGCATTATGTTCTAACTCAGCAAGTGTTGTAGGAACTTCAAGACCTAAATCAGCATAAATTTGTTTATTATAATATACAGGTACTGGTCCGCAAGAATAAGGAAGAGAATAATTTTTGCCATCGACTTGGAACAAGCTTAGTGCTCCTTCATAGTATTCGTCTGCAATTGCATCAACTGATTCATCAATGTCAAGAACTTTTCCTTCATCAATAAAGGCCTGTAACCAACCACCACCCCAAGATATAAAGATATCTGGTTCTTGACCTGCAGCCATTGCTGTAGATAATTTAGTCTTGTAAGGGTCATTCTCTAGTGCAATATCTTCAACGTGAATATTTGGATATTTTGCTTCGAAACGATCAATCGCATTTGTAACGGATTGATGACGTTTTTCATCGTTTGCAATATGCCAAATTGTTAAATTAATGTCTTCACTGGTTAATCCAGTATCACTTTCAGCTGTTTCTGCTGTTTCTGCTGTTTCTGCTGTTTCTGCAGGTGCTGCTGTTTCTGCAGGTGCTGTTGTAACCTCAGCATCCGTTTTTGTCTCATCTGTGTTAGATGCTTTAGAACTACATCCAACAACTGTTCCCATAACAAATATAACTGCCATAATAAGTGCTATTGCTTTTTTCATAAAAATACCTCTCTTTTAAATTTTATAGTTTTAAATCATGTATCGCTCTTCTTCATTAAAATACTTCTCCATATTTCATGAAAATGAGTAATCTTTGTTCCGCCTCCTTGTAAACTAATTACATTTAATGCATTGGCACCTCCTTTAGTAATAATTTATAATCAAATTGCCACTGACTTTGGTCATAGGCAAATTTGCATACATAATGTCAGAATCACACCCTATATAATAGTTAAACGTATAGAATGAGTAAAATGAAAGTTAGAAATGCTAAACTACACAATATTGAAACTGAATTAATAGCGCTTGCTAATTCTACATTACCATCGCAGCTCTCTGTAATAGCAGGGCAAATAGACGAAACCGGTGCAAAAGCAACTAAAACCAATGCATGGCGAACATCAATTGAAAAAGGTATTACATAGTAGAAAAATAATGCGAGCAATATAGCCACGCTATAACGTATAACAATAAATTTTAAAATTACATTCATATAATTTTTATCTATTTTAATTTCCAAACCAATACCAATCATTAGCATTGCCAGAAATGCATTTGCCGCACCCACTGTATCTGCAAATACAAGGATTCCCTTTGGAAGGGTTACTTGCAAAAGAGATATTATTAACATTATAATATAAGTATCAAAAGCTACTGAGCTGATTATTTTTTTAATAAACTTTAATATAGTCGTTTTCTTCGTATTTGTTATTGCAGATGCTATACTAAACGTAACACCTGTACACATAACAGCGTTACCAACATCAAACAAGCAAGCACTTACTACACCAATAGATGGTAAAAAACTTTGAACAAATGGCATACAAAAGGAACCTATATTATACCCCGAGTAATTAATTACAGAAAATGCCTTATCCATATTACTTTTCTTTAATGAAGTAAAATAACCAATAAAAATCATTATAAGATTACATAAAAGTCCAATGACAACAATAATCACTAATGAACTACTAATACTTAATTTACTAAAATTCGTAATTACTGCACAAGGCAAGGTAATATTCATAATAATTTTAGAAATCAATTTGAAATCAGAGGGCTTAAAGAAATTTCTTTTCTTTAAAATATACCCCAAAACTATAATTGCAATAAGCGAGCCAGATTTAACTAGTACTTCTATCATGCTCTTCTCCTCTTATGTATTTCATGTTTACTAATCAAATCTTTGCATCCTTTTTATTATTCTCGAACATCAACATTTTCATATAACTAGTCTCAACATGCTCCGTCATTATTTTTCTTGCCTTTTCCCCATTTGCTTCTTTTATAGCTTCCAAAATTAATCCGTGGTAATGAATTCCATCTTTAGTGCCGCTTATACTTACAATTTGCTCCATTGCCATCTTCATAGCATCATTTATAATTCCATAGGTCACTGAAAGTATTGAGTTTTTTGAAATCTTTGCAAGTTTCACATGGAAAGCCATATCCATTCTGGCAAATTGCTGTTCATCTTCTTTACAGGACTGTATTTCTCCCCATATTTCTTCTAATTCTTCAATATCTTCTGCGGTAGCTTTATTAGCTGCGATTTCTGCGACCTTCCCCTCTACCACGGTTCGAAATTCGAAAACTTCTAAAAGAGAATTCTCACTTAAATATATAGCAGGTATAATTTGATTCATAAGCATCCCTGGCTGTACTTCTTTTACAAATGAACCTTCACCCAATCTGGTTTCCAACAAACCAAGAACAACCAGCTTTTGAACAGCTTGTCTTGCTGTCATTCGACTTACCCCAAATGCATCTGCCAATTCATTCTCTGACAGAAACTTTTCTCCAGGTTTAACATCACCTCTCAATAGCATTTGTTTCAATTGTTTAAATACTTCGTTACTTACATTAACTTTTTTTACTGGTTGTACTTTTATCCTCATGTGAATTTCCCACTTCTTTCAATATTTTTTGTAACAACTACTATTTTTATTTATGATATTTAAAAAGTCCCACACCTAAATAAAAATACAACCGAGTTACTCTATTCCTCTTTTCATTAACGATTATCAATGAGGTATTATTTTATTCTTAATAAAACTACGGATTTTGATGGCATTTCTACTTTCAACATTGTTCCATCAATAGAATACTTCGAATAACTTTCCAATTTCACTTTATTAGGATTCTCAAAAGTATTCATTGCCTGCATTCTATCCGCTGTCAATATTGTTCCCTGTATATTCCCTAATAATCCCATGTCAGCTACATTACATGATACCTGCACTGATTCATTCGGATTAATATTAGATATTGTAATATTGATCGTTCCATCTTCTGATTTTGAAACAGATGCATTGATACACTTAAGTGATTCACCTTGATAAACATAATCATCAGAGAGAATTGCAAAATCCAAAAATTTAGCATCTTGATGTACCTTAAACATATCAAACACATGATACGTTGGTGTTAATATCATCTTCTCGCCTTCTGTCAGAATGAGAGCTTGTAAAACATTAACTGTCTGTGCAATATTAGTCATTCTCACCCTATCTGAATGATTATTGAATATATTCAAGCTTGTTGCAGCTGATAAAGCATCTCTTAAAGTATTCTGTTGATATAAGAATCCCGGATTAGTCCCAGGCTCACAATCAAACCAGGTTCCCCACTCATCTACGATTAAAGCAACTCTTTTCTCGGGATCGTATTTATCCATTATTTGGGAATGTTTGGTAATTAGCTCTTCCGTATAATTAGCTGCTTTCATAATACCAAACCAGTCATTTAGATCAAACTCAGTCGCTGAACCTCTTGAAACTAAATCATCTCTTGAATATCTTATATTTCCATCAGGGATTTTTGATTCTTTCATAGGATCCCCAACTCTAGTATAATAGTGAAGTGCAATCGCATCTAAGTGCATTGCTGCATCTCTCATCATTACTTCGGTCCATTTGTAATTGGAGCCTCTAGGTCCTGCTCCGATTCGATACAGCTTGTTATCACCATAATCTCTAGCATATACATTATATCGAGTCATTTCATCTGCATAATATTCTGCTCTCATGCGGCCACCACAACCCCAATTTTCATTTCCTATTCCAAAGTATTTTAATTTCCAAGGATTTTCTTGTCCATTTTTTCTTCTTAAATTAGTCATGGGCGATTCTCCGTCAAATGTCATATATTCTACCCATTCCGACATTTCCTGAATCGTTCCGCTTCCAACGTTTCCACATATATATGGTTCCGTATTTAGTAATTCACATAAATCCATAAACTCATGAGTACCAAAATGATTATTCTCTACAACACCGCCCCAATGAGAATTTATCATTTTTGTACGTTCCTCTTTGGGTCCTATTCCATCTTTCCAATGATATTCATCTGCAAAACACCCTCCTGGCCAACGTAAACATGGTATCTTGATGTTTTTTAACGCTTCAATTATATCATTGCGCATACCTCTTGTATTTGGTATAGGAGAATCTTCTCCAACCCAAAATCCTTCATAAATGCAACGTCCTAAATGTTCAGCAAAGTGCCCATATATCATTTTATCAATGATGTTTTTTTCTGACTTTGCATTAATAATCATTTGATTAGCCATAATCTATCTCCTCAATTGTAATTACTTGGAACTTGCTACTTGTGACTTGGGACTTGTTACTTGTATAACAACCGTTAAGTAGAGTTTACCAAAGAAATGTTTAAATGTCAATAGTTTATTTAAAATATAGCGGCATAATACCTACAATATGACCAAATTCATATAAAGTAAGCGATAATGTTTTTGGTTTTAATGTCTCGAATCGCCTAAATGTTAAAATAATTCTGTACTTGTCGCACAAAAAAGGCGATTATTAAAAAATCGCCTTTTTACAGTTCTAAATATCTATTCCACATCACCAAATATAAAATTATGAATAACTTCAATATTAGCAGCTAAATCAGGTATTAAAACAGACATTTTTCTAACGTATCCATCTTCAAAGGTATGATCAGCCGGAATTCTCAAATTATCTATATCTGAAAGTCCCATTGTAACTGCCGCTTTTAAATAAGTTTCAAAATCTTCTTTTTGTATATCTGTAGTAACTAACGTTAAGACATCATTTAACAACAATGCTAATTCTGGTAAACTCTTCGACTTATATTGTTCGAATATTGCATTGAGTAGAATTCTCTGTCTGGAAGTTCGTCCATAATCATCAAATTGATTATCCCCTGTTTTCACGTAACGTATTCTACAATACCCCAGTGCTTGATTTCCATTTAGGATCTGTGAACCTTCCGCTACAGTTCTGTATTCCGGTTTAGAGATATAATTAGTTTTATTGAGATAGCTGGCTTCCTCCGCTGTAAGCGAAATCCGAACACCACCAATTTTGTTAATTACATCTTCGAAATCTTCAAAATCAACCATAGCATAACCATTCATTTTAATATCAAAATTTAATTCTATTGTCTCATATAATAAAGGTACTCCACCAATTTCATATGCGGAATTTAATTTATTATCTTTATTATCCGGAATTTGCACTAAGGTATCTCTCATTAAGGAAGTCAATTTTACTGTTTTATCCTTTGTATTCATTGTAGCGATTATCATTACATCTGTCCGTCCGCGGCCACTTCCCGAGTCAATGGCTTCTTCTCCCAAAAGTAATATGTTGATGATATCTTCTTCCATTCTACCGCCTTCTTCGGCATTCTTAACATTCCAATCTATTGAAGAATCAATTATTTCGCTCGGGTCATATACTGATTCATCTTCTACTATATCATCCTCCACCTCTTGATAGGTAATGGTTTCACCTTCGTCATAATTCATTTTACCATATGCATAATTGGTAGCCATATTCCATAGAATATTTCTCCCACCAGATGTAAAGAGCAAGAGAAAACTGACGCATAAAACCACACCAATGGTAATTCCAGCAATCTTTAAACCTCTTGGGAATCTTTTTTTAGGGTTTTGTTCAACGTTCTCCCCTTTTACATCCATTTCGCTACAGATTTGTTGGGCTAATGATGTACTAATAGTATCAAGTATATCATCCTCATTCAGTGCTGATACCATTTCTTTATCAAGGGGTTCCGCACTATCTACCATTTCATCAACCCATTGTGTTATATCAAATTCTTCCTCATTAACATATCTAGGTTCTTCTATCTTTTTGACAGAATCGTCTTTCTCTAATTCTTTCCCCTCGTTTAATCCATATTTATTCATTTCATAACTCCTATAATTTGATTAATTCAGTATTTATTCCAAATACTGGTATGGATTATTATAGCATGTATATCTATTTTTGTAAATTTTTTTCAATATTATTGTAAAATTTATGTAATAAGCAAAAAAATGTCTCAGATACAATCTAATTGTATCTGAGACGTTCTTCAGTTAATTGTTTATTCTGTCGTTCTTTTATTAACAACAGTGCCATTATCATCAATATTTACTTCAAAGGATATCTCTTCCATGTATTGGTAGAATTCTGATCTAGAAACTTGATCCTCGATCTTATATGTACATGCATTTTCTGCTTTACAAGGTAATATTTGAACCTCTACCGCATCTTCCTTCATAGTGACTTTAAGAACAGCAGTCTGATTCACTGTATTATAAAACATGAAATTACCCAAACTATAGATTATAGGCTTATCTTTATAATATTCTATTCCCTGGAGAACATGAGGATGACTTCCAACTACTAAATCAGCTCCTGCATCAATATATTGTTTGGCTAAGGTTCGTTGATATTCTTCAGGCGAGGTGTTTTTCTCAATTCCCCAATGAACATAAACAACAATGTAATCACTCAATTCTTTGGCTGCTTGTATTTCCTTAATTAATGTTGTAGGATCATAAGTAGTCAGTAATCCGAGCTTATTGCTGCCGGCGTTCCAATCTGGTACAGGAATAACTCTTGAAGCTCCTAATACTGCGATTGTTTTATCGTCCACTTCGAAATACTTGGTATCTTTTGCTTCTTCGATATTGTTACCCGCCCCAACATACTGAATATTAGCAGTATCTAAGGTAGTAAATGTATCTTGAAGTGCCTCCAACCCGTAATCTAAAGTATGATTGTTTGCTAATGTTACAATATCTACCTGCATGTCACTAAATATTTTAACCCATTTCGGATCAATTCGAAAGGTAAACTGTTTATCCTTCATAGGCTTTCCACGATTGCTAAAAGGAAATTCTTGATTCACCATAGCAATATCGGCATTTGCATATTCTTCCTGTAATTCCTTTGACAGAATCCCATCTATTCCCTCTTTGCTATATTTATTCAAGATATAATCAGACATAAAAACATCTCCGGAAAATACCATTACAGTATCTCCCGAATCATTTAAATTAACCTCAGAGCTATCTTCTCCTTGTAATGGAAGAGGAGGGGTTGAGGTCTCTTCTTCTGAAACTTCTTCCATTGTTTCAACGTCCGTACCACCAATCTGGTTTTCCTCCATTGAAGCATTCCCCTCATTATCAAGTGAATTCACAGTATTCTCTGATTCATTCTGTTGATTTTTCCAATTTGAATACTGATTGAATTCCCTGTTTATTACTACACCTAAAAGGGTAAAAGTAAACAGCATAAACAGCAGCATTCCATATAATTTCTTTTTACTCATTAACTTTTATCATTCCTTCAATTACTTTTTCGATATATTTATAAACACGAATTGTTGAAGATATTTTCAGTTTTTCTTTAGGTGTATGGATATCTTGCATATCAGGTCCCATGGATACAATATCAACTCCAGGTATTTTCTCTGCAAAAAAACTGCACTCTAACCCTGCATGTAGCGCTTCTAACTTTGGTTTACGACCATACATCTCGTTAAATACCTTACTCAAATGTTCTCTTAACTTGGATTCCTTCTTGTATTCCCACGCAGGATACTGAGCTCTGACGTAAAATTCTCCACCTAAAAATTGTGCCAGATAACCTAATCGATTGCTTAGATATTGTTTGTAGCTATTTACAGAACTACGCACTGAAAAGCAAAAAACTGATTTTTCCTGTTCCACACGGAATATTCCTAAATTCAAAGAACTTTCCACTAACCCAGGTATATCTGAACTCATAACCTGCACACCATTTGGTGCATTAACCAAAAGAAACAACACTTTTTCAAAAGAGGTTGGATGAAGACATTCAAACTCTCCTTCTCCTAAATTAGTCATATGAATTGTCAAATCTGGTTCACTGGTCTTTAATTCATTTTTATATTTTTCTATTAAGTCTTCTAATCCTTTGGTAAAGTCTTCTAAATCCTCAGGACGCAGGATTATATTTGCAGAGGAATCTCTTGGAATCGCATTGTCCTTAAGTCCACCCTTCATATCAATTAATCCTAAATCAACGTACTCTCTTAATTCGAATAATAATCTACCCATTAACTTGGTAGCATTCGTTCTATTCTTGTGTATTTCTGCTCCGGAATGCCCACCTTGTAAATCACTAATTGCTAGACTTAACTTCAGCCCATTCTCAGTAACTCGTTTTATTGGCAATTCACAAGTACTGGTTAATCCGCCTGCAGAACTAGTTAGTAAAGTTCCTTCATCCTCAGAATCTAGATTAAGAAGATATTTGCCTTTTAAGTTTGATACATCAAGACCCATGGCACCTTCCATTCCTATTTCTTCATCCGTTGTAAATATAGCTTCAATTCTTGGATGTTGTAAATCTTCATCAATTAATAATGCAAGTGTATAAGCAATGGCAATACCATTGTCTGCACCTAAAGTAGTGCGGTCTGCATGAATATAATCGCCATCAACTAGTAATTCTATCCCTTGTGTTAAAAAATCATGGGTACTATCATTTGATTTTTCACATACCATATCCATATGTCCCTGTAATATAATTGCAGGTGCTGCTTCATATCCTAAGGATGCTTCTTTGATTACAACTACATTCTCAAATTCATCTTGAAAGTACTCTAAACTATGCTCTTTTGCAAAATCAACCAAATAATTACTTATAGTGGTATTATTCTTAGAACCTCTTGGTACTGCCGATATCTCAGAAAAAAAGCGGAACACATTTTTATAATCTTTCTCAATTAATAATGGGTTCATACATTCACCTATACCTTTCTCAGTTTGGAATCTTATTTATTCAATTTATTCTATTAATTTTTAAAGCTATGGATTGGAGCAGGAATTCTTCCGCCTCGATTGATAAAAGCCTCACAGCTAAATGGATTTACTGGCATAACTGGAGCATATCCCAACAGTCCACCAAATTCAACCATATCGCCAACCTTTTTACCAATAACCGGAATTAATCTTACCGCTGTTGTCTTCTGATTAATCATTCCAATTGCCATCTCATCGGCAATAATTCCAGATATGGTAGTCGCTTTTGTGTCGCCAGGAATAGCAATCATATCTAATCCTACAGAACACACACAAGTCATAGCTTCTAATTTTTCAATTGATAGTGCACCAGCTTGAACAGCCCGAATCATTCCCTGATCTTCACTAATCGGGATAAATGCGCCGCTTAAACCACCTACGTAAGAAGAAGCCATAACACCACCCTTCTTAACTTGATCATTTAATAAAGCCAGCGCGGCCGTTGTTCCCGGCGCACCTGCATATTCTAATCCCATCTCTTCTAAAATTTCAGCAACACTATCTCCTACTGCAGGGGTAGGTGCTAAAGATAAATCAACAATACCAAAAGGGATATTCAGTCTTTTTGATGCTTCCTGTGCAACTAATTGTCCAACTCTGGTTATTTTAAAAGCGGTTTTCTTAATTGTTTCACAAAGAGTTCCAAAATCTGCACCTCGAACGCTTTCTAATGCAATTTTTACAACACCTGGTCCGCTGACACCTACATTGATAATAGCATCACCTTCTGTTATACCATGGAAAGCACCTGCCATAAATGGATTATCATCCGGTGCATTACAAAATACAACTAGTTTTGCACAGCCTAAGGAATCTCGTTCCTTCGTATATTCTGCTGTTTCTAGGATGATTTCGCCTAACAATTTAACTGCATCCATATCAATTCCTGTTTTAGTAGAACCTACATTAATAGAACTGCATACTCTTTCTGTTATTGCTAATGCCTGAGGAATGGATTTTATTAAATTACGATCACTAGTAGTCATGCCCTTAGAAACAAGTGCCGAATAACCACCTATGAAATTAACTCCCACTGTATGAGCAGCTTTATCAAGTGTCTGCGCAATCTTAACAAAGTCTTCCGGACACTTACAAGCAGATGCACCAACTAATGCGATAGGAGTAACTGAGATTCTCTTATTTACAATTGGTATTCCGTATTCTCTTTCTATTGCTTTTCCAGTGGATACCAAATCTTTTGCTACTGTCGTAATCTTTTCATAAATTTTTCTATTCACTTCATCTAAATTATTATCTGCACAATCCAGTAAGCTTATACCCAAAGTAATGGTTCTAACATCCAGATTTTCTTGTTCAATCATTTTATTAGTTTCTAAAACTTCATTAATATTTATCATGTTAACTCCCGTCAGCCTGCTTTAGCAGGCATTTTAATCAAGATATACGAATGCTTCCTCGTATTATACCGTCAGCCTGCTTTAGCAGGCATTGTGATATTAAAGTCGGTGCATTTTATTAAATATATCTTCATGCTGTGTCTTAATAATAACACCAATTTCCTCGCCAATTTGCTCTAATTCAGTGGCAAGTTGGTCAAAACTCTTTGGTGCATCGTTAGCATCAACTATCATCATCATATTAAAATATCCCTGGACTATTGTTTGTGAGATATCTAAAATATTCACTTGATTATTCGCTAGATAACTACAAACTTTTGCAATAATTCCTACACAGTCTTTTCCTACAACCGTAATAATTGTTTTCTTCATTTTGTCTCCCATCTGCCTACTCTATTTATAAAGCATCCTTAGCAGGCATACAAATTTTCTTTTAGATATCCTAATAAAACTTTATGTCGTTGAAAGCAATTCAGAAGCCATGTCTCTTTTCGCAACACTTAATAATTGTTCCGTGTTACGATCCTCCATATATTGATTTAATTCCACTCTCACCGTTTCATATGCCAGTTCTTCGTAATTATTTTCCTTACTCAAATGAGCTAAAGTAATATATTTTAATTTATCATGAAATAGTTTACATATTAATTTGGCAGAATTTTCATTCGATAAATGGCCTCTATCTCCTAGAATTCTCTGTTTCAGATAGTATGGATATCCCCCGACCATTAGCATATTAACATCATGATTTGCTTCTAAAAGCAGAATCTCCGAACCTGTTAACTTTGAGATAATATAGTCATCATATTTACCTAAATCTGTTGCCATTCCCACCTTGTGACCATCTGCCTGAAATGTATAACATACAGGATTAGAAGCATCGTGTGAGGTAGAGAATGGTTCTACCTTAATATCATTAATTTGAAATGAAGTATCTGGCACTACATAATTTAATAGTTCTTCTGATATTCTTCCAACATTCTTCATTTTAAGAATCGAATTGATGGTTTCAGCGGTACCATAGATTGGTATATGATATCTTCTCGTAAGTACACCCAATCCACAGATATGATCTGCATGTTCATGGGTTATTAAAATTCCTTGTATCTCATCCGGAGAAACATCTATACTACTTAACCCGTATTCAATCTTTTTTCCACTAACACCTGCATCTACTAAAAGCTTAGTATGTTCACTGCCAACAAAGGTACAATTCCCGCTGCTGCCACTTGCTATACTGCATAAATTCATAAGTACCTCCTTTGACTCGTTTATAAACAAAAAGTATCACCCATTCTCACCATTTTGTCAACAGGTTTATTATATTATAGCACAAAATATGTAACTTATATATTTCTTTAAAAGCTAAATATCCTGCCATTCTCTATGTTTTCCTATTCTTTCCAATATAACTCAATCACATCTTTTTCATGAAGTGGTGTTGTAAATTCTGCTTGTTCTCCATTTAAGCTTATAATTAACGCAGAGCCTCCTGCTTTTGTAAGATCAAAAGAATAAAAATCAAAAATATCAACAAAGATATAGTTTTTCTTATTGGATAGTTTTACCACATTATTATTGACTGTTACATATAAATCATTTTTTTCATTAAGTAATACTTTTTTCTCTTTATTGGCGGTACTTTCTGTGTAATCTTCTTCCGTTTGTTCATTCTTCATTTCATATCTAATTGTGAAATTCTCATATATTTTACTATCCAAACTAGCCGGCAGATTATTCACTTCTATTGTTCCAACATATTCAATATCCATGAATTCTAATACTTGTTCTAAGCTATAATAATTAAGTATCTGTATTTCATCGTTTTCCTGTATATTATAGAATTCCGAAACAAGACTTTCATTCGCTCGAACAAATTTTGGGCATAAAATACTCTGACCATTAAATACAAATGAAATCGTTCCATTATAATCAGGTAATTGTCGTACCTCATACACAGCATCTTCTCCAATAGTGGATTCAATTATTTCAATTTTATCATTTTGCTGAATAATATGGCTAATACCTACAATCTCTCCATTAAGCTTAACAATAGCAGCTTCTCCTAATTCCCCACGAACCATGCGTTTGTTTCCATTCAAAGTATAATTTATTGTTTTTCCTCTTCTTGGAAATAACTTTTCATTGGGGAAGCCAATCTGGATAGCCGCATCTACAATCGATAATTTATTATTATCATATAGTTTCACTCGATCACCGTTTACATTAACAAATATAAAATTATTCTTTTGGTCATAAAAATTCAGGCATATTCCGATTGGAGTTACTAGAAGTGGATCCTTCTTAATATTTTCTTGAAGGAAAGTAACTTCCCTAAGGACTTCTTCTCCACGTAAAGCAACTCTGTCATAGGCTAGATTTAAATATTCAGCCATACTAGTTACAAAACCTTGGATTTTTCCACCACCACCTACAACAAATACGGCGCTGACAGATTTATCACCATTCAATTCAATTATTTTATCTGCTACACATTTTGTTATTTTATGTACGGTATCAGAAACTGATTCAATTATTTCTTCTGTTCCAATTTTATGACTGCTGCCCATAATATCCTTATAGGTAACCTTCTTTTTTCTGAGTGAAGTCAATTTCATTGTTTCTGCTATATTAAATTCAACTAGGTATTTTTGTACAATTGCTTCTGTTATCTCATCTCCGGCAAAAGGTATCATGCCATATGCAATAATACTTCCATCTTTCGTAATTGATATATCCGAAGTACCTGCTCCCACATCTACCAGTGCAATATTTAATAGTCGAAACTTTTCAGGTATTGCTACGTTAATTGCGGCAATAGGCTCCAAGGTTAGATTTGCGACCTGCAGACCTGCTCTTTCTACTGCTGAATACAATCCATCAATAACTTCATCCGGCAGAAAGGTTGCTAACAATTCCGTCGAGATTTTAGAAGCCTTATGCCCCTCTAATTTAGACATAGAATAACCATTCAAATAATATCGAATGACGGAATATCCAACACAGTAAAAGTTAATTTTCTCTTCTTTAAGTTCTTCACGAATCGTATCATATGCTTTTTCTACACCGATTAATTCTAGGGAATGAATATGTTCTTCGTTTACCATTGTCTCACTAGGAAATTCATATTCTGCTTGAACAGTAATCGTTTTTAATACCCTTCCGGCAGCTGCAATACAAACATCAGTTAATTTTCTTCCTATCTGATGTTCCAATTCTTTTTTTACCTCTTCAATGGTTTCGGATACTTTTAGTATATCATGAATTTGACCATCCATCATTGCTCGCGTATCATGTTCCCGTACATATTGTGCGACAACAACAAAATTATTATTATTTTCCCGATAACCTACTGTCCCAACAATACTTCTGGTTCCAATATCTAAACCAAATACTAAATGCTCCGGATATCTTATGTTCTCCATAGAAAAATCCCCCAATTTGAACTTAAATGCATTACAATTTCTTCGAACAATTATACCATTAAACTACTTATTTCACTAGTAAAACTTCAATTTGCTCTATTATTTTCTCTATATCGCAATAATTATTCAATACATGAGTACTTGCTAAGCGATAATCCTCATCGCTTAGCTGGTGTTTTATTATATTATCAATTTTTTCTTCCGAGTAATTTCTATCTTCTTTTAACCTTACTTTTCTTACATTTTCCGGAGCATATACATACCATATCTGATCACAAAATTCTTTTAAACCTGCTTCAATTGGCAATGCAGTCTCTACACATATAAGTTCTAGTTTTTCTTCTTTTTTACACTGAATTAGCTTAATAACATAATCCATTACATAAGGGTGTGTAAAAGAATTTAACTGTTTCAATTTGAAAGCATCTTGATACACTAATTTACCTAATAGTGATCGGTCAATTTCCCTTTCCTGATCCAGAATACTTCCCCCAAAATACGCAACAATTAAATTGTATGAAATCATATCTTTCTGCATTAACATATGGGCTATTTGGTCCGTGTTAATGAGAAAGGCATGATAATGCTCTTTTAATAACTTCGTTATGGTAGATTTGCCACTGCCTACTCCACCTGTTATGCCAATTACCTTCATTGCTTTCTCCTATTTTGCTTCGTACCAATTTGCACCGGTATTTACATCAATTTCTAAAGGAACACTTAAATCTGCGGCGCGAAACATCTCTTCCTCTAAAATATTCTTAACTTGCTCTATTTCATCAACATGTGCTTCTATTAATAATTCATCGTGTATTTGCAGAATTAATCTTGAAAACATGTTTAAGGATTTTAATCTCTCATTCACGCGAATCATTGCAATCTTAATAATGTCTGCAGCTGTACCCTGAATCGGAGAATTCATTGCGACTCTCTCCCCGAACGAACGTTGCATAAAGTTTGAAGAATTTAATTCTGGTATCGGTCTTCTTCTTCCAAATAAGGTAGTAACATAACCATCCTCTTTACCCATTAACACTAACTCATCTAAAAATTTCTTAACACCCGGATAAGTTTCAAAATATTTATTAATATAGGTTTCTGCTTCTTTTCTTGAGATATTAAGACCCTGTCCTAAGCCAAAGGAACTGATTCCATATACAATTCCAAAGTTTACTGCCTTCGCATTACTTCTTTGTAAGGAAGTAACCTCATCAAATGGTGTATGGAATACCTGAGAAGCCGTCATTCTATGAATGTCTTGTGCTTCTTTGTATGCATCAATTAATCTTTCATCCTTAGACATGTGAGCTAAAACACGTAATTCGATTTGAGAATAATCCGCATCTACAAAGATATAACCCTCTTCCGGAATAAAAACTTTTCTAATTTCTCTACCAAGTTCCATTCGAATCGGAATATTCTGCAAGTTTGGTTCTGTACTACTAATTCGGCCGGTAGCTGCAATTGTTTGATGAAATTTACCATGTATCCTCTCATCTTTGCCAATATAAACGGCTAACCCATCTGCATAAGTAGATTTAAGTTTTGTAATCTGCCTATACTCCAAGATCATACTGACAACTGGATGTTCACATACCAATTTATCTAAAATATCAGCAGCGGTTGAATAACCGGTTTTAGTTTTCTTACCAAAGGGCAACCGAAGCTTCTCAAAAAGAATCACACCTAATTGTTTCGGTGAATTAATATTAAATTCTTCATCAACTAATTGATAAATATTTTTTTCAAGTTGTTCGATACTCACTGCAAGTCTATCTCCGAATTGTTTTAATTCTTCACGATTTACACGAATACCTCGACATTCCATATCAAATAAAGTATAAACTAAAGGCATCTCAATTTCTTCAAACAATTTAAGCATATCAGTTTGCTTTAATGCTTCCAATAATTTAGAATAGGACTGATAAGCCACGTAACCTTGATAACAGGTAAAGTGCTTAAATTTCTCATTCATCTCCTCAGTTGCATCTGTTAATGACATTTTTCCTAATAATTCTGTTCTAGAAGGTATTGTCATATTAAGATAATCTCGTGCCAAATCATCGTAGAAATAGGAATCCTTTAATGGATTTAATAAGTAAGCTGCAATTCCTTCATCAAATGTATTACTCTCTTCTGAAGCTGAAATATAGCTTAATTGTGATTTAAGATTAATGGTTGCAATACAAATATGATGATCAATTATTTCTTTTACTTTATCCTGTAGATATTGGGCTGTTATAAAACCTTCTACTTGAATATAATAGATATCTTTCTCATCAAAACAAAGTGACAGTCCTAAAACCTGCTCACTTTCAAGAATAAACTGTATTCCTGCTGTTACTTGCTTTGATGATGTTTTAAGTAGTTTAGTGAATATGCTTTCTGCTTGTCCAAAATCTGTTATTACTTTAAAGTAATCCTCAACCCCATCATTATGATTTACATCACACTGAAATCTATTTATTAAACTTTTAAACTCAAATCTTTTATAATAGACAAACGCATCCTCATTATAGAGATTTCCGATGGTAGCATCTTGAATGGAAAAATCAATATCACAGTCTGTTTTAATTGTAGCTAATGTTTTACTAAGTACTGCTAAATCATAATGATCCTTTAGTGCTTCTCTGGCTTTATTTGGAGTTATTTCTTCAACATGTTCATATGCATTCTCTATTGAGTCAAAGGTAGTTATTATTTTTGTAGCCGTTTTTTCACCAATACCCGGAACCCCTGGTATATTATCGGAAGCATCTCCCATTAATCCTTTTAGATCAATAAATTGTTTTGGCGTTACACTATATTTATCCATAACATCCTGCGTATTATAATTCTCTATCTCTGTGCCACCGATTTTAGTTTTTGGAATTCGAATCTTTATCAGTTCACTTGCCAGTTGCAGCAAATCACGATCTCCTGATACCAGTGAAACCTGATAACCCTCTAGCTCACAGGATTTCGCAATGGTTCCTAAGATATCATCTGCTTCGTAACCTGCTTTCTCTACAATAGTTACGCCCATTGCTTTTAATACCTCTTTGATTAGTGGAACCTGTTCCCTCAACTCTTCAGGCATAGATTTTCTAGTACCTTTGTATGATTCATACATGATATGACGAAAGGTTGGTTGGTTTACATCAAAAGCAACGGTTAAATATTCTGGTTTTTCTTCATCTAATATTTTAAACATAATATTTAAAAATCCTAATATAGCATTTGTATGAATTCCCTCCGAATTCGTCAAATCCGGAATCCCATAAAATGCGCGATTTAAAATACTGTGACCATCAATTAATACTATTTTTTTCTCCATATTTGACTCCCATCTTCCCGCTTTTGCGGGCATACCTATCAATCTTTCCAAATTCGATCTCCAAAATGTTCTTCCATCTTCTTGGCACCTTCTGAATCAACACCAATAAGATACACATAAATATCTGGGAGATCTTCTAATATCATTCCCGGAAGAACATCCTCCTTATCATAAAAGTATGAATTATCGAAATCTAATTTATTATCCATATGAAATAAATTATCCACCAAGTAATTGCTTTCCGTTACCTCTGGCTGCAGTACGTCTTCTACAACAAACTCCCCCAATCGAAAACTAGAAACAACCGCAACTAGCGTTATCATTACAATTAATATAATTCTTTTTCTGATATGTAAAACTTTATCACGAAAAATTCGCTCTTCCGATTGTCTTAATACATCCATCAAATCTTGATGAAAATTATCGGATAACTCCTTATCTTCATCTAATTGTTTCATACCAGCAAGAAGTACATAATACACTTCTAATTCTTCCATACAATCAGGACAAGAATTAACATGTTCAACAAATTCTTCTAATTGATTTATATCTAACTTATTATTGATAAAGGGCATGATAAGCCTTTGTGCTTCAATACAATTCATAATATTCCTCCAAACCCATATCATTCGGATATTACTTCAACAATAAATATTGTATCCGCTAATAATTCATTTTACCCTTTTTCTCACAATGTTTCAACTAATCTTTTCTTTTTATTCCTCATGACACTGAATATAAGAATATAAAAAAATAATTTGTCACACCGCTTTCCATTCCTATGATATGACCTATAATTTTCTTTCTTAAATTTTTTATTTTTTGTCTTGCAATATGGAATTAATTATGTTAGAATAATCTTCGCTAGTTCATGCGGATGTGGCGGAATGGCAGACGCAGCAGACTCAAAATCTGCCGGGGGTAACTTCGTGAGGGTTCGAGTCCCTCTATCCGCATTGGTCTAAAGTTTCTGAATGCCTTGTAAATCAAGGGGTTTGGGAACTTTTTTTTTTTGCAGAAAGATGTTTTTTGAATTTCAGATGTGTATTATAGAATAATTTCTAACCAATTTCTAACGCTTTTCTAACGGCTATTTACTTCTAACATCTTACTCATTTTATTAGCCATATTCACTTTTGCTTCATACTGTAAATGTGAATAACAATTAGATGTTGTGTTTATATCAGAATGACCCAACCACTCTTGAATTTCTTTAAGTGTAAAGCCCATCTTAAGAAGCATAGATGCCGAGCTGTGCCTTAAATCGTGAAATCTTATTTCTGGTAAACTATTTTCAACTAATATTCTTTTGAAAGTACGTGTTATATAATCTGGTTTAAATGATTGTCCATTTTCCCATTTACAAACAAAATCATTATCAATATATGCATTGCCATAAAACATTTTATTTTGCATCTGTTTTTTCTTCAGTTGTTTTAAATATTTTTTCATATCAATATCTAATGGTAATGTACGAAAGCTAGATTTAGTTTTTGTTGTTTCCTTCTCAAAAGCTTGTCCACCTATTGAAACAACCGTATTAGTACTATTATTGTTCCATCATTAAAGTTAACATCTTCCCAACGCAATCCTAAAACCTCAGAACGTCTGAATCCATAATATCCAGTTAATTTTACTACTGCTTCAATAGGATATTCTCTTGAAACATCAAATAATTTATTGAGCTGTATTTCATTAAAATAATGAGCAACCACGGACTTAAAATTACTCTTCGGTGCCATCTATTTTCACCCCCTTGCTTATTACTTCTCCACCAAATATACTGTTCAATATTTTGACTTGCTTTAACATATCCTCGTCCGACATAACCATACTTTTTTTCTTATCAGATTTTAAAACTTTATCTAAATTAGGCATTTTCTTGGCTCTTGTCCAATTCTCTCTAAGATATGTTAGAAGTTCATCTACTCCCATCTTATCGATTCCATAGCTTCCCTTGTTCTTATTCACCCTTTTATAGGCTTCGTTTAGATTCCATCTCACGGTGGACACCCTTGGTTTCGGCTATGCACTTTCCACTACTAGGACGTGCTAGGGACTAACCCTTAAAGATTGCGCCCATGCTGGGCGCACTAGTGACACATGGCAGCCACAAAGACCACCATGCAAATTAAGTAAAAACTTATGTTTATCTAGTAAATCTCATTAAATCCAAAGTTCCGTTTAATTGATATACTGCATCTGCAAGATTGTTGAATGGATTTACAATCTGGTCAGATATATCTTTTTGGAGAAGTTGGTCATATACCCTATCTACTGTTCTCTCACTAAAGTCATGCAATTTTGTACAAATTTCCATTACTTTGTCCCAGCGTTCTTTGCAACTTAGATACTCCGCGCGGTCATCTCCTTTTCTGGTAAGTGAATAAACATACTTCATTTTCTCTTTTGAAGTGTGGTCATCAACATAACCATCTTTCTTAAGTTCATCTAATAGTACAATTACATATTTCAATTCCTTGCCTTCAAAATCTCCTGTTAGTATTTCGTCAGCACTACATTCTGATACATCTGCCAAACCGCATAAAATTATTCTCTTTGCTTAAATCTTTTCTTTCATTGTAATCATAATAATCATATAAAATCCTCCTTCGATGCTTACTTGTCATTGACAAATTAGGTGAAGGAACCTATAATTAGCATTAACTATTTAAGTAACTACAGATTCCTCAGTTAATTGGGGCTTGGCTTTCTAAAGTGTTAGCGCACTCTGGAAAGTTTTTTTATTTATAGTTATCTGCACATGAGCAGTTACTACCAAATTAAGGGTTGTATGGTACACTCCCCATCATTAAAGTACAATTTATAGCAATCTAATATTTCTTCATCTTGATGGTATGTACTTACTTTCTTAATGCATGATCTCATAAGATTGCCGATTACCAAACGATTGGATTCAATGACTCCATCACCATCATAAAATAAAATCACACCATCCTCTTCTTCAACTTCAATCGTCCTTACTAAATAGACTTTCTTCTCATGATTCTGGAAATTTTCTGTAATCTTGAATAATGTTGCTCCGTTATTGCTATCTTCCATAACAAGACTCTCTACAAACTCATCAATCGTTAATTCCTTTTCATTTACTAATAATGTACTCATAATGATATCCTTCCCTTCTTTTAATAAGTAATTATATTCGTGGCTGTAATGCGATCCGAGCTTTCGCCTTAAAAACTCGTCAAACTTGTCCTCCAACATATTTGATGAATTATCAAAGACTGATAAAAGAAAAATAATTGAATCCGTTAAAAATCTTGACAAAAATATCAATCAGAATATTAGCCTTACTTGTATATTATTAAACCTTCCGATACATGCAATAAGTACATCTGATAAAAATACTGATCATATGAAAAAATTTGTATCAGAAATAAATTCTGCCTTTACAAATTATCTATCTTCTACACTAAACAATGATATATTATAAATAGTAATATCTGGCAGCTCCACCGCCTTTTATTTTTTTATTTTTATAAGATAGATATATTAAACTATAACTTCATCCCACTAAAAAGAGGACATTCACCCATAAATTCCGGTGTTTGTCCCCTTAATTTTTGTACTTTTATGTAATTGTTACACAAGTATTTTACTCCTTGTAGGCTGCTAAAATCGCCTAAACGTCTGTAAATACTGGCTTCTGTGCGGATTCCAATATTAATGGATAGATATATTAAACTTTAACTTTGAATATTGTACAGCTTTTTTTATTCAATGGTTTATTCTCTGGCAGCAACATCACCGGAGATTTTTATATCCTCGAATACAATAAAAAAGAGCGTTTACTAGAAAATAAAATGGGCTCATTTTTTTCCTTAATAACCAACTGCCTTAGCACCATATTCTGCTTGTGTTGTGGTAAACCCTTCATATTCTAATTGCTCAATCAAACCATCTCGTGAGAACGAGGAATAATCTAAATAACTTTGCGCACAGTTAGCAGCTTGTTCATTCCAATCAGCACCGCAATTATCCACGGCATACGTTGCTTCTTCATTAGAATATCCCTCATACTCTAATTGTTCAACAAGACCATCATGTGAAAAAGCTGAATAGTTCAAATAACTTTCCGCGGTACCTAATGCATTTTGTTGACCCATTGTTAGATTTGAACTATCATCCGAAGTATCATTAGAAGTATCATTAGAAGAATAATCTGAAGTAGTTATATCTTCAGCTTCTTCTTGCTCTTCAATTTCCTCCGGTATTAGTGTCGGTATTGGCGTTGCCGTAGGGGCTGGAGTTGGAGTCGAAGTTGGCACAGTTGTCGCTGTTGGAGTTGTTTCAACTGATGATTTCGTATTAATATTATTATCTACTGATTTTGTTTCATCATCACTAGGAATAATAATAACAAGAAACATAAATCCAAAAAATATTGATAAAGCTATTCTTACTACATTGTGATATCTTTTATTTTTCCATAATAAAAAAATTCCAATTGGAGTAATAAAAAATAACATAACCCACATAAACCATGTTTTGTCATAAAACTTTTGTTTATCATTCATGATTGTCTTCTCCTCTTTCGTATATATTATCTTATCTTACAATTGATAAAGCAGTGGTAGGCGTCACAATACCTGTATCTACGAGATCCTCAATTTCAGGGATTAAAAGAGTTAGTTTTTTAAATTTATTTAAGGTATCAACGGAAATACCAGTCATTGAAGCTAATTGAGGTTGCGTTAAATTAACTTCCGAATTACTCGGTAGTTTTTGAGGTCTACCATTCTTAATTCCATAAATTCGTTCCAACTCAATATACCGTCTTCCTTGTTTCACACCAGAACCATCGATTATGCCACGCTGGCGAATGTTAGTTTCGATTAAGAACACCAGAAACCCCGACACCCTTTGCAATATCGCTTTATAATGGATAATTTACGTCTGTGATCTATTTGAGTATGCTTTAGGACAACTTTATTAAAGTGGCTTACAAATGGTTCTGTAATTAAGGTTTTCCAATCAAAAAAGCAATCAACGATAGGACACCCTTTATATATGCATATTGGAGAAAATATTATTTTATGATATAGCTTCTATAATAACAGATGTTCCATTTGCAGATACACCCATCATATTATTTGTAAATGTTATATAATCAAAATTCACACCTATTATTGCATTACCACCTAATGATATAGATTTAGCAATTAACTTATTCAAAGCCAAATGTTTTGTATTCTCTAATTTATTTGCAAAAGCATCCGATTGCACACCAAAAACATCAGAAAAACTCGCCTTTACTTCACTCATAAAACCAGTTCCCATTACTACATGTCCACTAATAATACCATTATATTTTTTTATACTATACCCTTCAAAATTATATCCCGATGTTAATGTATGCTGAGATATTTTATGATTGAGTTTTAATACTTCATATTCTTCTTGTTCAATTATTTTCTGAGTTGAGTGAAGAAATGATACTGGTTTATCATCACTAGGAGTATCATCAAATAGATTTTTATCAATAATATAACCACATTCATAACACATATTTACTTCTAGCATATCAGTAGTTAATTCTGTTCCACAATCAGGACAATTAATTAATGCCATATGTATTCCCCTTCTCAAGTTATTAAAAATTACTTCGTATAAAAATTTTATATAACTTATCATCAATTTCAATTAAACTTCGCTGATTATTTTTATATTCTACTGCGATTAGATATATTCCTTTACTTTTAGCAGATAATCCGGCAAGAATACCAACTCCACCTAAAAGTAATGTGCCACCCATACCTCTGAGTATAGCACTTGAAGCACTTTTAACCTTATCTTCTGTCAACATATCATATTGAGATACACATTCTTTATTAAGTTTAATAGTTTGGCTAGCTAATAGTGGATTAAAATAAATATAACTATTTGTAAGGTCGGATCGAATTTCACAACCTTTACCATAACCTTCTATTACTCTATTTTGTGATTTAGGCATAAGTCCTCCCAATTTGAATTTTATAGGAATATTTTACCTCTTATTCGACAAGAAGTAAAGTAAATATATGTATTAATTAAGCGGACTGAATTAGCGCATAATCAAGGCTTTCAGAGCAACTAGAACCCTGTAACGTTATTAACAAGGGCATCTCGAATGGGACCCTAGTTTGGCTGTTTTATACATATTTCTGCTGTGCTACTTAGAAGAATGGCCTTATTTGCAAGGGTTTGATGGTGGTCATTAGATTTTCATGGGAAAATTAAAAAAGGCATCGGAATTGACCGACACCCTTTATCTGTTTTCTATTGGGGAATACTATGTTATATTTAAGGCTACAAGGCATTCTAATTCCTATGTTCCTTATAAAATTTGACAAGTATCTTCTTTCACTAAAAATCAATTCCAAGATCTATAGTATCTCTTTTTGTAGAATAATTATATTCAATTGTCTCTGTAGTTTTATCACTATAAATTAGATCAATTGATGTAATAGATAATTTATTCAAAACTGGAATGTATCCTATTTCTGAGAAAATAAGTAACTGACCATCCGCTTCGACAGGTCCCACAAATTTTGCACTATATACACTTTTTCCAGTAATTTCATCATAAGCAGGATCCCCAACTGCATTAGTAAATTTAAAATTCACTGTATAATAATTAATCTTTTTCCCTGTATTATTATCTGCTTGCCAATATACTTTTATACTATCTACGGAATTACTTTCATATGAAAAGTAATTATATGGCTTTCCAATCTTACCTTTCTTTACAGTAACAACACATGTATATTCTTTACCGTTAACTGCTGCTATTACAGTGGTCTCGCCTGTATTTTTTCCATATACTTTACCATTAGAATTTACTGTTGCAATAGTGTCATCATCTGATTCCCAAGTTACTTTTTTCTTTGTACCAGTTATTAAAAGTTTTATTGATGCACCTTCTCTGACTGTTGCATTTGTCTTATTAATTTTGACAGTTGCCGCTTTAACTGTTTGAACAGTATTAACTATAGAAAGATTACTTGGTAACGATAATGATAGAATTAACATTAATACTAACCTTCCTAACCCATCAGCAGACTCAAAATCTGCCGGGGGGGTAACTTCGTGAGGGTTCGAGTCCCTCTATCCGCAGTATTGTAAGAGTCCTAAAAACCTTGTATCAAGGCTTTTGGGAATTTTTATTTACAAAACAAAATGATACCTATCGGTGGTTTACTTTTTAAGTATAATCGATAGGCATCATTTTATGTATATCTCTATATTTTTGTTTTCCAATACTGAACAACAGATTATTTCAGTACTTCATCCCCTTGCTTTTGCGCTTCTTGAAGCCCTTCCTCCACGCTTTTCTTTTCTGTCATAATTTCCTCGAACATATCTCTCGCAATATTATATAAATCAGAAAGTTTATTTGTCTTCGTAGCTACTGCATAATTATCCTTTGGTTCAATAAGTACTCTAATAGCACTTTCTTTATCAATTGTATTACCGGAATTTTTCAAAAGACTTTCTGTGATTTGATTTACATCAAACTCCTTATAAGCTGGAATTCTTCCGCCTTCAACCATTGGTAAGATTCCTTCTGTCGTATACCATTTTACAAATTCCCATGCTTCATCCTTATAGTTTGAATATGGGCTAATACTTAAGTAATCTCCCAAACGTCCTTGGTCAAAATTTTTTTGATTCTTATTCTCCACCGGATAAGGTGCAAAAGCAGTAGTAAAATCATGAGGATAGCTTTCTTCATCCTTGATACTTCGAATGATCCACGGACCGATTGTCATGGCACATCGTTCTGTCAAAAACATAGATTCCTGAGTAAGTTTTTGAATTACACTATCTTCATGTGTTGGTGCTGATTTATCTACCTTCATCATCTGGTATACCATTCCTATTAATCCCTTCATCTGATCTGAATCAAAATTACTTAGACCATTCACTTTATTATAAAGTGGATTTCCACCCATACTACAGGGTGCCATAAAGTCAATAATATACCCAAAATTCTGCTGGCTACAAAAAAACATTCCATAAACTTTATCTTTACCTTCTCCGTAGGTTAATTTTTTTGCAATTTCTCGAAACTCTTCATAATCCCATTCTGTTGGAATTTCTATTCCAGCAGCATCAAACTTGTCTTTATTTATTACTATCCCATATTGATCAAGTTTGGTAGGAATAGCATAAGGTTTTCCATCAATATAACAAGATGATACATCAATATTATAATAAGATTTTAGATCAATTTGATCTTTATCTAAATATTCGCTAAAGTCAACCGCCATATTTCCTTCCACACGCTTTTGCATAACGGCGATGTCATAGGTGAAATATACGTCTATATTACTTCCAGATAAGAGTGTTGTTTCTAATCCTTTGTTCCCAGCTACTGTATTATCATAATAATAATACTCTGCTCGTAATCCTGATTCTGCGTAGGCTTCATTAAAGTTAGCTATCATTTCTGCAGGCCCAGCTGCTTCCGGGACAGAACCCCAGACATGGATTTCTTTTATTTGACTGATATCAGAATCATCGTCTCCCTTATAACCTATAAATATACCCAACAATAAAAAGATAGTCATAACAGCTAGTGCTATTAATACTCCAATTAACTCCTTCTTAATTGTCATAATTTCCCTCCTAGTTCTATTTCACACTTCGCGACATGGCTGCCATCAGGCAGCCACAAATGGCGCATGAAAATCCGGATAAATATGATAATTATGCTCCTCCGGTTAATTATCATATTTCCAAAAAAACTGCGAAGAAGTTTCTTTTTCACACTTCCTCACCTCGTGTTTTAGATCTAATATCATTTGGACTCTGTCCTGTTATTTTTTTAAATAAAATACTAAAATAATTTGGATTATCAATTCCAACCATTTTAGCTATTTCATAAACTCTGTAATCGGTTGTGATTAATAATTCTTTAGCGCGATTTATTCTTGCATTATTAACATAATCCACGAAATTATATCCTATCTCCTTCTTAAAAACATGAGAAAAGTAACTTCCATTCAGTCCTAACATTTCGGCCATAGATGATACTGTAAGTTCCTTATCCAAATTATTTCTCATATATAATTTTATCCTTTTTATATCCTCTCTTGGCATTCTCTCCTGACCTTCGTTCATTAACACAATAAATTTTATTGCCACTGATTCAAAGCTTGTTTTTATTCTTGCTGCTGTATCTCCCTTCATCACAACCGAATATAAACTGTTCTCATATTCATCCAATATAGTACCTAGATCAATTTTATAACGAGCAGCATTCTTACTTAATCCATGATATAATTCCAAATAGTATTTTCTTGCTTCCATTTCAGGTATGTTTCCTAGGGTGGCTATCTGTTCAAAGAATTTATTTATGTATTGATATAACTTTTCCCCATCCTTAGAAATTACTTTCTCCAAATCATAAGCTAAGCCTTCATAAGGTATCATCAACCTCTTCCTACTTACTTCTGGCTCTTTTATCTCAAAGAATTTATTGCCCCCAATGACAATTCTATGATTAATAGCGAATCTAATTTCGTTAATTGCCCTTGGAACATCTTCCATATTGGAGTATACGCGGCTTACACTTCCAGAAATGTTAAGTCCCATATAGCGTCTTATATACATACTAATCTGCTCGAATGTTTCCTTTATTTTAGTAACAAGTTCTTTATATTCCCCATCCCCACGAATTGTCAGTAAGACATCATTAACTAGCATATAGTTATCACATTCTAATGTTTTTTTCATCAATTCCATAATAATATTCATCATAGAAAATTTTAATAAATTAGTATCTTTAATTGCCGATTGCCCTGTAATACTTAATTCAAAATCATCAATAGAAATCATGAAGATAACAAATGGCTCCCTAAATTTTATGTTTAAGCCTAGTTGTTGCATCTTTTCTTCCATGTTGTCTATATTGGTATAGCTTTTTTCCACTATACTCATCATTAGATTTTGACGAATCTCAGGTATATTCTTCCATACTGTATTCGTTTCCTCTTTTGCTTCTTCCATATCCTCACTTATTTCTGCTAAAATGTTTAAAAGTCCTTGGGGAGTCACTTTAAGTTTAAATACATAGTCCTTAGCCCCTAATTTCATCGCTTTCTTTACATTATCCATATCATTATAACTGCTTAAGACCAGAAACTGTATATTCGGATATAGATGTTTGCACATCTTAATTAATTCAAATCCATCTACTGGGCTCATCATTAAATCTGTCATCACAATATTGGGTTTATGCTCTTTAATAAGTTCTAATGCCTCACGTCCATTCGAGGCTTCTGCTACTACTTGATATCCATATTTTTCCCATTCCAAAATAGATTTAATACCAACTCGGACTAGTACCTCATCATCAACAATCATTACCTTCTTCATAAATAATCCTTCCCCATGGTGATTTATTAAGTTCCCTGAATAATATACGGCAAAGTATATTGTACTATTGTCATGTCATTTCTTCTCATTACCCGAAGTCCATATATACTCCCATATGTTATTCTAATGATTTCGTCAACATTTGTCATACCAATTCCCGTTACTTGCATGGTGTCACGATGGCCTTCATTTTTGCTTTTCTCAAATTCTTCTATAACCTGATCAGAAATAAGAACCCCATTATTTCCTATCTCTAAAATTAATTGATTGTCTAAAACATACCCTTCAATTGTAATAATCGCTTTCCCTGCCATATCTTTAAAACCATGAATAAAGCAATTTTCTACAATTGGTTGTAATGAAAATTTGATCATCTGACATTGATACAGTTCCTCCGGAATAAGAATTTTACATTGACACGCTTCTCCATAACGCATATTCTGAATATAAATATATGCATCAATACTGTCTAATTCCTGCTTTACTGTTACAACATCACTTCCTTTGTTCATGCTGTATTGAAGCATATCGGTCAATGCATCAATTCCTTCCATAATGTTATCCTGTTTGCAAATAATTGCCATCCAACGAATACTATTTAATGTATTAAAGATAAAATGCGGATTAATCTGGGCTCTTAGTGATTCAAACCTATATTTTTCCTTGATTTTATATTCATGATCTAAACTATCAAATAATTCATTTATATTAAGGGTCATATTTGAAAAAGCTTGATACAATTCTCCTATTTCATCATAATCTTTATAATCATATTGAAATTGGTCTTTTACACGGTAATTACTGAGTTTTTGGGAGATATCTTTAATGGGCCTAACAACTTTCTTTGATATAAAATAAACGATCAAGAATAAAAATATTGAAAACCCAATAAATAGTAATGTAGTTTTCAGCAAATATTGGTGGGTTTTCTCAGCTACATTTTGATAATCTATAAAAGCAACTACTTTATAATCATCATCGGTGTAATATAAAGAATTAGACAAAGAATAGTAATAAACAATATATTTATTATTATCTGCTTTATCTATGAAGCAACCCGTTTTCCCTTCTAATTTAGGATATATTTTACTAATATCCTCCTGCAATTCTACTGGAAGTGTGTATCCCAATCCTTCCTTTTGCTTTTTAGAACAAATATAAATAAAATCACTATCGCTATAGCGGTATTCTTCAAGAATATGATTTAATTTCTCTACGCTCAGACTAAGTATCAAGGTTCCCGATTCCTCACCACCGAAGGAACGAGCAAGTGAAATATATCTATTATTTTCATCCTCTAAAAAAGGCGATTTTTCAAACAGATTCCATGCAAAATAACCTTTTTGTATATTACCATTCTTTATCCACTCTTGATTTAGCAAAAATGTATAATCATTATAATTCATATTCCAATTGGTATAGATGTGTTTTTCTTCATCAAAATAAGTGATTTTTAAGTCCTCCACACCAAATAGATTATTATTTATCATTTGAGCAACCACATTGTCAAAATACTTACATTTTTCATAATAACTCGTATGATTATCTGACATAACTATCTGAAATGCTTCATCGGAAAAGAAAATATTTGAGACATTGATAAGCGTTTCTTGTTTAGCATAAATCTTCTCTTCACTATTAGCAATCGTTTGACTTACCTTATTACTAATTTCTTCGTCTAGATAAGAAGAAAAACTAGAATTCAAATACATAAACACCAAATAAATAGGTGTCATAATAGAAATAGCCGTTATCAGAAATACTTTACTTGAAAATGATAAATGAAACTTTACCTTATCGCGTAAATCACTCATAGTAATTCCTTCCATTTCTCAAACATTTTATTCGCTCATTTTATACTTTTTACACTATATGTTAACATAGTATCCTATGTTGTACAAGAGGATAACTATGAGGTATTAGTTTATTACTGAACTATGTTGTAATAGCTTGATTAGAAAGAAGAGCCTAGTCTATCGTAGCGAATAAGAGGGTGCCAGGGGGGCTCCCTAACATCCTCTAATCCTTTTCATTCTAGTGCTATGTCCTTATCACTAACACCAAGTAGCAATATTTCTTTATTTAACTATTTCATGAAATACAGATGTTATTTTCTTTCCATCCTTTCCCGTAACCACTACTGTAATATCTGTCGTTCCTTTCTTTTTAGCTGTTACCTTTCCGTCCTTTATTGTTGCTACATCTTTATTACTTGATGAATAAGTGACTTTTGCTGCAAGTACTGCACTCGATAAGCCGGAAAGGGTTTCACTAGTAAAATCATTTACTTTCTCCATACAATCAGGAAAAGCAATAATTATATTTGCACTATTTCCAACTTTTATCGTATTACTAGATATAGACGCACTTACCTGGTTTATTAAAGAGGTTACTACTTTTTTATTCGCTTCCTTTGGAAGAATTACATAATCCGTACCAGTAACTAGGTTAAATGCTACATAACCATCTACATCCACTATCGCAGTGCCGCTCTTTAATGATAACAATTTACTTGTCTTTGAGTTATAACGATACAAATATACCTTACTTAATGGCTTAATACTCTGTTGTTCACCTATATAAATGTTCAGCATAGAAGTTACTCCTAACTTACCAGTCTGACTCATTCTAACTACCATTCCCTTACTATTATTTGCATCTGCTTTTAGTATTTTCTTAACTTCAGGTAGCTTAGAAGCAGCAACCACCTCTACTAAAAGATTTATATCCGTAAAATCATTTTTTACTTTCATAAGTTCTGCGGTACTAATTGTCCATTTTGTTATTTCTTTTCCTTCATTCATAATAGAAACAGAAATAGCTTTATTATATGTTTTGCAACTATCAAGAATTTCTTTATCTAAAATCAAACTATTTAAAACAACAATAGTACTTGTAGTCAGTGTATTAGGAATCTCGACACTAACCTGTATTGTTTTTATATTTACGTCTTTTATTTGTTCTAGTATCTTATCACTCATAATTTGAATCTGCATTTGTAACGGGTTTTTCTGTGTAGCGCCAGCATCTTTTGCTTCCTCAACCACTTTTACGCTATCCAAATCCAGTGATACAAATGCCTTACCAGATGTAACCGTAATCTCGGTTCTAGGTTTTACAATGGCCACAACCTCTCCGGTCGTTACATCTTTATTAAGCGTAATCACAGTCCCCCTTGTAACAATTGGTGGTGTAACAGCCGTTTCATCATCATTTGGTAGAACCACAGTTTCTTCCGTGTCAGTAGGTGGTGTAACTACCGGTTCATCATCTTTTGGTGGATTCACGGTTCCTCCTGTGTCAGCAGGAGGTGTAATTACTGGTTCATCATCATTTGGTGGAATCACAACTCCTCCAGTGTCATCAGGTGGAGTATTATCATCATCCTCCGGATCATTGCCAGTCTCTTCCTCATTTACATAGGTAGTTGCAATTGCCGACAACAAATCCTCTGTAGCTTTATCAATTGTTACCTGCGTTACTTGTTTCCAGTAAAGCTTTTCTGTGTAGAAAAGTGTATTTAAAAATGCATTTGCTACTTCAATGGTACATTTCGATGAATCCACTTTCTTTGCTGCACTGATTGCTGTTTGCAATTTTGTTTTATCCGGTGCTTCTCCCGGATTACTTACCATTATAATCTCACTATCTTCACTTATTATATTTCCAGTTTCATTCATGATGCTAACACGGCAAAGATGGTTCCCTTGCTCCAGATAATAAATCGGATATTCCCAACTTCCGTCAGTATTCACTTCTACTTCATCTAGAGTCTCTACTTTATTTCCATCTTCAGATTGAATTTCAATTGAAATTTTATCTGTAGCCTCAGCTGTTCCGGTTAATTCAATTGGCCACTCCGATATACTACGTCTTACCATTACATTATCAAATATAGCCGTCATTCCGTTGGAATATAGTCCACAACTACCTTTTGCAATTACAGGATTTGTAAATGCTTTATCCTGTACCGTTATGATTTTTACTCCATCAATCCACAGTGTCAGCGTATCTCCGAGAGCCTCCATTTTATAATGATACGTCTGTCCCTCAATCATATCATAGGGAACAGTCTGTTGCTCCACAGTGCCTGTACTTAGATTTCTTTTAATATAGCGGATACCTGTACCTGCCGTCCAGGCAAGTAGATAACAGGATGCATACTCTGCATATCTTGCTGTTAGACCAACCGTTTTCCCAGGTATGATCTTATCTAAAGTAATATCTGTCTCTAATACATAATCTGTCCATGAATTGTCACCAACTACCATAGTTCCTCGGGCAGCTGCAGAACTGTTTTTGTAATACAATTCATTATTTCCACTACCATCATCCTGAATCACATAATCTGCTGTCAGATCGCTCCACCCATCTAACGTTCCCGATTCAAAATCATCCTCAAAATAACTAATCGGTGATTCATAATTTACGGATGGATTCGTCACTGTTATAGTAATTTCATTTGATTTTACTGCGCTATAAACACCTTCATCTTTTTTCCTTACCACATTTGCATATATTTTCGCTGTTCCATTCTTACCGATTGTTACATCTCCAGATTCGTTTATGTCTATTACCTCTGAATTGGAAGATACATATGTAACATTTAATTGATCTGCAGAAATAAGTTCCTTTTTATCATTTTTCGATTCTAATGTCAATGTTATCTTCTGTTTTGTGGAAACAGTTGTTTTATCTGTTTGTAATAAAACTGTCGCTACTGCCCCATTTCCTTCACCACCAACTACTTCATAATCATGATCAGCTTCATAAGCGAATCGAATCGATGTATTAGTAGAATTAAAGGTATAATCAACTTCTTTATCTGTTGTCTTATCTATTACCTTCAGAGTTGCTGTTGTCCATCCATCTGCATTATTGGTGATTGTGGAAGTGGTTGTTCCATTAATCCAAGTATAGTCATAAGTAGTACCCTTATCTGCTACTGGGAATACTTCAACAAAATAATTATCCTTGTTATCCATATCCTCACCGACTAAAATACCCTTTCCTCCAATATAAATGGGCATCTGGTCAACGGGAATTTCTCTGTCATCAATCATCAATGGTCCATTTAAAGTTTCTCCAGTTTCATAATCAATCCAAGTACCCTCTGGTAGATAAACATCCCTCTTATCTGTTGTCAAAAAATCTGTTCCGAACAACGGAGTTGCTAGTATAGATTCTCCAAGCAACCACTCATACTGACGTTTTTCTGAGCTAGCCATTTCATAAGTATTCTCATCATCTGGATATGCAATATATAATGGCGTCATAGAAACAGGATAACCAGTCTCCCAACTCTTGAGTGCCGCATCATAGATGTAAGGTGCATAAGTACTGTGCCAGTTAATGGCGTTAAAAGATGCATTTTTATATTCTTCATTATTCATATTTAAAACATTAATGCCTACTGAAATACTAGGTGTAAGTGCGTCAAAAATTGCATTACGTACCACATATTTCTGATAGTTGGCATCATTGATATTACCCCCTGTACCACCTACAATATCTGGATACACATTGGATACTCCACTGGCTGCATAAGACAATAAATTAATTGGCATTCGATCCGGTGAATTATTGAAGCTTCCATTTGATGTTCCATAATTGGCATCATTAATTCTGAGTACATCTCCTGAAAGTGAATACGCTCCATTTCGCATTATCATAAGACTGTCGTCTTGATCTATCATGTTACTCAATATCCGATTCCAGTTACCATCATGATTCGTACTCTGACTAATCATTGCATCTTCCTTAAATCCATCAACACCCCATAATGCAGCACACTCTGTAAACCAATTAACGGCCTCTGCATTATCACCATCTAAAAGTGAAACATTACCACGGGTAATATTTCCGGTTGGATATTTCGCCTTTGCAACTGTGAACAGACTTCCATCATCATTTTTAATAAAATATCCATCCTCTAATCCCTTCAGAACAAGATTCCCGTCAACAGACGGATCCCATTTTCCACCATATTCAACTGGCAATTTAAAATGATTACGAATTCCTAGTAGAAGTTTAATCCCATTATTAGAAAAGAAATTCTTCATTCCATCTGGATCTTTGAAACGAGGATTCTCCAATCCATCTTGTCTTACTGTATCCGATGCAACATTATCCCACATTCCAAAACTGGTTGTAGTTCCTTCCAAACCACTTCTGTCACCAGGCCAGAATCCAGATCCAATAACAGCCCAAGTGATATCATATCCAGCATCCAGATAATCCTGTACTGTACTAACTACTGAACTCTGATATGCATTCCAACCCAAGGCTCCAAATGCTTCCCACCCCAATCCAAATATATCATAATGGGGTTTTGTGTCATCATAACCTTCTTCATTCCTTACGTCACGATAATCCTGATAAATTTCCTCCAGGCTTCCAAAAAAATAATATAACTTAGAAACCTTCTCTACTTTAAGAGCACCAAGCATGGTCTGCGTTTCATTTAAGGAAACTCTCTTTTCTCCTTCCTCAAACAACACCTGTGCAAATCCTCTAGATGGTGCAATAGTAAAATTGGAAATAAATCGCTTACCATCGGACATGTTTGTAAAGCTTCCCTCCGTAGTTCTTTCGGTACCGGATACATTCGTTGTCGCCCTTACTCCACCACTGTTGTTATAAGCACCGTAGTCTCCAAGACCATATAAAGGATTAATTCCCTCTACGCGAGCGTCAATCACATATTTTGTTACATTATCTTCTTCCACTGTTCCTAATTTCGGTGTCTGACCATCTGAACCATAGACAACCTGTACAAGATTATCTGTCAATGTCCATCCTGTACTATCCCCATTTGTAAAGGAATATGTATTAGTCCCATCAGTTGTTTCTACCTTAACATTATCTGCCTTTATCGTTGTTACCGTGCCTCTTACACCAATCTGACCGGTAATCGTTTCTTTATTCTCTACACTAATACTACTTCCGCTAACCGATGCAACAATACTGCTTCCAGTCACGGTTGCAATCATTTTCCCTTCTGATATTTCCACACCAAGTGAATATTTCGTATCAAAGCCATAATTACAATCAGCTGTACCCAATGTTGTTTTTTCCCCATTACTCACTTGATACAGTATTGCTTTATCGGTCTGTGCCTGAGAAAAACCAAATCCACAATAGTTATTTTCATCCTGATAACCAAACAGTAAAGTTGCACTAGTCTCTTCATCTCCACTTGCAAACATAATATCTGCCGATACATGGTTCATTTCCTGATCTATTGTACCAACTATAGCTTGCGCTGCTGGGTTACCATTCAGTTTAAGAAATCCTTCAAGTGCTATCGGTGAAGGAGCATAAGTTACAAGCTCTGCTGAATTTGTTCCCAAGACAGTCTGAAATTCCTTATCTACTTCGTCTACTGTTGTATTTTCAAAACTATTCTCATAATAAACATAAGTATCATCATAAACACGAATATTATCTATAAAACAATCCATTTTATCAAATCTAATACCACAAGTACCACTTCCCACCGACGATTTATTTACATCATATATTAGTGTTTCATTAATATAACACTTAATGTTTTTTCCATTCACAATCATTTTCATTCGATACCATTGATCTTTATTCACCATATAACTAGCTGTTGGTGCCAGTTCTGTTGTCCCTTTTATATCAGAAATATTCTTGAAACCAATATTTCCACTGCTTCCAGCTTTTATGAAAAAACAATCAATTTCCTTAGGACCTTCATAATTAACGAACAACCCAATAGAACGACTTCCACTAGATGGAATCTTCACGTCTGCTTCCATCACATATTGATTCTTCGTAGCAATATCTAACATTCTGACTGTAGAATCCAACGTATTAGAACCCGCTTTACCTAATAACGTTGTATTAGGATTTTGCACATCGACCCAATTATCCTGTGCATCTGCCCAGAGAACCTTTGGAAGATTTGATGTGATTTCTTCCTCTTCATCAGTTTTCGAAGCTTCTGGTATAATTTCAAAACGGACATAGTGATCAAATAGTTCTATATTTACCTGCGCTTTCTGATTATTCTCATTGACCACCTGGAATTTAATCGTATTCTCGACCATACCCATATAAATAGCCGATACTACCTCTGCAGGTACTTCTCCTGCTGGTGCAAAGCTGATTCCGGACTCAGTATGCTTTTGTGCGATCACCGTTCCGTCTGCCTTATAAAATCCGTATCGGAACCCATCTAAATCAACATTAATGGTATAATTTTCTCTTTCGATTTTGACACAACCATCTACTTCAGTAACTAGATTTTCTGCGAAAACTTTCCCCTTTATTCCACCTTCCATTGATAACATATTGCCCACCATAATAACCATTAGTAGGAAGGATAACCATCGTTTTAGCCATTTTCTACTTTTCATGTTCATTCTTCTCCTCAATACATCATATGTTTTTACATAAATTGATCAGAATTATAAATATATATAGAACAAGAGGTTGTTAAGTTTTCTAATCTTAACCTCCTCTTATTCATATACTAACTGAATTTACTAAGCATACATAAATCCCCATTTTTATTTTTGCATGTATTTTTCCAACCGTGTTTGAGTATCTTCTAAAGCTTTTGGTATCTCTTTACTACCCAGTAAAGCTGCTTGCAACTCTTCTACAACTGTGTTATTTAATTCTCCACCATTACTCATTAATGCAAATTCAAGTTTTCTACCATTTTCTGTAATAGTTAACCATTTACTTGCCCATGCATTATTTTTTACATCATCACTAGCAATCGCACTCTTTAATACTGGTAGCATTCCATTACTGTTTAAATAAATTAAAGCATTTTCTTCGGATACAACATGTTTAATAAAGTCTGCTGCCTGTGCCTGTGCTTCTGAACTCTTGAATACTACTAGTAAATGGCCCCACATTGCTGCCTGAGGTACATCTCCTGCTTTTAATACAGGTCTTGACATAGGACGAATGAATTTATCAAGATTTGCTTCGTCTACACCGTTGCTGATTGCAACGCCGTTACAAGAAATCGCATCATCGTAAAATGCCATCTTACCTTGTGCAAATAAAGTTCTGGCATCAGAACGTGCAATGTTCATTTGAATATATTCATTATCAAGTAAGCTCTTATACCAGCTTACACATTCCGCTGCTTTCTCGCTATTAATTCCTACATTGCCTGAATCATCTAATAAACTTGCACCAAATGTCCATAACCAAGGTTGAAAATCAGTTGCCATTGTAGCATCTTTTGTTGATACACCATAAGGAATAATTTCAGGATCATATTCTTTTAAAGCTTTCATACATGCTTCAAATTCTTCAATTGTTGTAGGTGGTTCTTCATATCCAACTGCCGCTAACAAAGTAGGATTATATACCATACCAATAGATGCGATTGACCAAGGCATACCTACTTGTTTGCCATTAACATTTCCAACTTCTAATGCTGCCGCATCATAATTCTCTGCCAAGTAATCTGCACCAAGAAGTTCATTGAAATCAACTAGAATATCCATTTCTGATAAAGCACCAAACATTCCGATATCAACTTGAGCCATATCAAGTTGTTCAGAACCTTGACTTCGTATGATTAATTGCTGCTGTGTATCTGCCCAAGGCCATCCGATAACTTCTACCTGAGACCCGCCTTTTTTATTATAACTATCTGCTAAGCCTGAAATAACGTCTTTTGTGCTGTCTTCTAACGAGGACCAACTAGCCCATACTAAATTCTTTGCTTCAAGTTCTGTTGATTCTGCTGTTGCTGCTACTTCTGTTGTTTCTGTGGTTTCTGCTACTGTTTCTTCTTTCACCTCAGTTGTAGTTGTTGTTTCTTCTGTAGTTGTTGTTTTGACTTGCTCAGAATTTTTTCCGCAAGCTGTAAGACTTACTACCATAACCATGGTTAGTAAAAGTGCTGTTACTTTCTTTTTCATATCTCTCTCTCCTTCAATTATTTATCCTTTAACCGCTCCGGACGTAAGTCCTGCGATAAAGTACTTCTGTAAGAAAATAAAAATTATTGTAACCGGTATAGAAACCAATATGGATGCTGCCATCATCTCTGACCAGTTATTACCAAACTCACCCATGTATTTCATAACTAACCCAGGTGCTAAAGTTCTTTTTGATTCTGCTGTAATCAAAGTCATCGAATATAATAAATCATTCCAGCTCCATACAAATCCATAGATTGCTGTAGATATTACACTCGGTATGGATAACGGGAAAATGATTTTAAATATTATAGTGCCCCATCTTGCTCCATCAATCTTGGCTGATTCTATCAACGCATCTGGTAATTGGTCAAAATATGCTTTTAATGTCCAGGTTCCTACTGGAAGTATAAATGCCGAATAAGATAATACTAACGCCATATAACTTCCATCTAATCCAAGTTTCTTCATCATTATGTAAAGTGTTAATAATAAAATTGCTTGAGGAAAAGCCTGTGCCATCATAACCAATGTCATAAAAGTAATTCTTCCTGTATAACGGAACTTAGAAAAACTAAAACCTGCAAACATAGCTACTAAAGTTCCTATGAATGCACTACTAAACGAAACAATCATACTATTTCTCAAATACAATAGTAATGTCTTATCTTGCAAAACACCCAGTACATTATTCAAGGTAAAATGATTGATAAACAATGACAATGTAAAAGTCTCTTCTGTAGGTTTTAGGGCTGTGTTAATTAGCCAGACAAGTGGAAAGAAAACAAATAATCCAACGATTACAGCCGAAATACCAATAAATATTTTATAACCTTTTGTATTCAAAAACATATAATATCCCCCTACTCTTTTCCTGCACTTCTTGTATAAAAGAAGCTGAAAGCTGCTAATATGATTGACCAGATAGTTCCAATCGTTGCAGCCATTCCAACCTTATAGCTTGTAAATGCCTGCTGGTAAACAGAAATTGATAATAATTTTGTTGAACCGGCTGGTCCGCCGGATGTCATAACCTGTGGGATATCAAAATGCTGCAGATTTCCAATGATACCAAGTACTAATATAATGGTGATAATTGATTTCATTCCAGGTAATACTACATATCGGAATACTCTTATATTACCAGCGCCATCCATTCTAGCAGCTTCAATCTGTTCCTCGGATACTCCTTGAAGTCCTCCGGTTAAAAATGACATATACCAAGGAAGCATCTGCCAAGTTCTTGCAATTATAACAGCAAACATTGCTGTCTTAGTACTTCCAAGCCAATTTATATTTTCGGATAATAACCCAATGGATTTCAATATCTCATTGACAATCCCATGATTGGTATCAAATATAAATGACCATAAAAAACTGATAGAAGCACCGGGTATAATCCAATTAATTAATGTAGCACCTCTTAAAACTCCTGCCCCTTTGAATTTGATATTCAAGATTATGGACCACAAAAATCCTAGGATAAATGGAATTGCTGTGGAGAATAATACAAATACACCAGTATTTTTCAAGGTCTGTATAAATGTTGGATCCTGAAATGTGTCTAAATAATTCTGAAATCCTACTATTACATAATCCTGCGTTAATAATGACCGATTAGTAAAACTCATAAACACCGAATTTACAAATGGATACAAAATAATGCCGCAAAAGATTGCTATAGCTGGCAGTACAAGTACAAAACCAACCGTACTATCTGTCATTCGCATTCCTTTTTTAAACTGCTTTAGCATATCAAACATCTCTCTTTCTACTTTTTCTGACTCTACTCTTATTCCTAGTACATTCTCACTTCAAAAACTTCTGCATACGCAGAACCGTAAGTTTCAAGAAACTGTATTCTGATCTCATCCGTAATTGTTTCTTCTATATCCACAACACATAATCGTTGATAGTTATCTTTTACTTCTGCGATCAATTGTTCTTTACCCTCTTTCATTGCATATATATAAAAGGCCTTCACTAGTTCTTTGGCTTTCGTTGTTCTTCTAACAAAACCATGATGAGGATTATTCCCAATTGTTATAGAACTCGGTAACTCCAGTTCTAACCCCGGATTAAAAGTACAGCGAATCTGTTTTATTTTCTGCTGTTTATCCCATTGGAAACATAATTCAGGCTTTACCCCTTGCTTTATTTTCTGAGATACCCATAAATTTGTCTGTCTATAGATGCGGTTATATCCATTTACCACATTTTTACATGGATAAACCTCTTCTAGTACTTCCACACATGGAGTATTATAGATAGCACTATCTTTATACCCATATAAAAAACCTGTTATCAATTCATTTGTTATGGCAAATTCAATATTTGAATTCGCTTCAAATACTATTTTTGCGTAACCAACTGTAACTCTTTCGACCGAAATAGTTAATCTTTCTTCCCCTTTAATAATTTCTTTCTCTTCGGTAGTTTTTTTACTTCCATTTAAAAATCTAGATGGTAAATCCATCTCATATACAGAATACTTAATACTTGTATTTTCTTTACATTGAATTTTTATTGTTATTTCCTTTTTTTCTTTTTGCTGTGGACAAATAAGAAAGGTATCTTTTTTCACTTCTAAATAACCACTTATAGGTTCCATTCCTATCTTTCTTGAACCATTATCTGTAACAACAGCTTCTTGTACTTTATCTAATCCATCCAGATTGCAAATACCAAAAGCAGACAAATCATTTTTTAATAATTTCTGCTGTAACTCAACTATCTGTTCCTGAGATTTCATATCGTTTAAGCTTATATCCTCATGAATACAGTGAGCTGCCGTTTCACCTGCAACCTGTCCGGTTAATCCGCAGGTATCCATAATCCTTGTAGATGAAAGTGCTGCATGTGATACACTAATATTCCTTCCTGCGAATAATAGATTCTCAAAATCCTGATGATAGAAGCAGCTAAGCGGAATATCATATACAACAACCGGAACTTGGGTACAGAATTCTTCATCTGCATATATTCCTCCACTTGGATGGAAGTCCATATACCATCCTCCGTAACATACTGCATCAGAAAACTTACGTTCGTTTTCGATATCTGTTTGTTTCAATGTATATTCCCCAATAAATCTTCTGGATTCCCGCTTACCTGCTATATTTCCAATCCATTCCAGGGTTAAATAGTCTGAATTAAACTTACCTGAATTCTTAATATAATTCCAAACACCTAATACAAGTTTTTTTAATTCAAGAATTATGTCTGCATTTTCTTTAATGGTATCTTTTAACCCTCCGAATTCCATCCACCAATAATCGCAACCATTCATTTCTTCGTTTACAATTCGTCCGCCGCCTTTTTGCAGTAGCTGTTCAATATACTCTAAGTTATAAGCATATTGTGGTTTTACGAAAGGTACCGGTCTAGTTTCTTTTTTTGTTTGAAAAAATATGGAAGAACCTAATACATGTTCATCCTTTTTTTTAACAGCTAAGCTTTCATTGTACTCACTCTGTGCTTCGCGCCCTATACGAAATGCTACACCCGCCATGCTACCAACGAGTCCATCTCCGGTTGCATCAACGAACATATTTGCTGAAAATAGATATTCTATTTCACTTGCCATCTGATATGCTTTGACCGATTGTATCCTATTTTTCTGTTTCATCTCTACCGCAAAGATATTGCAATTCAAAAATAATTCTATATTAGTTTCGGCTAGAACTTTATCCAATAAAACCTCATCCCAAAGTACCGGATTCGCTAATGGATTCATATTTAAATTATGAAGTTTAAGTTCACCTAGAATTCCCATCTCTTCCGCATACAAGTTTCCACCACCAACAGCTCCCCTTGTCCACACTCTTACCTCACTAGAAGAATTACCACCGAGCACCGGGCGATTCTGGATCAATGCGGTCTTCGCACCAGCTCTTGCCGACGCTATGGCAGCACACACACCAGCTACTCCTCCTCCTGCAACTAAGACATCATACTTCTTTTTCAACATAATACTGCCTCCTATATTGTAGTGTTTGCTCTATATTTCACATTATAGGAGGCTTAAAATTAACCGTCAATCGGTTCCAAAATATGAGAAATGAAATCAAATAATCTTGATTTTTTTTTAGCATTTCTATTTTATTTATATTATTTGTTTAATATTTTTAGATTCTATCTCTATTTTTGGATTTCATGTTCCTATCCAAAATAAATAAGAATATAGATTCGCTTGACAAAGTGTCAAAAAAAGCATCTACTTTTTTAGAAGTAAGCGCTTAAATAACTATTTTAATAATCAAACTATAAAATTTGACTATAATAATTCATACAAAGACTTAATTATTGGATATCTGCTCTTGGCAATTTGCGTATCTGATCTACTTATTAATATTGGTACCATACCAAACTTTTCAGCCACAATAAGATTTGATTCATTATCGTCTATAAAAATTGCTTCTTGTGGCTTTACTCCTAATTCATCTATTGCTATTTTGAATAAGGTATCTTCAGATTTATTGGTGCCATAAACTGATGACATTATGAAGGTTGAAAAGTGTTGTCTTAGTTTTTTATTAATAAATACTCTTTCTAAAGACGGCCAAGTATCAGAAACTATTCCTAATAAATAATCACCTTTTAATCTAATTATTGATGGCTCAACATCATCAAAAAAAAGAAACTTATCATCATTATATACATTGTCATTCGATAATAACGTAATATTATTTTCACTAATATCAGGGTAATTAATCTCTTTCAATAAGATTTCATAAAACTCTTTGAACATAAGATACTCCTGTTCCTCGGTTTTCACAAATACTATTTTATCAATATAGTCGTAGGCTATTTTCATTGCATCACTGAATTGTTTTTCTGTGCAAGTTAATTGCTCTTTTTTAATAATATGAAAGAAATTAGGGGTGACAAACCAATGACCTGTTCTAGGTATGTTTAATGTATTCCCTGAGTCAAATATAATTGCTTTAATACCTTCCATTTCCATATATACCTCCATCATTAATATAAGGGAGTAACTTGCGCTACTCCCTTTTAACAACTATATTAATTTTTCAACTTAGGTAGTTCAATTATATTATTTAGATTTTATTAATAATCTAAGATTTAGATTTGTTCAAATCGATCTATATCCATTACAAATATAGTCGCACCACCCACACTAACCAATACCTGCATGGAGGTAAACTCAGCCGGTCCAACGGGATTAGATATAATCTGTTGTCTCGGTCCACATTCCTTTTTCACAACGCTAATAACTTCATCAACCTTTTCTTCTTCAGTACCAATCATTAAAGTTGTATTACCTTCCCTCAAAAAGCCACCGGTTGAGGCCAACTTTGTCACATAAAAACCTTGTTTATTTAAGCCTTCCATTACTTGACTACTGTCGACATTACGTACAATTACGTATATTAGTTTCATACAATCCCATCCTTTCAATATTAGTTTATTTTATTACTAATGAACCAAAATATAAATTTTACTTGTAATAATTTATGTAATTTACTAGTTACTAATTTTATTATATTCTATTGTGATTTGATTGTAAAGCTAATCAATCACTATATTTATACCGAATGTTACAGTTCAGCCTAGTGGCTGAACCCATTACCAAAACACCGGCTAGAAGAT
>CAUQEW010000015.1:0-142431 GCA_963517115.1 uncultured Lachnospiraceae bacterium | reverse complement strand
GCACACGGCTGTTAACCGTGGGGTTGCTGGTTCGAGCCCAGCTCGGGGAGTTTATATTCAGATAGGTTTATCCTATAGGAATATGAAAAAATGGAATAAAAAAACATTCCAAAATGCTAAAATCATGATTGACACAGAGGTTTAAACTATGTTATAATTGATTTCACGGCTCCATGGTCAAGCGGTTAAGACACCGCCCTTTCACGGCGGTAACAGGGGTTCAAATCCCCTTGGAGTCATTATTTATATGTTAAGATTTGTATGATTATAATTTGCCGACGTGGCTCAATTGGCAGAGCAGCTGACTTGTAATCAGCAGGTTATCGGTTCGAGTCCGATCGTCGGCTTTTGGACCTTTAGCTCAGTTGGTTAGAGCAACCGGCTCATAACCGGTCGGTCCGGGGTTCAAGTCCCTGAAGGTCCATCATCCAAAAAAAATAAATCATGGCTTAGTGGCTCAGTTGGTTAGAGCGCCGCCCTGTCACGGCGGAGGTCGAGGGTTCGAGTCCCTTCTGAGTCGTTTCTTTAGAAATAAAGAATAAGATAAATATTTATTAGATATTTTTATAATAAATCCCATGGGATCTTAGCTCAGCTGGGAGAGCATCTGCCTTACAAGCAGAGGGTCATAGGTTCGAGCCCTATAGGTCCCACTTGAATAAAAGACAATTTATTGATCTTAATTCAATGAATTGCCGGCGTGGCGGAACTGGCAGACGCACAGGACTTAAAATCCTGCGGGCCTAATCGCCCGTACCGGTTCGATTCCGGTCGCCGGCATATATTTTTTAAGTGCGTTTAGCTCAGCTGGATAGAGCGTCTGGCTACGGACCAGAAGGCCGGGAGTTCGAATCTTCTAACGCACGTACTAGAGAATTAATATGATAAAGGCTTAAATACGAATTGTATTTAAGTCTTTTTTGCATAATTCACTTTTTATAAAGCGCGAATTAATCAAATGTTAATGTTTCAAGTATTTACGCCTATTATGATATATGTTAGAATGATATTACTTTTACTTTAGAAAAGGAAAAGAAGTGATAATTAAGTAATAATACTGCTAGAAGTTAGGTTAGGAGGAAACATATGACTAGGATGGAGTTTTTAGATAATTTACGAACTGTATTAACAGGGGAAATACCGGATGCCGAATTAGAGAGTAATATAAGGTTTTACGATGAATATATAAAATCAAAGAGCTCTGATAAAACAGAAGAAATGATAATGGAACAATTAGGTGATCCACGCTTAATCGCTAAAACAATAGTAGAGACCTATCAGATCTCTCATGCTCCTTTGTATAATAGCGCAAAGCATGATAGAGCGTATCAGGATGTCAATACTACAGAAGATGATACTACTTACGACGATGTACGGAATAAATATAATGGTGAACGCTTCAAAGGTCATTCACCTCTAACTTGGTATCAAAAATTATTTTTAGTGATGGTAGCATTGATAGTTATTTTCTTACTTATAGTTGTAGGTGGAATTCTTATTCGATTATTTATCTCAATTGGCATTCCAATATTAATTGTATATATGGGATATAAGTTAATAAAGAATGGTACAAGACATTAATATATATTAAAAAAAGAGTCTCTAATATAAAATGCACTCTAAATGTTAGTTATTATCCTAACTAACATTTAGAGTGCATTTGTGTTATAAGGAACTCTCTTTTTACACAAAGTGAAACGCCCGCGAGGGGGAGCCAAGCGGGCGTTTCGATGAGGGGAGTATAAATAATTAATAAGGGGTTATATAGTGTGTAACAAGAATCAGTTGTGATTACTCATTAACACAACTATATTATAATACATTGTGCAGTATAATGCAATAACAAATAAATGAAATATTTATAAAATTAGACAAAAAAAATTGTCAAAAGTCAATTGCAGAGGGTTAGTTGAATTTATTATTAGAAGATGAATTAAAATCTAAAATTAGTCATAAGAACACTGTATATTTAAAGAAAAAGTAGTTCATAATATACCTGTAAATATAAATCATATGATTAATTAGGAGGCAATAACATGGCTAAAGATTATAGTAATAATTATAATGACAATGCTAGAAATTCTTCTCTAAACACAACAAGTAACAGAAGTAATTCCAATAACAGTACTCAGAATGCTAATAACAGTACTCAAAATGCTAATAACAGTACTCAAAATGCTAATAACAAAGGTACTCAGAATGCAAATAATAGTACTTCTAATTACAGTACTCAGAATGCAAATAACGGTACTTCTAATTACAGTACTCAAAATGCAAATAACGGTACTTCTAATTACAGTACTCAGAATGCAAACAACGGTACTTCTAATTACAGTACACAGAATGCTAATAATGCTTCTTATACTGGTACTCAGAATGCTAATAACAGGAATTCTTCAAATAACGCAACTACACAAAATACAACAGGTTCACGTAATAACGCAAGTGATACTACTACAAGAAACACAACTCAAAATGCATCAAGAGGTAGTGGACAAAACGTTTCAGATTCTACTCAGAACAATACTCGTAACGCTAACAATGATAGTAAAAACATGGAAAGATAGTAAATCTAGGCAACGATATAGATATTGCCTTCCTGTAAAGTAAAAATCTATATTAATTTAAAGAGGCTTCCTTAAGTCATTGGACTTTGGGACAGCCTCTTTGAATGTGCTATAATATTATTTTTTATATGCACTGGGAGAGACACCAGTAATTTTTTTAAAGATTCGACTGAAATATAAAGGATTGTGATACCCTATATAGGTAGAAATCTCACTGATATTAAAAGAAGAAGTACGAAGGAGTTCTTTTGCTTTATTTATTCTTATATCAGTAATATATTGTTGGGGTGTAACACCTGTATATCTTTTAAAACTTCGAATAAACCAACAACAACTCATATGATATATCAGTGCATATTCTTTAATTGAGATATCTGATTGAAAATTCTTATGTAACTCTTGAATTATAGTCTCAAATAATTCATTTTGTACATTTTCAGAAGTATTAGTCTTAACCATATTTCTTGAGAAAAGAGTTAAAAGTTCAAGACAATATAGATTGGATAATGAATCATAGTCTGTTCTTTTTAGCTGTAATTCCTGTATGATTTTTTCAAATAATAAAGTGTATTCAGTTCTTGGAGACAATTCATAAATTCCTGATTTATTAAGTCCAAATTTCTCTAATATAGGATAGGGAAAAGACTCATAAAAGTGTATCCAATACATGTCAGGATGATCACCAAGTTCATAATGGTATAGCTGGGGTTCATCAGGCATGTAGATAAACATATTGCCTTCCTGTAATTGATAGATACGATCCTGAAGATGAAAGGTAGCCAATCCTTTGGCTAAATATAATAATTGTATATCTTTACGTCCATTTGGACGATTTGTTTTAAAATGATTCAATTTTAAGAGTTTAAAATGTCCGCAGCTGCCTACGCATATATTAGAATTATCATCAATAAATTCATCATCTACTGCTCCTAGATAACCGGTATTATAAAGCATAAAGGTATATCCTTTCTTCGTTAGTCATATGATACCTGATGTCACCTGTTATTGTATCATTTTGTGTATGTTTTGGTCAATATTATTTATATTAAATTATAAGTAAATGTACTATGATAAATGAAAATAAAGATTTAATTAATAAGAAGGATAATAAAAATGCTAAAACAAAAATAGGAGAAAACAAAAATGAAACTAGCGAATTATTATGAAGATTTATCGACACTTCATTTAGGAACCATGGAAAATCGTGCTTACTACATACCTTATGCAGGGAATGAGTTTGAGAAAGCTATCCGTAACGACGATTCAAACAGAAAAGTAGTTTTGAATGGAGAATGGAAATTTGGATATTATTCTAATCCATTTGAGGTAGAAGAAAATTTCTATGACATTAATTTTGATACAAAGACATTTGATACTTTGCAAGTTCCAAGTTGCTGGCAAAATCATGGATATGATAAACATCAATATACCAATGTAGAGTATCCATTTCCTTATGATCCACCTTATGTTCCGAGTCAGAATCCTTGCGGAGCATACGTTCGTAAGTTTTCCTTATCAAAGGAACAAGCAGAGATGAAGCAATACTTAAATTTTGAAGGTGTGGATTCTTGTTTTTATGTTTGGGTGAATGGAACATTTATAGGCTATAGTCAGGTATCGCACTCTACAAGTGAATTTGATATATCGAATTCAATTATATCAGGTGAGAATACACTTGCTATATTAGTTTTAAAATGGTGTGATGGAAGTTATCTAGAAGATCAAGATAAATTTAGAATGTCAGGAATCTTTCGCGATGTATATATTTTGTGTAGACCAGAGAACCATATCAGAGATTTCTTTATTAAAACTTTACTAGATGAGGATCATAGTGTTGCAGAAATAGGTATTAAGATTGAGCCAATAACAGCTTCATTGGAAGTTAAGGCCACTCTTTTAGCACCTACAGGTGAAATCATTGAGACTATAACCGCAAAGCAGGATGAGGTTACATTCTCCTTAGAAAAGCCAAAACTTTGGAATGCAGAAAATCCTGTTTTGTATACCCTAGTATTAGAGAGTGATAAGGAAATTATTGTACAAAAAGTTGGTTTAAGAAAAATAGAAATTAAGAATAGTGTGGTTTATATAAATAATGTACCTATAAAGTTTAAAGGTGTAAATCGTCACGATAGCGATCCTGTCACAGGATTTACTATTAGTAAAGAACAGGCAATGATAGACTTAACAAGAATGAAAGAGCATAATATCAATGCGATCAGAACCAGTCATTATCCCAATGCACCTTGGTTTGTACAATTATGTAATGAATATGGATTTTATGTAATTGCTGAATCAGATATAGAGTGTCATGGTACTGTAGCATTTTATAAAGGTAGCTATGATAGAACTTATGGAGATATTGCTCAGGATGAAAGGTTTTATACTCCAATCTTAGATAGGGTACAACGTAATGTAATGAGAGATAAGAATAATCCAAGTATTATCTTCTGGTCCCTCGGAAATGAGGCAGGATATGGCCCTGCCTTTGAGAATGCAGGTCGTTGGGTACACAGTTATGATAATACGAGATTGGTTCATTATGAAGGGTTCTGTCACCAAACAGGTGGACATATCAATGATGGCTCTATGCTAGATGTATATAGTAAGATGTATGATTCCACCGAGATGATAGATGAATATTTGGCTAATCCGGAGAATAAGAAACCTTATATTCTATGTGAATTTATTCATGCAATGGGAAATGGACCTGGAGATATAGAGGATTATTTTGAAAAAATATATAGTGAAGAACGTTTTTGCGGCGGTTTTGTTTGGGAATGGTGTGATCATGCCATATATGTAGGTAAGACCATAGAGGGGAAAAAGAAGTACTTTTATGGTGGTGATTTTGGTGAATTCCCTAACGATGGTAACTTTTGTGTAGATGGTCTTGTATATCCGGACAGAACTGCTCATATAGGCCTTTTAGAATATAAGAATGTAATTCGTCCAGTCAGAGCAACTGCAGTGGATATACAAAAGGGTATGTTCTCATTTGAGAATAAACTTGATTTTAGTAATCTGAGTGACTTAGTTTATTTAGAATATGTAGTAACTAAGAATGGTATTGTAGTGGAAACCGGAAAGATAGAGGAGTTACCTGTACCACCTCAGAAGAAAACGTTGTTAATTATTCCTTATAAGATTCCAGATAGTGGAGAATGCTATATTAGATTTATATACAAACAAAAATATTCCATGCCATTAACAGCTGTTGGTCATGAATTGGGTCAGGAACAATTTGCATTAACAAATACTAAGATGAATCTAGAGGATTTATTATCTCCAACAAAGGAGAATTCTGAATTAGAGATAGTAGATATGGATGCAAGGGTTATAGTAAAGGGAGAACATTTCCAATATAGTTATAATAAATTATCAGGAACATTTGAAAAGATGATTTATAATCAAAATTCTATATTAGAAAAGCCGATGGAATATAATATATGGAGAGCATTAACGGATAATGACAGAAGAACAACGGATGATTGGAAAGAGGCCGGATATGACCGTGCAACTGTAAAAGTATATGAAACCGAAGTAGATCATAAAGATAATAAAGTTATAATTCATAGTAAGTTGGCTATTGCTGCGATACAGATTCAACATATTTTGGATATAGAAGCTACATGGACAATAGAGCAAGACGGAAATATGAATGTGCAGTTAACATGTAAAAAGGATCCTATATTCCCAGTTCTACCAAGGTTTGGATTACGTATGTTTTTACCAAAAGCATATGGGTCAGTAGAGTATTTTGGGTTCGGACCTTATGAAAGTTATGTGGATAAGCATCGAGCTTCCTATATTGGTAGATTCAGTCAGAAGGTTCAGAATATGCATGAAGACTATATTAAACCACAAGAAAATGGAAGCCACTTTGGATGTCGTTATGTGAAATTAAATAATAATTCAGAGCCAGTGGAAACGATCCTAGTAACATCAGAAGAAGCATTTTCCTTTAACGCTTCAAGTTATACGCAAGAGGAACTTGGAACAAAGGCTCATAATTTTGAGATAGTAGAATCAGACTATACAGTGCTTTGTCTTGACTATAAACAAAATGGTATGGGATCAGCAGCATGTGGGCCGGAGTTGAAAAAACAATATCAATTTGATGAGGAAGAGTTTGTGTTCAACATAAATCTTAATTTCTTAAAGTAAAACAGGAAAAATTCTTTGAATGTAAGAATTGCGAGTCGTTTCGACTCGCAATTCTTGCGTTGTGAACGATTATTGCTGATTTGAATATAATAATATAGAATCGCAGGTGATTTTATGGCTTTTGAAACGATACGTGCAAAGGATATTGAGAATTATATAGGAAAAAGCAACGTTCAAATTATTGATATAAGAGATTGCGCAGAATATAAAAGGGGACACATACCGACATCCATTAATATTCCTTACGAGGAATTTGAAAATAAAATAAGTCAAGTATCTATTGATCTTGTGTTGATATTGTATTGCGATAGAGGTAATTTAAGTTTATTCTTAGCGCGAGATCTGAGCAAAGAAGGATACCAGGTGAAAAATATCTATGGTGGTTTACGAGCATATAGAGGTAGAATAGTACAAGGGAATAACTAAAGATATAGAAACGAGTAAATTAATAAAATTCATAGGAATATACTGGATTCATAAGCATTTACAATTTAGTGTATCCTATGATATAATCAAAGATACACATTTACATGAATTGTACGCGTGATTAAGAACGCAGATTGGAGTACTACTAAGATGAATCGATATGAATTTGTGGCACCTTGCCATTTTGGATTAGAGAGTGTATTAAAAAGAGAAATTATTGACTTAGGTTATGAAATTATACAAGTGGAGGACGGTCGAGTATTATTTGCTGGAGATGAATCAGCTTTTTGCAGAGCTAATATTTTCTTGAGGACAGCAGAACGAGTTCTGCTAAAAGTTGATAAGTTCAAGGCAGAAACCTTTGATGAACTGTTTGAGAAGACCAAAGCTATTCCATGGGAGAACTATATTCCTGCTAATGGTAAGTTCTGGGTTGCGAAAGCAACTTCAATTAAAAGTAAATTATTTAGCCCATCCGATATTCAATCTATTATGAAAAAGGCGATTGTGGAACGTTTAAAGCAAGTATATAAGATAGAATGGTTTCCTGAGGATGGTAATGAATATCCAATCCGCATTACATTTATGAAAGACGAAATTACAATTGGAATTGACACATCTGGGGAGTCCCTCCATCGACGTGGATATCGTAAGTTAACTAGTAAAGCACCCATCACGGAGACACTTGCAGCTGCACTGATTATGTTGACACCTTGGAATAAGGATAGAATTCTTGTGGATCCTTTCTGCGGAAGCGGAACCATTCCGATTGAGGCTGCCATGATCGGAGCCAATATCGCTCCGGGAATGAATCGATCCTTTATATCAGAAAACTGGACGGAACTAATTCAGAAGAAGGCTTGGTATGCCGCAATTGAGGAAGCAAACGATGTGATAATTAAATCACCAGAGATGACGATACAAGGATATGATTTAGATGGAGAGATTGTAAAAGCAGCAAGACAGAATGCTATTCTTGCAGGAGTGGAGGACTATATTCACTTTCAGCAAAGATCAGTAAGTGATTTAAGCCATAATAAGAAATACGGATTTATCATTACAAATCCACCTTATGGTGAGCGTATGGAAGACAAAGAATCTCTACCTGATTTATACAAAGAGATTGGTAGGACATTTAATGCACTGGATTCTTGGTCATACTTTATTATCACAAGTTATGAGGATGCACAGAAATACATTGGTAGAACAGCAGAGAAGAACCGTAAAATCTATAATGGTATGATTAAGACCTATTTCTATCAATTTATGGGTCCTAGGCCGCCAAAGAGAGAAGCAATAAAGGATTTGACTATAGATTAAGCACTACGTAACAAAGGGGGTGTCCACAAGGCTTTCATGGGCATCCCTTTGTTTATTATATTATAGGAACTTAAAGACAAGTTCCTATAATCGGATGGACGACGGAAAATCACCGCCTTTTATCAGAAGATTAAAAGATATCTTCCGATAAGTGATATTATAGGAACTTAAAGACAAGTTCCTATAATCGGATGGACGGCGGAAAATCACCGCCTTTTATCAGAAGATTGAAAGACATCTTCTGATAAGTTATATTATAGTTTTGTTAACCATAGATTGATATCTTTCATTACTTCATCAGAATTCAATTCTTGAAGAAGCTCATGCCTACAGTCGGCATAGAGTTTTGAAGTAACTTTATTATAACCCCATTTTTTATAGATAGAAGATAAATGATTAATTTCTTTACCGGAATTACCAACTGGGTCATGATCTCCGGAAATTATAAGAATAGGAAGGCTTTTGCGTGTACGTTTTATTAGGGATGGAGTAGTAGCGAAGGAAACAAGTTTTAATAAGTCATGATAGAAACTAACGGTACAGATAAAACCGCAATAAGGATCATGTATGTAAGCGCCTACAGCAGGATTATTTCTTGATAACCAATCAAAAGATGTTCTTTTTATTATCTTGGTATAGGCCTTTCCACCAAACATAATGTTATTAAATAAGGGTGAAAGGTGCTTAGGGCCATATATTAACTTTATAAGGGAGGAAAGTAGTAATCCAAAATTGGTCTTTAATCTAAGTGGATGGGTGGAACCGCATAGAATAACGCCATCCATTTCATCGAATTGTTGAATGACATTTCTAGCAATAAGAGATCCCATGCTGTGACCCATAAGAAACAATTTATTACTACGCTTATTTTTGCGAACAAATTGTATAACTTCCAGAGCATCATCAACTACTTTTTTATATCCTTTGGATTCATCAAAATACCCTAATTCTTTAAGGATATTATCCGTACCATGTCCTCTGTGATCATAAAGATAAACATCAATTCCCTGGGTATTCAAATATTTAGCAAATGTGTAATAACGCTTATGGTGTTCTGCCATACCATGCAATATAATAATGCTGCCTTTTGGTTCCTCCATACTATAGAAATGATATAATATGGTTTTATGACCATCTTTCTGAATAATAGTATCTGTATTTACTCCCATACAATAACTCCTTTCCCGAAACAATCACGCTTTAAGAATCTTATATTTCTTATGTTACAAATACATTAATTCCATTTATTTCATTATACAAATTAATTATAAAAAAAGCAATTTTAATCCTTGAAAGTGGGCAGAATAGTTATATAGAGTTTGAATATGTCATTATTCTTTTTTATTTTACATTATGTTTTATTTTTATCTATAATTCGAAAAATTATATTGTAGTATTATTGAATGCATAGTATAATTTTACATAATAGGGGGGAAATAAATGGATGTTAAACTTTTAAAACACACAGCTATTAATAGTTTTGCTTTAATGTTAATGGTTATCGCGATATCTATTGCTATTTCTCAGAATAATCAAACTATCATATACGCAGATGATTCTGTAAAACAAGGAAAAATTGCTAATACCCAGAATCAAGAGGGAGATAATAATATCTCTAATCTTGCATCGGAAACAGGTAAAACAAGAATTGATGATAGCTCAATATTAGTTGGCACTGTTAGCCAACAATTAAGCAGTAAGTATCTTATTATTAAGAAATCTAAGAACTCATTACAAAATGTCAATATTGAAGATCTGTATATGGAACGAAGCATAAATGTTACAATTACAGACATTGAAGGAGAGCCTTTTAATGACAGTTCTTTTGTTCGTATAAATCAAGGAATTGAATATACCGGGAAGCCCATTACAGAGTCAGAAGATATACAAGGAACTTCTTCTATTGCAATGTTGCCAGAAGGCACTGATGAGATTTCAGATCCTGTAAAAGGATTTAGTATCGAGTATATCAATCAAGAGAATACAAATCTTTATACTGCTACCATTCATATAGAACTTGATAATATTTATGCTCCAGTTATTTACCAAGATCTAGAGAATATCTATATAGACTTAAGACGTCCCAAAGATGTTTATGATAAAATTATAGTTTTAGATGCTGGACATGGTGGTACTGACTGCGGTACATTTTCAGAGGGAGAGCAGTACTATGAGAAGGATATTAACCTTAGTATTTTATTATATTTAAAAGAAATACTTGACCAAAAAGACATTAAGGTATATTATACAAGAACTACGGATCAAACGGTTTTCCTTAATCCGAGAGTTAATTTAGCGAATGATGTAGAAGCTGATTTTTTCTTAAGCATTCATTGCAATGCCTATGAATCTCCATTACCGGATGGATCAGAAATACTGTATAATGAGTTAAAACCAACGGAAGGATTCCAATCAAAGCAGTTAGCGCAGATTTGTTTAGAAGAAATAACTAATGTTACACATAAGACGAATAGGGGACTGGTTAATGGCAGTGAAATTGTTATTATTCAAAAAGCAAAAATGCCAATGGCCCTTATAGAAGTAGCGTTTATGTCAAATCAAGATGATTTAGAATTTTTACTTCAAGAAGATAATAAAAGGGATATCGCAGATGCTCTTTATAATGTAATAAAAAGAGCTTATGATGAGTTAGAACCTTAGATAATAATAGGGGAAGAACATGAGAGAAAAGATTATTTTTGCAACATCTAATGAAGGTAAAATGGAAGAAATTCGATTAATATTAAAAGATTTGGATTCTGATATTATTTCTATGAAGGAAGCCGGAATAGATATTGATATTGTTGAGGATGGAACGACTTTTGAGGAAAATGCAATTATTAAAGCAAAAACGATCATGGAAATGACTGGGAGCATTGTATTAGCAGATGATTCGGGTCTCGAAGTTGATGCTATGGATAAAGCGCCCGGAATTTATTCTGCAAGATTTTTAGGTGAAGGTACATCTTATCAGATTAAAAACCAGTACATTATAGATAGTCTAAAGGATATTGCACAAAATGAGAGAAGCGCAAGATTTGTGTGTGCGATTGCATGTGTTTTTCCAGATGGTGAAATTGTAACAAAAAGAGCAACCATAGAAGGTTTTATTGGATATGAGATGGCAGGAGAGAATGGATTTGGTTATGATCCCATATTTTGGTTACCAGAATATAATTGTACGACAGCTCAGTTGGCAATAGATATAAAGAATAAGATAAGCCATAGAGGTAAAGCACTTGAAATGATGAAAGATGAAATACGGAGAAAAAGAATACTATGAAGATATTGATAGCGAGTGATTCTCATGGTAGAAATCATTATCTCGAGCAAGTAATTGAGAAGGTTCAACCAATAGATTTACTGATACATTTAGGAGATTTTGAAAACTCTGAGGAATATATAAAATCAATTGCACCATGTAAGGTGGAAATGGTTTCGGGTAATAATGATTATTTCACTGGGTTTGAAAAGGAAAAAACGATTACAATTGGTAACTATACTATATTTCTCACCCATGGACATCGTTATGGGGTTAATTATGGTACGGAGAGGATTAAAGAGGTAGCAGGGCAGTATGGCGCCAGTATAGTGATGTTTGGGCATACACACCGTCCACTGATTGATTTAACCGACAGTGTATGGGCAATTAATCCAGGCAGTATTTCTCAACCACGACAAGAAGGTGGAATTCCTACTTTTATTATAATGGACATTGATTCAAGAGGGGAAGCACACTTTACTTTGAACTATGTTTACAAGGATATTAACTGGTAAAAAACCGCTTAAAAAAACTAATTTAAAAAGTTTTAGAATTTAGTTGACATTATTGGAACTCTATTATATAATAGTTCTTGCGTCACAAAAGGACAGCAAAACACATAAACTCGGGGTGTGGCTCAGCTTGGCTAGAGCGCCTGGTTTGGGACCAGGAGGTCGCAGGTTCGAATCCTGTCACCCCGATTGTTTTAAAACATCAAGCACGCTTAACAGATAGTTTTAAAACAAAAATGTACTAAGATACATGAATGAGTAACATGTTGGTTAAACTAACAAATAAACATAATATGCGGGTGTAGTTCAATGGTAGAACACTAGCCTTCCAAGCTAGATACGTGGGTTCGATTCCCATCACCCGCTTGGTGTGCGTTTTGAGCATATCGGTAGTGTGCTAGTAGCTCAGCAGGATAGAGCAATGGCCTTCTAAGCCATTTGTCGGGGGTTCGAATCCCTTCTGGCACGTTTTTTACCTTGATAAGATTGAACAATTAGGGAATTCCTTCGATTGGTCTAAAGTCGCAAGTGTGGTTCCTTATATTAATTCAAATCGATAAAAGGTAAAAGAAAATAGATATAAAGATTATATGGTGGGTATAGCGCAGTCGGTTAGCGCGCCAGATTGTGGCTCTGGAGGCCGAGGGTTCGAATCCCTCTATCCACCTTGGTAATAAAAAACATTCAATACCATTGGGCTGTCGCCAAGCGGTAAGGCACAGGACTTTGACTCCTGCAGTCGCTGGTTCAAATCCAGCCAGCCCAGTTTCTAACAGATTAATTAGGGTTAGACAAATTAACACAAGTATTACATGGGATATTAGCTCAGTTGGTAGAGCACTTGACTTTTAATCAAGGTGTCCCGGGTTCGAATCCCGGATGTCTCATTATTATTGAAATTTAATAATTAATTTGCGGATATGGCGGAACTGGCAGACGCGCTAGACTTAGGATCTAGTGGGAGACCGTGCAGGTTCAATTCCTGTTATCCGCACTATGGAAAACGATGCGAAACACTTTATTTTAAGGGTTTCGCATTTTTTGTATCTTGAATTTGTTTGATTACACTTAATGCGGTATCTATGCACATGGATATGTAGTAAATATATCTGGTAATCTTTTATTCGGAGCAGGAAGCAATTGATGCCGTATAACGGAAAGCGAGGATGTAATATTTGATGAATGAGAAAGAAAAAATTTTGGGAGAAAGTAATACCGTAGAATAGGAGATTGTTATGGTAAGATCAATTGTTAAAAATATACTATTTCTGGGACAGAAATCTGAACCGGCGGTACAGACAGATGCAGCAGTTATTGATGATTTACTGGATACGCTAAAAGCTAATGCGGAGAATTGTGTAGGTATGGCTGCAAATATGATAGGAGTAAAGAAACGAATCATAGTATATAGTGTGGGTGTTATAGGTGTGCCTATGATAAATCCAGTTATTATTAAGAAATCAAAGACATATGAAACTGAGGAAGGTTGTCTGTCTTTGAACGGTGTTAAAAAGACAACACGATATGAAACCATAGAAGTAGAATATCTGGATCGGAATTTCAAAAAGCAGAAACAGATATTTTCCGGCTGGACTGCACAGATTATTCAGCATGAGATTGACCACTGCGATGGGATTGTGATTTAAGAGAATATTCATGGGACAAGATATTTTTTTGTTGAAGGTGAAACAACATGTAGCCTGCATGAATAAAGAAAAGATAGAATGCTGTAACATTGATATTGCAAAGCAGCTTCCATCAGAAGAGAAACAAGTTTTTTACAATTTCTTCAGAATTAGTATAGTCCTGTCTTTGGCAGTTGTGAAAAAGATAAAGTCTAGAGAGCCTTATAAACAGGGCATTCTAGACTTCTTTGATACTATGAAAAGTGCGTACTTTTTTAGAGTTAATAGACTGGGTGGTAATAAATACCGAATCTTTCTATTATTCCATAGACGCAGCTATAGTTACCTATATCTAAAACCTATAAAGAAATGAGTGCTAAAATTTGAATAATATGCTAAAATATTGATAATTCACGGTTATATTGAGAGGGGATTTTTAATGACCGCCTCAACCGATATGACTCAAAAATTAGGGTCATACATTATTATTATAACCAGTGCTCACAACAGCAGAAAGGAGTGATTATTCTGAAGAAAGAAGCATTTTTAACCAGGCAGACAGGAATCATCGGAGCAGATAAATGCAGACAGTATGCTATATTAATTCCGATTCTTAGAGTAGAAGGAGATGCTTTCCTGCTTTTTGAAAAGAGATCCGATAAATTAAGAAGGCAGCCAGGAGAGATCTGCTTTCCGGGTGGGAAACTTGAGCCAGACGAAACCTTATTGGAGTGTGCTGTCCGTGAAACGGTCGAAGAACTTAACATACAGAAGGAGCAAATCAGGGTGATCGGTATAGGAGACATTTATATTTCACCCTTTAATATGATGATACATCCTTTTGTTGGTGAAATATCTGATTATAACGATACCTTTAGCATAGATGAAGTAGATGAAATTATTAAAGTACCGTTGGATTTTTTTCGTAATCATCAGCCGGAGATATTCACGAGTAAGTTAATTAACGAGCCGGCGGAGGATTTTCCATATGAATGGATTCCGGGAGGAATTGAATATCCTTGGGCAAAAGGTACTCATGAAATATTATTCTACCGGTATTATGACTGGACTATTTGGGGGATGACTGCGCAAATAGTTAACTCAGTAACGAAATTGATTGTTGAATATAAGGTATGTTAGTAACCATAGTAAAAAGTACTTATAAGCTGTAAATGAAAAACGTAAAATAATGTACAGCATTGAAAACATCATGAAAGGATAACAACTGTAATGAAAAACTTATTATTAAAGCATCAATTACTGCGTACTCTTTTTGATCTTCGAGGAAATCCCCGTGCTTGTGTTTATACAGAGCCCATGTGGGGGCTTTCCATGAATCTGTGCCTGCCATATGCAAGTGTTTATATGCTTGCCTTCGGCATGAATGATATACAGGTGGGGATCGTAACTTCTATTTATATGTTTTCTCAGATGGTCTTTGCATTTTTATCCGGAGCAATTGTTGATAAAATAGGTCGCAGAAAGAGTACGGTGATCTTTGATTTTCTAGCTTGGAGCCTTCCATGCCTCATTTGGGCATTCAGCCAGGGCTTTTGGTTCTTTGTCGTGGCGGCATTGCTTAACGGCATGATGAAGATAACTACAGTATCTTGGGATTGTCTGCTTGTTGAAGATGCTCCAAAGGATAAAATAACCCATATATATTCGTGGGTCATGATTTCCGGTAATCTCTCCGCGCTTTTTGCACCGATATCCTCAATTCTAGTATCACAGCTAACGCTAATTCCGGCGATACGAATACTCTATATCAATGCTTTTATTATTATGACAGTAAAGCTGTTAATCCTGTATAAGTTCTCAACAGAAACAGCAGCAGGTAAAATCAGACGTGAAGCAACCCGTGGCATGTCATGGGGCGAGATGATATCCGGTTACAAAGGGGCATTACGCAAAATGCTGGCTTCTCGAGGTACCATATTTGCAGTTGTCATCAGCATACTGGTAGAGATAGTAGCGATGCTTGGAATGACTTTTTGGCAGATTATTGCATCCCGCCGTATCGGAGTTCCGGATACATTGCTTCCCATCTTTCCAATGATACGAAGTATCCTCTCCATTATTCTGTTCTTTACCGTTATCGCACACATCAACCAAACTAAGCTGAAATGGCCGCTGTTTGGAGGTTTCTTCAGCTCTATCATCAGCTGTATATTGTTAATTTTAATTACGAATACAGGCGTATGGGGATATGTGATCTTATCGGTTTCTTTAATTTTTGAAGCGCTTGGTGTAGCTGTACTGAGTACACTTAGAGAATCTTTGGTTGCAATTCATGTCGACCCTACGGAGCGTTCAGGAATTATGGCTTTGCTTCAGACGACGGTAATGATGGTGAGCGTACCCTTTGGATACATAGGTGGACTACTTAGCGATATCTCAAGAATATTGCCGTTTGTACTGAGTATTGTTTTATTACTTTTAGGTATGCTGGCAACAGCCTTGTTTTATCATACTTCGTCTAATAAATAAACTTTCATTATAATTTCCAAACGAACCAGTTTCGATTTAAACAACGCCAAGGATGAGAATGGGATTTGAAAGGGTTTGTAAGTATAATGGGGAAGTTTTTCTAGTAGGGATTATATATAAATAACTAGGAGGTTAATTCATGATAAAACCAAAGAGATTGATTAAAGGGGATAAAATTGCAATCGTAAGTCTTTCATGGGGAGGGCTTGGCGATGAGGATCTTATACATAAATATTATATTGCAAAGAATAGATTAGAAGAAGATTTTGGTCTGAAAGTTGTGGTTATGCCAAATGCATTGAAAGGTTCAGAGTTTGTTTCCATGCATCCAGAGCTACGTGCGAAAGATTTAATGGATGCTTTTACTGATAGTAGTATTAAGGGAATATTTTGTGCAATTGGTGGAGATGATACGATACGGCTGCTTCCATACATTGATTATGAGGTGATTCAGAATAACCCTAAGATATTTATGGGGTATTCTGATACAACAGCAAATCATTTTATGATGTATAAGGCAGGGCTGGTATCTTTTTATGGTCCATCTATAATGTGTGAATTTGGTGAGTATGTTTCAATGTTCCAATATACAACCAATGCTGTGCAGAATATATTGTTTCAGAATTCAGAAGGTTATAAAATAGAATCCAGTCTTGAATGGTCTGACGATTACATCAATTGGACAGAGAGAAATATTGGCATTGCAAGAAAAATGCAAAAAGATAAACATGGATATGAGATACTGCAAGGATCGGGATCAGTAAGAGGTCATTTACTTGGAGGCTGCCTAGATGCATTAGTTATGTATATAGGAACAGATATATGGCCAACTTTAGATGAATGGAAAGGTGCAATTATCTTCCTAGAAACAAGCGAGGAGAAACCTTCTCCTGATTTAGTGAAAATGATCTTAAGGAATCTTGCGGCACAAGGTATTTTAAAGGTGGTAAATGGGATTTTGGTAGGAAAACCCAAAGACGAAGTGAATTATAACGAATATAAAGAGGTATTCAGACAGGTAATAACACAAGAGGAAAAATTAGATGAGTTACCCATTATTTATAATGTAAATTTTGGTCATGCAATACCAATTGGAATTTTGCCGTATGGTATTCAGACAGAAATTGATTGTGATAAAAGGACTATAACATTACTGGAAAGTGCAACAGTAGAAAAATGAGTATAATAGATAGGTCTTGTGTTCTTAAAGAATACAAGACTTTTTTAGAAATATATTCTTTGAATAATTGAAATATTTTATAATGGTAGTCATAATATATACAAATAGGATATGGAGAATATTATAATTATTATGACTGATTCAGAACGTTTTAAAATAACAAGTAATGAATATGCTGATTTACTAATTGATTATAGCCTAGGTGTAGATTTATTAAGTACTTTTTCCGGTGTATCTTATAATTATATTAATGATCAATATGCAGTAGCGTATTTACCAGTAAGTAATATGACATATAATGCTGTTTATAAGTATAGTTATACATCAATACCAAAGTGTTATGGGATATTGGTATCATTAGATGCAGAACAAAACAATAGTTATTATGCTAGTAGTATTTCTAATTATGATTATACAGGAAGAGGTGTATTAGTAGGATTTGTTGACGGAGGAATCGACTATCGTAATCCGGTTTTTAGCTATCCGGATAATACAACAAAAATAGTTTCAATATGGGATCAATCAATAGAAAGTGTTAATAATTATCCAGATGGTTTTTATTATGGAACCGAATACAGTAGAGAACAAATTAACATGGCACTTAATTCATCGGATCCTCTTTCTATAGTACCGAGTATTGAGGAGTCAGGGCAAGGAACAGCTATGGCAGGAGTAGCTGCAGGAAATTATATTGACCAAACTATGTCGTATATTGGAACGGCACCTAATGCGGAAATTGTAATTGCTAAATTAAAAAGAGCAAAGCCGTATCTTAAAGAATTCTTTGGTCTATCAGAAGAAGATTTATGCTATCAAGAAAATGATATTATGTTTGGAATTCAATATTTACTTGAAGTTGCTCAAAAGTTACAAAGGCCAATTGTTATATGTTTAGGACTTGGTTCCTGGCAAGGTTCACATAAAGGACAAGATATCATTAGCAGATATATCTCGGAAGTAGGGGAATTATCTGGTGTGGCTGTTGTGATTGGGTCAGGAGAGGAAGGAAATCGAGGAACTCATTATTATGGAGAAATTAATAGCCCCGATAATTATAATTTAGTTGAATTAAATGTTGGTATGAACCAAGAAGATTTCACTATGGAATTATGGGGTTATGCGCCAAATATTTTAACCGTTGATATTTCTGCACCAAATGGAGATTTTGTTAGTCGAATATCCTATAACCTTATTCAACAGAATACAATTCCAATTGCTTATAATAACACAATCATCTATGTAGACAATCGTACGCAAGAGCCTTTTGCAGGAGATCAATTAATACTATTTCGGTTTAAGAAAACGGAAGAAGGAATATGGAGTTTTAGAATATCAGGTACTGATTTATCTAGTCGATATCATATATGGTTGCCTATGCATCAGTTTATATCAAGCAATACTAATTTTATTAATGCTAATACGTATACAACAATATCTGAGCCAGGTAATACGGTTAATTTAATAACTGTTACAACATATGATCCTGTTAGTTTAGAGATTTATTATTATGCGAGTAGAGGCTTTACAAAAGTCAATGTACCTAAACCGGATATTACAGCTCCTGGTGTTAATATCTTAGCTCCTACCAGTAATAATTTATTATTGCCTTTTACTGGTTCTAGTATTTCTGCTGCATATACCACTGGAATAGTTGCAAGATTATTTGAATGGGGTATTATAGATGGCAATCTTCCTAAAATGAATTGTACATTTATTAGGTATATATTAACTAGCAGTGCTCAGAGAGATAGTTCTATTATATACCCAAATCCGGATTGGGGGTTCGGAATATTAAATGATAATGTTGTAGAAGAAATCAAAACAGGCAGAGATTATTTCTAGAGTTTTCATAATTATAATAAGGGATGAATTTATCTCCCGAATATGTTCCTTATTACTGAATCAGATCACAGCTAAAAGCAGAGTAAGAAGAGCCGGATTTACCTTTAAAGAACAATGATTCTTTAATGAGTATAATCTGGCTCTATTTTAATATAAGTGGATATTAACATACAGACATCATACCTTAGTAATCGCACGAGGAGACAGAGGTATGATGTATAAATGCATAATATTATGTATTAGTATACTTATTAAACAAAATAGTGTTGAATTAAGCAAGAATTAGGGGCATATAAACAAATAATATTAATAACATGCTTGACAAACATCATACGATAAGATATTATAAACGTATTACATATATTATGCCAATAAAAAAGAGGATTTAGTCAGAATGTGTACAAATCAAACAAAATATAGGAAGAAAGGAGGAAGATAATGTCTCAGACAAAGAACAAAATTAATGGAGTTGAAATGCTACCAGCAAAAACTGCACGAAATATTAAAGAAATGATAATCCAAGAAAAAATGAAGTCAGGCGATCGCTTGCCATGCGAAACGGAATTAATGAAAATGTTTGGTGTTAGCAGATCGACACTTAGAGAAGCGGTTAAGTTTTTGAAGGCAGAAAATGTAATTGAGATTAAGCGAGGAAATGGTACTTTTATAAGTAACATTACCGGAGTTGTAGAAGACCCACTTGGATTAAATTTTATAAATCAGCATCATTTGATTCAAAATTTATTAGAAGCACGATTATTGATTGAGCCACAAATTGCAGCATTTGCAGTGCAACGGGCAACAGAGCAAAATATTCAGTGCTTAGCAGCAATCATTGACAAGATGAAAGATGCAGAAGTTAATGATGAAATGGCAGCAGAATTGGATGTGCAATTTCATACAGCAATTGCAGGATGTACCCAGAATGATGTTTTGACACGGATTGTACCTATTATTAATGAATCAATACGACAAGGTCATAATGAGACGGTAAGTGTTGAGGGAAGCTATGAGAGGGCAAAAATTTGTCACATGGGTATTTATAAGGCTATAGTGAAAAAGGATTTAATGGAAGCAAAGTATTTTTCTGAACGTCACATATGGGAAACATTAAACGATATTAAAGAAATGGGGAAAAAAGCATGAAGAAGAAACTATTATCATTATTATTAGTAATAACAATGATGGCAACTATGGTTGCATGTTCTGGGGGAACTAACGAAGTAAAGAAAGAAACAAAAGAGATTGCAGAGACGACAACAGAGAAAGAGAATGGAACAGAGCCTGTCACAATTAATTTTAGATATTGGGCAGATAACACAGATTATTCAAAATTAATGCAGGATATTATAGCAAAGTTTAACGCAGACAATGGTAAAGGCATTACTGTAGTTGGTGAAGAGACTCCATGGGATGGTGGAGCATACTCCGAATCTTTGTTCAACGCATGTATGGGTGGTGGCGGACCGGACGTTGCTACTTGGAAATTAACTTCAACACCATTATTTGTAAATAATAAATTACTTGCAGATTTAACTCCATATCTTGATGGATGGGAAGGCTATTCAGATATAGAAGAAAATATGTTTGATGTTATGAAAGATGCAAGTGGTACTGAAGAAGTATATGTTATGCCTTGGAATGTTCAGGTTCTTTATGTATACTATCGACCATCTATCTTCAAAAAAGCTGGTATAGAAGTTCCTACAACCTATGAAGAATTTTTAACAGCTATTGAGAAAACTACAATGGATACAGATGGTGATGGAAAAACAGATATTTATGGATTTGGTATGCGTGGTGGAAAAGGTGGACAAGAACCTTGGGGAAGTTTTGTTAATGGAGAAGGCGGAAACTTCGCAGACTTAACAAGTGCAGAATCAGTAAAGGGTATGCAGGACTTTATTGATATCTATAAGAACGGTTATGTTCCTACAACAGCAATTAGTGACGGTTTTAATGAAATTATAGCAAATTTCCAATCAGGATTGACAGCTATGACAATTCACCACACTGGATCTTCAGCAAAAATGGAAGAAATCTTTGGAGAAGATGTATCAGCATTTGCTTTCCCAGCAGGGACGGGTCAATGGACTTCAATGGGAGATACAGAAACTGTTATTTTTGAAAGTTGTAAAAACAAAGAAGCAGCATTTGAATGGGTATCTTATCTTGCAACAGGTGAAGGACAGAAAATGTGGTGTGAAGGTACCGGTAATGTGCCTGTAAGTAAAACGGTTCAAGCAGGAGATTTTTTCCAAAACAATCGTTTTATGAAAGCTTCTATTGCTGGAATGGAATATGCAGGTATATTACCAATTCTTGATACTACTACAGAGTGGGTTTCTAGCATATGGCCAAACATAGTTGGAATGGCTTTAACAGGAGATATTTCAGCAGAAGAGTGTATGAAGACTTTACAAGACGAATTATATAAATAAACTAGAAAATTTGACATATTTTGGACTACCCAATGCGGTAGTCCAAAATAAAGAAGGAGATTTGGAAATGGTAAAAAAGAAAACTATTTGGCCATATCTATTAGTTGCTCCAGCGCTGTTAATCATCTTAGGTGTTGTATTTATTCCAGTAGTAAACGCCATAATTATGAGTTTTCAACAATATGACTTAAGGAGACCAAATGATATTCGATTTATTGGTTTGCAAAATTACATTAACTTGTTTAAAGATGAATTGTTTTGGAAAGCTCTATTAAGAACAGTCCTATGGGTCGTATTTGGAGTTGGTTTTCAATTTTTATTTGGATTTATTTTAGCACTCTTATTGAATAGGAAATTTATTGGTAGAGGAGCGGTTAGAGCAGTCAGTCTGATTCCATGGGTTACACCAGGTGTGCTTATTGGATTAATGTGGAGATGGATTTATGATGGCAACAACGGTGTTCTAAATGATATTTTAACAAAACTGCATATTATTAGTTGTGATATACCTTTTCTTTCGCAAACCAGTACAGCATTTTCAAGTGTTATAGTAACAATTATATGGCAAGGGATCCCTTTTTTTGCACTTATGATATTAGCAGGACTTCAGGGAATACCTGCAGAATTATATGAAGCGGCAGACGTTGATGGAGCGGCTCCATTACAGAAATTATTTCATATCACGATACCATCGATTAAAAACACCATTTATATTACAGCTTTACTGAGAGTAATCTGGGTAGCTAATTCTGTAGACGTTATCTTTAATATGACAGAAGGCGGACCCGCGTATTCAACACAGACATTGAGTGTTTATATTTTCAACAAAGGTAATGCATTAAATTTAGGTTATGCATCTAGTATGGCAATTGTAATGGCTTTAATATTGTCAGTCGCTGCAATACCATATTTAATTTCAACATTTAAGAAGGAGGACTAGTAATGAAGCAGAAAAAGACACTGACGAAAATACTTACTTTATATTTACCTTTGACTGCCTTATTGCTTTTTATCTTATTCCCTTTTTATTGGACATTTATTACATCAGTGAAATCTGAATTAGAGTTATATGGTATGGGAGTTACATATTGGCCTAAAACATTTACATGGGACTCGTACAAAAATTTATTTACTACAACAATCAACTTTTCAGCTGCTATGAAAAATAGCCTTATTGTTGCAGGAATAACTACAATTGTCTCATTAACAGTATCAACACTAGCAGCATATGCATTTTCTAGATATCGATTTACTGGTCGAAAATTATTAATGAGTGCGTTCCTTTGTAATAATATGTTCCCAACTGTGCTGTTACTGATCCCATTATATACAATTATGAGAAAAATGGATCTTTTATACACACCATGGGCTTTGGTTTTATCTTATACAACATTTACAATACCATTTTCTGTATGGCTGCTAAATGGATTTCTAAATGATCTACCGATTTCATTAGAAGAGGCAGCATTAGTTGATGGGTGCAATAGGGCTACTGCTTTTACAAAAATTATATTACCGGTAATAGGACCTTGCCTGGTTGCGACCGGATCTTATATATTTATGACTTCATGGAATGAGTATACATTTGCGGTTATGTTTACCAACACAGTGTCAAGAACCATTCCTGTAGCACTAAAGAGTTTAATTGGACAATTAGGTGTACAGTGGGATCTGTTAACTGCAGGTGGTATTATTACCATTATCCCTGTTTGTATTATGTTCTTTTTTGCACAGAAGCGTTTGGTTGAAGGTTTAACAGCAGGAGCTGTTAAAGGTTAAAAATAAGGAGGAAAATGAAATGAATTACGAAATGAAAGCGAAGGAATTGCGAGCTGAAATATTGAAAATGTTATTTGCTTGCCAATCAGGACATCCAGGAGGATCTTTATCTTGTGTAGAAATGCTTATGGCAGCTTATTATAATACAATGAATATTGATTCTAAAAACCCTGAAAAACCGGATAGAGATCGTTTTGTATTAAGCAAAGGACATGCGTGTCCAACTCTATATGCAGTATTAGCTGATTTGGGATATTTCCCTAAAGAAGATTTAGCAGGACTTAGGCAAATAAACAGTCATTTACAGGGACATCCTGATAACACTAAAACACCAGGTGTTGATATGAATACAGGTTCATTAGGACAAGGTTTTTCAATAGCAGTAGGTCTAGCGCTTGCAGCAAAACATGGAAAAGCTGACTATAAGGTTTATACAGTACTTGGAGATGGCGAATGTCAAGAAGGACTTGTATGGGAAGCAGCAATGGCAGCTGCTCATTATAATCTTGATAATCTAATAGTAATGTTAGATTATAATGGATTACAAATTGACGGAAGTAATGATGAAGTTATGAGCATTAAAGACATAACAAAGAAATTTGATGCATTTGGATTTGAATGTTTCAAGGTTGATGGTCATGATATTGAAGCAATAACAGAAGCTATAAAGGTTCCAGTGTATGGAAAACCTAAGTTTATCTGCTGCAATACGGTAAAAGGAAAAGGTATTTCCTTTATGGAAAATCAATCAGGATGGCATGGAAGACCTATGACAGAAGATGAATTTAATAAAGCAATGAAAGAATTAGAGGTGTAAATCATGGGAAAATCATTAAGAGTAGCATATGGAGAATCATTAGTCAAATTAGGAGAAAAAAATAATAAAATAATTGTACTAGATGCAGATCTTGCTCATGCAACCATGACAAGTATTTTTGCTGAAAAATATCCAGATCGTTTTTATAATGTTGGTATAGCAGAAGCAAACCTTATGTGTATAGGAGCAGGTTTTGCTAACACTGGATATATTCCTTTTGTAAGCACATTTGCACTATTTGGAGCAGGAAGAGCATATGAACAAATTCGTAACTCAATCTGCTATACAAATGCTAATGTTAAATTCGGATTTTCTCATTCTGGACTATCAGTCGGAGAAGATGGTGGTAGTCATCAATCGATTGAAGATATTGCATTAATGAGAGGACTTCCAAACATGACAATTTTTGTGCCTTGTGATCCAGCAGAGACAGAGAAGGCAGTTCTGGCAGCAGCAGAAATAAACGGACCTGTATACATACGAGTAGCAAGACCAGTTTGCGAAGATATTACTACTGCAGATACACCATTTATTCCAGGAAAAGCAAATATATTGAAAGATGGAAATGACGTTTGTATTATTTCAGCTGGATTAATGATACCAATAGCATTAAAAGCAGCACAGATATTAGAGAAGGAAGGCATTCATGCTGCAGTTGTAAATATGCATACAATCAAACCAATTGATTCTGAAGTCATTCTTACTATGAATGCGAAATGCAAAGGTATCGTAACTGCTGAAGAACATTCCGTTATTGGCGGACTTGGTTCAGCGGTAGCTGAAGTATTAGCAGGCCATGTAGGTGCTAAATTTGAAAGAGTTGGAATCCAAGATAAGTTTGGTAAATCTGGAAAGCCTAACGAACTATTTGAAGTATACGGGTTAACAGCAGAAAATATTGTGAAAAAATGCAAAGCTACTTTAGCTTAATGGAGGAAACAAAAATGAAAATCGAAAATTATTCCTATAGTGAAGAAGGAATGAAACGTGTGTTTGAAAATGAAAAGTGGACAGTAGGAATTAAAAACTGGAAACCGGCTAATGATATAACAGGAATTGATTGTCTAGAACGTCATAATCAAACCGATGAATTATTTGTATTAGTATCAGGATCTTGTACTTTGATCTTTGCGAATGAGGCAGAAAAAGGCTATAAATTTGAGTCTGTTAAGATGGAACAGAATAAAGTTTACAATATTCCAGCAACATTATGGCACAATACAATTACCTGCAAAGATACTAAGATGATTTTAATTGAAGATTCTAATACTTCTATGAGCAATAGCGATATTTTATCTCTTAATGCAGAGCAGATTGCCGTTGTACAAGCTTTAGTGTAATAAAATACAAGGGAGGATATATTATGAAATTTTTTATAGATACTGCAAAAGTTGAGGATATAAAAAAAGCAAATGATATGGGGGTAATTTGTGGTGTAACCACTAACCCATCATTAATTGCAAAAGAAGGTAGAGTGTTTAAAGATGTAATTACAGAAATTGCATCAATCATAGATGGACCAATTAGTGGAGAAGTTAAAGCAACTACTATAGATGCTAAAAATATGATAATCGAAGGTAGAGAAATTGCTGCAATCCATCCCAATATGGTTGTTAAAATTCCAATGACAGTTGAAGGCTTGAAAGCGGTAAAAGTCCTTACGTCTGAAGGCATCAAGACAAATGTAACTTTAGTTTTTTCAGCAAATCAGGCACTTCTTGCTGCTAGGGCTGGTGCTTCTTATGTATCTCCATTCCTTGGACGTTTAGATGATATTTCTATGCCTGGAATAGATCTTGTAAGAACCATAGCTGAAATTTTTGAAATCCATGAAATTAAAACAGAAATTATTGCAGCAAGTATTCGTAATCCAATTCATGTAATTGACTGTGCACTTGCAGGAGCTGATATTGCAACAGTTCCTTACAATGTAATCGAACAGATGACAAAACATCCATTAACCGACGAGGGTATTGTAAAGTTCCAGATTGATTACAAGAAAGTTTTTGGAGAGTAGTTTAAATAATATTGTATTAAATAAATGAAAGAGGTAATATGAATCTTTCAAATCATAGAAATGACTCCAAACAGGTCTATAGTTTGGAGTCATTTCTTTCTTTACTGATTATAGTGCCTTCATGTTGATAGAAAATAAAGAACATGATACTATTATGCTATGCGATATATCGTGTGGCATAATAATGTACAACATAATAGTAAAGGGAGAATAATATGGTGTATGAAGGCTGACCAATGACAGAGTCCATGTATTATATTTTATTATCACTAAATAATCCGAATCATGGATATCAGCTAATGGCAGAAATTAAAGAACTCTCTAAAGAAAGAATTACTATGGGACCAGGTACCTTGTATGGCGTTCTCAATAGAATGCAGAATGATAAGCTTATAAAGGTTATTAGTGATGATGGAAGAAGAAAAACTTATCAAATAACAAAAGAAGGAAAAATTGCTTTGCTACAGGAATACAAGAGACTAAAGAGTCTTGTAGACGATGGAAGACTTTTGGAGGGATAATGAAAGAAAATAAAGGAGGATATTATATGGAAGTCAAAAAGATACTAACCAAGGCATATGAAAGACTAGAAGCGACGGTAAAAGAACTATGAACCTAGAAGGAATTATTATTGGAATCGGTGCTTTTATAATCATTGGAATGCTGCACCCAGTTGTAATCAAGGCAGAATATTATATTGGAAAGCATATTTGGCCACTCTTTCTTGTTAGTGGTATCATATGTGTTGTACTATCGATACTTATTGATTGGATGGTATTGTCTACTTTGCTTGCTGTGTTGGGATTTTCTTTATTTTGGTCAATCCGTGAACTTTATGAGCAGGAAGAGCGAGTAGAAAAGGGATGGTTCCCCGCGAATCCGAATAAGAAATAACTTATCTAAGTCTTAACTTTGTTCTGTTATAATTATTATATCTGTCATTATTAATTGATATGGATATAGTGGAATCATCATGGAGGTGATATTGAATGAAGCTGTTGGTAGTTGAGGATGATCGGTCCCTACAATCAGCCTTACGGAAAGGTTTTATAAAATTAGGCTATGCTGTCGATACTGCTTCTGATGGAGAAGAAGCAATCGAATTGTTTTATACTGCTTTCTATGATTTAATAATATTAGACTTAAATCTTCCAAAAGTTGATGGAATTGATGTGCTAAAAGAAATACGGAAAGAGAGCCCTGATATAAAAATCATTATTTTATCAGCCCGAAGTGAATTGGAAGATAAAATTGCGGGACTTGATTTGGGCGCAAATGATTACCTTGCAAAACCGTTTCATTTCAGAGAATTAGAGGCAAGGATTAATGCCTTGTTAAGACGTGATTTCTCGACAAAACAATCCCTTTTGTCTTGTGGAGCATTAACTATCGATACTTCACTGAAAAAGGCATGGTGTCATGGCGATGAAATCACACTGACAAAGAAAGAATTTGGTATTATAGAGTACCTCATCCTGAATAAGGGTACAATTATTAGCGGTGAAAATTTAATAGAACACGTTTGGGATAGTAATGCAGATTCCTTTTCAAACGCTTTCAAGGTGCATATCAATTCATTGAGGAAAAAATTGCCCGATAATATTATCAAAAACGTAAGGGGGCAGGGTTATTATGTGGAGTAAAATTTCACTGCGGTTACGGCTTACTATTCTGGCATGTACCATTTTGATTGCAATATGCACCTGCTTAACGACTGTGTCTGTACTCAATGCAGGCTATCTGTTTTTTAAGCCTATTGAGTTTATGTCATTACAGTCGACAGTTCCAATGCCGGTAATACCTAATAGTGGAGTGGCGGAGGAGCTTGCTCAGGAGAATACATCACCTACAGAGGCAGATGTCTTTAATATGTTTGAGGACTCAAAAAGAGGCTTTACACTGCAGAGCGTGATATTCATGGTGACAATTACTGCGGTTGGGACCCTGCTGACCTGGATTGCAGCCGGAAAGGCACTTAAACCTGTCACCCAACTGAGCAATATAATTGAAAATATTGACGAAAATAATCTGTCGGCCAAAATTCCCGTTCCAAAAAGTCAGGATGAAGTTGCACGTCTAACCAACTCATTCAACAGCATGCTCACTAAAATCAACTTAGCTTTTGAAAGCCAAAAAAGGTTTTCTCAAAACGCCGCGCATGAGTTGAAAACGCCCTTATCGGCTATACTGGCCAATATTGAAGTGATGGAGATTGATGAGGATACTGCAAGTGTTGAAGAATATAAAGAAACATTACTTACAGTTAAGCAAGACGTAGAAAGAATGAACGTTTTGGTGACTGATTTGCTTTCGCTAAATGTATCCGAAAAAAACATGGATAATAGCCGCTTTTCAACCCGTGAACTGTTTTCAGCTATTCTGATTGATAACAATAATAATGCTCAAAAAAAGAATATCTCAATAATAATAAGTGGTGAAACAGAGCTTAATGGAAATCGTTTCATGCTTGAACGAGCCTTTTCCAATATTATTCAAAATGCGATAAGATATAATCGCGATAATGGAGAAGTTGTTATCCATTGTTCGGAATCAAGCGTTACCATTTCAGATACCGGCATTGGAATTTCCCATGACAAATTGCCACATATATTTGAGCCGTTTTATTGTGTGGATGCTTCTCGTTCCAGAATGCTCGGCGGCAGCGGATTAGGTCTTGCGATCACAAAAGAGATATTTGATAAATATAATATTAAAATGTACGTTGAAAGCGATGTTGGTAAAGGGACAACGATCAGAGTAACAAATCTGTAGAATAATTGCATTTTTTTCCTAAGCTTCTTATCTAAATCTTAACCTTCTGTTTGGTAGACTGATCTCATCAAAATACAGGAGGTTATTTTTTATGAAAAAGAAAACAGTGGTTATTATTCTTAGTATTGCTTTGGTGGTTGTGGCGGGAACGATGGTTTTCAACAAGTTTTATCCTATGTCAGCCAGTCCCAATTATGATCCTGCGGCAATGGGAAAAAACAATGTCGCAGCAGCCTCATTGGATAAATTTAATGCTTTGGACCTTGATGGCAACGAAATCACGAATGATGTGTTTTCGGATTACAAGCTTACGATGATTAATGTATGGACAACATCTTGCTCACCTTGCTTAAAGGAAATGCCCGATCTTGAACTCCTTGACAAGGAGCTTGAAGAAAGGGGGTTCAACATAATTGGAATTGTGGATGATGTGGTCGACGCCGATACAGGAGAAGTGAATGAGCCGGCAAGAGAGCTTGCGTTAAGAATATGTGAGCAGACAGGGGTGGAATATACGACGCTTATCCCAGATGATACCCTGAAAAATGGTATTCTGAACGGATTAGGCGGATATCCGTCAACGTTCTTCGCTGATAAAGATGGAAAGCTAGTTGGGAAGAACTCTTTTGGAGCGCGTACAAAGGATGAATGGAAAGTAATCATAGAGGAACTTTTAACGGAGATGGAGGTGCCCGAAAAATGAAGCGGCGGTTACTGATTCCTTTGGCCTTATCTTTTACAGGTATCTGCCTCATGATAATGGGCGTCATGAGAGGCGAGGTCGAAATTGTGTTTACAAAAGCTATCCATATTTGTCTGGAGTGTATCGGTATTGGTTAAGATTTCGCTTCGCGGTTCTGTGCAGGCTATTTGGACGCTCATTTCAAATAGCTATGTTGTGGGGTTCGTTCAAGGGAAAATATATAAAGGAGAATTGAAAAAGTTTTGTGCTCCGGGACTGAATTGCTATTCCTGCCCCGGTGCACTGGGTTCGTGCCCGATCGGGTCTTTACAAGCACTCATTGGCAGTTGGAAATTTCAAGCCTCCTTTTACCTGGCGGGATTCTTTATGCTCGTAGGTGCGATATGCGGACGGTTTATCTGCGGCTGGCTTTGCCCGTTTGGTTGGATACAGGATTTATTGCATAAAATCCCGTTTATTAAGAAGATCAAAACTTTCAAACTGGATATGTCCCTAAGATTCCTGAAATATGCCATATTGATACTGTTTGTTATTTTGCTGCCGATGTTTGTCGTGGACATCATTGGGCAAGGGAATCCCTTCTTTTGCAAGTTTATATGTCCGGCAGGCACATTGATGGGTGGTTGGCCGCTTGTATTAACTAACGAACCCTTGCAAGCCACCATTGGTTGGCTATTTATGTGGAAAAACGTGATTTTGACTGTCATCATCCTACTTTCGATAATGATTTACAGGCCATTTTGCAAGTATATTTGCCCTCTCGGTGCGATTTATTCTCTGTTTAATCCTATCGCGTTTTATAAACTTCGAGTCTCGGAAAGTAAGTGCACAAAATGCGGAGTATGCGCTAAAGCTTGTGGGATGAATATTGACCCACATAAACAGCCTAACCATCTGGAGTGTATTCATTGTAGCGCGTGTAAAAAAGCATGTCCTAAGAATGCTATAAGCATTGGACGCCAGTAACTTGCTAGATAAAAAAGGAATCAAACTTCAAAGTCTGATTCCTTTTCTGCTGTGGTATAAACAGTGTAGTTCTTAGAGGTACAGTTTCTTTGTAGTACTTTCTTTGCACTTTATATAAACATAGAATATTAACAATATAAACACAAAAAATTCACACATTTTTACTATATTTATTAAAGGGAAATTAGATACTCGCAATAAAATTAAATTATTTGGGGGATTGACAGATGACAGATAGCAACAATCTTAGCAGGGATAATATAGTTACAACCTTGAAAGAAGAAATTGGAAAAGTAATCATTGGTCAGGATTATATGATTGACCGAATTTTAATCGGACTTTTTACCGGCGGACATATTTTACTGGAAGGCGTACCAGGACTCGCAAAATCTCTGACAGCCAGCACGATTGCAGAGATTATCGGAGTGGATTTTAAAAGAATTCAGTTTACTCCGGATCTTCTACCAGCGGACATTCTTGGTACAGAGATTTACAATCAGAAGACAGGTGAATTTATCATTAAGAAAGGACCGGTTTTCAGTAATCTGATCCTTGCGGATGAGATTAACCGTGCTCCTGCCAAAGTTCAGTCAGCCTTATTGGAAGCAATGCAGGAACAACAGGTATCCATTGGTGAAACAACATATCATCTGGATAATCCATTCTTGGTAATTGCGACTCAGAACCCATTGGAACAGCAGGGAACTTATCCGCTCCCGGAAGCGCAGCAGGATCGTTTTATGATGAAACTGAAGGTACAGTATCCTGACCGTGCTGAAGAGAGTATGATTATTGAACGTTTTTCTGTGAAGCAAACTTATACCCCGATAAATACTATCCTCACTGGGGAGAAAATTATTGAATTAAGAAAACAAATTGAAAACATCTATATAGATGAAAATGTAAAGAACTACATCCTTGATATCGTATTAAAAACCAGGGAGAATTCCGAATATATTGCTTGTGGTGCGTCTCCTCGTGCTTCCATTAATCTGATTAAAGCGGCAAAGGGAAGAGCTTTCCTTAAGGGACGCGATTATGTTGTTCCGGATGATATTAAGGCCATGGTCTATGATATCCTGAGACACAGAATTCTTCTTACCTATGAAGCTGAAGCAGAAGATATCACCTCTGAGAAGATCATTGAGGATATTTTGGACAAGGTTAACTTACCGTAAATATATATCATTACAGGTTAGTTAGATTGTATTTGGATTACGGAGGATGTTATATGTTGTCTAAGGAAATGATCAGCAAGATCAGGCAAATTGAAATAAAATCCAACCGCGTGGTGGAGGAATTATTCTCAGGAGAATACCGTTCCGGTTTTAAAGGAAAAGGCATGGAATTTGAGGATATAAGACAGTATTACCCCGGGGATGATGTAAGAAATATCGATTGGAATGTTACCGCACGACATAATAAAGCCTATGTGAAGCAGTTTTGTGAAGAACGTGAATTGAATATGTTTCTATTGATTGATATGTCAGGCTCGAATAGCTTTGGCAGGAAGAAGGAATTGATTGCTGAAGCCTCCGCAACGTTAGCCTTCTCAGCCTGTAAAAACAACGATAAGGTGGGTCTTATCCTATTCACGGATAAAGTAGAGAAATTCATTCCCTCCCAAAATGGTAAGAAGCATGTTTTGTCAGCAATCGAAAGTATTCTTGATTTTACACCCGAGAACACGGGAACAGATCTGACGAAAGCGATGCAATATTTTAACCATATCGAGAAGAAAAGAAGTATCGTCTTTCTGATATCGGATTTCCTGGATGACGGTTTTTATAAGGAACTCAAGATTACCTTGAGTCGTCATGATTTGGTAATGGTACGTGTTATTGACAGATCCGAAGAAATGATACCGGCCGGAGCCATCTTTACCTTTGAGGACTTAGAAACGGGCGAAATCGTGGTGTTAGATAACCATAAAAATGCATTCCGATCGGATCAGAAGTTGCTACCATATAAAAACAATCTGATTACCATTTATTCAGATGAAGATTATGTAAAACCCTTAAAACAATTCTTTCGTAAAAGAGGCCGGTTATGAGAAAAATAAAGATATTATCTTTTCTTCTGATATTTTCCTTCGTTCTTCTATTACCGCTTGGCAAAGTAAATGCCAAAGAACGGAGTATTTACATAGGAGATCTTATTCATATAAAAATAACAACACAGGGTATTACCGAGAAGGATATAAGAGACAAGTTTATGGATTTTGAAATTGTGAATCTGAAGGAAGAGGTTGATGGGTATCTGCTTACCATCCGTAGCTTTGAAACCGGTGAGACAACAATACAACTCGGAAATGATGAACTGAAAATTACGGTCAAATCAACCTTGGAGGATATAGATCGAGGGGAGGTCTTTGAAGGAGATTTAAATCCTCAAAAGGCTAGCTTATTTATGGAGTGGCAATATCTGTTATATGTTTCGATACTGGTATTCCTAGTGACTGGTGGAATTACGTTGTTTCGATTAATCAGAAGAAAGAAAATGATAGTTTTGACTCCTTATCAGTATTTTATTAAGCAGACGAACCTTGTAATACTTTCGGAGGATAGCTGTTTGGTTCAAATGAATTTATGCCTCAAGGAATATATAGAAACAAGTTATTCCTGTAGCATCAAAGGCAAAACCTCGGAGGAAATAATAAAGGAGTTGAGTATAATACCAAAGTTGCAGGCTAGTCAACAGTCGTTATATAACTGGTTTGAGAAATGCGATTATTTTAAATTTACGAAGGCGGTAGCATCGATGGAGTTTAATCAAGCAATATTGGAGGATCTAAAAGAATTAGTAACTAATATGGAAACGATACAAGAGGTAGAAGCATGATTCGGTTAACCGGTTGGTATTTCTTGATTTTAATCCCCTTTCTCTTATTTGTATTTCTAAGAAAGAATAAGAAAGCGACTTTAAAATTCTCCAGTATCCGGCTTCTTAAGAATTCAGGAATGAAAAAGACATGGAAACATAAGGTCGGGGTATATCTGATTTTATTCAGCTTTATCCTTATGGACATCGCATTGGCAAGACCACAGATACCTGTTAAGGCAGCACCAGTAAAGCAGGAAGGAATCGATATTGCTATGATACTTGATATCTCCGGCTCTATGGAGTCTGTGGATTTCACCCCGAATCGTCTTGAAGTAGCGCGCAGCACTATGACGGATTTTATTAAGGAAAGACCAAGTGACAGGTTATCCTTAATTATATTCGCAGGAACAGCTTATACCAGAATTCCCTTAACACTTGACCATGATATCTTAACGGAATCTTTGCAGAAGGTTACTCCGGAATCGGTGGACGAAGACGGTACAGCAATCGGAATGGCTTTATCGGTTGGAATGAACCGATTAAAGAAGAGTGATGCCACCTCCAAAGTTATGATTCTGGTTACGGATGGAGATAACAATGCGGGTACTATTAATCCGAATACAGCTGCCGATATGGCCAAGGATCTCGGGATTAAAATATATACGATTGGTGTAGGAACGGATGAAACGATTATTCCGGTACAGGTATTTGGCCAGACACAGTATCAGCAGGTTGAAGGTGGACTGAATGAGGATCTGCTAAAGTCAATTGCAGATACAACGGGAGGACAATATTATCGTGCCAGAGATGCTAAGGCATTGTCCGGAATATTTTCTGATATTAATCAATTAGAAAAAACGGAGTATACCAAAGATAACAGACAGCAGTACACGGAACTGGCTTTTCCATTAATAAAGGGAGCACTGCTACTTCTGCTGGCAGGAATATTCTTTGACCGCTATTATTTTGTCCGGATTCCATAGACTGGCAAAGGGGGATTAACGTTGAGTAATCTGGAGTTTAAAAATCTAAATAATATTATATTTATCATTATTCCTATCTTGTGTATTGTCCTGCTTATTCTTGGATTTAGGAAAAAAGAGAAGATAGTAAGCCTATTAAATCTTAACATAACAATAAAACATAAAGCATTACGAATTGTATTAACATCCTTAGGTTTAATATTAATTCTTTTTTCCTTATTAGGTCCGCAGGTATTACAGGGCTATACAGAGGTAGAACGAAATGGACTGGATATCTATGTTCTAATTGATACTTCCAAAAGTATGTTGGCGGAAGATATTAAACCGGACAGGATGAGTAGAGCAAAAAAAGCGATAGAGACTATTCTTGATAATCTGAATGGAGACCGAATCGGATATATTCCCTTTACATCATCAGCCTATATCCAAATGCCCCTTACGGATGATTATCAGCTGGCTAAAATGTTTCTTGGTGTAGTGGATACTGAGATGATCAGTGGAAACGGAACCAATATCGGTTCAGCAATTAAGCTGGCGGCCAATTCCTTTGAGAAGACCTCCAGTGCAGACAGCGTGATTATCGTTTTGAGTGATGGGGAAGAACAGGATTCCAAAAGTGTTGACGCTCTAAAAGAGATACAATCGAAGAATCTGCATGTATTTACCGTTGGTATCGGATCGGAAAAGGGAGGACTGATTCCTGTCTACGATAATTCAGGTACTCAGGTTACCGATTATATGAAGGATGATAACGGGCAATATGTTAATTCAAAGCTGATGCCTGAGGTTCTGAAGGAGCTGGCTCTAGAAGGTAACGGTACTTATTATGAATCAACCGTGACTGGTGATGAAATTACACAGCTGATTCAGGACATTTCGACATTAAAGACGGATACGATTAAAACGGATAGAGTGAGCCAGTACCGTCAACTTTATCAATACTTTTTAGGTGCAGGGATGTTACTCATTATTTTAACTTACCTATTACCGGAAAGGAAGGAACAATGAAGAAAGCAGCTATAATATCCGGACTTTTGACAGTTGTTTTAGTAGTTTTATTTCTTATAGGACTTATTCCATTTCATAATACGGAAGGAAAAATAATAAAGAAAGGGAATCAGTTATATGCTTCGGGTGATTATACTGGAGCACTCAAGATTTATGAAAAGGGTCTGATAGAGAATCCCAAGGATCTTAGATTAAATTATAACTGCGGGCTGGCTGCTTACAGTACAGGCGATTATAAACAGGCAGCAAGCTATTATTTAAATGCTTCGGACTTATTGGATAAATATATTAACCTAGGGAATTCCTATCTAAAACTTGGTGATAGTACGAGTGATACGAGTGAACAAACGCAGAATTACCAACAGGCTTTAGAAGCTTATAAACAAGGCATTTTGAAGTACCCTGAAAATGTTGATCTGAAATACAACTATGAATTCGTCAAAAAGAAAATAGATCAGTCAGACAGCAGTAACCAAAATCAAAACCAAAATCAAGATCAAAATCAAGATCAAGACCAAAATCAAGATCAAGACCAGAATCAAGATCAAGGCCAGAATCAAGATCAGAACCAAAGTCAGGATCAAAATCAGAGCCAAGATCAGGATCAGAATCAGAGCCAAGACCAGAGTCAGGATCAGAATCAGGATCAGAATCAGAGCCAGGACCAGGACCAGAGTCAGGATCAGAGCCAGAGCCAAGACCAGAATCAGAGTCAAGACCAGAATCAAAGTCAGGATCAAAATCAACAGACCGGACAATCAGATCAAAACTCACAGGATGAGCAAAATGATAATAAGGATGCCTCTGCTGTTAATGGAGCGGACTCATCAGAAGCAACTCAGGCAGATAGTGAGGTTGAACAGGCACTGACGATGTTGGAAAAACAGGAAGAAAGCAGTCTGAAGAATAATCAGGAAGTCAACGGGCAGGGAACGGAGGAAGGCAATGGTTGGTAAAAAATCAAGAATTAAAATTCTACTTTTTATAGGTATTATAACTGCCGGTTTGTTATTAAATCAAGGGAGTGTACATGCAGAAGATGCCCAGTTTCTCCTATCGATTGACAATGAGAATTTGCAAACAGGTGTAAGTGTCAATTTGACAGTTTCCATAATCAATGCCCAGAATGCTACGGTTAGTGAGATTAGCGGTTTGGATAACTTTGATGTGCTATCCAACACACAGTCGCAGGCTGTTCAGAGCATCAATGGAGTTTCTACTTATGAAACAGATATTAATTATGCGCTAATGCCGAAGAGTACTGGAGATTATACTTTACAGGCAACCATAGAGTATAACGGGAAAACCTATCAGACCAATGAATTAAAAGTTTCTGTCACGGAGTCATCTGAACAAACAGATAGCAATGACAGTGTAGCATCTGATTCTGATTTATATATTAAAGCCAACTTATCAGGCAAGGAAATGTATCTGGGTCAGAAGATAGCCTTGTCTTATGAGCTATACACCCGTTATAACCTGGTGGATTATGGCTTTCTGGATGCCGTCAATATTGACGGGTTTGTAAGTAATGAGATTTCAGAGGATAAATTATCTTCCGGTTATGCAACGGTGAGCGGCAAAAAATATGCTCGGTATGAATTAAAGCAAATGTTCCTATCGCCGATTAAGACAGGTACCTATACCATACCCTCTTTTAATTTTCAAGCAAATGTAAGTACAGGAGATTTCTTTAGCACAAGTCAACCTTATTATCTGCAGACGGACTCCGAAGAACTCACGGTAAAGCCATTGCCTACGGATAATAAGCCCAGTGATTTCTCCGGAATTGTAGGTAAACTCAATATTGATGCCACCTATGATAAACAAGAAGTCCAGTATGGAGACTCAATTACTCTTAATGTAACTGCTTCCGGTAATTGTAACCTTGATAATCTTAGTAAAGTGATTCAAGACGAATTACCTGGGTTCTCTGTATATGAAACAGAAAAAAGCAGTGAGGAAAGCATTCAGGATAATCAATATTTTGCTAAAAAAGAATTTAATATCATTTTGGTACCGGAAAAGACAGGTGACCTAACTATTGATCCTATTACAATATCCTACTTTGACCCAGATACAGGCAAATATGATACGGCGGAGATCTCTGGCACTCAAATAACAGTTCAGGGTGATATACCTCAGGTCACTACACAGGAACAGATGCCTACTAATAAGACAGTTACAATAAATCAGGTAAGCTATGATACAGATCATAAAGACGGAGTCATCACGATTGAACTAGATAGGAACTCTTTCTATATCGGAGGGGGGATTATAGCTGTACTGCTTATTTTAATTATTGTAATTCTTTTGTATTTTAAACTCAGAAAAAGACAGGACAAGACTTTACTGACCTATTATAAGCAATTGGTCAAGACAAATAATCAGAATGAGATTTATAACATTTTTAATAACATGATGAAATATAGTTTTGATATTAATCTTAAAGCTAATTCCAGAGATACTATTGTTAATCGTCTTAATGAGAACAACAGGATTGAATCCAGATTGAAAGAAGCTATTATTGAAGTTGTGGATAGTATGGAAAAAATAAATACAAGCAATAAGGAAAACAATATAAAGAATAATATCAAGGGAATCTATAAAAAACTAATAAGATTAAGTGCGGCATTCTAATTTTTTGGCTAAAGTTCACAGATTCTTCACAACTGTTGGAAATACTAATTTTGAAAGTTAGTGTTCTTGTTGTTAATTAGGAAAGTGAGGTAGCTGAATGTATAAAGCAAAATTATATGGTTTTGCTATTGTAGGTATGTTAGGATTCATTGGTATAAGTCCAATTACCGCCTTTGCAGCTGAAACGAATACTGAATCGGTAACACAGTCAGAATTAAATCAAAATGAAAAAGAAAATAAAGCTGCTTTTGATGAGAAGATTAAAAAAGCTAGTGAGAAATGGAAAACACTTACCGCAAAACAAAAAGATGAAGTATATGCTCTAATGGAAAATGAGTTGCAAACACAAATTAATTTATTGGATAAATTAGTCGAGTTTGGCGTGATGGAAAAAGAAGATGCGGTAATCTTAAAAGTTCGAATACAAGAGAACTTTAATAAGGTAAAACAGAGTGGAGAATTCCCATTATTGAGACAAAAAGGCAATAAAAGGAGCAAATAAAGAGAATAATTCAAATTGGTGACGATTATAAAAACGATAGGAAACACTAACTTTCCAGTATATACAAAAAGGGGTGGCGAATTCAATGCCATCCCTTTTTGTAATAATTATTTCTTGTTAATAGATTTCTTACAAAATGCAGTTCGATATTGAGTTGGAGTTATTCCTTCAATTTTCTTAAAAACTTTCATAAAAAGTTTCTCATCTTGAAATCCACACATTTTCCCGATTGTCCTAACATGTAAAGTACAATCACCGGTCAATAGATTCTTAGAAATTGCAATTCTCGTGCGGTTGATATAACTGATTAATGGATACCCTGTATACTTCTTAAATAGAACAGAAAGATAGGTTGGATTATATCCATAATTACTAGCGAGTTCTTGTACGGTAAGGTTTTTATCATAATTAACACGAATCCATTCAATAATATTAAAAACGGTAGTAGGAATTTCCTGCTTTGTCATAGCGGAAGACGAAAGCACTTCAGTTCCTATCTCAAGCATCATAAAACTTAATATGTAGTGACAACGATAAGTTGCTGCATAATTGTCCCTTTTGGCTGTATCAAGAAGTTGTACAAACAGCAATGAAGTACGATTGCCATTTGATAAAGTTCCGTATTCAGGAATAATAAAATTTGTCATGGTAAAATAGGTTTGCGTAGGGGTGGCATTCCAAACTTCTATATTTCTCTTAAAACTCGAAGGACTATAATACTTGTATTCTGGATCAGTGATTAAAAAATGAGTCCAATAGTAGGAAATAGGGCCATCACTTGCCTTATATCCAAAATGATGTTGACCTGCAAAGAGTACAATAAATTCATTTGGTCCAATGTCATAATTTACACCACTTTGATTAATATACAGTGTACCTTTTCGAACTACAATAAGTACATGGGAATCTAATAGACGATCTGGGTGCACAAAGTTAACACTAACTAAGTTCCCACTAGAAAGATATTCAATTGGATGTTTTACATCTGAAACCAAATATAACATATAGGATTTGACCACCTTTTTTATAATATGGGGAGTTGTATGTACATCTTGATTGTATTATTCTTAAGTTGTAATTAATGGTCAGTACAAATTATAAAAATATATATTATATATAGCATATTGACTAAGTAAAGTCAATTGTCACCTGGGGATATATATTATATACACAGCAGTTTGTATTACCAATAAAAGTTGGCAACATCACTATTAGGTGATGTGCAAGGAGGAGAAGGATGAAATTAAGAAATGTATTGGCGTTAGGGCTGGTAATTACTATGACAGCAGTTTCTGTATTTGGGTGTAGTGGAAGTAAGTCTACTAGTACAGATGAAACTAAGACAGATGTCTCTGCAGAATCAACAGAAGCACCAAAAGAAGCAGCAAAAGAAACTCCAAAAGAAGCAAGTGGTGAGGTAGTAACATTAACATTTATGGGGTGGGAAGCAAGTCCTCTTGAAACGGCAGCAGTAGAAGAGGGTATCGCTGCATTTGAAGCAGAACATCCGAATATTAAGATTGATTATACACCAGGCCTTGCAGGATCTGAATATAATGCAAAATTACTGACATCAGCTGCATCGAAATCCATGCCTGATGTAATGTTTATGATGGCAAATGCATATAGACAATTTGTTTCAAAAGGTGCTTTGTTAGAACTTACCGACAAGTTTAATGGAGATTTCCCACTTGATGATTTTATTGATTCCTCTAAGACCATTATGAGTATAGATGGAAAAGTTTATGGAGTTTCTTCTTGCACCGTATCACCAATTGTATATTATAATAAAGATGTATTTGATGCAGCAGGAGTTGAATATCCGAATTCAGACCCAGCTAATTGTTGGACTATTGATGAATTTAGAGAAGTAGCAAAAAAATTAACAACAGATGATATCTATGGATGTTATGGACTTGAAACTGTTGCAGATACCCTTGCGGCACAGATGATTTCAAATGGAGGCAGTATTTTCTCAGCAGATCTGAAGACAAGTACAATGAATACGCCAGAAGGTAAGGAAGTATTAGAAACAATTAAAGCAGTACGTTTAGAAGATGGTTCTGCACCAGATGCAACAACACTTGATAGTGTTGGAATGACAGCAGTACAAATGTTAGAGACAGGAAAAGTTGCGATGCTCATTGATGGTTCTTGGTCTTTACAGGAATTAGCTGCTTCCGGTATGAATATTGGAATGGCTCCACTACCTTCCTATGGAGAAGCAATTACTACAGGTCAAGCACATCTACATTGCATATCATCCGGTACCAAATATCCAGAACAAGCATGGGAATTTGTTAAATTCTTATCTGGAATGGAATACCAAGGTGCTTTAGTTAGCACAGGTCTTTGGATGCCAAATAGAAAATCTTTGTATGAAGAGGATATGGTAGCACAGTGGTACAAAGATGATGTTCATGGTGATACTTATAAGAATATGCTTACATATTTTGAAAATGCAGCAGTAGATCCGGGCGCTCTTTCTTATTCATCAAAATGCAGAGATGTTATTGATGAAGAAACTTCCCTTTACTTTTCGGATGAGCAAGATATAGATACTACATTAAGTAATTTAGACAAACGATCAAATGAAGCAATTGCGGAAGCTTTAGAATAGTACTTTGCATAGCGTCAGGGCGGACAATACCTGTTCTGACGCTTTTTAATACATTTTTGTTATAAGGAGGAGTTACGATGAGCAAAACAATTGCTACATCTAGAAAAAAGAAACAAAGTAAGCTGTTTGATGACTCAAAATGGGCATGGGCTATGCTATTACCAAACATAATTGGTTTTTTCATGTTCATGTTAGTACCGGTAGTTGCTACTTTCGTATTGAGCTTAACAAAATATGATATGCTGACAAAACCTAAGTTTATTGGATTACAAAATTATATAGAAATGTTTCAGGATCCAATTGTTTGGCAGGTTACGGGGAATACAGCATTGTATACAGTGATCACAGTTCCGATAGGAATGTGCCTCTCCTTATTTTTAGCAGTTGCATTGGACCAAAAGATTATGTTTAAGCGTTTTTTCCGAGCTGCGTTTTTCTTACCATCAATTACTTCAATGGTTGTAATTGCAATTGTATGGCAATGGATCTATAATCCTGAATTTGGTTTATTAAACTTTGGGTTATCCATACTAGGACTTCCAACAGGAAAGTGGTTAATTAGTTCATCAACTTCACTAGTTTCCATTGCAATTGTAGGAATATGGAAAAGATTGGGGTATGATATGATTATATTCTTATCTGGCTTACAAGGAATTTCTACTACATACTATGAGGCTGCAGATTTAGATGGAGCCAGCAAATTTCAACAATTTAGGTACATAACAATACCAATGCTTAAGCCAACTACATTCTTCATATTTGTTATGTCTATTATTAACTCTTTCCAAGTATTTGATCAAGTTATGTTGATGACCTCTGGTGGGCCAGGAAGATCTTCCTCTGTTTTAGTACACTATTTATACCAAAATGCATTCCAATATTTTAAGCTGGGATATGCTTGTGCAATTGCATATTTATTGTTTGCTATTGTATTGATTATTACAGCATTTAATATGAAAATGGAAAAAAATATGAGAGAAATATACTAGAAGGGAGAAGATTTTATGCCAAATAAAACAAAGAAAATTATTGGAAAAACGATCTCCTATATCGTGTTGGCGATCGGTTCATTTTTAATGCTTGTGCCATTTTTTTGGATGCTAGCTTCTTCTTTCAAAGAATTAGGTGAAGTGTTTGTTTTTCCACCAACTATTTTTGGAAAACGATTAGTATGGCAAAATTATGCGGACATATCTTCGCGATTTGATTACTTTAAATATTTTATGAATAGTGTTAAAGTATCGGTATGGGTAGTTTTCTTCCAGGTATTTACCTCTGCTTCTGCAGGATATGTATTTGCCAGGCTTAATTTCAAAGGAAGGGATAAGATTTTCCTTCTTTATTTAACTACCATGATGATTCCGTTTCACGTAACGGTTATAACAAATTTCTTGCAAATGTCAATGTATGGATTAGTAAATACTTTATGGTCTTTGATGATTCCTCCAATGGTATCTTCCTTTGGTACTTTCTTAATGAGACAATTTTTTATTACTGTACCAAGAGAACTAGATGAAGCTGCTAAGATAGACGGATGTAATCCATTTCACATTTTTATCAGAATTTTATTACCTATGGCGAAATCTACAATTGCAACACTTGTAATATTCTGTTTTATGAATACCTGGAATGACTATTTTACACCATTAATTTATATTAATGATGCTAAAAAGTATACATTACCGTTAGGACTTGCAAGTATGAAAGGTATGTACGCTACGGATTGGCCGGTGCTTATGGCTTCGTCGGTAATAGCAGTATTACCAGTTTTAGTTGTATTTTTATTTGCTCAAGACTCTTTTGTAAAGGGTGTTATGCTTTCGGGATTGAAAGATTAAACAAAAAGATAAATAGGAGAGTAGTATATGAAATCAGTGTCAATGAAAGAAATAAATATAAAAGATAAATTTTGGTCTGAATATATGAAATTAATTCGTAGTCATGTAATTCCATATCAATGGGAGGCATTAAATGATCGAATAGAAGGAGCAGAACCTAGTTATTGTATTCAGAATTTTCAAGTAGCATCAGGTAAGATAAAAGGAAAGTTCCAAGGAATGGTATTTCAAGACAGCGATGTTTATAAATGGTTAGAAGCAGTTGCCTTTTCTTTAATGTGGCATCCAGACGCTGAATTAGAAGCGATTGCGGATGGAGCGATTGATGATATATGCGCAGCACAACAAGCGGATGGGTATTTAAATACATATTACATCATAAATGGGCTAGAGAAACGTTTTACAAATCTAAAAGATAACCATGAGCTTTATTGTTTGGGACATATGATAGAAGCAGCCGTTGCATATTATGAGTCAACTGGAAAACGAAAATTTATGGATGCGGCTATTCGATATATAGATTGTGTTGACAGCATTTTTGGTGAAGATACAGGAAAATTGCATGGATACCCTGGACATGAAGTAGTAGAGATGGCACTAGTAAGGTTATATGATGTTACAAAGAGTGAAAAACATCTTAGATTAGCACAATACTTTATTAAGGAACGTGGTAAGAAGCCACTGTATTTTGAGGAAGAGAATAAGAGAAATCAAAACAACTTTTATTGGGAGAATAGTTATTTTCAATATCAGTATTATCAGGCAGGTAAGGAAGTAAAGCTGCAGGATAAGGCGGAAGGTCATGCAGTCCGTGCGGTGTATCTGTATAGTGGCATGATTGATGTTGCCATAAAAACTGGAGATGAAGAATTATTCAAAGCCTGCGAAAAAATTTGGGATAATATCACTCAAAAGCAGATGTATATTACAGGATCCATTGGAGCATCACAGTATGGGGAGTCTTTTACTTTTGATTATGACCTTCCAAATGATACTGTTTATGCAGAGACTTGCGCAGCCATAGGATTAATCTTCTTTGCAAGAAGAATGTTCGAAGCAACAAAAGACAGTAAATATATCAATGTAATGGAACGAGCATTATATAACGGTGTAATCAGCGGAATGTCATTAGATGGAACAAAGTTCTTCTATGTTAATCCTCTCGAGGTTGTTCCGGAGGCCTCAGAAAAGGATCATAATAAGAGACATGTTAAAGCAGAACGACAAAAATGGTTTGGCTGTGCCTGTTGTCCGCCAAATTTAGCTAGATTATTGTCATCTATTGGTTCTTATGCTTATGAGACAGAAGAAGATAGTATTTTCATGAATCTATACATTGGAGGTGAAATTAAAACAACAATACAAAACCAAGATATAACTTTACAAGTAGAAACGAATTATCCATGGGATGAAGAAGTGAAAGTGAGGTTTGCACAAGAATCCAGCGTAACGTTTACTTATGCTGTTCGTATTCCAGACTGGTGTAGAAATTATACAATTGAATTAAACGGAGAGAAAATAAATTCTGAAATAGTAAAGGGATATGTATATATAAAACGTATTTGGGGAAAAGATGATGAATTGGTTCTTACTTTCAATATGCCAGTGGTTTTAAACCGTGCCAACCCAAAAGTAAGAGAAGATGCTGGAAAGGTGGCAGTTTCCAGAGGTCCACTCATTTACTGTTTAGAAGGAGTAGATAATGGAACCGAATTACATCGAATCCAGATAGGTAAGGAGGCTATCTTCTCGAAACGTTTTGAAGCAGAATTATTAAAGGGTGTTACAGCTCTAAGTTGTGAAGGAAAATGGTTAACAGAACCAGAATGGAATAATCAAGTATTATATCAGCAATATAGGGAACCAGTTTATGAGAAGAAAACATTAAAATGGATACCATACTATTCCTGGACGAATCGAAAAGTAGGAGAATTACTGGTATGGGTTAGAATGGAGGATTAGATAACGTGGATGCAGAAATGAGTTTAAAAAAAGTAAAGGGTAAATACGTACAGATTAGTGATATAGAGTTAGTAAGACGGCGTAATGAGAATAAGAAATATTTAATAGAATTAAAAAATGATAATTTATTATTAAATTATTATTTTGAAGCCGGACTGTACAAAACGGATAAAATACCGGACAATATTCATGGTGGCTGGGAATCTCCTCTTTGTGAATTAAGAGGGCATTTCTTAGGACACTGGTTATCGGCAGCAGCAATGCTTTATGAAGCAACCGGTGATATTGAGATGAAAGCAAAAGCCGATGTGATTATACATGAACTTGCAAGATGTCAGGAAGCAAATGGAGGAGAATGGGTGGCTTCCATTCCAGAAAAATATCTCTATCGAATCGCAGATAAGGCACCTGTATGGGCACCTCAGTACACAATTCATAAAACTTTTATGGGCTTGATGGATATGTATGAGAAAACAGGCAATGAGGAAGCACTACAGATTGCAGTCCAGTTTTCAAAGTGGTTTTTCCATTGGGTAACCAGCTTCGCGAAAGAAGATTTTGATGATATTTTAGATATTGAGACGGGGGGTATGTTAGAGATTTGGGCTCAACTATATGGGGCTACAAAAGATCAAATGTACTTGACGTTATTAGATTTTTATTACCGCAGGCGATTATTTGATCCACTTTTAAAGGATAAAGATGTGTTAACTAATATGCATGCCAATACTACCATTCCGGAAGTATTGGGAGCGGCAAGAGCATATGAGGAGACGAAAGACAAAAAGTGGCTGCTCATTGTTGAAAAATATTGGGATTTAGCTGTTACGAAACGTGGAAGTTATGCCACAGGTGGTCAAAACTGTGGTGAGATTTGGACGCCTATACAAAAATTGAATAATCGCTTAGGTGATAAAAACCAAGAACATTGTACCGTATATAATATGATGAGATTAGCAGACTTTTTGCTCCGTAATACGGGTAAAGCAATCTATGCAGATTATTGGGAGCAAAATTTGTATAATGGTATCATGGCACAAGGGTATTGGCATGGACATTTTACTCATGGGAAAAAGGCAACATCACCAGAGCTAGGACTATTGACCTATTTCTTGCCTTTAAAGGCAGGATCAATCAAAGGATGGAGTTCGAGGACAAATGATTTCTTCTGTTGTCATGGAAGCTTGGTTCAGGCGAATGCTGCTCTTAATGAAGGAATCTACTATCAAGACGATTCGTCAATCTATATATGTCAATACATGGATAGTGACGCAGAGATTAACCTGCAAGGAAAGAAGATCAGGATAGTTCAGAGAATTGATAGTTTAACAGGAAGCAATCATTTATCAAGTACATCCAATGGATCACAGCAAGTAAATGACACTGCCTGTAGATATTCAGATAATCCAAGAAAATTAGCAGATTATATTTATGTTGATTCAGAAAGGCTAGATCAATTTGCCATAAATATAAGAAAGCCGTGGTGGTTAGCAGGTACTGCAACTATTTGGATTAATGATATAAAAGTCGATGTAGAGGTTAATGATAAAGGATACTTTTCGATTACACGAGAATGGAAAGATGATAAAATATATATTGAATTTCCAAAGAACATACAAGTTCTTCCATTACCGGGAAATGAAAGAATGGTTGCATTTAAGGATGGTCCAATTGTTCTTGCTGGACTTTGTGATAAAGAAAAAACTTTATATGTAGACGAGGAGCATCCGGAAGAAGTATTAGAAAACGATAACGAGAGAGAATGGGATATCTGGAAAAATACATATCACACTATTGGGCAGGATGAGAATATCAGATTCATCCCACTTAATGAAATTGGTTATGAATCCTATACGGTATACTTTCCAATAAAAAAGAAATAGCTTCCCATGAATTTTTCTCCGGTAGTGGCATAATTGTAAGTATCAAGCAAACAAAAATAATACTACACGGAGGAAAATTTATGTCTATGAAATGTACCCAAATCTCACTGCCTGATGGTTGTCCTATTTGCAATCATGCCTATCTCCTTATTATATAGAGGAGATTTATCCACATAAAGTTGTAAAATCATTTAACAATTTTCACATTCTTTTTCAAGAATATCAACGCAATGCATTAACGATTCCTTAAATTCCGCATCAGAAGAGTTTTTAAAGATTAGTAAATCATCAATCACATTTGGATCATCCAATTCAGTTGGAATATTAAAATTACAGCCTGCAATATATTCCTCCCAATTAGCAAGTTTCCAAGCATCCCGATCGGAGTTTCTTTCAATCATTCTTTTTTTACATACTTCAATGGAGGTATCTACCCAGATTACCACCAACCCTGCATTTTTCTGAGTCAAAGATTTTTTTAGATTATTAATATATTCTTTATCACGTATTTCTCTTGTAAATGGAGCATTAATAAGTACGATGTCATCATAGTCTAGGGCTTCCATCGCCAAGGCAACGATAGCTTCATACTCATAATTGCGGATATTCTCTTCAAAAAATTTGGAGCTTCTATTGTATTCTTCACCAGCTACATTAAAAATCTGCTTAGATAAACAGATCAAGGTATCTTTATCCAAGTATACAACATGGCTTAAGGCCTTTGCTAACTGCTTTGATACATAAGTTTTTCCGCAAGCAGGTGGGGATGTCACTAATATCAATTTCTTCATATATAATACCTCCAAGATACATCAATAAAATTCTTTATCATAATAACATAAAAAGTAATGTAAAACAATTATTTACAATAATTTTATTAATTATTAATTAATGATGGTTTCAATTCTATTTCTGCCATTTCTTTTTGCTTGATATAATAAATTGTCCGCTTTGTTTACAAACGATTTGCTGTCTTCCGATTCGTATTGTGCTAATCCTACACTTATAGTAACTTTTAGATCTGGCAAATCGAAATTATATTCCTGAATATTATGACGGATGTTTTCTGCTATCTGATAGGCTTCCCCTAATCGAATGTTTGGTAAAACTACAATGAATTCTTCACCGCCATATCGTCCAATCAAATCATGACTTCTGGTATTATGTAAGATCAATTCTGATACCACAACCAAAACTTTATCACCGTTTTGATGTCCAAAAGTATCATTAACTCGTTTAAAAAAGTCAATATCAAGCATCATAACACATAGATTACCAGTAGCTCTTGAGGTAGCTAAAATTTCCGCCTCCAACAGTTCATTAATATACTGATGATTATATAGATTTGTTAAGCCGTCCCGGATTGATTTATTTTTTAATATTTCATTCATTTGGAGTAACTCTTTATTCATTTTCTCAATCTCAATACTATTTTGTTTTAACTTTGCTTCTACTTGCTTTCTTTCCGTTATATTTCTGGCAACATAGATTATTTCTGTCGGAACATTTTTGTCATTGCAGATAACCATTCCGTTCACTTCAACATCTAGTTTAGTTCCATCTTTTAGTACATTTTTATATTCAACTGGACCAGGATTATTGGTGAACATGTTCAACATATTTTCCTTTGCCCTGGCAAGATCTTCTTTAGCGATAAGTGAGAGTACATTTTCAGAAATAAAGTTTTTGGAAGCATCATAACCATAAACAGAGACAGCACTATTATTAGCAAAGGTCAAATTTCCATTCATATCAGTAACGGTAATCATATCAGGGATAGCGTGCAGTAATTCCTTCAGCATTTTCTCGGATTTGGCCACCTCTCGTTGTAATTTCCGTTGTTCTGTAATATCCGTAATACAAGATAAAACCACCTCTTGTTCTAGGTAAATAGCTGGAACCATGGTAATTAACCCCGTGATTTGGGAACTGTCTTTTCTTTTGAATATAATCTCTCTTTCTTTAATAGGCCTGTTATGGTTGATATCATCTATAAGTTGATGCCTATAGTTAGGGTTTATATAGTAATTGCTAGCATCGTCACCAATAATGTCACATTTATCAGTTTTAAAAAATTCGGCAGCTTTATTATTTACATATAATATCTTATTGTTATATCTGTTAGTTAATATAATTGAAAATGGTATTATTTCAATTATAGTTCGGAAGAGTTCTTCACTGTTTCGTAATTTTTCATAAGTTAATTTATGTTCTGTTATTTCACTTTCTAGTATTTTTGTAGTTCTAATGTCTTGCCCAAGAATTAAAAGACCCTGAAATAAACGCGTTTTAGGATTAAACATAGGCGTTATGGTCAAGCTAAAAGGTATTGATTCTCCTGATTTTGTCGCAATCCATATCTCTTGGAATTCAATCCTAGATTGTACTAATTCGCAATTTTTTATAATTTCATGTATTTCATTGACATAAAGAATAGATTCAATAGGCTTATTAATTATTTCTTTTTCTGCATAATTTAGTAAATGAAAGGATTGTTTATTTGCTTTTAAGATAACTCCTTTTACATCAACTAAAAAGGCCAAACCGGATAGGCCGTGAATTAATTCACTTGTTATTTGTGATGCAGGGATGGCCATAAATTGATAAAAAACAATTGCATCATATACACCCAAAAGCATAATCAAAGAATAAATCTGCCCCATTGATGGAATATCTGATATTCCAAACATAGGTAAAATAGATTCAGTAATTAAATTTAAACAAAATGGAATTGCACTAGTAATTACTATTAAACGAGATTGTTTCTTCTGAATCAAACTGTTTGATTTCTGTCCCCATAAGAATAGAAGTAAAATGCTAAGAAAGAGGTAAAGAAAATTATAAATAAAATTACCGGTATAAAAAAAAGTTTCTATTATTGGACTCGTAACTATATTTGGACCAAATAAGAATAGAGCCATGAATAGAAATAAAGGTGCTGGTAATATCACTAAGAATTTTACCCACCAATATTTAAGAAACTTATTTTCTGTTATAACCAGAATTAGATATAAAATAAGTGAGCTAAAAGTACACCACCCGAAAGCAGCCAATTTATTCCAAAAAGAATATTCTATAGGAGTGTCAGCTATATAAGCAAAAGAAAACCCAAATGACCAAATAGCCATTGAAATAGTTAAAAACAAAAATATTCTGCATAGTTCAGATTTTTTGTTTAACCCATAAACATAAAACCCTACAGATAAGTAAATAATTGATGCAATTAGGGATACGCTTGACAAATGTTCGTTCATAATTAGTGTAGCCTCCATAGTCCATTTTTACTATTTTATCATAGAGGCTATGAATGTCAATATACTTAAATGTATTTTGTCAATCTCTGTCGACGTTCAGTATTACTTTTTTGAGAGCGGAAGCTTAGCAATTGCATCACAAAGTTCATTATATGAAATCCCGGCACTATGGGCTTCTTGTGGAATCAAACTTGTGGGTGTCATTCCCGGTAAAGTATTAGCTTCTAAACAAATGAATTCTTCCTTATTATCTAGTATAAAATCAATTCTGGAATATCCGCCAAGCCTCAAGGTGGAATGAACGGAAAGAGCATACTTTTGAATTTTGTTTGTCAATTGAGCTGATAGATTAGCCGGGCATATTTCTTTCGTACAGCCTCCCTGATATTTGTTTTTATAATCGTAGAAGCCTTCAACAGGAATAATCTCGATTACCGGTAAAACATTGCCGTCCAGTATTCCAACAGAAAATTCACGGCCTTTTACCATTTTTTCAATTAAAACCAAAGATTCATATTTTGAAGCAAGCTGTAACGCATTATCTAATTGTATACTATCATATACAATGGATACACCTATACTAGAGCCACAACTACAGGGTTTTACAACACAAGGAAAACCAATTTCATTTACAATTAAATCAGAAGAATGTTCACCTATATGATACATAATCCATTCAGCTGTTGGTATATTAGCCTGAACTAACAGCTTTTTCGTTAAATCCTTATCCATAGCCAAAAGGCTGCCAATATATCCGGTACCTGTATATGTAATATCAAAACCATCAAACGTTGCTTGAAGCTGTCCATTTTCGCCCATAGAACCATGTAATGCAATAAAAACAACATCAGCACTCTTACAAATCTCCAATACATTATCCCCAATTAAGGAAGTTTGAAAATGATTTTTCTTTTTGATTTCTTCTAAATCAGGCTCAACCTCAGAAACAGTATAAACATATTTCTTTCCATCCCCTAACCCATAAAACAAATTATCAAAAGATCCAATATCACCATGAATTCCCTCATAGACATCCAATAACAAAACCTCATGTCCAGATTCCATTAAAGAATTAGCAATAAGACTTCCCGATGACAAAGAAACATCCCGTTCCGGACTCAATCCCCCAGCAATCACAACTATTTTCATTCTATCTCCCCTCCGCCCACAAACAGGCTATATATAACAATTTCAACTAAGCTAATATATCTAATGAATGCAAATTAACTTTTACTCATTTTGAAAATATTTAATGCAATTTCTTCTATTTCGCCAACTTCATTTTCCTACTAATGTATTAAAATTAATATCAAAATAATTTTTCAATGTTTCTTGTTTGTTTTTATAGAATGCACTAACAAATTCTTCTGCTGTCATAGCTTCCTCCATTCATTTAATCATCTAACACAATTGTAGCCTAAGTCTAAAACATTGTAAATTACATATGCAAATATTTACCACATTATTTACCTGATGCAATACCGTTGCGGCATCAATGCTTTACTAATTACTCCCTAATCAGTTTTTGAATTGTTCTTAGAATTTTTGCCTAATCTAACAATCAGCTTTGCTTCATAACCTGAATTGAACACCGTGAGCCGTTTGATGTGTATTTACAGTGAATTGAAGGAATCCGTATCGTTTCTTATACTGTGGTAATCGTTTATATTCCAGCAGAGCAGGGTGTTTGAAGAGGTGCTTGCACCGAGGAGTTCCTGCGTCGCTGGAATGTTCTAAACGATTATCACAGAATTAGAAACGTAGGATTCCTTCTCTGAACTGTAAATACACATCAAACGGCTCACGGTGTTCTTCATCCACCCCAAGGCAAAGCGTCCTATATCATTCATTCAAAAACACATAATTCTTGCCAATTTAGAGAATCATGATATAATAAAAATTAGTGAAAGCAACGTTTATGAAAGGAGCATATTATGGCGAAAGTATATATATTCTTGGCAGATGGTTTTGAAGAGATTGAAGGACTTACCGTTGTAGATCTATTAAGAAGAGCTGGTATAGAGATAAGTATGGTATCCATTACAGGATCAAAGGAGATTATTGGCTCACATAACATAAAAGTAGAGGTTGATGAATTATTTGAGAATTTAGATTATAGCGAGGCCGATATGTTAGTATTGCCGGGAGGAATGCCTGGTACTAAGTATTTAGCAGCACATCAAGGATTGATAACTTTGCTAAAGCAATTTGATCAAGAGGGTAAAAAAATAGCAGCTATTTGTGCAGCGCCTAGTGTACTAGGAGCTAATGGTATATTAAAAGGAAAGAAAGTAACCTGTTATCCTGGATATGAAGATAAACTGTTAGGAGCAACTACAACAGGAAATAAAATAGAGATAGATTCTCATATCATCACTGGTAAGGGAATGGGAGTGTCAATTGATTTTGCACTTACCATTATCGAAAAATTAAAGGATATTGAGACAGCCAATAAGGTAGCAGAGTCTATTCAATATAGGTAACCTTCTTATATAATAGTAATAAAGATAAAACATTTGGAAGAATCATAAAAGCATTAATTAAATCGGAAAGCTCCCATACAAAATCTAAAGATAAGATAGAACCGATAAATATCATAACAATATAACATACGCGGTAGGTGCCTATTCCATTTTTTCCGAATAGGTAGTCTGCCGCTTTTTCGCCAAAGTAAGACCAACCGATTAAGGTAGCAATGGCAAACGAAATAATAGAAATACCCAGCATGTGGCTGCCAATATAGGGAATCTGTTCAAAGGCAGCAGTTGTTAATTCTGCAGAAGACAGACCCTTAATGGAATCAGGATTTTTCAGAATATTAGATACAATAACAAGGCCTGTAATAGCACACATTACAACCGTATCCCAGAAGGTAGCGCTCATCGAAACAAGTGCCTGATTCTGAGGATTTTTGGTTTTAGCACTAGCAGCAGCAATGGCAGCAGTTCCAAGTCCTGCTTCATTCGTGAAAAGTCCACGCGCGATACCATAACGTGCAGCAGATTTAATGGTACTTCCAATAAAGCCACCAAATAATGCTTTAGGAAGAAAGGCCGACCGTATTATAAGAGCAAACGCAGGCAAAAGAAACCGGTAGTTTAATATAAGAAGAATCAGGCATGCCAGAATATAAAAAGCTCCCATAGCTGGCACTAACTTAATACATATATTGCCGATGGATTTTATACCGCCAACGATAACTAGACCAGTAACTAACGCTGTTATAAAACCAACCATATAAGGAGATACTCCCCATAAGCTTGAAGCGGTTTCAGTAATGGCATTGGATTGTGTAGAACAGCCTACACCATAGGAAGCTAAAAGTGTAAGTAAGCAGAATAGGATAGCCAGTGGTTTAGAGTGTAAGCCATACTCTAAAGTATACATGGGACCACCAAGATATGTACCATCCTTCGTTTTACGACGAAATAGTACACCAAGATAGCATTCGGCATAGGTGGTTGCCATTCCGAGAACACCGGTTAACCAACACCACAAAATTGCACCTGGTCCACCTAATGCTACTGCAGTGGAAACACCAATAATATTACCCACTCCAAGTGTTGCAGCCAGTGTTGTGGTAAGCGTTGCAAAACTACTAGCATCACCTTCTGAATCGGAAGAAGAATGGATAGAGAGGCGGATCCCTTTACCAATTTTCTTTTGAATAAATTTTAGCCTGATTGTAAAAAATAGATGAGTGCCAAGAAGAATAAGAAGCATAGGACCGCTCCAAATTATATTATTCAGATATTTTATTAAAATTAATATTTTATCCATAAAAATCCTTTAAGCTTACATTTATATAATATATGAAGAACAAGGGTTTATTTATGAAAATAAAACAAGATTAAAAGGACATCAAAAATACAATGTAATTCCACAACTTACCATAATAAAATTTACCTCTTCTGTTAACAATATTACTAAGATAAATGATTCAATAACAAATCACTTATCTAGATTAATAAATTGAATTTGCAATTAAGTAAATCAATCGATTAATCCTAACAATTTTATCACGGAGGTGAATTATATGGCTAGTAATAACAGCAATAACAGCGGTTCTAACAGAATGGAAGTTCCACAGGCAAGAGAAGCAATGGATAGATTCAAAATGGAAATTGCATCTGAAATTGGAGTACCATTAAAACAAGGTTACAACGGTGATTTAACTAGTGCTCAGAACGGTTCTGTCGGCGGAGAAATGGTTAGACAGATGATTAAAAAGCAAGAAGAATCTATGTCTGGTCAAGGTTCATCATTCTAAAGGATGAAAAGATTTAAAAAAATCGGTTCAGGATTATGCAACAAATGCTGCATAGTTGATTAAGAAGCCGGACAATATAAAAACATCAACTAGATATATGGTTAAGTATAGCAAATGGAAACATCTGTTACTCGAATCGTACATATAGCTGATGTTTTTTTGTTTGTTAGGAGCAAAGATATATTTGCATCATAAGATAGATACTAGAATGGGATTGCAGATAATATTTTATTATGATACAATCGTTTATATTCTCAATCAGTATTTCATAGGAAATTAAGATTTATTAATGTGCAAATTATATATGAAAAGGAGCTTATAAGTATGGGTAAATATTTTGGAACAGATGGTTTTAGAGGAGAGGCAAATATTGATTTGACTGTAGAACATGCTTATAAGGTAGGCAGATTCTTGGGTTATTATTATGGGAAGAACCATAAGGCTAATGTTGTGATTGGCAAAGACACAAGACGATCCAGCTATATGTTTGAATATGCGTTGGTAGCAGGCTTAACAGCAAGTGGTGCGGATGTCTTTCTTCTCCATGTAACAAGTACTCCAAGTATATCCTATGTTGTTAGAAGCGAGAACTTTGACTGTGGAATTATGATATCTGCAAGTCATAATCCTTATTATGATAATGGAATCAAGATAATTAATGGTAGTGGATATAAACTTGAAGCAGAAGTGGAAGATTTAATCGAGAAATACATAGACAGTAAAGAGGAAAGTATTTCTTTCGCTACAAGAGAGAATATTGGAAAGACAACAGATTATTCTATTGGAAGAAACCGATATATTGGGTATCTCATTTCCTTAGCAACGCGTTCTTTTAAAGATATAAAAGTAGGATTAGATTGTGCAAACGGTTCCGCATCTACGATTGCAAAAGGTGTATTTGATACTTTAGGAGCAAAGACATTCACCATTCATAATGAACCTAATGGGACTAATATTAACGATGCATGTGGTTCAACTCATATAGAAGCATTACAAAAATATGTAGTAGATAATGGTCTAGATGTTGGTTTTGCCTATGATGGGGATGCAGATCGTTGTTTAGCAGTGGATGATAAGGGAAATATTATAGATGGCGATTTGATTCTTTATGTATGTGGTGTATATCTGAAAGAACGTGGAGAACTTAATAATAATACGATTGTAGCTACCATAATGTCCAATATAGGATTGTTTTTAGCATTGGATGAGAAGGGTATTGCATATGAAAAAACTGCTGTAGGTGATAAATATGTATATGAGAATATGATGGCAAATGGCCACGCTATCGGTGGAGAATCATCAGGACATATTATTTTTGGTAAGCATGCAACTACAGGTGATGGTATATTAACTTCTTTAAAAATTATGGAAGTAATGTTGGAGAAGAAGGCAAAACTATCTGATTTGGTTAAAGAGGTGAATATTTTTCCACAACTATTAAAGAATATAAAGGTACAGAATAAGAAAGCAGCAAGAGAAGATGCTAAAGTGATGGAAGCGGTAGATAAAGTAACAAAGGAACTTGGAAAAGAAGGCCGAATACTGGTAAGAGAAAGTGGAACCGAACCGGTAATCCGTGTCATGGTTGAAGCAAAAAGCCATGAACTATGTGAAAAACATGTAAATAGTGTAATTGAAGTATTATACCAGCAGGGACATGCAAAAGAGTAATTGACGGTGTCAATTACTCTGGTAATATGAGAATGAATTCCAGTGGGAATTCATTCTCATATTTCTAGGGTGCTACAAGCTCTATTTGTGAAGCAAAAAGAAATATTTCATTAAAAAAAAATTATGGTATTTACAGAATGGCTATGATATAATATACTAATGTCACAACTTCGGATTGGCAATATATACATGAGAAGCATAAGTGAAAGTAATTACATTGACGGATAATTTAACTGGATCGTATCAGGAATATACGCTTCATATATTTTAAGGAGGAAATTTTAAATGAGTTTACAAGTAGAGAAATTAGAGAAAAATATGGTGAAGCTTACCATAGAAGCTGCAGCAGAAGAGTTTGATGTTGCATTAGAGCAAGCATATGTAAAAAATAAAGGTAAAATGAATGTACAAGGCTTCCGTAAAGGAAAGGCTCCTCGTGCTATTATTGAAAAAATGTATGGAGCAAGTATCTTCTATGAAGATGCAGCTAACCTTATTATTCCTGAGGCATATGAAAAGGCAGCTGAAGAGAGTGGATTAGATATTGTATCCAGACCAGAAATTGATGTAGTGCAAATTAATAAGGGTCAAGCTTTTATTTTCACAGCTGAAGTAGCTATAAAACCAGAAATTACTTTAGGCGCATATAAAGGTATTGAAGTAGAGAAGGCTGTAGTTGAAGTAACGGAAGAAGAAATAATAGCTGAGTTAGATAAAGTAAGAGAACAGAATTCAAGAACAATAACAGTTGAAGACAGACCAGTAGCTGATGGAGATATGACAGTTATTAATTTTGAAGGATTTGTAGATGGTGTTGGCTTTGAAGGTGGAAAAGCTGAAGACTATGCATTAACAATCGGATCTCATTCCTTCATTGATACATTTGAAGATCAATTAGTTGGTAAGAATATTGGAGAAGAAGTAGAAGTTAATGTTACTTTCCCTGCAGAATATCAAGCTGCTGAACTAGCTGGAAAACCAGCAATGTTTAAAGTTACCATAAAAGAAATCAAAGTAAAAGAATTACCTGAATTAGATGATGACTTTGCACAAGATGTATCTGAATTTGATAATTTAGATGAATATAAGGCTGATATCAAGTCAACTGTTCTAGTGAAAAAAGAAAAAGAAGCGTTAAGAGTGAAAGAAGATATTGTAGTTGACAAGATTATTGAGAATGCTACAATGGATATCCCACAAGCAATGATTGACACTCAAGTAAGACAAATGTCTGATGAATTCGCTCAGAGAATGCAATCTCAAGGATTATCACTGGAACAATATTTTCAGTTCACAGGTATGAATGGTCAACAACTAATAGAGCAAATGAAACCACAGGCTGTAAAACGAATTCAAAGCAGACTAGTATTAGAAGCTATTGTTAAAGCAGAGAATATTACTATTGCTGATGAAGATGTTGAAAAAGAATTCGTTGATATGGCAGCAAACTATCAGATGGAATTAGATAAAATCAAGGAATTAATTGGCGATAAAGAGAAAGAACAAATTGTTATGGATATGGCTGTTCAAAAAGCTGTAGATTTTGTTGTAGAAGCAGCTGTTGAAGTTGCTGCGAAATAATTGCAGAAGTCATAGACGATAAGAGAAAGAGGAGGAATTATTATGAGTTTAGTACCTTATGTCATTGAACAAACTAGTAGAGGTGAAAGATCCTACGATATATATTCCAGATTATTAAAAGAGAGAATTATATTTTTAGGTGAAGATGTAAACGACGTTTCAGCAAGTGTGATTGTTGCCCAGTTGTTGTTTTTAGAATCAGAAGACCCAGCAAAAGATATTAATTTATATATTAATAGCCCAGGTGGTTCTGTAACAGCCGGCATGGCAATATATGACACTATGAATTACATTAAATGTGATGTCTCTACCATATGTATTGGTATGGCAGCCAGCATGGGTGCTTTCCTATTATCAGGTGGCGCACCAGGTAAGAGATTTGCTCTGCCAAATGCCGAAGTAATGATTCATCAGCCATCAGGTGGTGCAAAAGGCCAGGCAACAGATATTAAAATTGTGGCCGACAATATATTAAAGACAAGAAAGAAATTGAATGAAATTCTTGCGAAAAATACAGGCAAGCCACTTGAAGTTATTGAAGTAGATACAGAAAGAGATTATTATATGACTGCTGAAGAAGCTAAGGATTATGGCTTGATTGACAGCGTAATAGCAAGTAGATAATTTAGATGAAATGAATTTTTCGAAATGAAATGAGGTGATAAAGCAGTGGCAAATAGAACGGATGAAAGAAAGCAGTTGAGATGTTCATTTTGCAATAAGAATCAGGATCAGGTAAGGAAGTTGATTGCAGGACCTGGTAATGTATATATATGTGACGAATGTATTGAAATCTGCTCTGAGATAGTTGAGGAAGAATTTGATGCATCAGCACCTGATACCGACATTAATTTATTGAAACCAACCGAAATTAAGACTTTTCTTGATCAATACGTAATCGGGCAGGAAGAGGCTAAAAAGGTACTGGCTGTTTCCGTTTACAATCATTATAAAAGAGTATTGGCAGAGCGAGATTTAGATGTAGAATTGCAGAAAAGCAATATTCTTATGGTAGGACCTACTGGTTCTGGTAAGACCTTTTTGGCACAGACCTTAGCAAAACTTTTGAATGTACCTTTTGCAATCGCAGATGCTACAGCATTAACGGAAGCCGGTTACGTTGGCGAAGATGTTGAAAATATTCTTCTAAAGTTAATACAAGCAGCTGATTTTGATATTGAGAGAGCAGAATATGGTATTATCTATATTGATGAAATTGATAAAATTACTCGTAAATCAGAAAATACTTCTATTACTAGAGATGTATCCGGTGAAGGAGTACAACAGGCGTTATTGAAAATACTGGAAGGTACAACAGCGTCCGTACCACCGCAAGGTGGACGAAAGCATCCACATCAGGAATTTATTCAGATAGATACTACAAACATATTATTTATCTGTGGAGGAGCTTTTGATGGTTTAGAGAAGATTATTGAAGCTCGTATTGGACAAAAATCGATTGGTTTTAATGCAGAAATCTCAGAAGGCGCCAAGGAGAATATTGGCGTGTTATTAAGGCAGGCAATGCCACAGGACTTTGTTAAATATGGTTTAATTCCTGAATTTGTTGGCCGAGTTCCAGTATGTGTTGCATTGGATCTACTAGATGAAGAGGCCTTAGTTAGTATTCTTACAGAACCAAGAAATTCGATTATTAAACAATATAAAAAGTTGTTTGAATTAGATGGTGTAGAGCTGGAATTCGAAGAGGAAGCAATTCGCGTTATTGCAAAACGTTCCCTTGAAAGAAAGACAGGAGCAAGAGGATTAAGAGCCATCATGGAATCTGTTATGATGGAATCAATGTATAAAGTCCCTTCGGATACAAAAATCTTGAAATGTATTATTACGAAAGAATCAGCAGAAGGTGAAATTGAACCCACGTTAATTAGTTCTGAGGATAATCAACCAAGAAAGCCGATAATAAAACGGACGTCGAAAAAAAATAGTAACGAAATTGCTTAAAATTTTTATAGACAAGGGGCTGTCATAAAATTCCTTTATCATTCCAATATGACTTCAAAAGGCACTTATTCTGAAGTAGATAGGATGTCAAAAAGGTATTTTGAGACAGTCCCTGCTTTACGCCCGCCAAAGTGGGCAGATGGGAGCCAAAGATGAGTGAAAATAATAGGAGAGTTCCTGTTGTAGCATTAAGAGGAATGGCAGTTCTCCCAGGCATGTTAATTCATTTTGATGTAAATCGTGCGATATCCATAGATGCAATCGAAAGTGCCATGGAAAATGATCAAATGGTACTGTTGCTAACCCAGAGAGATTCTGAAGTGGAGAATCCTGGACAAAGCGATTTGTATCAAATAGGAACCATAGCCCAGATAAAACAGTTGATAAAACTGCCTGGAAATATTATAAGAGTCTTAGTATCAGGAACAGAGCGAGCACAATTAGATTGTCTTATCGAAGAACAACCATTTTTAGTTGGAGAGATTGATTTATTGGAAGATCATAGTGAAAAACATTTATCTGATATCGAGAAAAAGGCTATGATTAGAGGATTAAGAGATATCTTAGAGGTATATTCTATTGAGAACACTAAGATTGGTAAAGAAGTATTAAAGCAATTGATGAAATTAGAAGATTTGCAACAGCTGATTGACCAAATAGCAGTTAATATTCTGCTAACAGTAGAAGAAAAACAGGGTATTATCGAAGCTGTTGACTTAGTGGAACGATACGAGAAAATAACAGTCATTCTTTCAGAAGAGATTGAAATTCTACGAATAAAGAAGGATTTACAAAATAAAGTGAAAGAAAAAGTAGATAAAAATCAAAAAGAGTATTTGTTAAGAGAACAGCTTAAAGTAATACGTGAAGAGCTTGGTGAAACTAATTCAGTTACAGATGCTGAGAATTATACCATAGCTGTAGGCGATATCATAGCAAAGCAAGAAGTCAAAGACAGAATTCTGAAAGAAATTGAGCGTTTTAAAAATATTGCTGGGAGTTCTTCAGAGAGTGCTGTAGCAAGAGGGTATATTGAGACCTTGTTAGCACTTCCGTGGGATAAAACGAGCAAAGATAAGACAGATATAAAGAATGCTGAGAAGATTCTGAATGCAGATCATTATGGACTTGAGAAGGTTAAGACACGAATACTTGAATTCCTTGCAGTAAGAACACTTACTAAGAAAGGGGAAAGCCCTATTCTTTGTTTGGTGGGACCACCAGGAACTGGAAAGACCTCCATTGCTCGTTCTGTAGCCAGAGCATTAGAAAAGGAATATATAAGAATTAGTTTGGGTGGTGTTCGTGATGAAGCGGAAATACGAGGACATAGACGAACCTACGTTGGTGCATTGCCAGGCAGGATTGTAACCGGATTAAAAAACGTTGGTGTAAAAAACCCATTATTACTGCTAGATGAAATTGATAAGGTCAGCAGTGATTATAAGGGAGATACTGGATCTGCCTTATTGGAAGTACTTGATTCTGAACAAAACAATAAATTTATTGATCATTATATAGAGATTCCGATTGATTTATCTGAAGTGTTATTTATTGCTACTGCTAATTCAGTACAGACCATTCCAAGACCATTATTAGATCGAATGGAGCTGATTGAAGTTACCAGTTACACAGAGAACGAAAAAATGCATATTGCCAAAGAACACTTGATTTCAAAACAGATGAAGAAAAATGGATTAAAAGAAAAGCAATTAACCTTATCGGATAAAGCCTTAAATCGGATGATTTCTGGATATACTAAAGAAGCCGGTGTACGTAATCTTGAAAGAAAAATTGGTGAAATCTGCAGAAAAGCTGCAAGAGAGCTCATCAGTGATAATAAATCTCAGATTAAAGTCAACGATAGAAATTTAGAGAAATACTTAGGGAAAGAGAAGTATACTTTCCAAAAGGCCAATGAAAAAAATGAGATTGGTATTGTAAGAGGATTAGCGTGGACTAGTGTTGGTGGAGATACCTTGCAAATAGAAGTGAATGTAATGCCTGGAAAAGGAACATTCGAACTCACTGGTCAGTTAGGCGATGTTATGAAAGAATCTGCGAAAGCAGGAATCACTTATATTCGTTCCATAATTATGAAATACCAGGTTGAAGAGAATTATTTTGGAAAACATGATATTCATATTCATATACCGGAAGGTGCAGTACCTAAAGATGGTCCATCTGCAGGTATTACCATGGCAACAGCAATGCTTTCTGCAATCCTAGAAAAAGAGGTACGTGCAGATATTGCTATGACAGGAGAAATAACCTTAAGAGGAAGAGTATTACCAATCGGCGGCTTAAAGGAAAAGATCCTAGCTGCTAAAACTGCAAAAATTAAAATGGTACTAGTACCAAAACAGAATAAAAAAGATATTGAAGAAATATCCGCCGAGATATTAGAGGGTATAAAAATTCAATATGTTGATACGATGGAAGAAGTACTTGCATATGCATTGGTTGATTAAGGACTAGCCTGCTAAAGCAGGCGGACGGGAGTATGTGTGAAGGAAAGTCACTTTCACACGACTTGATTGAAAATCCTGCTAAAGCAGGCGAACGGGAGTATTGTGAAAAGAGTTTCACATGTCTTGATATAAAGGCCTGCTAAAGCAGGCGGACGGGAGTAATGTATGCTTATAAAAAATGTTAATTTAGAAACAGTATGTGGAATCACAAGTGTTTTACCAGAAAATGATAAGATAGAAATTGCATTTGCAGGAAAGTCAAATGTCGGCAAATCATCGCTGATAAATGCACTCATGAATCGAAAAGCATATGCAAGAACATCGGCACAGCCAGGTAAAACTCAGACCATTAATTTCTATAATATCAACGAAGAATTGTATTTTGTTGATCTACCAGGCTATGGCTATGCTAAAATAGCAGTGGCGGTAAAAGAAAAATGGGGTAAATTGATAGAGAGATATCTAAAATCTTCACAACAGTTAAAAATTATCTTTCTCTTAATTGACATACGACACGACCCGTCAGTGAATGATCGAAACATGTACGAATGGATCACATACAACGGATATCATCCAATCATAATTGCCACCAAACTAGACAAAATCAACAGAAGCCAGATAGATAAACAAGTAAAACAAATACGCACCGGTCTAAAAACAGAACCAGGCACAAAAATAATCCCCTTCTCCTCCCTCTCCAAACAAGGCCGAGAAGAAATCTGGTCCTGCATAGAAGAAGTGATGGAGCTAACTGGCACTGAAAAGTCTCAGTAGGGGTTGAATGAATAAGGTTGTATCTATATTCAGTTTGGCTACCTTGCCTTCTGGCGGCATGTCCTTGGTAGAGCCTCATAACAGTAGAAAAACAGAGCAGAATCCTGCTCTGTTTTTCTACTTGAGTCTCTAGTCGGACATAGGCAGCCTTGTCAGCCGGTCTACGCCAAACAGAATATAGATACAGCCTTATTCATGCCAAGTCTATTTGGAGACTTTTTCAGTGCCGGCTTAATCGCGAACTTAAAAAAACATAGAAGCGAATATAGTTCATACTTTATCAATAAAGTGGGTTGAGGTATTCTATAAAAAACATATAAGACTATATTTAATATTTGTGGTTAATAATTTAATATCATAATATGTTCACTACCAAATACCTGACCATCAAAGTCAAAACCAAAACTTTTATATAGTTTTAATGCGTATGTACTTTCTTTATGTACACCAAGAAAAATCCTATTGTGAGACTTATCTTGCTTTATTACTTCTAAAAGGCTTGCTAAAGCCTCTCGCCCATATCCCTTTGATTGATGATTCTTATCAATCATCATTCGATAAATCCAATATTCATCATCATCTTCATCAATGCAATACATTATAAATCCTACCATTATATCATTGTCATATACTGCAAGTGGTATACATTCTGGTTGAACTTTTGATTGACCAATTGAAACTGCATTAGATGTTACAAAATCAACTTGCTGTTGTGTAACAGTAAGTTCAATACATTCCCAGAAATTATCTTTTGTTATTTCTTTAAGTAAAACCAATATTTATCACTGTCCTTCCAAATAAATAATATCTCATTATAATACAAGTACTAAACTGCTAACTCAGTTATTAGCAACCGTTAGGTAATGTTTCCCTTTTTTATTTTACCACTTTATTTATATATGGTAAACCTTTAAAATTGCATTTTTTTTAATCTTTTAAAGTAATAACGAACCAGATTTGGCGGAGCCGGGAGGGGCTGCTCTTATAAATTCTATCGAAAAATTACGTCAACAGGCGGATTTGCGGGTATATATTAATAAAGAGTTTTTCCTTTGCGGAGACACATTCTGCCAAGTGTACGATTAGAGAGGACAAGGTTTTTATTGTCCTCTCAAAGCGCACACTTGGCAGAATGTGTCATAGCAAGGAAAAACTCTATTAATATATACCCACGAAGCCGCCTGTTGTCGAAAGTCTAAATTAGAATTTATAAAAGCAGCCCCTCCCGGCTCCGCCAAATCTTATTTAATCTTCTTTAAGGAGATTAGAAAGGACATAAGCATAGATTTTTTGACTTTGGGCTCGCCAGTTGTTGCAGATTTTTGCGGCATCTTCTTCGGTGGGAACGGCAATGTTAAGGTCAATGATAGATTCTGATTTTTCTAGAACTCTAAGACGAACCGTGTATTCGCCCTTCTTTGCTTCGAAATATTCAGAGAGAGTAGAGCCTTCATCACGTAAAGAATATTTATTCTTTTTTAAATAATTAACCATATCTTCTTGAATAGCAGGCGATATCATATTATCGAAAAAGGACAAAGTTTCTGTTCCGGAAGTCGTGATACGGTAGTGGGAACTATGCCCAATGGTTTCAACACTTACAAATTCTGCTTCAATTAATTCTGAGATAGATTGTTGTATATTAAAATAATTGGTATAATCTTTCTCTAAGATGAAGTTTGATATTTGTGCATTTGTTAATGGGAAATCGACTTTATCCAAAAGGAATAATATAATTAATTTATATAATGTAAAAGCATCGGATTCCATAAGGCGACTCCTTTCATTTAAAATATTTCCCTTGCCAAGTATCTCTGAACTTTAATTCTTGATGGATTCGATTCAACACTAATTTTTTATTGCTACTCCATAAAGGGGCTATCAATAAATTCTTGGGGCCATCACCCGTAATTCTGTGTATTACAATATTTTGTGGTAGTATTTCCAAACAGGAAATAACAATATCAATATATTCTTCCATGGATAATATAGGAAATGAATATTCTGCCAAGTCAGTGCCCTTTAGTATATGCAATAATTGAAGCTTAATTCCTTGAATTGGTAAGGCGGATACATAAGATATAGTTTCTAAAATATCTGAAACTTTTTCTCCGGGTAAACCAATTATTACGTGGACGATTACTGACAATTTCAGTTGATATAGTTTATGCACGCTTTCCTCAAAACAAGAGAGGGGATACCCTCTTCTAATAAAGACGGCAGTCTTTTCGTGGCAGGTTTGTAGGCCTAATTCAATCCACACCGGTTTTATTTCATTCAATTCTGCTAACAATTCTAGTGTTTCAGGATCAAGGCAATCCGGTCTGGTGGCAATGGATAAGGCAACAATATCCGGATGTAATAGGGCTTCTGTAAATATGCTACGAAGATATTCTATGTCACCGTAGGTGTTGGTGTATGCTTGAAAATAAGCTATATATTGACCTACTTTGGTATTAGAATCATGTATATCATCACTGACTGTTTTTCCTAACAATTTTTTGGATACTAATTTTTTAGCTTCCTCAATTTGCTCTGTAATTGATAATAGCGGGGAGGAAGAAAAATCACCGGAACCACCGGAACTACAGAAGATACAGCCTCGAGTGTCTAAGGTACCGTCACGATTTGGACAGGTCATACCACCATTTAGTGATAACTTATATATTTTTCTTTGAAATTCTTGCTTTAAATAGTAGTCAAGGGAATTATAAGACTTCTCTCCCCATAATGTTTTATCAGTCAATTGAATACTCCGTTTTATTTCTTTATATGAATTTTCACCGCATTACTAACTACTTCACATACGCGTGGGTCGAAAGGTTGTGGCATTATGTTATCTTCATTTAAGTCTGTTTCATCAACTAAGCCTGCAATAGCAAGTGCAGCAGCTAATTTCATTTCTTCTGTAATTTGTCGGGCACGTCCTTCTAAAGCACCTTTAAAGATTCCAGGAAAAGCAACTACATTATTAACTTGATTTGGGAAATCGGAACGTCCAGTTCCAACTACTTTTGCACCAGCAGCTTTCGCAAGATCCGGCATAATTTCAGGGACAGGGTTTGCCATTGCAAAAAGGATGGAATCCTGATTCATGGAAGCTACCATTTCCTGAGATACAATATTTGGAGCAGAAACACCAACGAAGATATCTGCACCTTTTAAGGCATCTGCTAAGGAGCCTTCTTTACCGGTTAAATTCGTAACGTCCATCATTTGTTGTTGCATCCAGTTAAGATCTTTTGCAGATTTAGACAAGATACCAACTTTATCGCAAAGAGTTATATGAGGAAAACCATATGATAATAATAACTTTGTGATAGCAATACCAGCAGATCCGGCTCCATTTACTACGACTTGACAATTTTCTTTTACTTTACCGGTAACTTTCAGAGCATTAATAACTCCGGCAAGAACAACAATGGCTGTACCATGTTGATCATCATGAAAGACTGGTATGTCTAATAATTCTTTTAATCTTTCTTCTATTTCAAAACAACGAGGTGCAGAGATATCTTCTAAGTTAATGCCACCAAAGGCAGGTGCTATATTTACGACGGTCTTTATAATCTCTTCGGTATCTTGTGTATCAAGACAAATTGGAAATGCATTCACACCACCAAATTCCTTAAAAAGAACAGCCTTACCCTCCATAACCGGCATAGCCGCATAAGGTCCGATATTGCCAAGACCAAGAACAGCGCTTCCGTCAGATACGACTGCAACGGTGTTCGATTTTATTGTATATTTGTAAGCAGCTTCTGAATCTTTTGCTATGATTTTACAAGGTTCAGCAACACCAGGAGTATAAGCAAGAGCTAAATCTTCTCTGGATTTCACAGTACATTTCGAGGTAGTTTCAATTTTACCTCTCCATTCTTCATGCAGCATCAAAGCTTTTTCGCTATTAGTCATATTATAATTCCACCTTACCTTAAAATATTTTAAACTAAAGTTATCATAACACTTAGAGAATGGTAAATCAAGAGTAAAACTATTTGACGAATGGTTTATACTTAGTGTATAATGATATACAATAATATTTTTGGATAGCATAATTCAGAAGAAATGTCTAATATAATGTCGAGAACAAACCCCATTGAAACTAATAAATAACTTAATACTTAAAGGAGTAGGTGTACATGGAAGCACAATATAATGAAATGTCCTTAACGGAGCTTAGAGCGTTAGCGAAAATCAAAGGAGTTAAAGGGATAACAGCTTTAAGAAAGCAGGAACTTATTAACGCCTTGATGATGTGCGTGACATCAGATGAGAAAGCTATGGGGGATTCCCTAAGTGCAGATAGGGAACAAGAGGATTCCGGCATAGCAGCAGAAGCGATAGAGTCGAAAGAAACCACAAAGACCAATGTGGAAGAGAGTACGTCTAATACACAGGAAATAAGAAGAAGTAGTAGCTCACAACAGGATTCGGAAGTAAAGAGAAATCGGTCATCTCAATCTGAGGGAGAACTAGATAGTGGTGAGACCAAAAAAGGTATATTAGAAGTAATGCAGGATGGGTATGGATTCATTCGCTGTGATAATTATTTACCTGGTGAGAATGACGTATATGTATCGCCAGCGCAAATCAGAAGGTTTGCATTAAAAACCGGTGATATTGTGGAAGGTAATACAAGAGTTCGTAGTCAAAGTGAAAAATTTAGCGCATTATTGTTTGTAAAAAGCGTGAATAGTTTGCATCCATCGGAAGCACAAAAACGTAAGAAATTCGAAGACCTGACTCCAATCTTCCCGAATGAGAGAATTCATTTAGAAACTCCAGGAACTAATGTGTCCATGAGAATGGTAGATTTAATTTCTCCCATTGGAAAAGGACAAAGAGGCATGATTGTTTCGCAGCCTAAAACAGGTAAAACAACCTTGCTTAAACAAATTGCGAAAGCAATCAACATAAACCATCCTGAGATGAGCCTTATTATTTTATTAATTGATGAACGTCCTGAGGAAGTAACCGATATAAAAGAATCCATCGAAGGAAAGAATGTAGAAGTTATCTATTCTACTTTTGACGAATTACCTGAAAATCACAAACGAGTATCGGAGATGGTAATAGAACGTGCGAAGAGACTTGTTGAGCATAAAAAAGATGTGGTTATTTTGTTAGACAGTATAACTAGATTAGCAAGAGCCTATAACTTAACAGTACAAGCGAGTGGTAGAACGTTGTCAGGCGGTTTAGATCCGGCAGCACTATATATGCCAAAACGTTTTTTTGGAGCTGCCAGAAATATGCGTGAAGGCGGAAGTTTAACTATACTAGCAACAGCACTTGTAGATACCGGTAGCAGAATGGATGATGTAGTATTTGAAGAATTTAAGGGTACCGGTAATATGGAATTAGTTTTAGATAGAAGTCTTTCTGAGAAGAGAATATTCCCTGCTATCGATTTACCAAAGTCTAGCACCAGAAGAGATGATTTATTACTGAATCAATCTGAGTTAGAAGCTACTTATTTAATGCGTAAGGCATTAAATGGAATGAAGTCGGATGAGGCAGTTGAGAGAATTATTGAGATGTTTTTGAAAACTAAAACAAACAATGAGTTCATCGAAACAATCAAAAAGACAAAGATTGTATTTTAGGTATTGCAATGAGTGAAAACCTATGTTATAATGAAAAAGCTGTTTTATAGATAATAATAGGTTTGACATTATGTCAACTTTAGAAAAATTAATTCGTTTGTGAAGAGGTGAAAAGCATGAAAGAGGGAATCCATCCTAAATATTTCCAAGCAAAAGTTGTTTGCAACTGCGGTAACGAATTCGTTACTGGTTCAACAAAGAATGATATCCACGTAGAAATCTGTTCTAAGTGCCATTCATTCTACACTGGACAGCAGAAGGCTGCAGCAGCTCGTGGAGCTATTGATAAGTTCAATCGTAGATATGGTCTTAGTCAAGAACAATAGAATGACGGTAACGTATCAAATGTTAAAAATCAGGTTGAGGTTCTAGAATCTCAGCCTATTTTTAAATTTTTTTTAAAATATAATAAAGGCTACGGAATCAGAGAGAGGATGTGCAGTATTATGAAACCATCAGGAATAGGTGGACAGGCAGTTATTGAAGGCGTTATGATGAAAAATAAAGATCAGTATGCCACTGCTGTTAGAAAACCAAATAATGAAATCGTAATTGAGAAAAGTACTTATGTTAGCATAGCTGAGAAATATAAGTTTTTCAAATTGCCTATTTTTAGGGGGATGCTTGCATTTGCAGAATCAATGATAATTGGTACTAGGACTCTAACTTTTTCTACTAGCTTTTATGAAGAAGAGGAAGAGATAAAACCATCAAAGTTAGAGAATGCATTTTCAAAAGTTTTCAAAGGAAAAGCGGAAAGTGTTGCGATGGGATTAACTTTTTTAATATCTATTCTTTTGGCAGTCGGAATTTTTATTATTCTACCTCGTTTTACAGCCAGTTTATTAACAAAACAAATTGAATCAGAGGTAGTATTAACTATAATAGAAGGATGCATTCGGATTCTAATATTTATTGCTTATGTTGTTGCAATCGCACAGGTAAAAGATATTAAACGAATGTTTATGTATCATGGTGCAGAACATAAGACAATTAATTGTTTAGAAAATGGTTTTGAACTTACAGTTGAAAATGTAAAATGGCAATCGAAGCAGCATAAGAGATGTGGAACAAGCTTTATGTTTATAGTTATGTTTGTCAGCATTATCTTCTTTATTTTTATTCGTGTGGATCAGGAATGGTTGCGCTATCTCATAAGAATCTTATTAATTCCTATTATTGCCGGTGTTTCTTACGAATTTATTCGTTTTGCAGGTAAGAGTAATTCTAAAGTTGTAACCATCTTGAGCCAACCTGGAATGTGGATGCAAGGTCTTACCACTAAGGAACCAAATGATGAAATGATAGAAGTAGCAATACAATCAGTAGAAGCTGTCTTCAATTGGAAAGAATTCTTAGAGCAAAGTGATAGAAAGTCTTTGAAAAATAGAAATAGCGACAAGAGTAATAAAAACCAAAAAAATAATAGTGATAATAATAGCAATAAAAAAGATGCTAAAAGAAATAATAGCAGTGATAACAATAGTAATAATAGTAAGAACAGTACAAGTAACCAAAATGGCAATAGTAGCAATAATAAAAGTAATAATAATGGCAACAGCAAGAAACAAGCTAATACCATGAATAGCCAGATGAAACAAAAGCTTGATGTTGAGATAAAAGAGGAAATAAACAACGAAGAAAAAAACATTAAGCAACATATAAATCCTGTTAATAAAAAACAAACCAGCAAAGATTATAAAAAAGCCTTAGGGGAAACAGCTGCAACAGTTGAGAAATCTGGGAAAGTTAAACCGAAAGCAATGTTTGGTGAGGATGAAGACGACGAAATACTTAGAGCATTGGACCGTTTCCTTATAAACAAAGAGGAAACTATAGATAAGGAATGATATAGAATGAGAACGTTAGAGGATGCTTTACAGGCTGGTAGATGCCTGCTTAAGGAGAAAGAAATTGCAGATGGTAATCTTGATGCATGGTATCTATTATCCTATTATTTTCAATTGAATCGAGCTAAATATCTGTTGCATTCTACTATGTCAATTACGGAAGAGCAATACAACCAATACCTACAACTGGTTCAAAGACGTGGGGATCATATACCACTTCAGTATATTACAGGCGAACAGGAATTTATGGGCTTAAATTTTAAGGTTTCCGAAGAGGTACTAATACCACGCCAGGATACAGAGATATTGGTAGAGGAAGTTCTAAAAGCTGCAAAAGGAAAAGATGTGCTGGATCTTTGTACAGGTTCTGGATGTATCATTATCAGTTTAGCCAAGTTAGGTGAAGTTAAGAACGCAGTTGGTCTTGATATATCGGAAGGTGCTTTATCTATAGCAAAGCAAAATGCTGAACAGTTACAGACAGAGGTGAAATTTATTCTGAGTGATATGTACACACAAGTGCAGGAACAGTTTGACATTATTGTATCCAATCCACCTTACATTCCGTCACAAGAGATAGCTGATTTAATGGATGAAGTTAAGGTATATGAACCTTTGATAGCATTGGATGGCAAAGCAGATGGATTGTATTTTTATCGAATTATAATTAATGGCCTTAGTCATCATTTAAAACCAGGTGGTTATGTCTTTTTTGAAATAGGTTATAACCAAGGTGAAGCAGTATGCACGTTATTAGCGAAAGCACATATCACTGATATTAGGGTGATAAAGGATTTGGCAGGACTGGATCGAGTAGTGAGTGGCCGATACAAGGAAGAGGAACCATTTACTTAGCGATTCTGTTTCGTGACGCTTTGAACTGGTGTGTTTGAATGAAATGAATGGAGGAACAGATAGATGTTTGATAAATTAGAGGATCTTTTAATACGATTTCAAGAATTAATAGAGGAATTAAATGAACCAGGAGTCGTAAACGACCAAAATAGGTTTAGAAAACTTATGAAGGAACAAAATGACTTAAGTGATGTTGTTGATAAATATAAGGAGTACAAAGCAACAAAGGCTGGAATTGAAGATAGTTTGGCAATACTTGAGGAAGAAAATGATGAAGAAATGCGTGAGCTTGCAAAAGAAGAGCTTAATGATTGTAAGCAAAGGCTAGTAGTCATTGAAGAGCAGCTTAAGATTCTTCTATTACCAAAAGACCCAAATGATGAGAAGAATGTTATTGTTGAAATAAGAGGTGGAGCCGGTGGTGATGAGGCAGCATTATTCGCAGCAGAATTATTTAGAATGTACTCTAAATATGCGGAAACACAACGCTGGAAGATAGATATGATGAATTTAAATGAGAATGGGCTGGGTGGCTTCAAAGAAGTCGTGTTCATGATCAATGGTAAAGGTGTATATTCAAAAATGAAGTATGAAAGCGGAGTACATCGTGTACAACGTATTCCGGTAACAGAATCCGGTGGTCGTATTCATACATCAACCGCAACTGTAGCAATTATGCCTGAAGCAGAAGAAGTAGATGTGTATCTGGATATGAATGATTGCAGATTCGATGTATTTCGTTCCTCGGGTAATGGTGGGCAGTGCGTAAATACAACAGATTCTGCTGTTCGTCTTACTCATTTTCCTTCTGGCATTGTTATTTCTTGTCAAGATGAGAAATCCCAGTTAAAGAACAGAGATAAAGCATTGAAGGTATTGCGTTCAAAATTATACGAATTAGAGTTGGAAAAAGCTCATAATGCGGAATCAGAAGCAAGAAAGAGCCAAGTTGGTACCGGAGACCGATCTGAGAAAATCAGAACCTACAATTTCCCACAAGGACGATTTACTGACCATAGAATTAAATTAACAATTCATAGACTTGACACTATTTTAAATGGTGATTTAGATGAAGTAATAGATAGCTTAACTGCAGCCGACCAAGCAGCGAAGCTTAGTAATATGCACGATAATTAATCCCTAAAATCTTAAATATATCAATAGATAGGTGGCACATCCGGTATGATTAGTAGTACATCGAATCCGCAGATTAAAAATATAATACAATTACAAAAAAAATCGAAAGCAAGAACAGAACAAGAGGCATTTGTAATTGAAGGAATTAAGATGTTTGAAGAATCAAGAGACGGAGGATATCTGATAAAAGCCTATGTTTCTGAGAGCATTTATAAAGAAAGAGGTGCTGATGACCCTTCTTTTCTCTTGGACTATCCCTATGAAGTTGTTCAAGATTCTGTATTAAAGGAAGCTTCGGATACCTTAACTCCGCAAGGAATCATAGCCGTTGTAAAAAAACCGATATACAGTCTTGAGCAGATGATTGCTAATGAATATGCCAATTTAGTTTTACTTGAGGATATTCGCGATCCGGGTAATCTGGGTACAATACTTAGAACTGCTGAGGGCGCGGGTGTTTCCGGAATTATTCTAAGCAAGACGTCGGTTGATATGTATAATCCCAAAGTAATTCGTTCTACTATGGGCGCTATCTATCGAATGCCATTTGTTTATGTTGAAGATTTTAAGGAAACTCTTAATCAGGTTAAGCTAAATAATATTAAAATATATGCAGCACATTTAGCAGCTACCTGTGCTTATGATGAAGTTGATTATCAAGGGAAATGTGCAATTATGATTGGTAACGAGGCAAATGGATTAAGTGAAGAAATTGCCAAATTATCATATCAATATATAAAAATTCCTATGGCAGGCAAGGTAGAGTCTTTAAATGCAGCTATAGCAGCAGCAATATTGATGTATGAGGTTTATCGACAGAAAAGAAAATAAATAAATTTGAGAAAGAGGTTTTTAACCTCTTTTTTATTATTTAAAATAATACAATTAATAAATGTATATGGGATAGAAAACACAAAATGTGGAGAATAATATGTTTGAGACATTACATAAAGAAGATAAAGTGTGTAATTGTAAAACTTTTCTTGTAAATTCACTTCATATGAAGTAATATTAATATATCAGTAAATGAAACGAAAGGGGGATTAGAGGTATGAATTCTATTTATTGGCTAATTGCGCTTGCGGTATTGTTAATAATTGAAATTATTACACTTGGCTTAACAACAATCTGGTTTGCTGGTGGTGCATTGATTGCCTTTCTATTATCCTTATTTGGGGATAACGTTACATTAGAAATAGTCGTATTTTTCATTGTATCGTTGGCACTATTGATTTTTACCAGACCAATTGCTGCAAAATACTTTAACAAACAACGTACAAAAACGAACTACGAAAGTTTAATAGGTAAAGAAGCAAGAGTTATAGAAAAAATAGATAATTTTAATGCTTCAGGCCAAGTTATCTTAGGTGGTCAGGAATGGGCTGCCAGAGCAGTAGATGATCATAATATCATAGGCCCTGGTGAAAGAGTTATTGTCAGAAATGTTACTGGCGTCAAATTAATTGTGGAAGTTGAAGAGGAGGAAAATTAATATGGAGTATGCATTATTTGTATTCGTAGTAATTGTTTTAGTAGTGGTGTCATCATGTGTAAAAATTGTACCGCAAGCACAAGCATTTGTAGTTGAACGATTGGGTGGATATCAAGGGACTTGGAGCGTAGGTCTTCATTTTAAAATACCATTAATTGATAAAATTGCCAAGAAAGTTCCCCTAAAGGAACAAGTTGCAGACTTTGCACCACAACCGGTTATCACGAAAGATAATGTAACAATGAAAATTGATACGGTGCTTTTCTTTCAGATAACAGATCCTAAGTTATATGCATATGGGGTTGAACGCCCAATGATGGCAATGGAAAATCTATCTGCTACAACATTAAGAAATATTATAGGCGATTTAGAGCTTGATGAGACATTAACATCAAGAGAACTTATTAATACTAAGATGAGAGTATCACTTGACCTTGCAACAGATCCTTGGGGAATTAAGGTGAATCGTGTAGAGCTTAAGAACATAATCCCTCCGGCAGCTATTCAGGATGCAATGGAGAAACAAATGAAGGCAGAGCGTGAACGTAGAGAATCCATTCTTCGTGCAGAAGGTGAAAAAACGTCCGCAATTCTGGTAGCTGAAGGCCATAAACAATCAGTAATTCTAAAAGCACAGGGAGATAAAGAAGCAGCAATCCTTAATGCGGAAGCACAAAAGGAAGTAAGCATTCGTGAAGCAGAAGGTCAAGCAGAAGCTATCCTTTCTGTACAAAAAGCGATTGCAGATGGTATTCGTTTTATTAATGATTCAAAACCTAGTAATGCAGTCCTTCAGCTAAAAAGTTTAGATGCTTTTGCAAAAGCCGCAGATGGTAAAGCAACCAAGATTATTATTCCTTCTGAAATTCAAGGAATTGCCGGTTTAGTTAAATCTTTAGTAGAAGTTGGTAAGGATGAAGAATAGCTTAAAGGTTTTCAAGTAGATTTTTATAACATTGATCCCCTTCGCTGCCAACATAGCTGCTGAGGGGATTTTTTAACCTTAAGAGAAAATTAAGAATTCTTGCCTTGATAATGAAATAACTATGAGCTATTATATTAAAAGTAATAGTACTGTAATTATTTCTAAGGAGTAATTTAGGGGAGTCTTTTGCCTTATTTATAAAGGAGAGAATGAATAATGGATCAAATTAAAAAAGTTCTTAAATCACAATATATGATTTTGGTTATATTTGCCTTGAAATTAATGGTATATTATAGCTTAATTGATGTAAGTCTAAAGGGCAGTGCATTTATCATCGTAAGTATAATTGCCTTTGGATTGATATTTATCGGTTTCAGCAGATGTAAATTAAAAAGGAAAAAGGGAATATTCTTGGTGGTTTACAGCCTGTTAAGTTTATTAATGTTCGCTGATTCCATGTACTATAATTACTACAATCAGACCGTATCTATTAAGCAGCTGTGGCAAGCTGCCAATGTTGCGGCGGTACCTAAAAGCTTTATAGCTACTCTTATTCCAGCAAGCTTCTTATTATACTTAGATATCCCATTCGTGTATTATTATTTCAAAAAACATGCGAATGATAAACAAGTAAAATGGACTTGGAATCTTAAAAAAGAAATTAAATATATTGTATTTGGTTTATGTGCAATCTTTATCGTGTTAGTTGTGAATCCATTGCATAGTGTTGCAATTGATAAAGTTAATAGTGTGGAATTTTTCACAAATCATGTGAATGATATATACAGTACGATCACAGATACTATAGTTGAAGATGAAATGCCGATAGAAGAGGTTCTAGAGGTTGTAGAAGAGGTAGCGCCTCAGCCGGATGGAGCCCAATTAAAGGGTATCGGAAAAGGAAAGAATCTAATCGTAGTTCAGGTTGAAGCATTACAGAACTTTGTTATAGGTGCAGAATATAATGGTCAGGTGATAACACCAAATCTAAATGCTTTAATCGGGAAAGATACCATTTATTTTGATAATTATTATACCAACATTGGAAAGGGAAATACAGCGGATGCTGAATTCTCAACTCTAAATAGCTTGTATCCTGTTATTGATAGAGAATGTTATACGCTCTATGCGGAAAACACTTTTAACGGTCTTCCATGGCTTTTAAGAGAACAGGGATATCATGCCGCTGCTATTCATGGATATGAAGGTGCATTCTGGAACAGAGAAGTCGCATATCCGGGACAGGGATTTGAAGAATTTTATAGTATGGAAGATTTAGACGCAAGCGATATGATAGGACTTGGCATCTCAGATAAATCTATGTTTAAGCAAGCTGTAGATATCATGAAAACAGAACAGAAACCTTTCTTTAACTTTATAATAACGTTGACTAGTCATCATCCATATTTATTAGATGCGGAGGATGCAACACTTAAGCTTCGGGAAGAAGATATGGATACTAAATTTGGTGCTTATCTTCAGACTATTCGTTACGCAGATGAGGCAATTGGACAGTTGATACAAGAACTAAAAGATGCAGGTTTATATGAAGATACAGTAATTGCTTTCTATGGTGATCATCATGGCCTAAATGTTAATATGGATAACAACAAAGAAATCATGACAGAATATCTGGGAAGAGAATATGATTATGATGAGATGTTAAATGTTCCATTGCTTATTCATGTTGCAGATAGTGGAGTTACAAGAACCATATCAACAACCGGTGGTCAGATTGATTTTCTACCAACCATAGCTAATATTATGGGATTGGATATTGATCAGCCATATATATTAGGGCAGGATTTATTGAATGCAGAAGATGGATTTGTCGCTTTTACAGCATATTTATTCGAAGGTTCGTTTATCCATAATGATGTTATGTTTGAGATATCCAGAGAGGGTGTTTTCGAAGGTAGCAGAGCATGGGAGACAGGTACCCACAAATCCCTTGATGCTTCTCTATATGAAGAAGATTATAACCGAGCGATAGCCTTAAAGAATACCTCAAAAGAAATATTAGAACAAGATCTAATATCAGAGTATGTAGATAGAGAGCCTTCGCTTCCAGAAAGTCTTTCTGATTGATTGGAGTTAAGATGGAAAAAACATTTGACTTTAGCAAGGAATACGGCGTTGTCTTAGAAGGCGGCGGTGCGAAAGGGGCCTACCAAATTGGAGTTTGGAAGGCCTTTTTGGAATGTGGTGTGAAGATGAAAGGGGTTTCCGGAGTTTCCGTAGGGGCATTAAATGGAGCTCTTATCTGCATGGGGGACTATGAAGAGGCAGAAGGGTTATGGAAAAATATAACCTATTCTACTGTTATGAAGGTAAATGATCATCAAATGGATAAGCTTATGAATGGTAATCTGAAGGAACTTAACATAAAGGAGTTAACAAAAGATACGACCCAAATATTGGCGGATGGTGGAATTGATATCACTCCCTTAAAAGATTTAATAGAAGAATGGGTGGATGAAGATAAAATCCGTAAATCAGATATAGAGTTTATAATGGGAACCTTCTTAGTCTCAAAGTTAAAAGAGGTTGAAATCTCCGCATGGGAAGCAGAACCATACAATTTGAAGGATTATCTGTTAGCAAGTGCTTCTCTCCCCGCCTTTCATAATGAAAAACTCCTGGGTAAGAAATATTTAGATGGTGGAATGTTTAATAATGTTCCCGTAGATATGTTGATTAATCGTGGCTATAAAGATATTATAATTGTTCGAATTTATGGTATAGGTTTAGAAAAACGAATAAAGATTCCCAAAGATGTGAATATTATACAGATTGCCCCTCGGGTGAATCTCGGAGGAATTTTGGAATTTGACAGTGCAAAATGCAGCAGAAATATTAATATTGGTTATTATGATGGATTGCGTTGTCTACGTTCCCTTATGGGTAAAGTATATTATATTGAGGCAAAACTGAATGAAGAGGAATGTGTAAAGTATTTTATACATGTGAATGAAGCTGCTAAGATGGTATTATTAGAATACTATAAGTTAGATTATTCAAACAGTGATGTATATACCAGAAGATTTATTGAGGCAGTCTGCCCCAACTTAGCAATATCTCTAAAACTGAATAAAGATTGGACTTTTCACGATCTGTACATTGGATTATTGGAATTATGTGCAAAAAATTTAAGAATTCCAAAGTATAAAGTTTATACGGAAGAAGAACTGAGCAGTTTGATAAAAATAAAGTATCAACAAATGATGGAAAAAGAATATACATTTCCTCTCTTTGTTGAATTAATCTTGAAAATGATGACCATATGATAAAATCTTACCTTCCACGACTTGACAAATGTATAAAAATTAAGTATAGTGTATAAATAAACATAATACCAGGGAGGTACACAACATGGATTTAAAAGGCCGTAGTTTTTTAACATTGAAGGATTTCACACCAGCCGAAATAGAATATCTACTCGAATTATCAGCAGAATTAAAGGCTAAGAAGAAACAGGGAATTACAGGAGATAGCTTAAAAGGAAAAAATATAGCATTAATATTTGAAAAACCGTCCACTAGAACCAGATGTGCATTTACTGTTGGTTGTATAGATGAAGGCGGACATCCTGAATATTTAGGTAAAAATGATATTCAACTGGGATATAAAGAAAGTGTCGAGGATACTGCAAGAGTGTTGGGCAGAATGTTCGATGGCATAGAATTCCGTGGGTTTAAACAAGATACAGTTGAAAAATTAGCAAAATATAGTGGTGTACCAGTATGGAATGGATTGACGGATACTTATCATCCAACTCAAATATTGGCAGACTTTTTAACCTTAAAGGAGCAATTTGGTAAACTAAAGGGATTACATTTAGTATATGTAGGTGATGGACGTAATAATATGGCGAATAGTTTAATGATAGGTTCAAGTAAGGTGGGGATTCATTTTACAATTTTGGCTCCTAAGTCATTATGGCCGATGGAAGAACTTATCACGACATGTAACGTATATGCAGAAGCTTCAGGTGGCACTATCACTATTTCTGATGATTTAGATGTTGTAAAGGGCGCAGATGCTATATATACCGATGTATGGTGTTCCATGGGAGAAGAAGATCTCGCAGCGGAACGTGTTGCCATGTTAAAACCATATCAAGTTAATCAGAAATTGATGGAAAAGACAGGTAAGAAAGAGACGATTTTCCTGCATTGTCTTCCAGCAGTTAAGGGAAATGAAGTAACTGAGGAAGTGTTTGACAAACATGCGGAGGTGGTATTTGATGAAGCTGAGAATCGTATGCATACGATTAAAGCTGTAATGGTTGCGACTCTTGGTAAATAGGGAAATTGCTTGGTATATAAGGAGACATTGGTTATTAAGATAGATAAAATTGGATAAAAGGATGGCTGCCACAGAATGTACTTGACTCTGTGACAGCCTTTCTATATTATATATAGATAGAAGATTAATTCTAAAAGTAAAATGAAATAGGGGGCGAGTGTGTATGAAAAACACAGTGACAAGAGCTACATGGGGCATTTTATTTATTCTGCTTGGGTTAGCTTTAGCAGGCAGAGCATTTGGATTTCTTGAATTTAATTTATTTTTTAATGGATGGTGGACCTTATTTATCATAATTCCATGTGCATTAGGACTGTCAGAGAGAGGCAACCGCACTTCTTCAGTTATAGGTTTAGGGATTGGAATCTTATTACTATTATCAGCACAAGGTGTATTCGCGTGGTATATGTTTGGAAAAATACTGATTGCATTTATATTTGTAGTGATAGGCTGCACCCTTATTTTGCGAGGAAATCAAGAAAAAGGGAAAGGTGATTATACCAAGAGAATATCCTACGATTATAACACTGAAAAAAGGAACGCTGGAGATTCTGAAAATGCAAACACAGGAGGTCCTAAAAATACCAACACTGGGAATTATGAAAATGGAAACAGTAGAAATTATGGGAATACGAATCACGGTGGATACAATCATTTCTCTGGAGTACTCAGTGGACGAAATGTACAGTTTATAGATGAAGTATTTGCAGGTGCTGTAGTAAGTTCAATTTTAGGAAATGTACAATTAGATTTGAGAAATGCAATTTTTACAGATAATGCAGTGGTAGAAATCACTTGCATACTTGGAGGTATTGATATCTTTGTACCACCTAATGTGAAAGTGTTGATAAATTGTACGCCGATATTAGCAGGTGTGGATAATGACGTGATCTCACCATTAAACACTTCAGGTGAAATTTACACATTATATATTAATGGAACTTGTATATTAGGCGGGGTAGATGTGAAATAATATTCAGACGTGATAATATCAATAGAGACGTGCTAAAGCACGTAGATGGGAGGGAAATATGTATTTAGATAAGGTGATTTTATGTGCAAGTAGTTCATATGAACAAAAATATTACTTGAATGAGGATTTTAATGCCCTTCCGGACACAATTAAGGAAGAACTTAAAATTATGTGTGTGCTTTTTACAGAAGAGGTTGGAGGGATATTAACTTTAGAATATGATGAAGATGGAACCTTAATGCTTAGTGTTACTAGTGATGAAGGAGATCTATTGTTTGATGAGATCGGAAGTGTATTAAAAATAAAAGAGATACAAAGAACAAAAGCTGATTTATTAGAATCCTTAGAACTTTATTACAGGGTATTCTTATTAGGAGAAGACCCATATGATAAAACGCAAGGAAATCCAGTTTAAGTTATAAGGATTGAAAGGAGTACAGTATGTTATTAGTAATAGATGTTGGAAATACTAATATAACTTTAGGAGTATTTAAAGAAGAAATTCTTGTTGCTAACTTTCGAATGACAACAAGAATTCCAAGAACCTCGGATGAATATGGTATCTTAATATGTGATTTAATTAAAAATAGAAATATCAAGGTGGAAGAAATTCAGGCAGTTACCATTGCCTCTGTAGTACCTGGAATTATGCATTCTTTGAAGAACAGCATTATGAAGTATTTAAATCTTGTGCCTTTTGAAATTGGTGCAGGTACTAAGACGGGTATCAAAATGGTTACGGCTAATCCCAAAGAAATCGGAGCTGACCGTGTGGTAGATGCAGTGGCAGCCTATGAAATATATGGAGGCCCATTAATCGTAATTGATTTTGGCACAGCAACAACATATGATTTGATTTCAGAGGATGGATCCTTTCTTGCAGGAATTACAAGTCCAGGTATCCGTATATCAGCGGATGCGCTTTGGAATGAAACAGCAAAGCTGCCTGAGATAGAAATCAAGAAACCGGATTCAATCTTAGCTAAGGATACAATTACAAGTATGCAAGCAGGCTTGGTGTATGGTTACATTGGGCAAACTGAATATATTGTTAAAAAGATAATTGAGGAATCCGGCATTCAGGGAATGAAAGTTATTGCTACCGGAGGATTAGGGAAAATTATAGCAGATGCTACTGATGTTATTCAGATTTATGATGCCGCCTTGACGTTAAAAGGTTTACAGATTATTTATAACAAATGTAAAAGGTAAAGTAGGAGTTTAGTTATGAGTTTAATGATTGGTAATGTTAATATAGAAGGAAATTTAGTATTGGGGCCTATGGCAGGGGTAACAGACCTGCCATTTCGTATCTTATGCAAAGAAATGGGTGCAGATTTGATCTATACCGAGATGGTTAGTGCAAAAGGTATTCAGTTTAATAATAAAAATACAGAGAACCTACTTACTGTAAAGGAAGAAGAACGTCCGGTAGCATTACAAATATTCGGGGCAGACCCCTATATTATGAGTGAGACTGCAAAACGGATTGAGCATAGAAATTTTGATATATTAGATATTAATATGGGCTGCCCTGTTCCTAAGGTAGTGAATAATAAAGAAGGCTCGGCATTAATGAATGATCCAAAACTGGTAGGAGAGATTGTACATGCCATATCTACTGCAATTAAAAAACCGGTAACTGTTAAAATTCGTAAGGGATTTACGGAAGCCAGTGTTAATGCTGTTGAAATTGCTAAAATAGCAGAAGCAAATGGAGCGTCCGCCATAGCGGTACATGGCCGTACCAGGGAACAGTATTACAGTGGAAAAGCGGATTGGAATGTGATTAGAGCAGTGAAGGAAGCGGTATCCGTGCCGGTCATCGGTAATGGAGATATATTTACTCCGGAAGACGCGGTTCGATTGATGAAAGAAACTGGTTGTGATGGAATAATGCTTGCAAGAGGTGCAAGAGGAAATCCTTGGTTATTCTCACAGATAAAGGAGTATTTAATAACGGGGAAAAAACTTGCAAAACCTTCTGCGAAAGAAGCAGTTGATATGATGCTTAGACATGCTTTAATGGCGATTGAATATAAGGGAGAGTACACGGGTATTCGTGAAATGAGAAAACATGTCGCTTGGTATACCGTTGGTTATCCAATGGCTGCGAAACTAAGAAACCGTGTAAATGAAATCAGCGATATTAACTCATTACAAGAATTATTGTTTGAATATCTTCAAAGTATAGAGATATAAATACTAAATCAGAAGACAGCAAGACAAAAGGAGGTAAGCCAATGGGATATTCCAAAAAGAACTTTACAGTGAGACTCAATAAAGATGGAGAAATGGGAGAAACCAAAGTATGTGCTCGATGTGGAAGAATGTTTAATTATTTAGGATTCGGCCATTATTATTGTCCAACATGTAAGAAACAGGATGAAGAAGACTTTACAAAGGTAAAAGAATATATCTATAATAATGGTGTAGCCTCAGCTTTAGAAGTATCCGAAATGACAGGTGTAAGCATAAAACTAATTGAACAATATTTAAGAGAAGGACGACTTGAAATACCGGAAAATTCTCCAATTTTTATTAAGTGTGAAAAGTGTTCTGTCGATATCCGCTCAGGAAGGTTATGCCCGAGTTGTGCAACCTCCTTGAGTAATACAGCGAGAATAGAAATGGATTTCGATGACAATCAGATAGGTACGGTTCCAAAAAAACTAATAGGGAAAATGCGCTTTTTTGGAAAGGAAAAATAACCAAACAATTTTGAATTCTTGTTAGGGTCTTATTCATATTTAACAAAAAATGAATATTTAAAAGAAAATAGTTGATTTTTATGAATAAAAAGTGTAATATATTTACTACAAAGACAAATGTACGTCATAGGCGAACATATTATGCGGAAAAGAGGATAACATGAATAAATTAAAAGTTGGTATCTTAGGTGGTACAGGTATGGTTGGTCAGAGATTCATTGCATTATTAGAAAATCATCCTTGGTTTGAGGTCGTTGTTGTTGCAGCAAGTCCGCGAAGTGCAGGAAGAACATATGAAGAAGCAGTTGGTGATAGATGGAAAATGGACACTCCTATGCCTGAAGCTGTTAAGAAATTAATTGTTAAGAACGTAAATGATGTAGAAGAAGTAAGTAAAGATGTTGACTTTGTTTTTAGTGCGGTGGATATGACAAAAGATGAAATCAAAGTAATAGAAGAAGCTTATGCGAAAGCTGAGACTCCGGTTGTATCAAATAATAGCGCTCATAGATGGACCCCGGATGTACCGATGGTAGTACCTGAATTAAATCCTGAACATTTGGAAGTTATTGCAGACCAAAAGAAGCGTTTAGGTACCAAAAATGGTTTTATAGTTGTAAAACCTAATTGTTCTATTCAGAGTTATACACCAGCGTTACATGCTTTAAAGGAATTTGGACCTAAGGTTGTAGTTGCAACCACGTACCAGGCTATTTCCGGTGCAGGTAAGACCTTTAAAGATTGGCCAGAGATGATTGATAATGTAATACCTTACATTGGTGGAGAAGAAGAGAAAAGCGAACAAGAGCCATTAAGGATCTGGGGAACAGTTGTAGATGGTAAGATTGTAAAAGCTACCGCTCCACTGATTACAACACAATGTATACGTGTTCCTGTCAGCGACGGACATACAGCAGCTGTATTTGTAAGTTTTGATAAAAAACCTACCAAAGAAGAAATTATAAAGGCTTGGTCAGAGTTTAAAGGTCTTCCACAGGAATTAGACCTACCAAGTGCTCCAAAACAATTTATTCACTATTTTGAAGAAGATAATCGACCACAAGCCAAATTAGATAGAGATAACGAAAAAGGTATGGGTATTTCCTTAGGAAGACTTCGTGAAGATACCGTTTATGATTATAAATTTGTAGGCCTATCCCATAACACTGTTCGTGGTGCAGCAGGCGGCGGAGTATTAATCGCAGAACTACTGAAAGCACAGGGCTATATCGTTAGTAAATAAACCAATGAGAGATTTGGCGGATTCTGGAGTGTCTTACGTTATAAATTCTAATGGAAGGGTTCGACAACAGGAGACTTCGCAGGTATATATTAATAGAGTTTTTCCTTGCTATGACACATTATGCGAGTAGTTCGCTTTAGCGAGGACAACAAAGTCAGTTGTCCTCATAAAGCGTACTACTCGCATAATGTGTCTCCGCAAAGGAAAAACTCTTTATTAATATATACCTGCAAAGTCTCCTGTTGATGAAGTTCTAGATAGAATTTATAACGTAAGACGCTCCAGGCTCCGCCAAATCTGATTGGGTTTTGACTGATAGGAGTAATGATAGGAGTAAGGATATGGGGGATGACGCTTTCATTTGAGAACTTATTAGGGGAGAACAAAAAGATGAAAAACATAAATCGTTGAAGTTTAGGCTAATTTAACACAAATAAAGAAAAATTGTGTCAATTTACATAAAGACAACGAACAAAAATAATTATTAATTTCTTTCCTGTATGTAAAGCATTACAGCAGGCTTATCTATTTCAGAAAAATTATTATTACTAATCAATGTATTTATTTCAATAACAGAAGCCCAATGAGCATCTAAGCTATCATCTCCTTGTGATAATAAGTTTCCACTCGCTCCACAAATAAAATACACACCAAAGGAATCTACAGGTCCTTGAATTGTTTGGTATGATGTAAATGGCTTGATACACTGAATAGAAAAAGAACTTTTATCGTTATATGTAACTATCTGAGTATCCTGATTCTCTATTTCTATAACTTCCAAACCTGTTTCCTCAAATACTTCTCTTTTAACAGCGTCCGTTATTGATTCATATTCTTCAATTCGCCCCCCAGGTAGTTCATAACACTCTGGTTCTCCTTGCTTATCTCTTTTCTGAATTAAGATTTGTGTTTCATTATTTATTTTCTGTATAACGATTGCTCGTGCATTTACATGAATCATTTATAATCCTCCCGTTACATTCCTAACTATATTAATTCGAATTAGGAGACTATTGCGAAACTCTATATTATATCACTTACTTTCTGCCTAAAAAACATAATAGATAGTCCAAACCACCTACATATAATAAGTTATTGAATTCCTTACAATTTTATATTTTTTAATGCTTCTCTATACAAATCCGCTGTCTCTTGATAATCAATTAGAACCCCTTCTTCTCTAACAAAATTCTGATATCCGATGGTTTCGCCTTTTAATCTCGGTAAGAGTTGAAAATGTAAATGATTTCTTTTCCCATCACATATTGTACACATATATACCTTCTCTGCACTTAAAATTTGTTTATGTAATTTTATAATAGCATCAGATATTTTAAGTATATGTGTTCCCAAATCAATAGGCATTTCGGAAATATCTTCATAGTGGTGTTTTGATACTATGATTGTTTGTCCTGTTGCCCTTGGATACTTTTCAAACTGGCATCTTATTAATACATCTTCATAAATAACCAAACCATCATCAGGAAAAATATCCCCCGAAATAAAGTTTTGACAAGAAAAACAAATACCTTTCTCCTGGTAATCTCTTATCACATTTCTTCTATTAATTAGTAAAAGTTCATCCTCTTTATCTAATCTTTTTACAAACATCTTCTATCCCCTACTCGAAAATTTCTTTTTTTCCATTAAATTATTGATAGTAACCTACACTCTTATAAACATAATGAGAAGTTCACTGTTGATAACATTCTTGACTTGAATGTATTATATACCAAATTAATACATAATGCCACTATTTTACAATAATATGAAAATAAAGGTATTGAGAGTATAATCGGTAATCGAATATATCTCCAATGTAATTTCAATTTAAATAACAACTATAGCATTTGCACTTTAAATTCTCCAATAAATAAAATTAACATGATGGGATGCAGGGAGATAGGAAAAAGTAGTTTTTCGTTTGTGAAGACAATAATCTCCATATGTACAACCTGGAAAGACAACTTGTTGTCTTTCTGGGGGTGCACATATGGAGATTATTGCTCGTAACAACTGAAAAACTTCTTTCCTATCTCCCTGCAGCACATCATGTTGTGTATGTCTACATTAGAATTTAAAGTACAAATTCAACTTTTCTTTAATAAAGATTGAATAGATATCGAATGAATTCTACTACATTTTGTTTGTATTTTGAATTAGCAACGATACCAAGGACAGGTCTGTCCATTATTTCACCATTTTTGTCATAAATAGTAGCACCGTCCAAATATATTCCATAAGCACTGACCGTAGGATCTTCTTCTAAAGGGGAATAGTAAAACGAATCAGCTAGAGAGCTACAAAGGTCCGTTGGCAATTGATCGGATAATTTGTCTAGATTACCATAATATGCATATTTAGTAAAGCTTGATTCAGGAGCTATAATTACATCAATCTCAGCAGCATAAAAATAAGTCGCTAACTTCTGTTCATTGGAGAGAGAATACTCAGAGGCATCGCCAGTTCCAATTATAAAGGAAGTATCTAACAAAATCGTTTGAGTCTTGGGATCAATTTTAAGGTGTTCTCCAAAGTCGCTCTGCAACGTTGTGGCAGTTTCACTATCTAACGCATTATTTAGAACGGCAACATACAGAACATTTTCAGGTTTTGGAGTTAAAACGGAATAGGCGAAATAAATAACTAAAATGCAAATCAATATTATAATAATTGTTTTGGACCTATAATAGTTATTGAAATAGCTTACTTTTTCTTTGAAGGTCATCTCACTTAATTTCTGCTTTTCTGTTTGCTGTATTCGAGGCTGATATATTTCAGCACTGTTGTCAAGAGTAGTGTTTTTCAGTCGATCTTCGTCAATCAATGGTATCCCTCTTTTCTATGGATTAAAATAGACATCCCATTATTGCTTGGTAAAACGCCTATTTACATATATATTATAAATTGCTTAACTTAAAACGCACCGTTTTTTGGACATCGCCGTTTTCTATAGGATAGTGTAACATAATATAGTAACAAAAAAAAGAAATTTATTCTTAAATATTCCTAAAAAAAGAAAGGAGGCACTGCAAATATGCAATGCCTCCTTTATAAACATTTTAATTAGTACATGAAACCAGATAATAATGCTTGAATATAACTCTCTAAATTTTCAATTTCTAAAGTATCTTCTAGGGTCGCAATAAAAGATTCTAAATCAACTGTTTCAAAATAAGAATTAAAATCTGCAACTCCATCGTAGACTTCATCGGAATCAGAAGGAAACTCAAATTCTTGAAAAGTACCCTTTCCTGATAAAATTTCTAAGGTCGCTGCTTCAAGATTACCATATAGAACATTCATAATTATTTTTTGTTGCAGCTCATCCGCAGAACAATCAAACACTATTTGTGCACCTGCAAGTAAATCTGAGGTAATGGTATACTTGCCATTGATGTAACCTGTAGTATCAGTTAGGTTGGCATTTTCAAAAGCAATATCAAAAGAATAGGAAGTATAGTCACTATTTGTATCATTATATTCGGAATAGATAAAGTTTGATGTACCAGTAAAACTATTATTTGCATAAGTTGCATTACCAGTGATTTCAAGAATATTCACATCGTCTTCGGAAACCCAAGAGGTAAAGCCAAAATCTTTACTATCTCGTGTAATATAGTAACCTAACGATGAAGCAACTTCTTCTGTAGTTGATTTGAATTCACGGCCCATAATATTGCCAAATTTATCAACATAAACATTCATTATTACGGTTTCTTCAGAAGCAATCATAGTTTCTTTATTATTATTTAATTCAGCTATTGCATCATCTATTGATTGGGAGTATTCCTCTTCTGTACTAATATCCAAGGCGGTACAAAGATCTTTTATAACTTGATCATTCTTAGCTTCGTTTAAGATAGCCATGCCCATGTTATACAAATCTTCCTGATTAATTTCAGCTGTTAACCTAGTAAAACTGTTACTAATATCGGAAGCGGTTAAATCTGTGCTGTCTAACGTTACATTATCAATATTTTTAATTGCAAGAGAGGAATATTTCTTTAGTAGTGAATTTAAGGTTTCTGCTGAAAGGGTTCCATTATTTATAAAGGATTGAACCTTATTCATATATTCACTATAGCTATAATCCTCAGAAACAGTACCCGATTCTGCCATCATTTCATCAAGGGAGAATAGTAAGTAAGCATTGCTTAATTCAGGTATTAAAAGGTATAAATCACTAGTTTCTGTATTCATATAGGTATCTAAAGTAAGAACAGAGGTACCATTGTAAGAAATTCCAAGTTTAGAATTTGAATTGCCGCCCTTTGCAAGAGCTGATAATTTTGCCTCTATGGAATCAAAATTTCCTAAACCCAGCATACCGGTAAATTGAGGGTTTATTGAAAATTTGAGATTTAGATCCTGAGCTACTCCTGAATCTTGTTGTTCCGCATATTGTATCAGTGATTTGTCATATGATGTGCTTAACTTATCGATGCACTTATCCAATTCCTTTTGTTCTACGTAAGCATAGTATTCGGTAGGACTTTTTGTCAATTTATAAAATGTATTAACCAAAGCATTTCGATTAGCATAAGCAGTGACAGAACCTGCAAGTAGAATCACTATTGCGATCAGAACTGCAATTAATTTACGATTTGATTTCTTACCTGGAAGATCCGTAAGCGTTGTTTCAGTGCTTTTTTGTATATCGCTATCTTGATATAAATAAGTATTCTGATTTATATCTTGTTCGAAATTCACATCTTGCACTGGATTCAAGTCTTGACCAGAATCTGTATCTTGATTGAAGACCACATCCTGCTCTGAATTAGAATCCTGACCTACATCCTGTTCTGAACCTTGACTAAGATCTGTATCTTGTGAGAAATCCACATTATTTAATTCCGAATCAGGAATTGAATTTCTTGTGTCATCTGTTGTGCCATTATCATTAGTGCCATCATTCATATTACCCATTATTTTTCCCCTTTTCATTTCGTTTCAATTTAGAATATTTATAAAAATTTTCTAAATAAATGTTAGCAGATGAATATCATAAAGTCAATTAAAATATGGTTAGAATCAGCTTAAGTAAGACAAAAGGACTAATAAGAAATTGCTAATACGAAATAAGATTTTCGCTGTTAATTAAGGACATATTAATAAAATAACGAAACATTTCGTGAATTTGCTTGTAATTTCCACAAGGAAATATGTATATTTTTGTTAATTACTACTAGTTGAAATAGAGAATGATATCATATATAATTAAGTCATGAACTACGCTATAATTAAGGATAATAAGAAGTTAATGTCCAATTATGTTGAAAAAGAGAATAATAGATTAGCTAAAGTGGATTATAGTAGAACTAAGTTATGTTAAAAAAAGAATTACGAAATGTTTAGTAAAAGCCGCGGATATAGCCACAAAATAAGCAATATCCGTAGAAGAGGAGACAAGTGTGAAATGGAAATTGGGAAAAGTAATTTCAATAGAAAAAACACTCTCACACCCCTTGATTTGTACGCGTGCTAAAGCACGCAGATTGGAGCCAAATATGAAATATGGTTATTTTGACGATGCAAAAAAGGAATATGTAATAACTACACCAACGACTCCTTATCCTTGGATCAACTATTTGGGTTCTCAGGAGTTTTTCTCCTTGATTTCCAATACAGCTGGAGGTTATAGCTTCTATAAAGATGCTAAATTAAGACGAATTACACGTTATCGTTATAATAATGTACCCTTGGATTTAGGTGGTGGGCGGTATTATTATTTATATGATAATGGTGATTTCTGGTCACCAGGTTGGGCTCCGGCTAAGAAGGAATTGGATAGTTATGAATGCCGCCACGGAATGGGTTATACAAAAATAACCGGTAAAAGAAATAATATAGAGACAGAAGTAACCTTCTTCGTACCATTAAACTATAATGGTGAGGTACATAAAGTAGTAGTTAAAAATACAGGAAATACAAAAAAAGAAGTGAAATTATTCTCCTTTGTTGAATGGTGTTTATGGAATGCACAGGATGATTCTACAAATTTCCAAAGAAACTTTAATACTGGTGAAGTAGAAATAAAAGGTTCTGTTATATACCATAAGACAGAGTATAAAGAACGTAGAGATCACTATGCCTTCTATTCTGTAAATGCACCAATTGCAGGATTTGATTCTGATAGAGACAGTTTTATTGGTACCTATAATGGATTTGAAAATCCGCAGGCTGTTGCGGCAGGTAAGTCTGGCAATTCAATAGCAGATGGCTGGTCTCCAATCGCTTCTCATTGTATTGAGATATCACTTGAACCTGGTGAATCAAAAGAATTGGTCTTTGTTCTAGGTTATGTTGAAAATCCTCTTGAAGAAAAATGGGAATCTAAGAATGTTATTAATAAGAAGAAAGCCGAAGAAATGATTGCAAAATATGCTACCAGTGAGGCAGTTGATACTGCTTTAGTAGAACTGGCAGAGGATTGGGATAAATTATTATCTAAATATACAATCACTTCTAAGGATGATAAATTAGATAGAATGGTAAATATCTGGAATCAGTATCAAAACATGATTACCTTTAACTTGTCCCGAAGTGCATCTTACTTTGAATCAGGAATTGGAAGAGGTATGGGATTCCGTGATTCAAACCAAGATTTGCTTGGCTTTTTACATCAGATTCCTGATCGTGCGAGAGAAAGAATCATTGATTTGGCATCTACTCAATTTGAAGATGGTGGTGCTTACCATCAATATCAGCCATTAACCAAAAAAGGTAATGACGAGATTGGAGGTAATTTCAATGATGATCCGTTATGGCTTGTTCTTGCAGTAGTCGCTTATGTTAAAGAAACAGGAGATTACAGTATTCTAGATGTAATGACACCATTTGATAATGACAGCAGTAAGGCAACGACCCTTTCTGATCATTTGAAGAGATCTTTTGACCATGTTATTAATAACGTTGGGCCACATGGACTTCCATTAATCGGAAGAGCTGACTGGAATGACTGTTTGAATCTAAATTGTTTTTCCATGGAACCGGGAGAATCGTTCCAGACTTCTACTAGCAAAGACGGTAAAGTCGCTGAATCTGTTTTGATTGCAGGTATGTTTACCTATATAGGTGATGAATATGCAAAATTAATGACTAAGACTGGTAACGCAAAAGAAGCCGGTAGAGCGATCGATGAAGTCGAAAAGATGAGAGAAATCATCATGAAAGAAGGCTTTGACGGAGAATGGTTTTTAAGAGCTTATGATGATTTTGGTAAAAAGATTGGCAGTGAAGAGTGTGAAGAAGGTAAGATCTTTATTGAACCTCAAGGCTTTTGTGTTATGGGTGGTTGCGGTATTGAAGATGGAAAAGCAAAGAAAGCACTGGATGCAGTAGAAGAACGGTTAGGGACAAAATATGGTTTAGTTCTTAATAATCCAGCCTTCACAAAATACTATGTTGAATATGGTGAGATTTCGACTTATCCGGCAGGTTATAAGGAAAATGCGGGCATATTCTGTCATAACAATGCATGGATTATGTGTGCTGAAGCAGTAATTGGACGTGGAGACAAAGCATTTGATTATTATTCAAGAATTGCACCTGCTTATACAGAAGATTACAGTGAGATTCATAAAATGGAACCTTATGTATATTCCCAGATGGTTGCCGGTAAAGATGCTAAGCGTTTTGGCGAAGCTAAGAATTCTTGGTTAACTGGTACTGCTTCCTGGAATTTTGTTGCAATCTCTCAATATATCTTAGGTATTAAACCGGAATATGATGGACTTATGATAGATCCGGCGATCCCTGCAGCCTGGGATGGTTATCAGGTAACCAGACAGTTTAGAGGTGACACTTTTGACATAACGATTAAGAATCCAGTTCATGTATCAACAGGTGTTGCTAAAATGACAGTAGACGGCAGAGAAGTTGCCGGTAATATTATTCCGGTATTTTGGGATGGTAAGTTGCATACGGTAGAAGTTGTATTAGGTTAATTCAATATTATTAATTGCAAGGCTTCAGAGGAATCATAAACTTTCCTCTGAAGCTTTTTTACTACAATAATCGATTACGAAGATGTCCATTTTAAATAACTTTTTGATATTGTTTTCTATTGTATGGTCATATATAATGTAATAAAAGTAATCACTATGCGGCAGGAAATTTCGGCATATAGATGATACCTTTAGGAGGGTATTTTATGACAGATCAATTGGTAAAGGATCAAAAGGAAAAAGTGTTAGTTGCAACAGGGAAGATGGCACCTGAGCTGGTGTTTAAAAATGCTACCTTTGTAAATGTATTTACCAATGAGTTGGAAGCTGGAGACATTGCAATTCACAAAGGATTCATTGTAGGTATTGGAAATTATTCTGATATAAAATTCACATCAGAAGATCCTGATTCCCATAGGGTAGTTGATTGCAGCAATAAGATCATTTGCCCTGGTTTTATAGATGGTCACATTCATATAGAAAGTTCTATGTTATCACCCGCGGAATTTGCTGTGGCAGTGATACCTCATGGAACAACGTGTGTAATAACCGATCCTCATGAAATTGCAAATGTAGCGGGTACAGCAGGAATTGACTACATGTTATCAAGTACCGAAGAATTACCTTTAGATGTGTATATGATGCTACCTTCCTGTGTACCTGCAACTTCTATGGATGAGTCCGGGGCGGTACTAGAAGCTGAGGATTTAGCTAAATATTTTAATCACAATAGAGTTTTGGGCCTTGCAGAGTTAATGAACTCTTACGGCACAATTCAAGGTGATGAAGGAATATTTCGTAAGCTTGCTATGACGAAAGAATACAACAAACTGGTGGATGGCCATGCTCCGGGCTTACAAGGTAATGGATTGAATGGATATATTACTGCCGGAGTCACATCGGACCATGAGTGTAGTACAGTGGAGGACGCACTAGCAAAATTTAAACGTGGACAATGGATTATGATTCGGGAGGGAACGGCTGCAAAGAATATGGATGCCTTAATGCCATTATTTAAGGAACCGTATTGCAATCGATGTATGTTAGTAACAGATGATAAACATCCCGGAGATTTAATACAGTTTGGTCATATTGATTATTTAATTCGTAAAGCGATTAAAAATGGAGCAAACCCTATTTGTGCCATTAAAATGGCGACAAAACAACCCGCTGAATATTTTGGATTAAGAGATAAAGGTGCCATAGCACCAGGTTATAAGGCAGATTTAGTGATTCTAGAGGATCTACAAAACGTGCGTGTAGAAGCAGTTTATAAAAACGGAAAACTTGTAGCACAGGAGGATAAGGTTATAACGCTGGATGATAAGATTCTAACGCTGGAGGATAAGATTCTAACGCAGGAGGATAAGATTCTAACTCAGAAGGATAAGATTCTAACTCAGAAGGATAAGAATCTAACGCAAGATAAAATAACAATAGATAAGGAAAATCCTAATTATTATAAAGTATATCATTCCTTCCATATGAAGGAACTTACCCCAAATGATTTCAAGATAGAAGAACAGGGAGATTTCATGAGGGTGATAGAGTTAGTAAAGGGTGAATTATTAACCAGAATGCTGGTACTACCGTATTCGAAGAACGGAGTGAACGACAACGAAGAGATTATTAAGCTTGCAGTAATAGAGCGTCATCATAATTCAGGGCATATAGGACTGGGATTTCTGAAAGGTTATGGGATGAGAAGTGGAGCAGTTGCCTCAAGCATTTCTCACGATTCACACAATTTAATAGTGGCAGGTACAAATGATGAAGATATGTGTGTTGCTGCTAATTGCGTCAAAAATAATCAAGGTGGAATCGCTGTGGTTGCAGATGGGAAAATATTGGGTGAATTAGCACTTCCAATAGCAGGCTTAATGTGTGAAGAAAAAGCAGAGTACGCCATGAATAAATTGACGGATATGAAGGATGAAGCGAGAAAATTAGGCGTATCCGAGGGAATTGATCCATTTATGACACTAGCTTTTATCAGCCTTCCAGTAATTCCTGAGATAAGATTAACAACCCATGGTTTGGCAGAAGTAGAAGGACAAAAATTAATTAAGACAATATTTTAAAAATTGCACCTTGCATTTTTGTATAAAAGAGTATATTATAAGGTATAAAATTTCATAAGGAGGAGTTAATATGAAGAAGAGATACAATTTCCCTTTATTCATGCTCATGATTCTAGTACTATCTATTGCACTTTACGGATGTGGAGGCGGTAAGAGCGGAAAGGATAATGACGAAGCTCCTGCAGATGATTTGTCTTCAGGGACACCAACCAATGGTGGCTCAGTAGTAGTAGGAATTTCACAGGATTTGGATAGTCTTGACCCACACAAAGCAGTAGCGGCAGGAACTAGAGAAGTTTTATTCAACGTTTTTGAAGGGCTTGTAAAGCCTGATCAGGAAGGTAATTTAGTTCCGGCTGTGGCAGAAAGTTATGAACAATCAACAGATGGTAAGGTATATACTTTTCACCTTCGTGCTGATGTAAAGTTTCATAATGGAGCAATTGTGACAGCTGACGACATTGTATATTCTATAAAAAGATGCGCCGGTTTACTTGAGACAACAGATCCTTCTGTTGTAGTCGAATCGGCGCTTTCTAACGTCTTAGAGGTAAATAAAGTCGATGATGCTACAGTAGAGGTGGTTTTAAAGGAAGCCGATACAGAATTAATCGGTTATCTGACTAGTGCTATTATTCCGAAGGATTATGCTAATCAGGACACTGCTCCTGTAGGCACAGGACCCTTCAAATTTGTATCCTACACACCACTTGAAAGTTTTGTGGTAGAGAAAAATGAAGACTATTATGTTGCAGGAAAACCGTATTTAGATCAAGTAACATTCAAAATTGTACCAAATGCAGACTCAGCAGTTTTAGAAATGATGGCAGGTTCTATGGATATATTTGCATACCTGACAGAGGCACAGGCATTACAATTGCAAGATACCTTCCGTATTGAAGAAGGTAATATGAACTTGGTACAGGCATTATTTCTTAACAACCAAGCAGAACCATTTAATAATGTATTGGTACGTCAGGCGTTATCTTATGCAGTAGACAGACAAGCGATATTAGATATGGTTGCTGGTGGTAAAGGAACTGTTATTGGCAGCAATATGTTCCATGGATTTGGAAAATATTATGAAGAGTCATTAGTGAATCATTATCCTTACGATATTCAGAAGGCAAAGGATTTACTAGCCCAGGCTGGATATCCAGATGGATTCACATTTACAATAACAGTACCGTCCAATTATAAATTCCATGTGGATACCGCACAAGTATTAGTGGAACAGTTAAGACAGGTTGGTATTACAGCAGAGATTCAACAGATAGAATGGGCAAGCTGGCTTACCGATGTTTACAGCAGCAGGAATTATCAGGCAACTGTGATCGGTTTGGATGCTAAATTGGCAGCGAGAGATGTATTGGAACGATACAGTTCCACGGCTTCGAATAATTTCTTGAATTATAGCAATCCTAAGTTTGATGAAACCTTAACCAAGGCAATTGCTACGGTGAATGAGGATGAGAAGATAGCCTATTATAAAGACTTACAGACCATATTAACAGAAGATGCAGCAGCTGTGTATATTCAGGATCCAGCGTTGCTAGTAGCAGTGAATAAAAAATTATCCGGGTATACATTCTATCCAGTATTTGCTCAGGATATGTCAAGTATATATTTTACAGAGTAAGTATTTTTTGATTATTACACACGTTGAAATTAGACCTGGGAACAAGTCGCAGGTATGAGAGCTAGTTTTATATTTAACAGAAGGGGGATAATGAAATGAAATATTTACTAAAAAAGATTTCAACTTTGATTATAACCCTTTTGTTAATTTCTCTTTTTACCTTTTTAGCTTTTCAGATTATACCTGGTGATAGTGCAACTGCTGCACTAGGAACGAATGCTACTCCAGAAGCCATAGAAGCTTTAAGAGAACAAATGGGTTTAAATAAGAACATCTTCCTCCGATATTTTGATTGGCTAGGAAGTTTATTAAGAGGGAATCTCGGCATGTCCAGTCAGTTTAATCTACCGGTTAGCTCACTAGTTCGAGATCGTATGCCTGTTACAATATGGCTTGCAGTAATTTCTATTGGAATCATTATTATAACTTCAATTCCGATAGGCATACTGTCTGCTAAGAAAGAAGGGGGATTGTTAGATCGTATGTTTACATTCTTAACACATACGGCAATGGCAATCCCGCCATTTTTTCTTGGAATCATAATAACTTTAGTTTTTGGTATCGTACTAAAATGGTTTACCCCGGGAGGTTATACCAGTCCTTCAGACAATTTCGGACAATTCATACAATTTATGTTATTTCCTGCATTAGCTATAGCAATTCCTAAAATAGCAATGGTTGTTAAGTTTCTAAGAAGCTCAGTATTAAGGCAGCTTAATCTGGATTATGTTCGTACTGCAAGGAGTAAGGGAAACCTAGAAACCGTAATTCTTTATCGACATGTTCTTAAGAATGCATTCATTCCGGTGATTACTTTTTTAGCTATGGTTATAGCGGATGTATTAGCTGGAAGTATTATTATTGAGCAAGTATTTGGATTACCGGGATTAGGAAGATTATTAGTGATGGCTATCTCCAATCGAGACTTTGCGGTGGTACAAGTTATCATATTATATATAGCAACTATTGTGGTTGCAATTAACTTTATAGTCGATATGTTATATCAGTGGATTGATCCAAGAGTAAAATTATAGCACTTATAGAATGGAATCATTACAAAAGGAGAAAAGGCATGAGAACACGAAAGTTAAATCTAAATTTAATAATTGGAGTTTCTGTTGTCAGCCTAGTACTTCTCATGATTCTTATAGGATTGTTCTATTCTCCTTATGATCCAAATGAAATGAATGGCACCATTAAGAATGCGGCACCTAGTTTTTCGCATCTCTTTGGTACCGATAATTTTGGAAGAGATATTCTAAGCAGAGTTATGTCAGGCGCAAAAACCACCTTTTTTGTAGCATTATCGACGGTTGCCATGGGTACAATTATTGGTACTTTTATTGGCGCACTAACCGGTTATTATGGCGGTTGGATTGATGAAATACTGATGCGGCTTAATGATGTCCTGACCTCATTTCCGAGTATATTACTGGCGCTTGTTTTCGTTAGTATATTAGGACCGGGTAAATACAATGTGATACTTGCATTAGGAATTATTTTTATACCAAGTTTTGCAAGAGTTGTGCGAAGTGAATATATTACCTTAAAACAAATGGACTTTGTTAAGAATGCTAAATTAATGGGTGCAGGAGATTTTCGCATTATGTTTATCCATATATTACCCAACGCAAAACCAATTTTATTATCTTCGATAACCATAGGATTTAATAATGCAGTTTTAGCAGAGGCAGGAATGAGTTACCTACAATTAGGGGTACAACCTCCGGATGCAAGTTTGGGAAGAATGTTGTCAGAGGCACAGACTTATCTTTTAATTGCACCATGGTATGCAATTGCCCCTGGAGCCATGATTGTATTAACAATATTAGGATTTAGCCTAATAAATGAACGATGAAAAAGTTAAATATAAATATAATAAAGATATTATTTGTCGAAAGGAAGTGAGTGGGTTGGAACAGAATGAGAAGAAATTCTTACTTACCGCAGAGCATATTACTATAGGTTTTCCGCATAAAGGAGAAATGAATAAGGTAGTAAATGATGTATCCTTTCGACTAAGGGAAGGTGAAATCCTTGGTATTGTAGGAGAATCCGGTTCAGGTAAGACTGTGACTGCTTTAGCAATAATGGGTTTACTTAATATAAAAACAACAACCTATAAGACACCACTATTTCCGAAAGAAGCTACCATTTTGGAGGGAAGTCTTTTATTTGAAGATAAAGAATTATTGAAAATAAAGCCCGAGGAATTTAGAAAGTTAAAGGGTAAGCAAATCTCAATGATCTTCCAAGAGCCTATGTCTTCATTAAATCCTGTTATGACCATTGGATATCAAGTAGAAGAGATGTTAGTACTTCATGAAACTGAATTGAATCAAATGGAAAGGAAAGAAAAGACATTAACTGCCTTGCGGGAAGCCGATCTAGCCGATGTAGAAACAATATATAATCAATATCCTCATCAATTATCCGGTGGAATGCGTCAGAGAGTTATGATCGCTATGGCAATGATTTGTAATCCAAAGTTATTGATTGCAGATGAACCTACTACTGCTTTGGATGTTACGATACAGAAAAAGATATTGGAATTAATTAAAAAAATGAGCGAAACCCATGGTACTTCGGTAATTTTGATATCCCATGACTTGGGGGTAATTAGAAATATTTGTACGAGAGCATGTGTCATGCAGGACGGAAGAATTGTTGAAGAAGGATTCGTAGAGGAGTTGTTTACAAACCCATCAAAGGACTATACCAAGAAGCTGATTGCTGCTATGCCAAGTAGAGAAAATAAGAATGTTAAATCGATAGAGGTAATTCTTGAGAATCATAAAGATAAATTGGAACAGTTGGGACAAGAGAACATCTTGGAAGTTCAGAATCTAAATATATACTATACTGATACGCCAAGTAAGCCTCTTGAAAAGAAAAAGAAGAAGCAGGTAGTAGAGAATGTCTCTTTGACCCTAGCACATGGTGAAGTTCTAGGTATTGTTGGTGAGAGTGGCTGTGGAAAATCTACCTTAGCGAAGGCAATAGTAGGTCTGATTGAAGAAAAGACCGGGGACATTATTTTAAATAGTTCAAAGCCCCAGATGGTATTTCAAGATCCTTATGGCAGCTTGAACCCGGCAAAGAAGGTAAGTTGGATACTAGAAGAACCTCTCAAACTAGTGGGAGGTTATAATAAGAAAGAACGAAAAGCTAAAGTATTACAGACGCTGTCAGAGGTTGGATTAGAAGGAAACTATTCAGAAAGATATTTATCTCAATTAAGTGGTGGACAGAGGCAAAGGGTAGCCATTGGCGTAGCCCTAATACAGAATTCCAAATTCATAGTACTGGATGAACCGGTATCTGCACTTGACGTAACCGTACAAGCACAAATATTGGATTTATTAAAAAAACTACGAAAAGAATATGATTTATCCTATCTCTTTATCTCCCATGACCTAAATGTAATCTACCAGATGTGTGACCGAGTGTGCGTCATGTATCAAGGCAAAATAGTAGAAACAGCGACCATAGAAGAATTATACCATAACCCACAACATCCCTATAGCAAAAAACTGCTAGAAGCCGCTTTGTAGTTAACTTTAATTACTAAAATAATACTTTTAATAATATTTAATTCCCATAAATTTTTCAATTAACTTGTCTACCATATATAGTGAATTAGTCATAAATCACACTATATATGGTAGACAAATTTGATTTAAGGTGCTATAATAAAATACAGATAAAGAAGTTATATCAATTTCAGTAACAAATAATAACGATACCGATTTATTAATGTTTCATAACTCCCTTGAATTAACGCGCTATCATCAAAACCCCGCTGAAAAAGCCTGAATAAACTTCAGTGATTTTGTGGGCCTGAGGCAGCTTACCCATGTATTTTTTGCGTAGACCGGCCGAAGGAAGCGTTTATGTTTTGTCAAGACTCTAGTTGAAAATGTAAGCCTTCTGCTTACATTTTCAACTGTCAAGAGGCTTGTAAAAAACATGCTGACAAAGGGAAAGGTAGCAAAAAATACATGGGTAAGTTGCCTCAGGCCTACAAAATCTACACAACCCCATTAGGCTTTTTCAATAGTATAGTATATCAATAATCCAGGGGGAGCCAAGCAAAAAATAAAGGAACAGGAGTTTTAAAAAATGAAGGTAATTAAAAGAAATGGGCAAGAAGTAAAATATGACAGAAACAAAATAATAGTAGCAATTTCAAAAGCAAATAATGAAGTTCCTAATGAGGAAAAAGTTACACAACAGGTTATTGATGAAATAGTAAATGACATTGAAGTGAAAGATATTGTAACCTTTAATGTGGAAGAGATACAAGATTACATTGAACAAAGACTAATGGCAGCGGGTAAACTAATCCTAGCCAAAAAATATATTATCTATCGTTACACAAGAGAATTAGTTCGAAAAGCAAATACTACAGATGATTCTATTTTGAGTCTAATTAAAAATAGTAATAAGGAAGTTATGGAGGAAAACTCGAATAAGAATGCTACCATAGTTTCTACCCAAAGAGATTTAATAGCTGGAGAAGTATCAAAGGATTTAACCAAACGGGTTCTTCTTCCTGAAGAAATAGTGAAAGCCCACGAAGAAGGTGTTCTCCATTTCCATGATGCTGATTACTTTTTGCAGCCATTATTTAATTGTTGCTTAATTAATATCGGTGATATGCTTGACAATGGTACCGTTATGAATGACAAATTGATTGAAAGTCCGAAAAGCTTTCAGGTTGCTTGTACGGTTATGACACAGATCATCTCTGTTGTAGCAAGCAGTCAATATGGTGGACAATCCGTTGATGTAAGACATCTTGGCAAATATCTTCGTATTAGCCATAAAAAATACGAGAAGCGCTTGACAGAAGAATTTGGGGATACATTAGATTCCGAAACTTTAAATAAACTGATACAAAATCTTCTTCATGAGGAACTAAAATCGGGAGTACAGACAATCCAATATCAGATTAATACACTAATGACTACAAACGGACAATCTCCTTTTGTTACCTTATTTCTGAATTTGGATAAAGATGACGAATATCTTGAAGAAAATGCTATCATTATTGAAGAAATATTAAGACAGCGATTAGAAGGCATCAAGAATGAAAAGGGAGTATATATCACACCTGCTTTTCCTAAATTAATCTATGTTCTAGATGAACATAATTGTTTAAAAGGTGGAAATTACGATTATATCACACAATTAGCTGTGAAATGCTCTGCGAAAAGAATGTATCCGGATTATATCTCAGCAAAGAAAATGCGTGAGAACTATGAAGGAAATGTATTTAGCTGTATGGGATGCCGTAGCTTCTTGACTCCTTGGAAAGATGAAAGTGGTAATTATAAATTTGAAGGACGCTTTAATCAAGGAGTTGTGAGTCTTAACCTTCCTCAAATCGGTATTATTGCAAAAGGTGATGAAACAGTATTCTGGAAATTGTTAGAAGAACGCCTTGAACTCTGTTATAAGGCACTTTTGTTCAGACACAATTCTCTAAAAGGGGTACTTTCTGATGTCAGTCCGATTCATTGGCAGTATGGTGCAATTGCACGTTTGAAAAAAGGTGAAAAGATTGATAAGCTTCTCCTTAATGGCTACTCAACCATATCTTTAGGATATATAGGACTATACGAAGTAACAAAGTTAATGAAAGGTGTAAGCCATTCAACTGAGATGGGATCAGAATTTGCATTAAGGTTAATGAACCGATTAAGAGCAGCTGCAGATAAATGGAAACAAGAAACAGGTATTGGCTTTGGTTTATATGGAAGTCCTGCTGAATCACTTTGCTATCGATTTGCAAGAATTGATAAAGAACGTTTTGGCGAAATTGAAGATGTAACAGACAAAGGGTACTATACGAATTCCTATCACGTAGATGTACGCGAAAAAATAGATGCCTTTAGCAAATTTACATTTGAAAGTCAATTCCAAACGATATCCTCAGGTGGAGCCATATCCTTTGTAGAAATTCCAAACATGAGACACAATCTGGAAGCTCTTGAAGAAGTGGTTAAATTCATATATGATAACATTCAGTATGCTGAATTCAATACGAAGTCGGACTATTGCCACGAATGTGGTTTTGATGGTGAAATAATGATAAATGAAGAGTTTGAATGGGAATGCCCAAGCTGTGGAAATAAAGATCATGATAAAATGAATGTAACAAGAAGAACCTGCGGTTACCTAGGTGAAAACTTTTGGAATGTAGGAAAAACAAAGGAAATCAAAGCTAGGGTTCTGCATTTATAGGAAGATATTTTTCAACATTTTGATTTGTATGCGTGCTAAAGCACGCAGATTGGGGTTAAATGAATTATGCAGATATTAAGCAATATGATGTAGCAAATGGTATCGGTATTCGTGTATCATTATTTGTAAGTGGATGTCACCATCAATGTAAGAATTGTTTTAATCAGGAGGCGTGGGATTTTAATTATGGTAAAGCATTTACTGAGGAGAATATAGAAGAGATTATAAGTTATCTTAGTAAATCTTATGTTGCAGGATTATCGCTACTTGGCGGAGAGCCATTTGAACACGCAAATCAAATAGGACTACTTCCTTTACTAAAAAGAATGAAAGAGACCTACCCTGAAAAGAATGTATGGTGTTACACTGGATTTACTTTTGATCAAGATATAATGGATAAAATGTATCAAAAATGGGAAGAAACAAGAGCAATGTTATCTTACATTGATATATTGGTAGATGGTATATTCATTGAAGAACAAAAGAATCCAAGTCTTCGTTTTAAAGGTTCCGCCAATCAGAGGATTATAAAAGTTCAAGAATCATTAAAAGATAAGAAAATCATCCTATGGGATGTGGAATAACACAATATATTAATGCTGTTGACAAAGATGTAGAAATGCCGTTTCGAAATGTTCATCATCATCTTTCGTGCGTTTCTTAATTGAGCTGGATCTATTTCCAGCTCTTCTTTGTTTTTTAGAGATATGTCGTTCAAACATAAGCATATCGATGTTTTCATTAGTATAATATCTGCCATTCTGATTAATAGCAAAGCTCCGTTTACCTAATGCCATAGATGCAACACCATAATCCTGTGTTACTACAATGTCACCGGCCTCTGTACGATTAATTAGTGCAATATCAACAGCGTCTGGAGCTTTGCTTACCTGAATAATCTCACTATAATCCGATTCAAGAATGTGGCTGGTGTCAATGAACATAATTACCGGAATGTCTAGCTTTTTCGCAATTCTTTCAATAATATGCTTCACTGGACAAGCATCTGCATCTACTAATATTTTCATGTTTATCTGGTTCCCTTTCATTCTGATAAATTAATTATAGTTGGTTCATGCTTAACATAAGGTAAAAACTTATGTAATAAATCCACCGTTTTTATCTTTAGGCTAGAGGTATTGATACAGGGATGGCAACCAATAAATTCATTCGTTAAGATCTCGCTATCAATTAATAATTGTATATGATTCTCGTCATCATTCATCAAACCGAGAACGCTAACTGAACCAGGAGTAATATCAAGAAATTTCTCCATATATTCCGGAGCAGCAAAGGAAAGCCTAGAAGTTTGAATCTGTCTGCTAAGGTCAGCAGTCTTTAGTTTCTTATTACCGGGCATCATCAATAAATAAAAGTTTGTCTTCTGAGTATTGCACAGAAATAAGTTCTTACATATCTCAATCTGTAACAGTTCCTCCACTTCTAAACAGGATTCAACACTTGGAGTAACCTCGTGATCCAACCGTTCAAAAGGGATATCTAATTGATCAAATAAATCATAAACTCTCATTTCCTTAGCCAGTCGTCCAACCGAATCAGGTCGCGTCGTGTGTATAATAGGATCAATATATAAATTGCTCATAAAAAACTCCTTTGTAATATAAATAATCAAATATTAGTTATAGGTAAATTAGGTATATTTTTGCTAATATTATATACTAATATAGTTCTCACTACAAGTAGGTTTTTAATAAGTGAATCAGCTTCCAGAAATTTTAATTGTTAAATGGATATATTATTTTATTAAAATAGGATTGAAAAAATCCATAATATAGTAGATAATATAAAAGCACTGAAAAAATATCGAGGTGAACATATGAAGGAAAAAAATATAATTCTAAAATATCTATACAAATATAAATGGAAGTATCTCATGGGGATTATCACATTATTCATAGTAGATTTTGTGAATCTGTACATACCTCAATTCACAGGGGAGATAACAGACGGTCTAGAAAGTCGGACTATGGATATGAATGGTGTCTTACTGGGCATTGCAAAAATAGTATCAGTAGGGCTTATTCTAGCAATTGGAAGGTTTTGCTGGCGGTACTTTATCTTTGGATCAGCCAGGGCTGTTGAATATGAATTAAGAAATGATATGTTTGCGCATTTAGAAAAATTATCAATGGGTTATTATAATAGGAATAAAACCGGAGATTTAATGGCTCATTTTACTAACGATTTAAATGCAGTTCGTATGTCCGTGGGTCCGGCAGTCATTACTTCTTTTGATGCCTGTATTATGACCATTATGGTATTGACCAAGATGGTAGTTTATGTCAATGCAAAATTGACTCTTCTAGCAGTAATACCTTTATTATTCATCGCAATTGGAGGAGTATATTATGGGAAATCTGCGGAGAAAAGGTTTGCGCAGAAGCAAAAAGCTTTCTCGGATTTATCCGATCAAGTACAGGAAAGTATCTCGGGTATACGTGTTATAAAAGCATTTGTTCAAGAAAGACAAGAACTTAAAACATTTGCGAAAGCAAATCAGGACAATAAGGATAAGAACATGAAGGTTGTAAAACTTCAAGCAACCGTTATGCCGCTTTTAGATGTTGTGATTGGTTTATCCAGTGTGGTTACATTACTATACGGTGGTTATTTAACGATTACGGGAGAGATTACTTTAGGGCGTTTTATTGCGTTTAATCAATATATTAGTATGCTGGTATGGCCTATGATTGCAGCAGGTGACAGTATCACATTCTTCTCCCAGGGAATCGCTTCATTAAAGAGAATTCAGAACATATTTAGGGAGAAACCTGAGGTTTACGATGAAGTCACTGTGAAGAATATAGACCATTTAGAAGGTGAAATAAAGTTTACGGATCTGAACTTTAGATTTACCGAAGAGACACCTGTTGTACTTAAGAATATATTCTTAGAGATTGAAAAGGGCAGTACCCTGGCAATTCTAGGACGAACCGGTAGTGGTAAGACAGCTATCGCAAACCTGTTATTACGCATGTATAATGTGGAGAGAGGTGCTATTACATTGGATGGCCATGATATTCGGGAAATTCCTCTAAAAACCTTGAGAGAAAGCATTGCTTATGTACCCCAGGATAATTTCTTATTTTCAGATACTTTACAAAACAATATTGCTTTTGGTGCTGCGGGTAACGATATCGAATTAGTTCAGAAGTCGGCAAAAGAAGCCTGTATACATGATAATATTATGGACTTTCCTAAAAAATATGACACACTGGTTGGTGAAAGAGGCGTTACCCTGTCAGGTGGGCAAAAGCAGAGAAGTTCTATAGCCAGAGCATTTATGAAAGATGCGCCAATCCTAATTCTAGATGATGCCTTATCTGCTGTGGATACGAATACCGAGGAACAGATCTTAAAGAATCTCAAAGAAAATAGATCGGGTAAGACTACGATTATTATTGCACATAGAATTTCCACCATTCAGAATGCGGATCATATTTTAGTATTAGAATCAGGAGAAATAGCCGAATATGGTACCCATGAAGAACTAATGGTCAGACAAGGTATCTATACGAAATTGTATGAAAAGCAGCAATTGGAGAAACAATTGGAGGCTGTGTAGTATTAAGACGTAAATAATCGATAAAAATGAACCTGTGTACGGAAAGGCTTGGTAAGAAACATGGCAAATAGAAGTGAAATAGATTATGAGAAATCAGTTAATGGCAGTATCTTAAAGCGGTTGATGTCTTATATGAAACCTTACTGGCAATGGATGACGATTGCATTTATATTAGTTCTCTGTATTACCGGATTTGAACTTTATCGTCCGATTCTAGTTGGAAATGCGATTGATGAGTTCATGAGCGCGGGTAATTTTAATGGCGTAAAAAAGACCGCATTGATTTACCTACTGGTATTATTGGCAAGCTTTGTCTGTAATTTCCTACAGACGTGGATTCTTCAATTAATGGGTCAAAGCATTATTTATAACATAAGACAGCAGCTATTTGAGCATGTACATAAACTATCCTTACGGTTCTTTGATATTACTCCGGTTGGTCGAATTGTTACAAGAATCACAAACGATGTGGAAACCTTAAATGAAATGTATGCCAACATATTGGTTAAGCTTTTTAAGAATATAATGAAAATCATTGGTTTAGCAGTGGTAATGATAAGCATTGATCTCAGAATGTCTATGTATGCTTTCCTATTATTGCCCATAATAATAGGATTAACAATTCTTTTTAAATCCATATCACGAGCTACCTATCGTGTTGTAAGAACTAAGATAACAGCGATTAATACCTATCTATCAGAACATTTATCTGGAATGAAACTAATTCAGATTTTTGCCAGAGAAAATGAAAAATTCGAAGAGTTTAAACAAAAGAACAAAGAATTATATAAAGCAAATTATAAGGAAATGATGGTATTTGCTATCTTTCGTCCATCCATATATATGCTATCGGTAATCGCTTTAGTTATTATCATTGGGGTGGGTGGAGAATCTGTGTTAAAAGGAACCATTTCCATAGGTACTCTCTATATTTTTATTCAGTATATTGGATCCTTCTTTGAACCAATTCAAGAATTAGCGGAACAGTTAGGTACTTTGCAATCAGCAATGGCATCAGCAGAGAAGATATTTACGATAATGGATGAAGATCCTCTAATTGTTAATTCTAAGTTCCCAAAAGAATTACAAGAAGTAAAAGGAAAAATAGAGTTTGAACATGTTTGGTTTGCTTATGAGGGAGAAAACTGGATTCTCAAGGATGTCAACTTTATTATTGAACCAGGAGAACGAGCTGCATTTGTTGGGGCAACAGGTGCCGGTAAATCATCTATATTAAACTTGATAGGCAGGTATTATGATATACAAAAAGGAAGAATAACCATAGATGGAGTTGATATTAAGGAGCTCAATACCGATCAGCTTAGAGGTGCAATTGGTCAGGTACAACAGGATGTGTTTATCTTCACCGGAGATATTAATAGTAATATTCGTTTGAAAAATGATAATATAACAGACGAAGCTGTAAAGAAAGCTGCAAGTTATGTCAATGCGGCTGGTTTTATTGAAAAACTAAACCATACCTATGAAGAAGCAGTAACGGAACGTGGTGCAACCTTATCTGCAGGGCAGCGACAATTGTTATCTTTTGCCAGAACCTTAGCTTATGATCCTGCCATATTAGTTATGGATGAAGCAACCGCTAATATTGATACTGAAACAGAGCAGTTAATCCAAGAGGCTTTAGAGAGGTTAATGGAGGGGAGAACTACGATAATGGTAGCTCACCGACTTTCTACCATTCAACATGCAGATAAAATATTGGTTATGCATAAGGGTGAAGTTCGCGAATCCGGTACCCACCAAGAATTATTGAATTTGGGCGGAATCTATAAGAAGCTTTATGAATTGCAATTGCAGTGATTGGGGGAGGCTCAGAAAGTCCAATTTAGATAATGGAATGAATATCGGGGTATGGGTTCGTGGGTGAAAAGCCCAAGTTAGGCTGTTAAATGAAGATCGATACATGGTTCGGGTGACGAAAGCCCAATTCAGGGTATGAAATGAATAGCGGTGCATATATACTCATTTTGTCTACCTTGCCTTCCGGCGGCATGTCCTTTGTAGAGCCTCAAAGATATGAAAAACATCGCAGCTGCTCTGTTTTTCATTGAGTCTCTAGTCGGACATAAGATGCCTTGTCAGCCGGTTTACGACAAAACGAGTATATATGCACCGCTATTCATTAATGCAGTTTTGAAGGGCTTTCGACACCCGAACCATGTATCAATCTTCATAATCTAGGTTACTGGGGGCTTTTCATACCCGAACCATACGTCGATATTCATAATTTAGGTTACTTGGGGACTTTCTAGTTGACTGCCATGTAAAAGATTATATGAGATCAAAAACTTTAGTGCTGTTAGAGTATGGTAGTTATTTTATAGCATTAGTTATATAATATTTTATAGACTGCAAAATCTAGCAATATCAAAAACGTGAGCCTATATTTGTATGATTTTCATAAACTTGACATTGACATCTATACGAGATAGTATTAGAACAACAAATATTCGTATTTGTTGGATATTATGAAGTGCTAATATTTTTTATTAAGCAAGGTGGTTAACATGGAAAATTTAAGAAATGAGATAACAGAAGCAATTGGAATTACATGTCCTAATATCATACCTCATATTGAGTACAGACTGCTGGACTCTACAAAGGAAAGTGGATATACAAGACATTTAATAGAGTATGATTCTTACGAAGACAAAGTCATTGCTTTTCTTTTACTTCCGGATATACTTGACAAAAATCCCGCAATTCTTATCAATCATCAACACAATGGTGAACGTCATTTAGGAAAGAGCGAAGTTTGCGGTTTAACTGGAAATCCCTTGCAAGCTTTCGGTCCTGAACTGGCGAAAAAGGGATTTGTTGTGTTGGCTCCTGATTCGATATGCTTTGAAGAAAGACGCAAAAATGCACATGGAACGGAACCCCTTTCAGACGATGGCGACTTTTTACAGCATTATAATGAAATGTGCTATCGTATCATAAAAGGCGATTGCTTGATGAAAAAAGTGCTTAATGATGCTATAAATGGGATTACTTTACTTTCTGGGCTTTCTTATGTCGATAAGAAAAATATTGGCACACTTGGACATTCATATGGCGGGAATACTGTTTTATTTCTTTCTGCGGTTGATGAACGAATAGCTTTTAGCTGTGCAAGCGGCAGTGCTTGTACTTATGAAAATCGAATGTTAAACTATGTAGGGATTGAAATGGCGAGTGTAATTCCGAACTTCCATAGCAAATATGATATATTCAATTTGGTATCATGTATTGCACCAAGACGGCTACTTATTGTTTCTGCGGAAGATGATAAGTATTCAAGAGATACGACTTATATCGTTGAAAAAGCCAGCCCGGCTTATGCAGAGCTTAATGCTTTAAACCACCTATACCACAAGAGATATCGAGGTGGTCATGGATTGACGAAAGAAAGATTCGATTTTATTATTGATTGGCTCAATTCAAATGCAGTTTGACTGGAAAAACACTAAGAGTAATAACAAAGCAAAATTATTAAAATAGAAAATATTTACATAAATTGATTATTTTACTTGACAAGCTATATTTCGTATAGTAGGATATAGCTATTATATCTCTTTGCGCTGCATATGAATCTACAGTACAAACTGAGCAGGCGATGAATCATTTTTGATTCGTGGGGCTGGGCCTTGTTTTAGGCAACGGATGAAAATATTATACATCTGTGGGACAGTAGTATGTTCCATGGGTGTGTTTTTTTACACTTTTTATGGGGGAGTTTTACTCGAGGTATGATAGGAATTTATCATAAGGGGGATTTTGAATGACTCAATTATTAGTTAAATTATTTGTTAAAGATTATGAAAAGACTGAGACTTCTAAGGTGAGGACGGCCTATGGGGTATTAACTTCAATAGTTGGAATTATATGTAATCTATCTTTGTTTGGAATTAAGATGGTGATTGGAATTGTTATTAATAGTATTTCTGTTATGGCGGATGCTTTTAATAATTTGTCCGATGCAGCATCCTCGATTATTGGTTTGATTGGTGTGAAACTGGCAGAACGACCTGCTGATAAAGAGCATCCGTTTGGACATGGAAGATTTGAATATATTGCTGCTTTTGCAGTATCTTTTTTAATTTTGCAGGTGGGGCTTACTTGTTTTAAAAGTGCCTTTACAAAGATTCTTAATCCGGAGACGGTGGGATTCAATTGGATATTGGTAGGTATTTTATGTATATCTGTGTTGGTGAAGGTATGGTTATCTGCTTTTAATAAAACGCTGGGGAAACGGATAAAATCAAATGTAATGAAAGCAACTTCTGCGGATGCATTTGGGGATGTACTTATTACGTCAGTTACCATTGTTTCTATTATAATTGGAAAGATGACTGGGTTAGCCATCGACGGCTGGATGGGTTTGGTAGTATCTGTTTTTGTTTTAATTGCGGGTTTCAATATTGCAAGAGAAACATTAGAACCTCTGTTAGGTGAGGCAGTTGATAGAGATATATATAAATTAATTACGGATATGGTGGAAAGTTATGAAGGAATTGTGGGAAGCCACGACCTTATCGTTCATAATTACGGACCTTCTCATACCATGGCTACGATTCATGCTGAAGTGCCAAATAACTCTAATTTAGAAGAAGCTCATGAAACTATTGATTCGATTGAACGAGATGTTTTAAGGGATACGGGAATATTTTTGGTTATTCATATGGATCCAGTAGAAGTAAATGACACTTTGGTTTTGGAGAAGAAAAGTATGGTAGTAGAAATAATCCATGAGGCTGAGCCTAAGGCAGCCATACATGACTTTCGCGTAGTGAATGGTGAAAATCAAGTCAACCTAATCTTCGATTTAGTTGTTCCGTTTTCCTATGATGAAAAGCAGGAACAAATTCTTTTGCTAAAGGTTATGGAGGCAATCCGAGACATAGACAGCAGATTTCAATGCATTATTACCATAGAGAACAGTTTTATAGCAGAATAAACAGTAACAAAATAATAGCTTCCGAATATAGTGGTTATAAATATTCTCTTTGCACTGCAAAACGCAGTTTTGCGTATCTCTACAGTACAAACTGATCAGGCCATTATAGTAACGTAATCGTTGTTTGGAGCCGGGCTGTAAGACAGCAGCAGGAGTAAATACGCCCAAGTGTTAAGGCACTGGGCTTTCTTTAACTATGACGCTGGATATTTTGGCGCATATGTTAAACACCTGCGGGACAGTAGTTTACTACATGTGTTCCGCAGGTGTTTTTATTGTCTCGGAATACATATGTATTTGCATTGTTGTAGAGTGTCTTTCACGAATTGGAGGCAACTTTTATGACAAATCCCAAGGGATTAACCACAAATCAAGTTAATGAATTGCAGAAACAGTATGGAAAAAATGAACTGGTTTTAGAACAGAAGAATTCCTTATTTCAAATGATATGCCATGCAGTATATGAACCCATCTTTCTTCTATTGATAACTTCTTCGGTTATATATTTCTTTTTAGGAGAAGCAGGAGAAGGATTGATTATGCTAATGTTTGTTATAGGGATAATATGTCTTGACGTATTACAAGAATGGAAAACGGATAAAACTTTAAGTGAGCTAAAGAACCTTTCTCAACCACTGATTCAAGTGATTCGAAATGGAGTGACCAACGCTGTTGCAAGTATTGAATTAGTACCGGGTGACATCATATTGGTGGAAGAGGGTTCCAAAATACCGGCAGATGGCTTTGTAATTACTTCCCATGACTTTTGCTTAGACGAAAGTCTATTAACAGGTGAGTCAGAAGGAGTCTGGAAAACCCCAACCGAGATTGATACAACAAGAAAAACCCAGGGTTTAGGATTTCTTACTATTGCAACAATTGAAAATCCCCGTGAGGATTATTGCTATGCAGGAACCTTGGTCACGCAAGGAAATGCTACTATTGTGATTGATAGGACTGGATTAGAAACAGCCTATGGACAAATAGGAGCAAGGATAGCCAAGGCACCTAACAAATTAACCCCATTACAGCTGCAAATGAAAAATTTAACTAAGACCTGCACGGGTATAGCAGTTATATTGTTTGTATTAGTTGGAAGTATCACCTTTTTTCATTTACCAGAATATAATTGGTCAAATCGTATTATTCAAAGTCTACTGGCTGGAGTTGTTCTTTCTTTATCAATGATTCCTGCAGAATTCCCCGTAATACTTACCGTATTTCTTTCTATGGGCGCTCTGCGGCTAACAAAAAAACATGCACTTATTCGCAAGTTGCCTGCAGTTGAGACATTAGGTGCGGTATCAGTTATTTGTGTCGATAAAACGGGTACCATAACAAAGAATCAAATGACTGTAACAAATGTGTGGAAGAATAAATGTGAAGAAGAATATCTTGCAAGGATAGCTGGAATGGCTTGCGATATGATACCATATGATCCAATGGAAAAAGCAATACTACAATATTGCAGTAATCATGGTCTTAAACAAGAAGATATTTTCAACGGGAAATTCTTAAAAGGATATCCGTTTACCCAGGAATGTAAAACAATGGCTCACGTATGGGATACAGAGGGTGATATATTAATTGCAGCAAAAGGCTCACCGGAATGGCTACTTGAATACACTGATTTATCCCAACACCAACGTCATCAAGTAGAGGAGGAAGTTCTTAGACTGTCGAAGATGGGACTTCGAGTGATTGCTGTAGCAACCATGAAGGTTGCCAGTGAGAACGATATTCCGGAAATCTTAACAGAATGTCGATTTGCACTCTGTGGTTTAATTGGATTCATGGATCCTCCAAAAGATTCTATTAAGGAAGATATAAAGAATTGTGTGGAAGCGGGTATTCGGGTTGTAATGATTACAGGGGATAATGGTAACACGGCGGCGGCTATAGCCAGCCAGATTCATTTTCCTGGTAATGGAGCAATTATTACAGGAAATCAGATATCCAACATGTCTGATAGTGAATTACAAAAGATAATCAAACAGGTCAGTATTTTTTCCAGAGTCATACCGGAACAAAAACTCCGTATTGTAAAAGCATTTCGAGAAAACGGTGATGTAGTGGCAATGACAGGTGATGGTGTTAATGATGCTCCAGCTTTAAAATATGCGGATATTGGTATTGCGATGGGATTAAAGGGATCAGAAGTTACGAGAGAGGCTGCAGAACTAGTATTACTCAATGATAATTTTTCAACTATTATTGACTCAATTAAGGATGGAAGAAGAATTTATGCCAATATTCGTAAAGCTATTAGTTATGTCTTTACAATTCACATCCCAATTGCAATTGCATGTTTAGTAGGCCCGCTTCTCCATATAATACCAAGCCAACTTATGCTGCTACCACTGCATGTTGTATTGTTGGAACTTATTATGAATCCTACTTGCTCAACTGCACTTGAACGACAGCCTGCAGAAAAAAATATTATGAAGCGTGGGCCGCGTAAGATAAAAGAAGTACTCCTAACAGTAAAAATTATTATAAAGAGTGTAGCACAAGGTCTTACAATTGCGTTAGGCTCCTTTGGTTCCTATTATTATTTCCTACTTAAAGGTTCAGAGAATGTTTCCTTAGCCAGAACGATGGGACTCAGTGTATTGGTGGTTTCCAATCTATTCTTAATTCTGGTTAACAGCTCAGATACGGAGTCTGGATTTCTTTCGATAAGACATTTAAAAAAAGATAAAGGAATAGTAATTGTAGGAATCGCGACTGTTTTTCTTTTGCTTCTGATAATATATAGTCCTTTGTCAAAATTACTGATGTTGGTGCATTTGAATATAACACAATTGAGTCTATCTTTTATGATTGCATTTATTTCAGTGTTTTGGTACGAAGCTGTGAAACTATATATAAGACGTAAAAACCCAGCGTGAAATTAGAAATTATGAATCAAGTTAAAGAATAATAATTAGGGCCTACTGCAGATTAATGCAGTAGACCCTTTTATAATAAACATAAAATACTGTATGGGGAGTAAAGTATTCTATAATTATTGTAAGACGTAAGAAATATTACAGATTTCCCGGTTAAGTTTTACATTTCAATAATGGTACCATCTGTTGAAATAGTTATCACTTGCCAAGGAATCATTTTACCGCTATTTCTTAATGCAGTTTTAACGGAATTAACAATACCACCACAACAAGGAACAACCATACGGACAACAGTAATACTCTTAATTTCATTATTCATAAAAATTTCGGTTAGCTTTTCGGCATAATCTCCTTCATCTAACTTAGGGCATCCTATTAAGGTAATTCTATTCTTTATAAATGTATTATGGAAGTCTCCATAAGCATAAGCGGTGCAATCAGCTGCGATCAGAAGATCAGCATCGTTAAAGTAAGGCGCATTCGTTGGTAATAGTTTTATCTGAACAGGCCATTGATTCAATCTGGAGGTAGGTGCAGTGAAAGGGGAAGCTGAGGTTTCTGTTAACGCTTTGGAAGAAGCTTGGGCAGCATTTTTCTTAACTTCTTCTTCATTAAAGGCTAAAGCCTCTCTTTCTTCAAACGTTATGGCATTAACAGGACAAGCAGGAAGACAATTGCCAAGTCCGTCACAATAATCATCTCGGAGCAGTGTTGCTTTCCCATTGACTAATCCTATTGCACTTTCGTGGCAGGCATCTACGCATAAGCCGCAGCCATTACAAGCTTCTTGATCAATTGTTATTATTTTTCTTTTCATATAGATAAGCTCCTTCTATTATATAATGTGTATTATTAGTAGTTTTATTTTGTTGTAGCTTTATATTACTATAAAAATCTACATACTTCAGTTGCATTTGCAACAAAAACAAATTATAATTAATAAAAATGAAAGGGGTAGGTGACAAATGAATAATGATTTCAAATTATTAGAACAAGTTTCGTTATTTGATGGAATTAATTCAGTTGAATTAAGTAACATCTTAGAGTGTCTGGATGGAAATGTAAGACAATACCCGAAGAATCAATCAATAATACGGGCAGGAGAGGAGATTACATCACTTGGCATTATACTTACAGGCAGCGTGCAGGTTGTCAGGGAGGATGTATTGGGAAATCGTATGATTGTTGCTGGGCTTGAGGAGGGTGAAATATTCGGAGAAACCTTTGTCTGTGCAGGACTAAAGGAAAGTCCAGTCAGTGTATTTGCCATGGAAGCCTGTCGAATCCTTTGGATTTCTGTTAAGAAAATCGTTTCCACTTGCTCTACCGCCTGCAGCTTCCATAGTCGTCTGATAACAAATTTGCTAGAGTTGTTAGCAAGAAAGAACTTATATCTTAATAGCAAGATGGAATTACTCTCTAAACGAAGTATGCGAGATAAGATTATGTCATTCTTAGTCTTACAGATGGAACAACATAAGAATAACTCCTTTGAAATATCACTAAATAGAAATGAATTAGCAGATTATCTATGTATCGATCGAAGCGCCATGTCACGGGAACTAAGTAAACTTCGTGATGAGGGTATTATAGAATATAGAAAGAATTGTTTTAAGATATTGTAGCGTTTAAAGTAACATGTATTTTATGGAAGCCGAACCATAAATTGTTAAATAAGTATTACAAATGTATTAAGAATATGTTAATAATATCTAGACAAATTAATGATTCTGTAATATAATGATAAAAGACTTAATTGACAACAGGAGGATTTTGGCATGAAAAAAGTACATATGAAGCGTGTGGCAGCGCTATGCTTAGCTGCAACATTAGCATTTAGCCCAATGAATGCATCAGCAGCGTTACTAAAAAAAGGATCTCAAAATAAGGAAGTTAAAAATGTACAAATCGCATTGATGCAACTGGGGTATTTTGATTACTCAAAGGCAACCGGATATTATGGAAGTATTACAGCAAAAGCAGTTAGAAATTTCCAGGAAGAATATGGATTGATAGCAGATGGTGTAGTAGGGTATAATACAAAGAAAGTTCTTCTTGCAAATACTCTTAATGAACAGAGTAATAATAGAGTGTTAGATTGGTTTAAAGAGGTCAGGTACATATTGGAGAAAGGTTCAAATGCAACAGTTACAGATGTAAACACAGGTGAATCTTTTGAAATAAAGAGGACATTTGGTTATAATCATGCAGACGTTGAACCCTTAACAAAAGAGGACGCAGCAATTATAAAAGATATTTGGGACGGATGGAGTTGGGAACGCCGTGCTGTTGTTGTCCAAGTAGGAGATACAACCATTGCAGGCTCCATGACAGCTATGCCACATGCAGGTGTTGAATCTGCGCCTGCGGAGAAAGTTGTAAATAACCGCAGCGATAATTATGGCAGAGGTGAAAACTTAGACGCTGTGAAAGGCAATGGCGTGAGTGGAGTTATGGATCTTCACTTCCTTAATAGTAGAACACATAGCAGCAACACATTACAAAAATCTCACCAAGACATGGTGAAAAAGGCGAGCAAATACATAGAAGAAATGGGACAATAAACAGATTCTCAAAGGCTGTCGCACTATATATCTTACGACAGCCTTATCTTTTTCATATTACATTTAAAAATATATTACTCATAGTAATCTTTTAATTTAGTTGGCCCTGCTAAGATCTCTCTACCCACATACAGAGTATTATCTTTCTTAGTTTTAATAGACCATTTTATAAGTGCAATCGTTCCATTATCAATCTCTATTGCAGTAATACATCGTGGATGAACACAACTGCCATCATTAAAGTATAAAGGTTCACCTACTTTGGGAAATACTGGTCTATGAGTATGACCTGCAATAATCATTTGTTTATTCTGAACTGACCATGAGATTAATTTTTTTTCTACAGAATCTTTTTTATCATCACTTTTTGATGCGCTAGTAGGGTCATGTAGTCCTAATAATTCCAAAGGACGCCACATATATCGAACCATAAAACGACCTAACTTCCATAAGGTGTAATTAAAAAAGTCCACTTGATGCCCGTGAGTAAGAAAAATCTCATTGTCAGTATCAGTATTTTTTAGAATGATGCCTTCATATATTTTTAGTTTTGGAAATAAAGGAACATGTTTTTTTGCACATTCATCATAATAAGAACTACATTTGTTTATAATAAAACTGTTATTTTTTTTAACCATATCATGATTTCCAAATATCATATAAAACCGACCCTTTTTATGGAATTTTGACATTAGCCAAAATGCATCAGAATGTACTTTTATGATTTGCTCGATTCTTCTATTTTCCCAAAGTTCATCACCATCTCCAAGTTCTATATAAGTGAAATTTTTCTGGTTGTAATAAGATAGGGCTGCGAAGAATAGATTTTGGTTATTCAAAAAATTATCCCCCCAGCTACCATCTCCCCTATGACAATCGCTCATAATAACAATCTTAGATGAATCATCAAAAGGAATTTCTTCAGCAGAATCAAAGACTTTAGACAATCGTGTTGATACTGACAAATATATCACTCCTTCCCCCAATACTTATTCGTTGGTTATATTATCATGATCAATGAATTTTTGAATCGTTTTATAACTTGAAAATAACTCTTTTGTATTACCTATATTTAATATCTTACGATACATTCTAGGGGCCTGATGTTTGACAAACTCTATTTTATCCAGTGTATTCTTACAATGCCTGGTAGCCAGTTCGTAAGCGTCACAATTTCGTTGATTATTTGTCTGCATAAAGTATTCCAGTAGTTGTGTTCTGGTAATTGGTTGAGGTGAATGAGGCTTATCAAATATAAAACGAACAGTAGTATCTAAAACGGTGATATCATTACTAGAGTAACCTGCATCTAACATACCATTGATGAATTCATTACACATATCCATATCCTTTAAGGTAATTTCAACACTCATCTCCAGTTCAGAAGGATCTGAGAATTCACCTAACTTAAAGCCTGTTAACCACCAGTGTAATTCGCTTCGGGTAAATAACAGAGAACCATTTTTTCTTAATTCATAAGCTAGAGGTAAAAAATTATCAATACTAGCGCTGTAATAAAATGTCCCATCAAAAAAACCGGGAATATTTAAGCTTGGACCATCAGTTGTGTAGATTCCTATTTCACAACCGGTTGTCATTCCATATTGACCTTTCCAAAATTCAATTAGCCACTTTTTTCCTTCATATTCAAAACGAATGGGTTCACAATCTATGATCATACTCAGTGTAGGAGCACCTTCATCATATAGTTCGCAATACCCGCAATCTCTTTGCCATCCATACATAATAGAATAAAAAAGATCTTGCTTTGGGTAATAGGCAAAGCCAAAAGGCTCTAAATCATTATTTAGTTCTTCAATCATATTAGATTTACTTACTATATTGAACTTTGGTCTTCTCACATTGCCAGAAAGTTCATTACTTGTGAGTTTTATATCTCTGTTTGGATTACCAGTATATTTATGGGCATTTTTCCTATGAATCAGCAAAATAAATACTGCTAGAACAATAATACAAGCAACGAAGATAATGACTAAAGTAAGTGGGGGGTTTGGTATATTAGTTTGCTTTATTGCGAGGCCAAAGTCGAGGGATAGTAATTTAGTTATATTATAAATAGACATAAAGAACTCCTTTCATATTGTAGTATATTATAATATTCGAGTTACCTTCTCTATGTTAAAGATACTGCAAAAGAACGTGGAAATACTTTTATAGCCTATCTATAACAAACCTTAACTTTGATAATTAATTGGCGGAGCGTAAGGAGGGAACAGAGTTTAAATTAGCCTTTCCTGAAACTGCTTATAGCAGTACAATAGAAAGCACGCTTCGCGAACTTTCTATTGTCATGAATAAAAAAACGCCAGGCAAATGCTAGAAGCATTTTGCCTGGAGTTTCAATATATAGAATATATTATCTAATTTTATTTACTGGATTTACTATCAAGTTTCTGCATAATAATAACCAATAGTGTAATTAAAATAATAACTGCAAAGATTCCGAACATTCCCTTCCACATGATATCTAGGGAAAGCAAAAAAGTTTCACTCATATTAATGCTCCTTTCGCGATACACAAATAATAGTTTACATCAAGGCACTTACAAGGCCAATAATAATTCCACCTGCAACAACTGAAGCAATTTGTCCAGAAACATTAGCTCCGATAGCATGCATTAAGATATGATTGGTAGGGTCTTCTTTGATCGCCATCTTTTGAACAACTCTCGCAGACATAGGGAAAGCAGATATTCCCGCAGCACCAATCATTGGGTTGATTTTATTCTTACGGAACAAGTTTATGAACTTAGCAAACATTACACCAGCAATGGTGTCAAATACAAATGCAACTAAACCTAGACCCATGATTAAAAGTGTTTCCCATGTTACGAAAGCTTCTGCTTTCATACTAAAGGAAATAGTAATACCAAGTAATAAAGTTACTAGATTAACAAGTACATTCTGAGCTGTGTCAGATAGACTATTCAATACACCACATTCGCGAAGTAGATTACCGAACATCAAAAATCCTACTAAAGCAACTGACATAGGGGCTACCAAGCCGGCTATAACGGTAACTGCGACAGGGAAGATAATTTTTACTTTTTTAGAGATACCAACAGGATTGTATGGCATACGAATCATACGTTCTTTTTTTGTGGTTACTAATTTAATTGCAAGAGGTTGTACCAATGGTACTAAAGCCATATAGGAATAAGCAGCAACCGCTATAGCACCAATATACTTAGATTTTAGGATTTGTGATACCAATATAGAGGTTGGACCATCTGCAGCACCAATAATACCAATGGATGCAGCATCTGTTATACTAAAACCTAAGAGTGCTGCGACAGATATGGTAAAGAAGATACCAAATTGAGCTGCAGCTCCAAATAGAAACATAATAGGATTGGAAAGCAGCGGACCAAAGTCAATCATTGCACCAATACCAATAAATAATAAGATTGGTAAAGCTTCAGAGGCTTCAATACCGGTTTCAAAAAGCCATTGAACAATACCTTGTGTTTCGCCAATTCCTGATAGGGTTTGATTTAATACACCTGATGCTGGTATATTTACTAGAATTGCACCAAAGCCCATAGGTAATAATAAAGATGGTTCATAACCTTTGACAATAGCCAAATAGATTAGTAGGATACCAACACCATACATAATTAATTGTGGAATCGTTATAGATGCTAGTCCTGAAAATAAAAAGTCCATAAAAAGATCTCCCTTCGTGCATATAAAAAGTTATTGATTATAGGGTAAATTAGCATAAAAATGACCCGTATCCTAATAAAAGGATACAGGTCTTGTCATTTCAAATTAAACCAGAACGTCTCCGTTCAAAATGTTGATTTAATTACATAACTTAGTTATATACGATAGATGTTACTAAATTATGCCGACTACTCCCCTATATCGAATTACATTTACAGTAGCATAAAATATTACAGAAGTCAATATTAATGAACATAAAAGTACATGCTATTACAATAACTACAAAATTATGATATAATGAAAACGGAATGAGGAATTGCAAGCTTGCTTGCAGATTCCGATTGGAGTAACAAGATCATGAACACGCTTCTGTTCATGATATAATGAAAACGGAATGAGGAATTGAAGCTTGCTTGCAGATTCCGATTGGAGTAACAAGATCATGAACACGCTTTCTGTTGATGATATAATATTTAAAAGAACTGATAAGGAGTGAATTTATGAGCAAAATATATGAATTTGATGCAGTTATAAAAAAGGTACCGGATCTAGATGGTGCATATATTGATATTCCATTTGATGTTAAAAAAGAGTTTGGAAAAGGGCGTGTACCGGTGTTTGCAACCTTTGATGGTGAACCTTATGAAGGAAGCCTGGTTCGAATGAATACACCGGGACATATAATAGGAATAAGAAAAGATATAAGAGCAAAAATTGGAAAACAAGCAGATGATACTATAAAGGTTACGATAGAAGAGAGAGAGGGAAAGAAGAAAGAGTGAAAAATACAGATAAAGGTGATTTCATGATAAGAGATACATTTGAAGATATAGTGCAACAAAAAGATATAAGACAAAATTTAATAAAGTTGAAATTGGAGTTAAAAGAAGGATTTAATAAGACAGCTTTACTGTATCAGATTGGTACCGAATTCACCATATTTGATAAACTCTTAGTAGATGAGGATCCTAAGGTAAGAAAGAACACAGCTCTAATCATGGGAGAACTGGCAGTTCCCGACTTTCTAAATAAGTTGTATAAAGCATATCAAAAGGAAGATCAATTGTTTGTAAAAAGCTCTTACCTTACAGCGATGAAAGACTTCGACTATAGTGAACTGCTTCCTGATTTAAAAGAAAGGCTAACTATATTAAGTAATATAGAGATAACGGATTCAAACAAAAAACATATCAGTGAAGAAATAAGGGTGATATCCGAGCTTATATTAGCGAAGGAAGGTATCAAACAGCATCCGTTTATCGGATATGAGGTACTCTCAGAGTTGGTTCTCTTAACCAACCGAAACTTCAAATATCTGACAATGGAGCAATTGAAGGATAAAAGTGCCAAGGAATTTAATGCAGGAATTATGTTGAAAACAAATCGTTTAAGAGAAATTCTGCCCATACGAACCTATGGAGAATTATTATTTATGCTTGAAGATGTCAAGGTATGCAAGGATGACATTACTGCAGCAGCAAAAGAGATTGCAGATAGTAGCTTATTGGAATTTATGGAGAAAAGGCACAAAGGATCAGCACCTTTTTATTTTAGAATCGAACTTAAGAGTAATCTTGAATTAGATAAAAAGAGTGCTTTAACTAAAAAGTTAGGTGCAGAAATAGAACGTTTATCAAAACGAAAGCTTATTAATTCTACTTCAAATTATGAATTTGAAATACGAATGATTGAGAACAAGGAAGAATCTTTTAATATATTAATAAAACTATATACCTTGAAGGATGAACGATTTTCCTATCGCAAGAAGGCTATTGCCACCAGTATCCAACCGGTTAATGCTGCGCTTATGGCTGCCTTAGCAAAGCGATATTTAAAGGAAGATGCACAGGTACTTGATCCTTTCTGCGGAGTTGGAACTATGTTAATGGAACGTAATCAATTAGTACGGGCTAATACTATGTATGGATTGGATATATATAGTGATGCTATTAATAAAGCAAAAGAAAATACCGAAGCTGCACATGCCATTGTACATTATATTAATCGAGATTTTTTTGACTTTAAGCATGAATATCTATTTGATGAAATCTTTACTAATATGCCAAGAGCTATGGGACATAAAGAGGAAGATGAAATAGTTACACTTTATCAGAAGTTTTTTATGAAAGTACCGGAACATATGAAGGAGGGTGGCGTAATTATTATGTATTCTCATAACAGGGACTATGTAAAAAGACAACTAAACCGGAATGTATATCGTTTAGAACAGGAGTATGAAATATCGAAAAAAGAGGGTGCTTATCTATTCATCATTCGGTATCTTTAATTCATAAAAGCTACTATATAATTAAAAGTGTCTCAACCGAATGGAGGAGGCACTTTCTTGAGACATTTTACTAAATTGAATTGTTCCTATAACCCTTTAATGTAAAGGTACAGAAAAGTAATTTCCTGTAAATTCATGTTGCAAAGATAGGAATCTCATACTATAATTAGTTGGTATAGTGATGTTAGGGGAGAAGCAAAATGGAGTTCTACAACAAAAAGAAGAGATTAGGCGATTTACTAATTGATGCAGGGATAATTAATGATAACCAATTATTACTAGCCCTGAAAGAACAAAGAGAAAAGGGTCATAAACTTGGTGAAACTTTAATTGATTTAGGTTTTACGGATGAAATGGAAATTGCGAATGCATTACATAGGCAGTTAAATTATGATTTAATAATATTGTCAGAGCGCCGTATTGATACAGATATCACTAAACTTGTGGGAGAAGAAATCTTAAGAAAACATTTAGTGATACCCTTTGAATTTAAGAAGGATTATCCTAATGTTTTAAGAATAGCAATGTCAAACCCACTTGATATTATGGCTATTGATGATATAGCTATTGTGACTAATTTTCAGATTGAACCAGCTATTGCTACTCCACATGAGATTGCATCCGCTATCGATAAATATTACGGTAATGTAGAAGCTCTTAAGGTCGCTGAAAGATATACGCAAGAACGGGATAATCTGATTAGAATAGAACAGATGCAAGAGACTCCAACCGAGGAAGTAGAAAATGCCCCGATTGTAGTACTTGTAAGATCTATAATTGAACAAGGAATCCGGCAGCAGGCCAGTGATATACATATTGAACCATTAGATGAAGACCTTCGTGTAAGATATAGAATCGATGGTGTTCTTAGTAAAGGAAGAAGATATAATTTAACATTAATGCATGCCATTATAGCAAGAATTAAAATCATAGGTGGAATGGATATTTCGGAAAAGAGAAAACCACAGGATGGACGTATAACAATGACCGTTGGTAGATATGAGTATGATATCCGTACCTCAATTCTCCCTACTGTATATGGTGAGAAGGTCGTAATGCGTATTGCAACAAAGAATGGTTTTACTAGAGATAAAAGTGAATTGGGTTTTAACGAGGATGAACTAATAAAATTTAATAAGATGGTTATGAAACCCCATGGAATCATCTTGATTACAGGTCCAACAGGAAGTGGAAAGTCAACCACATTATATAGTATTCTTACGTCATTAAATAGGGAAGGCCTTAATATAATAACTATTGAAGATCCGGTGGAAGCACATATTACAGGAATTAATCAGGTGCAAGTGAATGAGAAAGCAAATCTAACCTTTGCAAGTGCTTTGCGTGCAATATTAAGACAAGATCCGGATGTTATTATGGTTGGTGAAATCAGAGATTCCGAGACAGCAGAGATTGCAGTAAAAGCCTCAATAACTGGGCATCTTGTTGCAAGTACCTTGCATACGAACTCGGCTGCTGGTTCCGTCACTCGTATGATTGATATGGGGGTGGAATCTTATTTACTATCGGATGCGATTGCTGGAATCATAGCACAACGCTTGGTTCGAAAATTGTGCCCGGATTGCAAGAAATTAAGAAAAGCATCAGATTTGGAAAAGCATATTCTTGGTGCGCCATTAACAGAATCCTTGCCAATTTTTGAAGCCTGTGGTTGTATAAAGTGTAATGACACAGGTTATAACGGCCGGATCGGTATCTACGAGATATTACAGACAAGTTCAAAAATAAGAGAAGCGATTAGTAAGAAGTTTTCTACCGATGAAATAGAAGTGATTGCAGAAGCGGAAGGTATGAAGCCACTTCGTACTCGTGCAAAACAATTGATTCTAGAAGGTGTAACGTCCATGGAAGAACTCCTTCGTATATCCGTTGATAATGATTAAATATTTATAGGAACAAAAACGTGTTCCTATAATCGGATGGACGGCGGAAAAATCACCGCCTTTTATCAGAAGATAAAAACCATCTTCTGATAACTTAATATTATAGGAACAAAAAACGTGTTCCTATAATCGGATGGACGGCGGAAAAATCACCGCCTTTTATCAGAAGATAAAACCATCTTCTGATAACTTATATTATAAGGAGACAGCATGTTTACTATAGATGAATTATTAAAAGATGCACAAGAACGAAATGCATCTGATTTACATATAACAGTGGGATTATCCCCGAAGTGCAGGGTAAATGGGGAATTAATTGATATGGGCTATAATAGATTAATGCCGGAGGATACAGAAGCAGTCATTATGCCTATGGTACCAGCACTATGCAAGGATAAGCTCCTTTCAAATGGCGAGGTGGATTTTTCATATTCAATTCCCGGTATCGGCAGATATAGAGTTAATGTATTTAAACAAAGAGGCTCATTTGCTCTTGCCATTCGTATCATAAATACCGTGATTCCTACACCTGAGGTGTTAGGGCTTTCAAACTCTGTAGTTGAACTTACTAAGAAAAAGAGAGGTTTAGTATTAGTAACTGGACCTACGGGTAGTGGTAAATCCACAACTTTGGCATCATTAATTGATATTATTAATACTAATTATAATGAACATATTATTACCTTAGAGGATCCTATTGAGTATGTTCATAGACATAAGAAATCGGTTGTAAACCAAAGGGAGATCGGAATTGACTCTATGTCCTACGCCGGTGCTCTTCGTGCGGCATTACGCGAGGATCCGGATGTGATTCTAGTTGGAGAAATGAGAGATTTAGAAACAATATCTATAGCAATTACTGCTGCAGAAACAGGCCATCTGGTATTCTCAACCTTGCATACGATCGGTGCTGCAAGTACCGTCGATCGTGTGATTGATGTATTTCCACCATACCAACAGCAACAAATTCGAATTCAACTTGCGGCTGTTTTAGAATCTGTAATATCACAACAATTAATCCCTACCTCGGATGTAGATGGACGAGTGGCGGCTTTCGAGATCATGCATGCCACACATGCTATTAAAAACTTAATTAGGGAGGGAAAGACACACCAGATTACGTCAATTATCCAGACGAATAAGAAGTTTGGAATGCAGACAATGGATGACGCAATTTTTGATTTGTATCTAAGAAGAAGAATAGACTCAGAACAAGCAGTTAATTTTGCTCAAGATTCTGCTTCAATGGAACGTAAACTATTCTGACAGTAAACTTAAGGAGGTGATTTCGCTTGGGCGGTTATGCTTATGCAGCCGTTGATGTTAACGGCAAAGAAAGAAAAGGTAAGATGGAGGCTCCGAATGAAGAGCGAGTATATCATATGCTTAAGCATGAGGGATTGGTTCCAGTCTCAATTAAAGAACTTACTATATTAAATCGGGATCTAAACTTTAACATTGGAAATCCAGTGAAACCTAGGGATTTAAGCGTATTCACTAGACAATTTGTTAGTATTTTATCTGCGGGTGTTCCAATTATTAAAGCTCTTGAGATGCTTACTGAACAAACAGAAAACAAAAACTTAAGAAAAGCAATACAGAGTACCCAGATATTAGTGGAAAAGGGGGAATCACTTTCTGATGCAATGAGAAATCAAGGCAAGATATTTCCGCCAATATTGATTAATATGGTAGATGCCGGGGAGACCTCAGGCAGTTTAGAGATTGCATTAGAGCGCGTAGCTACACATTTTGAAAAGGATGCTAGAGTAAAATCATTGGTAAAAAAAGCGATGATTTACCCAATTGCAGTCGGAGGCGTTGCACTTGCTGTCATAATCTTGATGTTAGTTATTGTAATCCCAAGCTTTATGAATATGTTTGAGGACATGGACATGACAATGCCTGCAGTTACCTTAGCGGTGGTTGCAATCAGTAATTTCATCTTACATAAATGGTATCTTATTCTTGGAGTAATGATCATGATTTCTCTTGGATTTGCTATATTTCGGAGTTCCTATTCTGGTAAAATGTTTTTTGCTTCACTGGCTCTTAAGATTCCTCTATTAAGTAAAATAATTATTAAAAGTTCCTGTTCAAGATTTGCAAGAACCTTAAGTACTTTACTAATTGCTGGTATTCCTTTGATTGAGGCAATTGATATTACGGCAAGAACGATTGACAATCTAATTATTAAGAAAGTTCTTCTGGATGCGAAGGAAGAGGTTGCAAGAGGTGTTCCGCTGTCCGTCCCACTGTCAGCTTCCGGAATATTTCCCCCTATGGTCTACCATATGACTAAGATAGGAGAGGAAACGGGTAATTTTGAATCTATGCTGGAAAAGATTGCAGATTATTACGATGAAGAAGTTGAGATAGCGACTCAGTCTTTAACTGTTGCCATGGAGCCTCTTATTATTGTTGTATTGGCAGTGGTAGTGGGTACTTTGTTATTTTCAATTATGCAGCCGATGTTCTCGATGTATGATCAATTGGATAGTGTTATTTCTCAGTAGGGACTTTTAGAGATGACAAAAGCCCAATTTAGGTTGTGGAATGAATATCGATGCATGGTTCGGGTGGAAAAAGCCCGATTTAGGTTATGAAATGAATATCGCTGCTTATAGATTCATTTTGTCTACCTTACCTTCCGGAGCATGTCCTTTGTAGAGCCTCAGAGATATGAAAAACATCGCAGTAGCTCTGTTTTTCATTGAGTCTCTAGTCGAACATAAGCAGCCTTGTCAGCCGGTTTACGACAAAACGAATCTATATACATCGATATCCATAATTTAAGGTATGATGGGCTTTGGTCACCCGAACCATGCATCGATATTCATTATTTAAGTTATGGGGGCTTTTTATATTTTAAACGGTAGCTTAGATTAAAAAAGAGAAAGATTTGAAGTTTTCATAGGAGCAAATTGGATTGAGAAAATCCGTTTTGACTATAAATAAAATGATGAGAAGAGGAGAAAAGAAATGAGTATGAAAAAAAATAACAAAGGATTTTCACTAGTTGAGTTAATTGTAGTAATGGCTATTATAGCTATTCTTGCAATTACATTGACACCAAGATTGACGCATTATATTGATAAGGCAAGACAGGCAAATGACAAAGAGGTAGTGAATACAATTTATACTGCAGTTAAGCTTGGTTTGATGGATGAAAATATTAGCAGCGCTGGTATTGGATTAGCAAGTGCAGGACTGAATTTAGGAGACAATAGTACAACAACGCATACTGGTATGTACAAAATAGATGGGAAAGAATGGGAGTTTGACTCAGCTTATGCGAGTGCCACTAATGCGTTTATCGTAGAGCTTAACGCGGTAGTAGGTGATTTTAAATTACAATCAACTAACGCTGGTAGTAATTCTCAAATTATAGTTACGGTTGTAAGCCAAACAGATTATAAAGTTGAATTGGATTATAATACAACTGTTACTGGTATAGATTATACTGCAGATATAAGTTCCGTTATTCCAGACTAATCTATTAAGTGAAATACATACTTTAATTACAATCATATAACAAACAGGGCAAAGCTCTGTTTGTTACATGGATTCAAATGCTAAGAAAGCAGGGTGCTTTATGACGATATACATAATCATGTACTCTATTATATTTATTTATGGTATTTTAATTGGGAGTTTTTTGAATGTTTGTATTTCTCGGATTCCTGATAATACTAGTATTGTTTTTGGAAGATCGCATTGTGAGGAGTGTAATGAACGGATTAAATGGTATGATTTGGTGCCTATATTTAGTTATGTTTTTTTGAAGGGGAGATGTAGGAATTGTAAAGTGAAGCTATCGATACAATATCCTATTATTGAGGCACTAAACGGGTTCGTTTATGTGCTTGTATTTTATGTGAATGGTTTAAATGCGGTAAGTGTAATTTATTGTCTTGTGATTTCGGCTTTGATTGTGCTTAGTGTGATTGATTTAAGAACGAATACTATACCGTTTGGTATTAATATATTTATTTTTATTATGGGTATTGGCCGAGTGGCATTCGATTATCGCAATTTATACGAATATGTCATCGGATTTTTTGTTGTAAGCCTATTTTTATTACTATTATATTTTCTTACAAAAGGAAATGGAATTGGGGGAGGAGATATTAAGCTAATGGCGGTAGCTGGTTTATTGCTTGGCTGGAAGCTTATTATTGTAGCATTTTTCCTTGGTTGTATTTATGCATCAATCCTTCATCCGATTCGAATGAAGGTTAGTAAACTTAGCAGAGTATTGGCATTTGGGCCTTATCTTTCAGCTGGAATTGTAACTGTTATGCTGTTTGGCGAGCAATTGATTGCTTGGTATCTTGCAAAGTTCATATATTATTAGAGAATATCATCATGGGGGAACCGTTTTATGGCTAAGAAAGTTTTAAGCATCGTGATTGGGACACAAGTCACTCAGATATGTGAGGTTTCATACAATAACAATAAGAATCGGAAGATTCATGTTTATAAGAGCATTTCCTTCCCTACACCTGAGAATGCAATTGAGGATGGCTATATACGGAATAAGGAACTGTTTGGGGAATCATTGCAATATTATCTTCGTGCCGGTAAATTTAAATCGAATAAGGTTATCTTTTCTGTGTCATCCACAAAAATTGCTAATAGAGAAGTTATTCTTCCTCCTATAAAGGATAACAAGATAATGGATGTTATCCGAATGGGGGCTTCTGATTATTTTCCAATAGATATAAAAGAATACATTTTATCTTACAGTATATTAGAAAAGAAAATTTCTCTAAAGAAAGAAAAGAAAATTCAGACAAAGTTGGATAAGCAAAATAAGAAGCTGGATAAAGATCTGAAGAATCAAACGGATGAATTAGATAAGGATGTTAATCAAGAGGAGAGTAATGCTGAGGATAAAGTAGAAAAACAAAGACATATTCGCTTATCTGTATATGCGGTACCCTCTACTCTAGTTAAGAATTATTATAGTTTTGCCAGAATGTTACATTTAGAAGTTGTTTCGATAGATTATTATGGTAACAGTAGCTATCAGCTAATTAAACGTCAGGTTAATCGAGGTACCAACGTAGTTTTACAAATCAATGAACAGAATACCTTAATAAGTATTCTACGTGATGATGTATTAATTCTTCAGAGAATCGTTGGATATGGTACTTCGGTGCTTGCAGAGGCGGTAATGGAACAAGATTATTATAAGGTTGAGAATGAAAAGGAAGCTCTTGATCTTTTAAAGAAATATAATTTATTAACCATAGATAGAAAGGAAGAAATACGACCCATAGATTCAACCTGGACAAATAAGGAAGCGGCATCTGCTAGTGAGTATATTCAGGCAACAGGGACACAACACATACATGTCATTGGAAAGGAATTAGCTGCAAGACAGTATATAATCGAGTCCTTACAATTATTAACCAACAGTATAGCCCGAATGATAGATTATTATAAGGCAAATCATAAGAATTCAAATATAGAAGACATATACCTATCAGGAGTAGGAATTGAAGTTAAAGGCATAGAGGATATATTTGCCTCGGCGATTGGGATAACACCTAAAAAGATTGAAACTCTCTCAACAATTCGTTCTTGGAAAAAGGCAGTGGCTTATCGAAATAATCCGAGTCAATATATGGCATGTATTGGTGCAGCTATTAAACCGGTTGACTTTGTGCCAAAGGAACTATCAGAAAGAAAGGAAAAGATAAGTGCAGGAATAGGAATTACTATTCTAATTCTTACATGCCTCATTGGTGCAGCAACACTTTCTTATGTTTCTTATATTGATTGCAAAAATGCAAAGAAGGAGCTGGAGGTAGCAACGAATGAATTGGCGGCCATATCAACTTCAGATAGTGCATCAAAAGAGTATGAGAAAGCAAAACTTGAACTAGCTGATTTACAAATGTTAGAGAGTTTAACAACTAATAAAAATGATAATATCGATGCTATTATTGAAGAATTGGAGAAGAAGTTACCAACCAATACGGTAATTCATTCCCTTCAATTCTCTGGAACAGGAATCAATATGAATGTTTCTGTGGCTGATAATAATAAAAGTCCCAAAGCATTGGTTGCAAAGGTATTATTGCAGCTAAAGACCATAGATTACTTTAAGACGGTAGATATATCAGACTTATCGGTAACTGAGGAAGAGATAACATCTCGGGTCAGCTTCTCGATCGCATGTACCTATACTCAATAATAATAGATAAAACAGCATTTGATTAGGAGGCATATTCGAATGAAAAATATGAGATTAACCGGTAAACAATTGAGACTCTTGATTACTTTGATTAGTGTGACAATATTTGTTTATACCTATTCTGAGGTGTATACCAAGAATGTTGCAAAAACGTCGGAAGCCATAACAGAGACAAAATCCGTTAAGCAGCAAATTGAAAATCTCAATCAGCAAATTGAAAATGAAGAGACATTTAAAAAGGAAACTGAGAATATCAATCAGCAAATGGACGAGATATTGAATCGTTTTCCGGTCTATATAGCCAAGGAAGATAATCTTATGTTCCTTGAACAGTTGGAGAATACAATTGATGTTGTCATTCCGTCTACCAGCCTGGCCGATTCCACAACATTTTATACGTCAGTGCTTCCAGCTCGTGCTGAGCAGGATAAGGGAGACGGTACAAAGGTCACTATCGCGCCGGATGAATATATGTCTGGGCTTCAATGCTCTATTAACATCAACTTTCAGACTACCTATGAGGGCTTTAAAGAATTAACGAAATATATTACGAATTATCCAGATAAAACTGTAATCGATAGTGCTTCGATTAGTTATGACAGCTCGACTGGAGAATTAATGGGAACAATGATGATCTATCGGTATGCACTCACGGGTACGGGCAAAGTTTATGAGCCTCCTTATATTGGAGATATTAATATAGGAACTGACAATATTTTTGGAACAAGTGGGGAGTAACCGGGAGTTAACTATGATGAAAAAAAATCGAAATCACTCGGAAACTATGAAAACAAATAATCAAGGCTTTTCCTTAATTGAGTTATTAGTTAGTATTGCAATTCTTGTTATCGTCATGGTGCCACTTATGAATAATTTCTTCAGTTCCATGAAGATGAATCGGGAAGCCGAAGCGATACAAAAGAGAAGTAATCTAGCTGCTAATATTATTGAAGGCTTGAAATCGTTTGATATGACTCAGACCATTGGCCAATTTACTGGTTCCGTTGAGGATTTTAATATTATCGAGGATTTAAGCAGCATTGAAGTAGATGACATATTGATGCGCCTTCAATTAGATTCGGGTGGCTATATAAAATATGTAGAAAATCCTTTAGAAGAACAAAGTACATACTATTTTGGAATGAATGGAATTGAAGAAGATAATAGAGCTTATGATGTTCTGATTAAGATGGATGCACAACCTTACCAGTATATTGAATCACATGATGGATATTTGATGAATAATTATCCTATGCCAGATATTATTAACTTAGATGAACAAACCAATGGTATGTTATTCTCAAACGTTTGGCTTGATGATACTGGTACTATGTATATAACAGAAGCAGAAGGTTTAAAGAATATAGATCAGGTAACGCTCTTAACCTTTCAGGAAAGAGGTACAGTCTACGCCAGGCAATTATGGGAAAAATCTCCAGAGTACTTGAATTACCAAGAGGAGAAAGCACTTTGGAGGCAGGAGTATCAACAAGCTGTTATAGATAAGGCCAAAGACCCATCCGTAGATTTGCCAGAGAAACCATCAGAACCCCAATTTAATGCCTCAGCTCCAGAATATGCAATCTATTGTGACATCAGCAGTATAACCTCGCTTATAACCAAAACCATGAAGATAGAGGTAAGTGAATATACAGACGCTGAAAGTAAGCGATCAAAAATATCTTATCAAGTGCAGTATCAATGCGCCTGGACACCCGATGATATTGATAAGTCAATAACTTATCTGGTGAAGGATCAGAATTACGCAACACTACTTCAACATATTTATCTGTTTTATGAACCATCCATATACGACAGTCTACATTTTGATGAGATAGAAATTAATAATAGTAACCCAGCGAACCCAGTTAATCTATATATTGCGAAACAAGAAAATCTTATGGATCCCAACATTAAAATTATACGAAGTACAGAGAGTGATAATGTAAAATCATTTACCAATTTGCCCGATGAACAGGTAAAAGTTCAAATTGGAGGCTTTGAGATTATTGATCCAACTCATAAGGGAATAACCACTGAGATTATTGATACAAAGAAAGAGAATAGACTTTATGCAGTAACCGTACAAATTTGTACCTATCAGGTTGGTCAACCAAAGGATAAATATAAAGAAGTACTTTGTACCCTTCAATCTACAAGAGAAGAGTAAGAAAGGGATTAAGCAGCATGGAAGTATTAAAGAATAAACTAAATAATAAGGGATCAACCTTACTTATGGTTATCGTTTGTTTAGCATTCATTGGCATACTAGGTTCCTTGTTGCTGTCCGTTTCTGCAACTAATTTACAAATGAAGCTGGTAGAGAGTAAGTCAAAGGATAATTTCTATTCTTGTGAGATTGCAATGGAGGAAATTAGAGTACGCATTCAGGAGCTTACTTCGGAATCCATAAAAGATGTTTATGAGAATGAGGTATTACCGAAGTACGCTATCTATGCAGCCATGGACGAGGATACCCAGAATACTGATATTCAGCAACTGGTACTAGATAAACTAAAGGATAAACTTGCTAAATCGGGAGATATGACCAAGGTTGAATTGACCAAATTCACAAAGTTTTTATCCGATCCACCTTCTGGAGGTAATCGATTCTTTGAGGAAGAAGAAGTTCCTTTAGTTATTGAGTCAAATACGATTACGGTAAAGGATATTAAAATTATCTATCAATATAATGAATATGAAACCTCAATTGCTTCTGATATACGAATTACAATCCCTGCCTTTACATTCTCTTCTATAGAGGATCCAACAGAGCAATATCACATAAAACAACCCTTTGAAAATTACGTTTTGATTGCTGACAACGGAATCTATTCTAATAATCCTTCCGGTAAAACAAGCATACAACCTACTAATATAATAGGAAGTGTCTATGCTGGCGTAGGTGGAATTGCAATTACCAATAGCATTGGTGGTCAAAATATACTCAATATGGATGGTAAGGAAGATAGCCTGGTTAAGGATAATATTGTAACCAGAGGGGATATCACGATTTTTGATGGAAGCAAGCTTGCCATTGGCACAAGTAATCCACCCATTATATGGGCTGATAACTTAGTAACAGAAACAACAGATTCTTATTTGAATTCGTCGGCTAGAACAAGAATGGATATTAAAGGAATCTGTATCATAAAGGATGACCTTGTATTGAATGGTCGCAACAGTGATGTAAAGTTAGAATCGGGCGCCTATATTGGCTATACCGGAACACATACGGCAGAAGGAAGTGCCATCATGATTAACGGATCAGGGTCTAGCCTTGATTTATCTGGTCTTTCTGCATTATTATTAGCAGGACGTGGGCATATTTCCATAGAGGATAGTGTATTAACAGAGGATACCGATATTCTTACCGGTGAATCCATAGCATTTAAAAGTAATCAGCGTGCGTATTTGATTCCAGGTAAATATATTCCTGGTATTTTGCATAACCCCATAACACAAGCGGATGTTAATTCCGGAGTTCCTGAGATTAAACTTGAGGCTCCGACAAACGGAACTGATATTGATTATAATGCTTATGTTGCAGATGATCCATTGAAGCCATATAAAATTGCGGCTAAGCAAACAGGAGAAGGGGGAGCTGCATCAACACTTCGCTATTACTATTTGAATTTTGCAAGTGGGAAAAAGGCGGATGCTTTTTTAGCCAAATTTGTGGAGAATCAGGAACGTGCGGATGAAATTTCTCCTATGGGTCAATTTACCTTGGATAGTGTAGAACTTCCAAACAGTTCCACTTGCGTTACGGAAACAGTCGGAAATATAATGTCCTATAATGGGTCAGTACAAAGAACGGAAGGTATGAGTTTTAATCCTCTTTATGCGGATGACGTTGCACTTGATGGTGCAATTAAGTCACTTAGGTTAGACGAGGTTGTATATACAGACACTGGGTTACTGGATAAGAAGGTTAGTATGTTAGAAGGATTGTATTCAAAGATAACACATTTATTATCAATTCAGGATACTAAGAAGGTATACCAGGAGGGTGATAATGTAGTTGAGACCTATGTTAAAGCAGGAGGAGTAAGTCATGTAGTGGATGGAGATTATTCTATTAAGAATACAGATAAATTTGTTTATACGGAAGCTTCGATAGAAACTCCTAACGTTTATTCCATTACTTCTGATACAGAGCTAATGAAACAATCCTTTGTAGTCGTTGATGGTGATGTATCAATTGGAGAAGGTGTAACCTTCAAAGGTTTTTTAATTGCATCGGGTGATATCAATATAGGAGAGGGTGCAAATATCCAGGGCTTGGTAGTTTCGTTTCGAAAAGATGAAGATGGAGAAAAGGGGAATATTACGGTTAATGATAATGTGCATGTGAAGGGACGTATTGTAGCAGGTGATAATATAACCCTTGGTAAAGGATGTGATATAAAGACAGATGCTGAAACAGAAACTTTTATTGCAGATATCTTCACATCAGAAGGAACTATAATGAATCAACTCTTTAAAGGGACAGATAAAACTATTAGTTTTTCAACAATAACACCAGCATCGGTTTTTGTAGATTTATCAAATATGATATCTTATGAGAATTGGCGAAAGGATAAATAAGTAAATGAATCAAAGGAATAGGATAGTGTATGAAGGATAATCGAGGTGTCACCCTAGTAGAATTGTTAGTTGTAATGCTAATAATAGGAATATTATCAGGGGGTGCAATGTTTGGAGTAAAATGCTTAAACACGAGCAGTGCTAAGAACACCTCCGAGCATATTAGTGCAATGCTAAATGCAGTTCGCATTGAAAATATGAGTAAGGACAAGACTTATTATCTTGTTATTGAAGAATCAAATGGTAATTATTATTACTCCGTAGAAGCAGGCGATGTTATTAATAGGGAAATTATATCTAAAAAGAAACTTGAACTAAGGGATGGTGAAATCACTTATCGTAATAGTGGTGATACTACGGAATATTTAGTTACCTCCACTGTAAAAATGGAAGTCTGCTTTCGTAAAGATACAGGGGGAATACTAGCTAATAGTGAGGGAAAGATTATATCATCCATAGGAGTGTCTGCTTCTAACCGGGCCTACTCCATTGGCCTTGTAGAAACAACAGGAAAACATTATATTGAGTAAAAGAGGTATTTGAAATGAGAGCACATATTGACAATAAAGGCATGACATTAATAGAGCTTATTATTTCAATTGCAATATCATCAATTGTTGTACTAATGATTGTTTCCTTTATTGATGGAGCTTCTGAAACTTTCCGTCGTGCAAATAATGAGGTGAATCTTCAAATGGAAGCACAGACAGCTTTAAATCAATTAAATAACTTAGCCATGGAAGCAAAGAACATTATAGAAACTGAGCCTTTGGCATCGGAGGATAAGAGGTATATCATAGAAAGTAATACCGATTTTTATACAGTAATACTTGTAAAGAGTGATAAAAAGATATATTTGGTTCATAAAAGCAAATCGGATAGTACAATTGAAGATGCGAAAACGGTTCTTTATAATGAAGCAGAGCATCTACTTACCGAATATGTTAAAGACATTACAATTAGTGCGGTAGATGAGAAAAAGGTCGTTACGATAACGCTTACTTTATCCCTTGGTGAGGAGAAAGATTATAAAGTTAATAAGAGAGTAAGGCTTCGTAATGCTTCTTAAGATATAGTAATAATAGAACGATAAGGAGGTGTTGTCATGAAGAAAGTATTTAAAGGAATATTAATCAGTACAGTAATTTCAACAGTTGTGATTTTACTCTTAATCTTTACACACAACACCGATCTGTTTGGATTAAGAATAAAAGCCGATGAAGCTGATTGGTCCCAGACTGAGGAAGGGGAAGGAACAGGAGATCCGGGTGGCGCAGGTGATTCCTTTACTATATTAGAAATTGTACCTTATAGGGGACTGTCTGAAATTGGTTATCTGATTGGTGGTCAGGAACCTGTGAAGGAGCAGTATCTACCAAGTAATTATCAAACGACAGCAGGTGAACTCTCATTTTTAGGGGGAGCTATTACGGTATATCGTTCTCATGTGGAAGGTGCACTTCCAGCTTCAGGAACTGCAGATACTGGTTGGACAATTGCCAAAACTCCGGTTACCCAAAATGGATACTTTGAAAATGTAGGTAATAATAAGGGTGGCAGATACAGTATGTCTCAGAATAAAGACAGTTATGTGAGCGTGCAGGCTGGAACAGGAAATTATAATGCTGTATTATCTGGTGAGATGGAAAATGTTTATAACATTTATAATGACAGTATTATTCACAGAAAGAATGTAGATGTTTATTTTGTTCTTGGTAAACCATCGGGTGTTCCATTATATAATAATGGAGCTATTGCATATGAACCTTATAGCGTAAGTAAAAATGCTACTACCACTGGGGATTATGATTATAATTGTGAAACTGGTACCTTTCGTCTTAATAAGGGAAAGGGTGCTTATGATGTAATATTTATGCAATCCTACGGTAATTCAAAGTTATACTATATGACTTCTGACATAAAAATAGTTGAGGACAATTCTGGCGATTATTCATGGAATTTGTCTTATGTAGCGCAAACAGGCGGTAATTATAATAAAATAAACGGAACGACCTTTACATATGATAGATATAATGGAGCTTACCGCTGGGTGCAGGATGATGATGCGCTTACAAAACCATCAAATTACTATGAAGAGAATGGGAAGATATGGGTTAGGGGACAAAAGGCGCTAACAGATTATCAGTTCACAGACAGATCAACATTTGTAAATAATGAATGGTTTAAACGTTTTTCCTTGGGTGTGTCTGCTGATAAAGTGAAGGATTATCCGGTAAAAGTGATTACCCTTACCCCTGAAGAGTTAAACAAGCCTGAGAATCAGCATTATATTACCGAAGCAAATTTATTTTATATTAATGCGAGTATTCATAATTCTGCGTACATTTCTTTGTATGAAAAATATAATGAGGAAGGGCGAAGTCTTTCTGAGAATGAGAAAAAAGAGAAACAAAAGAAAGATAATCTTAACTTTGCAATTCACGATTTAACCTGGTCTAATGTAGAATTAATATTTAAACGTGCTGCTGGTGTAGCAGGTTATCGAGCAGCAGTAGTTATTGATAATACCTTTTTTCAGGAGGCCATAAATGGATCAGGACCTTATAATAACTGCCATGAATCCGTCTCTGTATCTTATACCTGGAATAGCAATGGAGCTACAAAATGTAATTTAGCAAAGTTATATATTATGCTATATCAGAGAAATATGCCGGACTTTTATAATGCTTTTATGAATTCGACTACTTCTCATAATCTTATTACGAAAGAAGTAAACTCCTCCGCGTATGTGTCAGGTTCTACAGGTAGTTTTATACGACCGGATAGTTCCTCGCCTACGAATAAGACAGCCAAGGAAGCTATTTATTGGAATGGTAATACCTTTGTTCCTTATGGATTGGACGATAATGGTAATATGATTCGGTTTAGTCAGGATAAGCTTAATGAAGTAATTCCTAATTTTAATATTACTGCTACGACAACCGATATCATTCAGAATGTTCTTGTACTTGGTGGGCAACCTATCTTTACTAATGTATTTAATGGTTCTATTGGTTTATCTGCTGGACAATTACAGGAAGCAATTATACACCTAAGTTCCTTAGATCCAAACGGAAATCTTGTTAACCCATCCGATATAACGATAGCAGACTTAATCAATGTAATAACGAATAATGGTATTGGGTACGGTAATAATCATGGAGGCTCCGAGGGCGATGGTGGAGAAGATGGAACGAGTGGAAGTAATCTTAGAACATACACAAGTGTGTTAAATATTCAACCCACTGCTGATTTTACAGTATCAGAAGCGAAGATTCGTGCCTTGCTGGATGGCTACAATCTGCGAATCGTGAATATGACAAGTGTACAGTTTAATGGTAGTCTGGAGGATATTAATACTCATTATGACCTTATTTATATGGGCAATGGAAACAGTAGATTCAATCTGGATTCAGGTATAACTAGTTTTAATGATATTAGCTTGAATAAGTATAGTTACTTTAGTACGGGTGATGAAATTAAAACTTCGGCAGCCACCAAGCGATATACAGGAAATGATATAACAGATCAGAAAAAGAAAGAGTTGGAATCTTTTATTGTGGCCGGTTATCCAATTATACTGGAGAATAGCTTATATCAATTAACAGATGTGGTAAAAGCTAATACAAAGTTATATACCTTCATTAATAATGCCAAAGGTCATGCAGTTATTAATCTATTAAACCTTGCTGATACTGGTACTGATGCTGATGCAAGTAAAAAACTGTTATTTTATGCTCGTTTAAAACGTGCGTTAAACATTAATCGGCCTATGATTCGCTTAATTAATCCTACTATAAGTGGGGGTGCTCCTGTTGATTACGTTTATGTTGATGCAGCTACAGGATTATTAGTGATTCAATTTGCATTACTTCCTAAGGGAATAATTCCAAGTAATGATACCTATAATGCATATTTGTATCTTGATAAAAATGGAGATGGAGAATTTACTTCAGCAGAAAAATTAACGGCTGTTTCAAGTAATCATCAATCTTGGTTAGGTATTCGAGAGAGTAAATTTATCAAGTATGCATATTCCTATCATATGAATAACTTGAATGGTGTTTATTGTTGGAAGATAATTGTAGAAAAAGAGAATACGGAGATAAGAAGTGAAGTCACCGGATATGTTGCAAATACGAAAAAACAGGATATTAATATACTCCAGATTAGAAAAGATACTTCTGTCTATAGTCTTGAGAATAAGGCAAATGACCAAGCGAGCCGGACTTATGAATATACAATGGAAAATGTGCTAAAGGACTATAATATACACTTTAAGACTTTGACGGTAGCAGAGTTTGAATCCCTATATGTGAATAAAAAGTATACAACAGAAGCAGCAGCTACAACCAATCAATTATCAAAATATCATCTTCTGATACTAGATAATCAGGATAAAATTATATCAAATCAAAATGGAGCTGTAACCAATATAAAAGATGAAATTGCCAAGGATCTTGGAGTTGTCATTACAAAGGATTCGATTAATTTTTCCAACCAGTTAAATTATCTTAGCGACAATGTCTTTTTAGAAAATGATTCATATAATCAATTGAATCAGATGGCGAAGTTAAGCCCTCTTCAAAAATATATTTTTAGTAATTTATTTGGTAGTAGTAATCCATCAAACCAAGAAGCTAGTTATCTTACTACTTATGCAACAAAAGCAAATGAAGGATCCATAACCCGTTACCCTTATCAAATCAATTCTGCAATACAAATAGCATCAAATTCCTATTCAGAAGATACTACAATGGACTTAAAACTAGGTATAACAGAGGAACAACCACTTATTGGCTGGTATTGTCTTTCCGATTCTAAAAGTCCTGTGGTAAGAAGTGCAGGATTAGCAAATGGAGGTAGCGATACTAGTTATCAAGGTATTTATAGTTCGTCACCAAATGATGTGAAAAATAATTACTATTTATTTAGCCGCGGTAATTGCTACTACTCAGGAATCCAGTTAAGTAATGCAGATGCCAAAACAAATGAAAATGATACTTATGATGATGAGATGAAGTTATTTATTAATACAATAATTGCAGTCCATAAATCATCAAACCGAACGATAGCAAGTCAACCAAGCATAAGCATTATTAACCCTGTGCCGATTGGTCAGTCAATTACCATAATTCCGGATCATATAACGGATAATAAATTTGTTATGACCTTTGAAATAAGCGACAGCTCTTCAGACATGGATGTAACTATTTTATTGGATAATGTGATTACTGACCCTTGTAAAAATATCTACAAGGTAGACGGGGCCAATGTTGTTTCAGATATCCCAATTTCGATTGAAGATGAGGGTAAAAGCATTTCGAACGGTACTTATGCGATTAAGATTCCTATTGATGATTTAATAGGAACACATTCACTAAAAATAAGTGCAGAGAATGTTACCAATAACGTAACGTCTACAGAGGTGGATTTGCATTATGCAAACGACCCGATTGTTACTATAATAGACCCAATACCAATCACTAATGGATCAGACCAGTATCTTTATGCTGATATGGATTACTCGGTAAATGATACCGTACAGATACCAACGAGTAATGATGAAAAATTAAGAGTAGAATTTGAAGTTACAGGGATTACAACGGACATTACTCTTAAAATCAATGGCAGCAGTTTAATGACAGGAGACTTAGCCAACGTATCGGTATATTCAATCGCTATTGTGAATGGTGTCGAGGTAGAATCAGCCATTGATCTGAGTGCTACAACATCACCCGGTAAATTTGCACTTTATCTTCCTATGACACTAATGCAGGGAAAGAGTAGTAAGGATATTACTATTACGGCAACGGGTGAAGATAACAACTCAGGAGAAACAACAGTTACTTTATTACGACGTAGTTTATTTCCGCTAGATTAAAAACTTCATATTAATATGAAGAAAGTGCCTCATTAGAATAAATGGGGCATTTTCAGATAAATATTATCAACCGTAGGTAGATATTAACAGCAATAGACTGATATTAATTTTATTTTTATATTGACAAATGATCTATCCTATGTTATTATTAAGAAGTATTTTAGATGTCTTTATTGATTTCACATATTTTTGTAAGTCATTATCTCGTTTAATGGTTTACGAAAGTATGTGATTTTTTTATCTACAAGCAAAATATAAATAATAATAATTTAGGAGGTATCTTTCATGAACAAAGGTACAGTAAAATGGTTTAACGAGCAAAAAGGTTTTGGATTTATTACTAACGATAACGGTGGAGATGATGTATTCGTACATTTTTCCGGAATCGTAACAAACGGTTTTAAAACATTAGCAGAAGGTCAAAAGGTAACTTTTGAAATTACACGTGGCGAACGTGGAATGCAAGCTACTAACGTAGAATTAGCATAATCCAAGAGATAAATATCATACGAAACAAGACTATGTGAATTCATAGGTCTTATGAAGAATGATTTTTTAAGAGAGCTGACACACAGTCTGGCTACGAATATTTACCGAAAGGTTTTTCGTAGAACAAGCTGTATGTCAGCTTTTTTGCTTGAATATAATATAAAAGGTTGGTTAATGCTAGATATTGAAGAGAGTACAAGGTAGCGTGCAAAGCACGCAGATGGGAGCCAAATATGATTAAATTAGGATCACACGTTGGAATGAGTGGAAAAGAGATGTTTCTAGGTTCTGTTAAGGAAGCAGCAGGATACGGCGCGAATACACTTATGGTATATACAGGGGCCCCACAGAATACAAGACGTAAGAATGTCAGTGAATTAAATATAGATGCCGGCTTAGAATATATGAAAGAACATAATATATCAGATATTATTATCCATGCACCGTACCTTATTAATTTAGGCAATTCCGTTAACAACCACATTTTCACATTAGCTACAGATTTTTTGGCATCGGAAATGGCAAGAACAGAGGCAATGCACAGTCAGTGTTTAGTGCTACATCCGGGGGCACATGTTGGTGCCGGTGAGGAAATAGGGACAGCTCAGATTATTAAAGGAATTAATGAAGTATTGAATAAAGATTCTAAAGTATTCATTGCATTAGAAACCATGGCTGGTAAGGGTAGCGAAGTCGGCAAAAGCTTTGAGGAGTTAGCTCGAATATATGACGGTGTTAAATACAATGATAAACTTCGGGTGTGCTTTGATACCTGCCATACGAACGATTCAGGCTATGATATTGTAAATAATTTTGATGGCGTCATAGATGAATTTGATAAACTTATAGGGAAAGAACAGATTGCAGTATTCCATTTGAATGATAGTAAGAATCCGCGTGGAGCTAAGAAGGACCGTCATGAGAATATTGGATTTGGGAATATCGGTTTTGAATCTTTGAATTATATTGTTCATCATAAGGATTTCTGGAATGTTCCAAAGATACTTGAGACACCATATGTTGTACTGCCTGAGAATAGTAAGAAATCTCTTCCTCCATATAAGTATGAAATTGAAATGTTAAAGCGAGGAGAGTTTAACCCTAGAATGATTCAAGATATATTAGAGACTAGTAAATGAAATAGTAAGTTTAAATAATAATAAAAAAGTTTAATATAATTGTTGACATTTGTATGCAAAACTGTTATTCTAATAAACGTCGCTGGTAAAACAGCA
>CAUQEW010000014.1:0-142646 GCA_963517115.1 uncultured Lachnospiraceae bacterium | reverse complement strand
TTATTTTTATCTTTTATTTTTATCTTTTATTTTTATCTTTTATTTTTATCTTTTATTTTTATCTTTTACTTTATCTTTTATCTTTTATCTTTAGTTGTATAATGGCTATTATATTAGGATCGATAGTATTAAATAGAGAATTAAAAGGACCAGAGGGAGGGATTTATATAAAAAAGATTATTTTATTGATTATAGGATTAATTATTGTGGGTGGGTTATGGGGGTATTATTCGAGAATAGTAACAGAATCAGAACAGGATAGTAATTTAAGTATTTATGTAAATGATGAATATGGTATCTCACTAAGTTATAACAAGGATTGGGAACGAAATGATCAATATGATAACAGATATGAAGGAAAAGATGGATTCTTTCAATTCACTGCTTTTAATGGACAAAGTATGGATATTGATGAAGTAGCGAATCATGAAGCAACTCACAAATTAGAGCCTTATGGAAGTAATCCTCAAATATCAGAGCTTATTATCCAAGACCAGGAAGCACGGTTGATTATGCCCTCTAAAGACCAGGCAAAAGAGATGAATAATCAGGTTGAAGTAATTATTAAATACCCAAAAGAAGTAACAATAAGCGGCGAGATATATTACTATTTTATTTTATGGACAGGTAAAGAGCATATACAGGAGATTGTAAAAACAATAGAGTTTATATCGTAACTTCAGGATATTAATCTATTAGAAATTAATAATAAAAAAAATTCAAGGTAGTATAAAGTAATATTGAACTCTATTACTTTATACTACCTTAAATATTTTTGATTATTTAAATTTGTTACGCTATCTCTAGTGCGATTTTCATCATATTATGGAAACTATTTTGTCTTTCTTCGGCTGAGGTTGCTTCTCCAGTTACTAGGGAATCTGATATTGTACAGATTGCAAGAGCATTCTTGCCAGCTTTTGCTGCATTCATATAGAGAGCTGCTGCTTCCATTTCTACACATAGAACTCCCATTTTAGACCATTTCATGGTACCGTTTGAATCATCATAGAAGGTATCGGATGATAGGAAATTACCAACTTTGTAATTGACATCTCCCATAGCTTTTGCTGCTTCTATTGCTTTTTGCAATAATTCATAAGAAGCGATAGGTGCAAATGATCCCGGTAATTCAAATTGATCTACATAATTGGAATTGGTGCATGCACCCATACCAAATGCAATATCTCTTACTTTTAAGCTTTCATGTAAAGAACCTGCTGTTCCAATTCTAATTATATTATCTACATTGTAAAAGTTAAATAATTCATACGAATAGATTCCTATCGATGGCATGCCCATACCGCTTGCCATGACAGATACTAATTTTCCTTTATATTTTCCAGTGTATCCGTTTATCCCACGTACCGAATTCACTAATACTGGATCTTCTAAATAATTCTCTGCTACAAATTTAGCTCTTAAAGGATCTCCCGGCATTAATACGGTTTTTGCAAAATCCCCTAATTTAGCTGATATATGTGGTGTTGGTAAGCTCATATTATTTCCTCCTAATGATTAATATTCCTTAGCTATTTTACCTTTTATTAGATTTACCGCTGAACTTGTACCAATTCTTGCACATCCTTCTTCGATAAATGCTGCCAAATCTTCGATCCCTTTGACACCTCCGGCAGCTTTAATTCTTACCTTTGGTCCAATATTCTCTTTAAATAATCTGATGTCTTCGATTGTAGCTCCTCCGGTACCAAACCCAGTAGAAGTTTTAATAAAGTCTGCACCTGCATTCGTTACAGCATGACACATAGCAATCTTTTCGTCTTGTGTGAGATAACAAGTTTCAATAATTACTTTTAATATATTATCTCCAACTATTTTCTTCAATATAGCTATTTCTTCTTCTACCTTTTTATAGTCTCCATTTTTAACATCTGTTATATTAATAACCATATCGATCTCATTGGCACCATCTTTTAAAGCTTGTTCACACTCTGCTACTTTGGCTGTAGTCGAACAATATCCCAAAGGGAACCCAATCACTGTGCAGATATTAATTATTTCTCCATATTTATCATGAATTCTTTTCACATAACAAGATGGAACACAGACGGACGCTGTATGATATTCCAATGCTTCATCACATAATATTTGAATATCTTCCCAATTTGCTACGGCTTTTAAGAGTGTGTGATCAACATATTGTAACATTTCTAGTTCTTTCATAGTTAACTCCCATCTGCATGCTTTAGCATGTACTTTCTATTTTTCATGAGTATATTTTACCACTTATTATTACCTTGGTCAACTTAAGTAATTATATAACGCCGTTTTGAAAGTAACTAATATTTAGAAAATATACTTTTCTTATTTGCTTGAAAATCATTTGATAATAGATTGATAAATAATTCTTCTACAGCTGTAAAACATGATATGATGCAAAGTGTATACATTACTACAACTGATTTATTTAATCCAAAAACTATAGGATAAAGAAAAAGCATAAGCCCTGTAATTTTATTGCCATAGGTATGAAGCATTCCAAATGTTTTAAACTTAATAAACACAATAATCACTGACAGGATTCTGATTATAGCGATAATCACGATCCAAGATAAAATCGCATTTGGTATTTGCACGATAGGATATAGCCGAATAATTAGTACCGCAATCATTATGAAATCTGCGATAGAATCCAATTTTTCTCCTAATTTACTTGTTGTATTCGTTTTTCTTGCTATATATCCATCTAGCATATCACTAATTCCACACATAAGATAGACGATATAAAATGCTGTACTTAATGGTTTTGTAAAAACCAAGAGAAGAACAAGTATTATTCGTGCTATTGATATATCATTTGCTATCGATTTCATTGCATTACCTCACTTACTCATATGGTCGTTAAATTATTTAGAAAAATACCATCGAGCAAATAGCAACAATTGAGTGGATTCTGTTACGTCGCTTTCTGCCGTGATTGCTTTTGCATTTTTTTTATCTAGATTATCCCATATATACCAGCCACCAAATATATAATCTTCTCTTACAGGGATTGGTAATTCTTCATATTTTTTTCCGCATGTTACTACTTTAGAATATTCCTTATCATTGTACGCAATAAAAGTAATCTTAAGAGTTTTTTCTTTCCAATGTGCATACAATGTCTTAGCCGAATTTTCATCATAAATATCATTGTTTAATATTTTTACTTTACCATCTACTGTGGTATACCAGCCATCGAAATCATAATTTTCCCTTGTAGGTATTGGTAATTGATACTTATACTTGCCTCCAAAACTAACAGTAATCATTTCTTTTGCTAATTCCCCACCATTTGCATCAAGGGTTATGTCACGATCTTCTCCCCTCCAATGGGCATATAATTTATGAGAAATAGTTCTACTTACTATACTGTCTTCTGTTATCTTTACACCACCGCTTGCATAGGTATACCAACCTTTAAATTCATAATTTTCCAAAGTTGCAATAGGTAATTGACCATATGGACTTCCAAAAGTTACGTTTAGACTGCTTGTGTTTACTTTTCCACCATCTGCAACAAATGTTACTGTATAAACTTTCTTTTCATTGCCTGCCGTATTTAGTGCAGAAGCTGCAATAACATTTTGTGGCAAAATCAAAATTGCAAATATCACACATATAATGAAGCTAATTAATCTTTTGTTAAGTGTTTTCATTTTATTTAAACTCCCTCTTTTCTTAAATTCCCATTCCGCTTTCATTATATCATGAACGAAAGCGTGTTCATGATCTTGTTACTCCAATCGGAATCTGCAAGCAAGTTTGCAATTCCTCATTCCGCTTTCATTATATCATGAACAGGAAGCGTGTTCATGATCTTGTTACTCCAATCGGAATCTGCAAGCAAGCTTGCTATTCCTCATTCCGCTTTCATTATATCATAAATAATTACAGTTTTATACAATATATGATAAGATTAATCTTACTATATACTGTATCTCCCTTTTAAGTAAAAGTTGAAATCTAAATCAAAAGCCTACAATGCCTGAATTTATAGGTATTGTAGGCCTTATAAATATTTGAAAATAGTTAATATATCCTATTCATCGGTGGCACTTTCACCTCATTCGGTTGTTATAATTGTCGTCAATAAAAAGGACTTATCGGAGATTTTGGATTATTATAATCCAAAATTATCGGATAACCCGCCGATTGTTCAAAAAAGCCTGTTAAAATTAACATTATTGATTCTGCATTCTTTTAGCTATGAAACACTTCATAGTAGCCTTGCGGATATCCACAAATCGGGCATATCTCCGGAGCACATACTCCACTCAATATATTGCCGCAAGCCAAACAAATCCATAATGTTTCTTCTTTTTTACAGAATACTTCATTGTTTATCATGTCTGTCGTAGCTGATTGTAGAAGAATACTGTGATTTAATTTAATATTACCGATGCCATTAAACAATGATGCTATATCATTATATCCTTCTTCACTTGCAATTCGAGAGTACTCTCTATATAAAGCCGTTTCTGCATACTCCTCATCTGCAGTAGCTTCTATCAAATTTTGCAAAGTATCTGATTCTCCACCATTTAATATTATTCTCAACCTTTGAGCAATAACTCTTTCATTTCTAGCTATCGTATCAAAAATATTGCTGATTTCAATAAATACTTCTTGATCTGCCGTCACACTAAAGTTTACAAATTTAGCACTTGTCTGTAATTGAAATGCATATGCATTTTGCAAATTAATATATGTTTGACTTTGTTGAAAATCCAAAATGCCTCCTCATGAATAACTAATTAAATAACTTTGTAAATTATATGAATCATTCACAACGTTTATGTTGTTTCGGACTAGAAAGCTTCCTTCCTTTAGTTATTCTTTATTCCAAGAGAATATCCCCACTTTCCGTGTATAGATTTAATATCATTGATGTTTCTTCCTCGCCAATTGTACCACTTAGTGTGTTGCCAACTTCCATCTCGCCTGTTGCTATTTTTTCTGAGCTAGGTAACTTTGTTTTGATTTTTCCCACACCTGTTGTTGCATCGATTGCTCCAGAAAGACCTATTGTTTTTATAGTTCCGGAATTTGTATCAAATATCTAATCCAAGAGCAGTAACATGATCGACTGTAATATTTCCAGCTTCAGATTTAATAGTGATCGCTGGAGAGCTATTTTTTGGAATATCTACATACAACGTATTTTCTTCTAAATGTACCCAGCCTTTCGGAGTGGGAACGTACTTACGAATCTATATAAATTGGCCGACGATTTGGAACAAGCCGATCTTGAACGTAACCAGTTGGAAGAAGCAAAGAAAAATTGGATCCGTGGCGTATCACATGATCTAAAAACACCCCTTTCTTATGTTATAGGATATTCGGCATTATTATTAAGTGAGGAATACACCTGGAATGAGGCGGAAACAAATAATTTTCTAAATTTAATTCATTCAAAGGGCGAATATATGACAGAAATGATTGGTGATTTGAATCTATCTTTTAAATTAAATGAAATAGGTACAAAGGTTCCGTTAACTACTACCTCTTATAACATTGTTGATTCTATGCAAAAACCTATTGCTGATATCATGAATAATCCAAAAGCCTTCAAATATGACTTTTCCTTTGATACTACCACCCCTTAATTCAGATATTGGTTGGGGATTCGGACTTACTGTTGTGGAGAATATTGTAGAAGCACATAACGGCACTATTTCCTTTGTAAGCAAGCCTTCCATCGGCACTACTTTTCATATAAGTTTACCATTGTATTTCTCAGAGTCTCTTATAAAATAAATGTTCACACATCTTTCACTATTTATTCATATCTACAACACACTTTGAGTATATAATATTAATATAAGTTCAAACAAAGAAGCCACGACTGCAAATGTGGTTATTGGCTTCGACTAACAACAAGTAAAATTAACATAGATTTTTTTCAAAACCCTCCCCCCTAGCCAACTGAATAAGTTGGCTTTTCCTTTTTAGATGTGAATTTAATACACCAAACATCTTTTATCTCATTCCCAATAATATCTTTATTCATATTAATCCAACTCTGACTTTTATTCAAAATGATTGCGTCACTTGTTATTACAAATGGCAATTTCTCTAATACCTTATCTACGTCATTTATAACTTTGATATTGATTTTCACACGAAACTTCTCTGCTTTCTCCTCAATCAAAGTTTTTAATCTTCCTGAATTCGAAACTGGTGCATCTAGATAGATATTTGCTTTCTGAATCAACATAATGTCTAACCACTTCAAAATTAACTCAACTGCTATTTCAGTTTTATCAATAATTCGATAGGTTCCTCTAAGACCTGCCAAATCACGAATAGATCCATCAAAACACTCAAACAAAGGAGAACCAGATAAGGCCACTTCTAACGTAATAATCGTGTTAAATCCGTCCATATTAACTTCCTGGATTGTCGTACTATCCTTTATTTGCTTTTCTTTTCGCAATTTAATATCCGATGACGATGACACTGCTCTTGCAAGTGCCAATCTTTGACGTTCTGAAAACATATAATGGTTACCAATAAAGGTTGAGGAACTTTTTATCTGATATTTTCTATCTAACAAATAGAGTAATTCCTCTGCTGCAGTCTGCAATTTTTCTAACTGATTTCCCTTAAATTCTTTTTCGTCTTCAGGGACATAGCCACGTTTTGTGTCTTTACTCATATACACTCCACCATATCTCTTTCTATAACACATACTCCCAATCACATTACCTGTAAGTAATATTGCTACACCGACAAGAGTAGGAATTGTGACCTGTTTTACTATACTGTCATAGTTATAAAATCTCTATCCATGCTTTGTAATAATCATATCGTATAGTTTCCAATGCGGTAGTAAGGTATCTTGCCACAATTACACCTGTTTTATACCCCTGATTAGCAAGATGCTCTAGATGTTCAGCAAGGTTGTTCTGATCCGGATCGTCAGATGAAACCTTAAGTAAACATTGTATAAAGTCACCTTGTGGTAATTTATTTTCCCATATGACTTCATCCTCTTTTGTATTTTCAGAAATGACTACACCGTATTTCAGACTTGAATTTGCTTCTGGAGGAATAACTATGGCAAAATCATATGGATTCTGCATATAGAATTGTGACATATCAAATAGTGTAATCCGATCCATATCCGGCTTGCCTTTTGTGTATGGTTCTACTTGCAGCTTAGCGAGTTGCTGAATCTTTTCTTTTCGCGAAAGGATCCCTTCTCTCCTTGAAAGCAGCATGGAGATCTGATTATCGATGTCTTTTTGAGTTTCACTCAACATAATGCTTAAATCATTTATATCCATCTCATATATTCTCTTTAATTTTGTAACAGGAACGTTTAAACTTCTGTAAAAAGCGATATCACTAATATCAACCATTTGCTTTAATGTGTATTCTCTATAATCGTTAGTTTCATTTCTTTCCAATCGAATTAGATTTTCCGATTCCCAATACCGAAGCGTGGACTTGGCAATTTTAAAAATTTCCGAAATCTCTCCGATACCATACTTTTCTTTTGTATCTTTCATCTGTTTCTACCTCTTTTTAATAATTATATGATAAACTCACTTGACATTCAAGTAGGTTTAACGTTTACAATAAGACTTTGTTAAGAGTATTTTATTATTGAAAGTAGAGGTATGATTTTGTGAAAAAGAAATTTTTTAAGTATGTTATGCCATCCATGATTTCATTTTTATTTACAGGTATTTACGCGAGTGTCGATGGTTTGTTTGTTGGCAGAGCTGTTGGAGATGTAGGACTCGCTAGTATCAATATGGCATGGCCACTGGGTGCCTTAATTTTGGCAACGGGAACAGGTATTGGAATGGGTGGAGCAGTAAACATATCCCACCATATGGGTGCAGGCGAAAAGGATAAAGCTGATAAAGCGCTTGGTAACACGTTTACGCTATTGCTAATCGCTTCAACTGTGCTTACTGTTATTCTGCTGCTAGGTGCTAAACCACTACTTAGGCTTATGGGTGCCAAAGGTGAGGTACTGGAACTTGCTTATGACTATATTAAGGTGCTTGGAATGGGCGCTGTCTTACAAGTGATGGGAAATGGAATAACGCCGCTACTTCGAAATCAAGACAAAACATGGCTGGCAATGACTCTGATGATTTCAAATTTTGTAGTTGATAGTGTTTTAAGTGGTGTTTTTGTTATTGTTTTAGGCTACGGTGTCATCGGAGCGGCTGGAGCTTCTTTGATTGGTCAGTTTATCGCATTAATTCCGGCACTTCTGATTCTATTCAGAAAAGAAGAACGGATATCTGTTGCTAATTATTTGCTTAACAAGAACATTGTCCAAAGTATACTCAAGGTTGGTGTTTCTCCCTTTGGCCTGACTTTTATTCCTTCTTTTACAATCATCATTATTAACTTGCAGGCCCTTTCCTATAGTGGAACGACAGCTGTCGCTGCGTACGCAGTTATTTCCTATATACTAACTGTTGGTCAGCTACTTGTGCAGGGAGTCGGGGACGGAAGCCAGCCATTAATCAGCTTCTATTATGGTGCTGGTGATCAAAATTCGGTAAAACTCGTGAGAAGATGGACTTATTATGCTTCTATCACGATCGGACTTATTGTAATGGCTGGCATAATAGCTCTTCGTACCAAGATACCAATACTTTTTGGTGTATCGTTAAAAACATCCTTGTTACTGCGTAAAGCCTTACCCTTATGCGCATTATCTCTACCCCTATATGCCTTTTCAAGAGTTTCATCAGCATTCTTTTATGCAACAAAAAGAACATACAGTGCTTCTATTATGATTTACGCAGAAGCGTTGATTGTTCTTCCTGTTTGTGCTCTGATATTACCGTCTTTCTTTAAATTGACCGGGGTGTGGGCTGCCTTAGCGATGGCGCAGATATTCTTACTCCTGCTTGCACTTTTTCTTCTTAAGAAAAGCAATGATTCAAATCAACATAAATAGAAGGTTAAACATGCGTTACGCACTATAGATAGAAACATAAAAAGAGCCCTCACAAGCAAGCTTGCATCACTCTTCTTATTTTTCTATCTCACCATTTGATTCATTTGAGGTTATTCATTAAATTTACCACCACACCTAGGGCATACATTGCCCACTTTGTAAACATAGCCACACCTGTAGCAGCATTTTACCGTATGTTTTTCTTTTGCCATATAGGAAATATTTCTAGATTCAGGCTTTTCCTTAAGGTAACTAACAAAATCATTCAATTCTTTTGCAAATGATTTAAGTTTATTTGATTTAAGAGAATTAGAAATTTTCACTTTCCCTGTATTTTTATTGTTTACATAAATTCCTTTACCGTATAATCCAGTGCCAAAATGAATATCCTCTATATCCATTATGTCCATTACTCCCGAATTTAACAAACCATTATAAAAAATATGATCCGGTGTCAACACAAATCCACCTCTTCCATTCTCAAAAATAGAAGCATCGCAGATTAATATTGGATATTCATATTTTCCTCTTTCTGCTGCATATGTATTCAGAGCATTATGAATGATTCGGGATTCTTCATTATCAGAATCTCCCTTCATCATTTTTCTTACTTCATAAAAATAGATCCTGGAATAATCTTCTTCTGTCCACTCCATATCCTTACTAAGTTTATTTACCAGCTGCTCACATTCATCCATCTTCATTTTCATCAGACGTTTATCGATGATTCCCAGTACATTCAATTTAAGTTCGGGTAAGAAATTTTCTGAAGATATCTCTTCATACATCTGCACTCCCTCATCAAAGGTAATATCTACCGGATCCGGACATATTTTTTTAATGGCCGCCTCATCCATGGCATAAATCTTATCATATATCTTTTCCAAATAAAAGTTGACATTTCTTTCTTCAAAATCCAGCTCTTTTAGTTTACGGTATAAATCAAACAAAGATTTTCTGTCTATTGCATTAGACCGTTTTATAAAGATAGCAATTTCCTGTTTTTCGACGGTATCACGCTTCTCATCCAGATGCTTTTTATGAGGACTGCTATCAATTTCCTTATACTGTTCGATTTTTTCCCTGAATTGGTTATACTGCTTTCTGCTGACATTGTCAGGGATATTATTAACAAGAAGTTCTAATTCTTTTTCACCATTCTTCTTTAACATTTCCATTAAGGATTTTAAAATTGGTTTTTTAATGCTGTCTGCACAATCTTCTTCCTTTATTTCGTTGATAAGCTGCAGAATTTCTGTGTATTTTTTCTCTTTGCTTGAAACAGCTTTTCGAATCAGTTCCTTCTCTTTTTCTTTGTAAAGAACTCTGTCTATTATGTTTATGTAGTTTGTCTTTTCATTTACATCGATACCCTGCACTGACTGAATCCGTAATTTCAAATCATCTAGCTGTTTTGGGGTAAGCTTTTCCACTGCTCCAACAAAAAAATCATGGTCTCCTTTTGAAAATGCATCTAATATTTCCTTTAACCCTTCAAATGTCTTTGAAGCAAAATTAGTACTAGACAGATCTAATTTCGTTCCATCCTGTTTCTGCTTTTCCTTACTAAGAGATTCATTTTCGTTCTGCTGCCTATGTTCTGTCTTTATACTGCTTTCTTTCTCAGATTTACCAGAATTCGATTTTTGTAAATTATGTGTTTCTGTCCTTTTCGTAAACGTCAGTTCATGTTTTCCCTCTGAAGTTTTTACGGACTTTGTGGAAGGCGTCCAATTTTCATTCGTTTCCTTCTTATTATCCTTAATTTTTTTATGCTTCCGTCTTTTCAGTTCTCTGTTTACTTTCTTATAATACTTCTCCACAATATTCTGCGGATAAAAACCAGAATCCATTTTATCCTTTAGTTCTAATATTCCTATCTCGGACATGGAATCCAAATCACTGCTGATTTCCCCTAATTGCGGTGCAATCTCCTGATTATTCTTATTATATTCTGACTCAAATACATTAAAATTACTATTAGACGTTCTTTCTCCCTTACTTCCCAACAATTCAAGATAATCCTCATAGGCTACCTTGTCATCCTCAAAAGTAAGGTTGTAGATGTCACCTTCCATTAACAGTTTATAAGGCTTAGGTGTGTAAAAACTATTGCACGCTCTACATGTATATGCCCTTGACATGTAAACTGCTTCCTCATCTGTTTCTATCCGGAATTCTTTTCCTGCGGGATAAACTACCATACTAAGCATTTCTCCACAAGCAGGACATTTATAATTTGCCTTATAGAAATTTTTTCCGATACGAAATTTCACACTATCGTATTCAGCAAGTTCTTCTTTCACAAAAGAAAAGTTTCCGGCTGTCCAACGCATATTATGCCATAAACCCATTTCATATTCATTATTCTTGTCTTTTTGCTTCTTTTCTATTTCATCTACATTATTCTCATTATTACTTTCTTCTGTTTCTTTTTCACTATCCTCTTCGTCTTCAGGCTTTGACTTATCTAATATTGCCTGTATAACTTCCTCATAAGTAATTTGCACTCCATCCTTATAAAAGCGGAAATTATCCTTTGTAAGGCTGGACTCAATATCTATCTCATCTAAAATATTGTTAATCAACTTGTTAAGCTGGTCATAATTCATCTCCACCTTAAGTCCCTTGATTCCTCCCCATTTTCCAAAAGCATATAAGATCATGTTCAGTGTATTTTCCAACAATGGGTTCTGTATAATCTGCTCTACTCTATCCTCTTTAATTGGTAATTCCACAATATTGCTAAATGCTCGTCTATTGTCAAAATTAAAGAAAAGTGATCTGCCATTTCCAGCCAGAATAATATCATTATTATTAATAACAAATATTTCTGTCCATTTAACATTTTCGCCCATTGTCTTAATCATCTTGAAAAATACTGTTTTTATTTCAGAATTTGCCTTTAATAAAATCATATTATTATCACTTCCTTTTTCTATATTATACCTTTCTTCCTGTTAATTCGCTAGATGTTACTTTTAAAATTTTCAAATCACCTTACACTCATAGAATTTTCTGTATTTTTATAGTACACTATAATTGCCAAAAGAAGTACTTGATTGAAATTTTATAGACCCAGTATGGATAATTATTTAAAGGAGTGTCAGAAAATGATTTTTTTAAGCGGATTTTCTTTACCAACAGGAGGAATGATTGACAATTATGCGTCAACTTTGCTTCGATTGATTGCAGATAAATGCAGCTTGGACCATAAAACACTAGTTGACCAATCCGAACACTATAAGAAATTTCTAAGTTTATGTGACTTTTCGCTAGATGATGAAACTGATATCAATAGTCTTCCGAAGGGTAGTAAGATTATCACTAGCGAAGATATTATGGATAATATACTCCAGCTTAGAGTTTTAAATAGTGACATAGGGAGTAAAAGGGATTCTATAGAACTAGAATATCGGGAGAAAAAATACGAACCAAACAAATTAAATTCAATGGAAGATTTTGATGAATTTAAAAGACGAAATCGAATAAAAAAGATGAGTAAAACAAGGTTCATAGATGAATCCGGTGGAGTCAGAAAACGAGAGCATTCAAATGGTGAAAATGTAATGATGTATTTTGAAAATGAATTTGAGTCCGGAAAAGTTTATCTTTTAGATGAGCCCGAGGTTAGCCTTTCACCAAAATTCCAAGTAGCTCTTGCAGATAAAATTAGAGATATGAGTAGATTTTTTGATTGTCAATTTATTATCGCAACACATTCACCATTTATTTTAGGCATAGAGGATGCTGTCATTTATAATATAGATGAATATCCAGTTGAAACCTGCAGATTAGAGGAATTAGAAAGTATTAGGATTTACTATGATTTCTTTAAGAAAATGGATGGAAGATTTCGAACATAATCTCCCGCTCAATAATCTTTCTAAATAAAAATAGATGTATTTTAGAGCTACGATGAAAAAGAAAACGTTACAATCCAGTCAAATCAGGACTTGTAGCATTTTCTTTCGTTGTTTCTACTCAATATATTCAAACATATAACATATAAACATATATCCTCATCAATTAGGCTAATATATGTCTATATATTCTACGCATTGTTCTTAACTACCATCGCTACAAATTGCTTAGCTTCACTTAATCGTTCATCAAACTGTAAATAAAAATCTATATCTGTATCATATGACTTTATGTAAAAGTTTTTTAGTATATACATATTAATTTCTTTAATCAGATTGCCATCCTGCGTACTTTTTATCTTTTTCTGCAAATCTATAAGGAAATAGTGCCAATCTATAACAAACCGTTCATTATTCTTCAAGTCAGGTGTATCAATCCACTTACGTACTTTTATTTTCGTTTTATTTTCTTTTTTACATTCATTAACCTGCAGAAAATATTTATAAGCATGATTCTCATAATATCTTCCAAGAGGAAAAAGCCTACATATTCCTGGTCTAAAAGAGTGGATACCACATCTACCTTCGCTGTTAAGAAATGAGCATTTTTCTGATACTCCTGTCATCTTAAGATTTGGCATAATCATTCCATCCACAATATTTAGTTCTATTTTATCAGCCAATAATTCTTCAAATGTATTGTTAAGTTGTACTACTAGTCGATATATATCCAGCGGATCTAAAATGATTGAATTTCCCATGCCTTGGCAACAGGCAGAGCATCCCTTGCAATCATTACAATATGCTTTTACTAAATCATTTAATTCGTACAGCTTTCCACCAGATATTTCATCAAAGTTAACATTTCTTTCCATTTCACTTTCCTCTCGTATTTTTGTAAGTGACATAGTTTCTATGCCAACTATACTAATTGTAAACAATTTCAATTTTTAATTCCGATTAGGATCAGTCAATTATATCACATTTCATGCTAAAAAGAATAATCTTTTCTTTTATAAATGCACTATACTATCTGATGTAGATTATTGTTTGGCTATTGAGGAATGTAATTCGATAAGAATAATAGTAATCATTTCATTCAAATAAAAAACAATAGCAGGAATATAACCTGCTATTGTCTTCAACTAATGTCTCATTTTTTTCGCCTGAATTCTTAGATTTTCATCTACAACCTGAACTTTTTAATAGTAAATCCGTTGTCTCCGAAAGCCTCCATCGTTACCATCTCCTATATTCTGGTGAATAAACTTTAGCTACCTGAATCTTTTAATAGTAAATCCGTTGTCTCCTAAAGCCTCCATCGTTACCATCTCCTATATTCTGGTGAATAAACTCTCGCTACTATTAAGACATTTTATATGGAATACTTTAAACAAATTCTATCGAAATTATTATGAACATGTTTTAGTATTCAATACATATTATATCTATTTTGTCTTGAGTTATACTAAAAAATGATTATTTTTTTATATTATAGAATTATTTCTTTTTTACCGGATAGCATACCTCTGTTACTAATTCATTTGGATCCTGTGTTTGTGCAGGACTTACATGATAAATGCAGAACATAACGCCGCTAAATTCATAACTGTTATCTTTTACCCAATTAGCAACCGCATGATTCACAGCTGTAATTTGTTCATAACTACCTTTATAAGTAGCCGAAGCGATTTCAACTGCAGGAACCGTTTTAAATATCACATTCTCTGTGTCTTGATACTGTCCCTTTACCGATATCTGTATTTCCACGTCAATATCGCTTTCCTTATAACCCTCATCATGAAACACTGCAAGACTATAGCAGTTATCTGCCTGTTGAAGATTCATAGTCGCCGTTTCCACCATTAACATATTCCATAGTATACCCTCTTGATTATAAGCGGGTAAGTTTTTTCTCACACTTGCAACATACCTTTCAGGTATAGTTTTTAGTACAACATTATAATTCATAGCCCTATCATCCTTTCTCAGCCTCATTATGGCTGTTTCAAGGAGAAGTAAACGTTGTTTAATTTCATCGGCCTCTGCTTGCACCTCGGCTTGTTTTACTGTTAAGAATTCCGATAATGCTTTTGGATTATTATAGCTTTTCAGTATCTCTACAATTGTTGCAAGACTAAAACCCATGTCCTTTAATGCTATGATTCTACTTGCAACTAGTAACTGTTCTTCACTATAATAGCGATAGTTTGTAAATATATCAATATCTTTTGGTACCAGAAGTCCGATTTCATCATAATGCCTTAACATCCGAATACTAACCCTTGATAACTTTGAAAAGTCACCTATTTTTAACATTTTTTTCACCTCACATATATGTGTTTCTTGAGCTCACCTTTATTATAAAGTATACCATAATGTGAGAGTCAATAAAGAAATTTAAATTTCTCATTAATTTTATTTATTACCTTAACAGTCAGTTCATTTTCAAAATAAAATGATACTTATGGCTTTGGGGTTGCCAAATGGCATAAAGAAAACCCGCAATCCTACTTTAGTGTCTGCCTCCTCTACCTCTAGTTACCACCGGCTGTATATAATCAAGGCTTAAAGCATCTGCTACCGCACCCATAATTCCATTGCTACTATAAGTTGCACCTGAAACTGAATCTACATTAACATCCTGATTTGAAATAATTTCTCCAACTACTGTGTCAGCTGCTCTTTCGAAAAACTTCTGGTCATCCTGATAGGAAAGGATTGCGATATCAGTTATTTGACCTCTAGATACGGTAACATTTACGGTGGTATCTCCGCGAAATCCTGTACCAGTTCCTTCGTAAATACCATCTTCCACTCCTGCGAGTGTACCAGATTCTGATGAAGTTGTTGTATCTGATGCAATCTCCTGTTTGAGTAGCAACCGGAGTGCTTTCTTCTGTTTGCTCTGTAGGCGTTGAAGTACTTTGGACCACTTCTGTTTCGGCTTCCTCTGAAACGGTTGAAGAGCTTTCCGAAGCTACTCCTGTTAATGCGTTCTTAACTGCTTCAATTATAGCATTGCTACTGTAGGTAGCGCCAGAAACGGTAACTAAAACTGTAGTTTCTCCACGGAATCCTGTACCAGTTCCTTCATAAGTACCATCTACCCACGATGCACTAGAGATAAACTTTGTGCTTCATCTGATACTGTTGCAGCTATTGCAACATTTGATGAATTAAGTCATTCATCGCAAAAACTTCCCAGATAAACTGCACCCACAACCAGTGCACAAGAAGCTGTGCTTGCTACAATACCATTTATATTTACATCTGCAACCTCGAGATGAGTATTGGCTTTTGGACAGTTATTTACACATGCCATACAATTAATATATTCGCCACTATGAACATTATCTACGGAGTTTAAGTCTATCCCCGTGCTACACTTTTTAGTACATAGAGAAAATGCGCCACATTCATCACTTTGCTTAACAATAATAAGATGTCTTAGTTTGCTTATAATAGAAAATATGCTCCTAATGGGCAAAGGTACCTACAGAAAAATCTTTCTACCATACAAGAACCTGCGATTATACCAATTAATAATATTACTTCAGGGATCCATCCCTGTGTTAATTCACTAATGGATGGCCAGTTACCAAATGAAAGTAACATACCAAATAAATCTCATGGACTTACACCAGTGGGAACGGTTAACATCTGCATTCCCCATATAAAAATAATAATTCCCAATAGCAATACGTATTTCACCGATTTCAAGGTCATGTCTATATTTTTAGGAATACTCTTACTTCTTTTCGTAATCTTTAAACGTATTCCATAAATCAAATCTCCCATGTTTCCAAAAGCACACATCCATCCACAGAAGAATCTTCCTGCTAATGCTGTCACTCCTGATACACAAAGCAGTAGAATGATATCCGGAACCAAACTTGATAAAGTTGCGGACTGATGAAAAATTCCTGTAAATATATTATTTATACTTTGAAATATACTGATAAATAAGGAAGGCAGAAATAAAAAGAACGTTGTCTGAACCGTTATTCTAAAATACTTTGATGCCTTTTCATTTTTTTCTTTGTATTATCTTTCATATTTATACCATTACCTTTCTCGTTCTGGGTGTCCCAAATTAAGCAACTAGCCCAAATACGTAGATTGAACATTGCTATTCAACCATACTCTTCTTATTGTTAATTGTAAAATTCAATTCTTTACCTATGAATCCTTCTGTTGCATACATTTCTCCATTATTCAAAAGATAGATGGCGTTTATTCCCAACATATTAGCCAGTTCAAACCCTTTATCCACACCCAATACAAATAATGCTGTAGTCAATGCATCTAGATCCATTGCGAAGTTTCCTGCTGCTGTTACACTAAGGATTCCTGACTGAGCAGGTTTCAGGGTGTGTGGATCAAGCAAGTGGTGATACGTAAGACCATCTTTTAAAAAAAATCGTTCATTCAACGCAGAAGTGACAAGGGCCGAATCATTTAAATCTATAGTTCCAACACTTTGACCTCTTTTAGCCATTGGATTCTGAATTCCAACTCTCCAGGAACTTCCATCTGACTTATTGCCAATTGTTAGAATAGTCCCACCAAAGTTCAGAATCCCACTGCTTACACCGGCTTCCATTAATTTTTTCTTGATTAAATCCCCTGCGTATCCTTTCGCTATTCCACCTAAATCAATGGCTTGATCCTCTTTTTTTAGAAACACGTTACGGGACTCAACGTCAATTTCAAGTAATCTGTAATCTACCAGATGTTTTATTTCATTCAATTCTATATCTTTAGGTATACGTTGTTCCTTATGACCAATACTCCATAATTTGACTGCAGGTCTGATCGTTACATCAAATGCTCCATTTGAAATTTCAGAATAATATTTAGCCCGCTCAAGCAGTTTCACAGTAAATGGACTTACCTTCACTGATCTTAATCCTGCATTCTTATTAATTTTTGAAACTTCACTATCTGGTTTGAAAACGGAAAGCAAATCATCTAAACGTGAAGCTATCACCACCATTCGGTCTAGTACTCCAGCGGAAATATTATCATCAACTTGTATCTGATTCATAGTTCCAAATGCATAAAATGCTTTTTCCATAAACATCTCCTATTCCGTATCCATTATTAATTACAAGTTCATTATAAATATTGAACCTTATATGAAGTTTAAAGTAAAACTTTTTTTTGGTTTTTGATACAAAAAAATGACAGCCAATCTTATTTATCAGCTGCCACGATTTTTATTTCTCTATTATATAAAGTCCTTATGAATCCAACTCTTTTACACCATTTGGTTTGAAAACTATCGAGTTAAAGGTAACTATGCTATGCAGTTTAACAATATGGAGTTAACTGATTTTCTAAAACATAATGACAATTTCCATTTTTCATATAGACATAGATTCCTACATTTCTCCTAAATTGTTCATTTCTCTTCTCATCATTCTCTGGACAACCGTGATTTAATTTGAATGAATACAACTATTTGAGTTGAGTGTCTTTTCTTTAGTGGTAAACCTCCTTTATACGCAAAAAATGAGTAGTTATGATTGCCACTTAATAAGCGAAAAACAATCAATAACTACCCACTTTTTATATGAAATTATAATTTAATTTCTTAAAAATGTATAAAAATATTCCCACTCGGCGCCTAGAATTATTTTGCAGATACATTTGTTTCTGTTTTGTGTTTTTAAATCGTTGAATTCCGTGTACTATTTTTCTTGTGGCATAAAAGAATTTTAGAATCAAAACAAAATCAATAATTTATTTTTTTATCAGCGTTTCTATATCATTGATAAAAAACGATAACATGTCTCCCTTTTTTAGTCTCCTACCTAATCCTACATCTCTGCGAATTTCATAAATGATGTCTTCCATAAGTATCAAAGTTTCATTACCACCGCCTTTAATTGATTGTTTTCTGTATTTTAACCATTTTTTCACTACACGATTTGATCCCCAAAGAGTCAAACCTTTTGAAAACTCTGAAACCATTCTTATCATATCTTCTTCAGACATCTTGTTTTGATCAGACTTCTTAGTATCTTCCATAATTTTATATATCATAGCAATAAACTGTTCGTATGGTTCTTCTCTTTTATCAAATAAATATTTTTTGACGTTAAATCTATATTCTACAATTCTCGCAACAATTGAACTTATTACTACACCAACAATTGAAACCGAACCTGTAATCATAGCAACAACAACCAACTTATCTGTATTACTTACAAATTTTCCCAAGTAAAAATTTATTTCATCAAGACCTTTGCCAACAAATATAACTATATTCTTCAGTAACCATATTATAAACAACACAATTAATATCATCATAATAAGAGCTATTATCATATTGATATTCGGATGCCTCTCCGCAAAAGTTCCTTTACTCTCCTTATTCATCTTTATCCCCTTCTACATCATTGCTTTTCTTCATCACTCTCTTTGCTCATAAGTATAATTACAAAAAGAGCAAACATTTCGCAAATCAACTAGTCTTCTAAAACTACTATAATTACATTCCTTAAATTCAAAATCACAATTTTTTCGCATTAGTCTCTCAGTAGTTAGCTCACTTAAATTGTCCATAATCCATGGTCCTGCTGTTAATTCCAAATTATTAAGTACGTCTTCTGATATCTTAATGGCAATTTTACTATTTACCATCGCTTCCTCAAGTTCAACTTTTATTCGCACTTCATTTTCGTAAGACCATGCAGCATTCTTAATATATCCTGTTATTTTATCAAGATTATTAATTCTAGAAAAAGTTCTTTCATTTGTTAACCTAATTGCATCCCTGTCTCTAACAATACGATAATTAATATCATCATTCTTTCCTGTAACATACGCTACATCTGTAAGCAATGGTTTAATAACGCTTCCACGCTCATATTCAAATGAATTGTCGGTTTTTTTATTTATAAAAAAAAAATTTTCCACATTGCTAATCCATTCTTTCATCAGAATGCCTGGAATACCAATTCTAACGGCATCCTCCCAAGGCAAACCATAAAGACCCCACATAGCCATATTCTCACCATTTCCATATGCAAAGCTAGATATGTATGTTTTTCTCCATTTTTCGACGGTTCCTTTGGTCAATTCGTGCTTATCATTCATGGCATCTCCAAGAGAAAGGTGCCAATATCCCGATTTTATGATATTAATAGCATTATCCAAATTTGTATAATGGTAATACATTTTATGATTTGAACCTTTTGTTTGTAAATATTCAATCATATTTTCTACTTCATTAAATTCTCTTGCCATTAGTTTTATCCTACCTTAGATATTATATTTCATCACTATCCTGAATACATATTATCATCAAAACTCATCAACATAGTTACTCCCTTTCAACTATAGAATATTGATTCTTTATAATAAATGCTTGTTCTATAGGCTTTTATTATTTGTATATTAAATAATAAAATTTATGGTTTACAAATTAATTTGGGTAATACCTCAGTTTGTTTACTAATTACTATTTTTTTAAGATTCTCATCTAAAAGTAATAATACAATATAAAAGCTTCATATATACTCCTTTGTGCGAATTTTAATCTATTCAGATGTAGAAATAGCAAACCAAACAACTGCTGATTAATCTTCATTGTCGTAAACCTTTTAAGACTCAAATAATCTTAATTAAAACACACTTTTTTCATAATACTCATTTCAACTTCTTATAAACATAATTTATTACCTGTTTTAACGATAGAGTCGCTATATTAAATGATTACAAAATAACCAGTACGTTTGTTGTACGTGAGGCTATCCATTTGTATATGAACTTTATTATTCCTGTACCTCTATATGTTTTCCTTTTCTTTTTTCAATTTTTCCTTTAATTCCTTCATCTGTTCGGGTAATGTATACAAATATTGCATTATTGTTTTAAGAAAGCCTATTGTATGTTCAACGTCTGACATATGTACTATAATATCATCTGCATGAGCTGCATTGTTTCCTAATTGCCTAATAATCCAGCAAGCATCATTCATTGTACTAGGCAACTTTCCCTTTTCTAACATATCACTTATCATTATTTCAAGTGAATTTCCCTTTGCTCCTTGCTCTTTACATATTGCCTCTAACACACGCCTTAATGAAAGCAGACAAACGGATGTATCTATATTTTTAACTTTTAATGCTGCTTCAAAGGCTGATTTAACTTCTCTAGGGACACCCAAATAATTAATATTACATTCAGGATAAAGTAACTCTATTTCATCCTTGGGGTCATATTCATTACTATAATTTTCAATTAATGATACTTTTTTGCATACTGGGCATGATAATAATCTCCACTCAAATTTCTCTTGTAAATTATTATCGATAAGATTACCATAGCTATCCAAAACTGCTCCACCATATAGGTGATAATGGTCTCCTACTACTTCCATTAAACCTTCATTACCGCAATGAAAGCATTGTTGTAATAAATACTTTTCTTGTAGCATAAATTCCTCTCTTTCTTATGTTTAATTCCAATCAATTTTTTTCTCTAATTTATCGCATTATAGTCTCCCGTTTATTATCTCTGTTACTTCTACAACCGTTAATACCTCATCCTTTTTTCTATGTATCATCCTCTGGCAATTAACACACACAGTTTATTGATAACAGAACTTAATTACGCAATTAACATTTATTTATATTTTAAATATCTTTTTCACTAACTTCTTTCATATATCCTGCTGTTATAATACCAGATGGCAATGCGACAAATGCTATTCCAAGAATAGATGATACCATGCTAACAAGTCTTCCTATTGTAGTTACTGGATAAATGTCTCCATAACCAACTGTTGTTAATGCAGTTGTGGCCCAATAAATAGCATCAAAAAGTGTAGCAAAACTATCTGGTTCAACAGAAAACATAACTAATGCAGATATGAATATATATCCTAATGCCATAAAACAAACAGAAGTTAATGCAATCTTTTCTTTCTTTAATACATTTATTATAATGCCAAAGCTTTTGGAATATCTCAAAATTTTGAGGACTCTAAATGTTTTAAATAAACGTAATATCTTTAATAACTTAAACCCATAATTCATTACCGTTAATGATGGTAAAATAGATAATAAATCTATTATTGCAAAGAATGAAAACGGATACATTATGAGTGCTTTATATCCTCGCTCAGGATTCTTCAAATCACAAGTTACCCATCTTGCTATGTAATCAATTATAAAAATGCTCACTGTAATCCTATCAATCATTCTTAATAATGCAAATTGAGATTTAAAACATAACGGTACGATACTCGCGATGATAACTAGCATCATGAATATATCATATATGTGTCCAGATGTATCATTATCCTTTGTATAATCAATAATTTTATAAAGCTTCTTTCGTAAATTCCTCATACGCTTCCCCACTATAGCCTATTCTCGTTAAAATAAAAATATTTACCTATATTTTCATATTAAATAAATTTATTTTATTGTAACACTTTTCCAAATAAGATACAACTTATTATCAACTCATGTTATATTATGTCTCATACTAAGTTAAAATCGACTTTCTTTTTCTTCTGATTTTGTTGATAATGATTCATTACTGTTTGAATTGAGTGTCGTTTCATTAGTGGGAAGCCTCCTTTATATGCAAAAAATGAGTAGTTATGATTGTCACTTAATAAGCGAAAAACAATCAATAACTACCCACTTTTTTATATGAAACTATTATATTAAATTCTTAAAACGTAGTAAAATCAGCACCTTAGTCTGTGAACATACGTTCGATTTTATTCCCACTCAATAGTAGCTGGTGGTTTCCCCGTAATGTCATAGCAGATACGGTTAACATGTTTTACTTCATTTACAATACGATTAGAGATATTACCAAGTAAATCCCAAGGTAACTCCGCAAACTCAGCTGTCATAAAATCAGTTGTAGTAACTGCGCGAAGTGCTACCGTATAATCATAGGTTCTTTCGTCACCCATAACACCTACACTACGAAGATTTGTTAATACTGCAAAGTATTGTCCAATGCTTCTATCAAGACCTGCTTTTGCAATCTCTTCACGATAAATTGCATCTGCCTCTTGAAGAATCTTTACTTTGTCTTCTGTAATATCTCCAATGATACGGATTGCAAGACCAGGGCCTGGGAAAGGTTGTCTAAATACTAAATGTTCAGGAATTCCAAGCTCTAAACCGGCTTTTCTAACCTCATCTTTAAATAAGTTACGTAGAGGCTCAATAATCTCTTTAAAATCCACATAATCAGGCAAACCACCTACATTATGATGACTCTTGATTACTGCTGATTTACCCAATCCACTTTCGATTACGTCAGGATAGATGGTTCCTTGAACCAAGTAGTCCACTACACCTATCTTCTTTGCTTCTTCTTCGAATACACGGATGAATTCTTCGCCAATTATTTTTCTCTTTGTTTCTGGATCCGATACACCGGCCAATCTATCATAGAATCTTTCCTGTACGTTTACTCTTATAAAGTTTACGTCAAACTGCTCAGTAAAGATTTTTTCTACTTCATCACCTTCATTTTTTCGTAATAAACCATGATCAACGAAGATACAGGTCAGTTGTCTACCAACTGCTTTACTAATCATAACTGCCGCTACAGAAGAATCTACTCCACCGGATAAAGCGCATAATACCTTTTTATCACCAATCTTCTCTTTTAATGCCTTGATAGACTCTTCTGTAAAGGAGTCCATCTTCCAATCTCCTACACAGTTACATATTTTATACAAGAAGTTATAAAGCATCTTGGTACCTTCTTGTGTATGAACTACTTCTGGATGGAATTGTACACCATATAGATTCTGAGAAGGTTTCTCTAGTGCTGCTACCGGACAGGAATCAGAATGTGCGGATACAACAAAGCCTTCTGGTAATTCTTCAACATAATCGGTATGACTCATCCAGCAAACAGATTTCTCTGCTACATCACCAAATAGTTTTGAGGTATGATCAACCGTTACTTCCGTCTTACCATACTCTCTTAGAGTCGCTTGTGAAACTTTACCTCCCAGTATATATGTCATTAACTGAGAACCATAACAGATGCCTAAGATCGGGATTCCTAATTCAAATATCTCTTTATCACAAGTTGGAGAATCTTGCTCGTATACACTGGCCGGACCTCCAGTAAAGATTATGCCTTTGGGATTTATGTCTTTTATTGTTTCAATACTGGTGTTGTAAGGTAACACTTCACAATATACGTTACATTCTCTTACTCTTCTGGCAATCAATTGATTATACTGACCACCAAAATCTAGAACGATTACAATTTCCTTATCCACTAGTTTTTCCTCCTAAAAGTTACTTCATTTGATTATATAGCTTATTTTACATCATTTTATTCTTTAGCACCAGTACAAAATACTTTATTATTATAACAAAATTTATACAACTTATCTATATTTTATACAATTTATATGCATTTTATTAAATTCTCAAGAACATACATTGTATTAGAAAGTAATCGGGTTTTAGTGAAAAGACACAAAGTATTAAAATAAGGGACCGAGAAAGTCTCTTCAATTGATTTAGAAGGAATGTAAGCTACCGCTATATTCCATCTATTCTGTCAAAAGAGAATCTTTCCGTGCCCTTTAAATAATTCATTCTAAACTATTCTTTCTATACCCACTCTGCTATCATCTAGTTTAATTCATCCAAGGTTTTATAATAAGATGGAAGAAACTCTTCCATAAAGATATTCAATTCTCCAAGTTCCATATTCTTTAGCATGGTCGTGATGCTATTCTTTGCACTTGTGAATTCTGTATTACCTGCTTTTTCCTCTTGAATACACTTTATAAGGGCCGATAACTTATCTGCTGCCTTTACTAACTTCCACATATGCTCTTCTCCCTCTTTTGGGAAGAATACCGATACATAACTCTCTCTCATATCATCGGGAAGCATATTTAACAGTCGATTCGCTGCAATTTTTTCTATTTCTTTAAAAGCCCCTTGTATCTCATTATTATAATACTTAATCGGCGTAGGCATATCGCCTGTAATAATCTCTGTGGAATCATGGTATAGACCTATTAGCGCTACCTTCTCTGCATTTAGATTACCACCTAATCGCTTATTACATATTACAGCCAATGCATGAGCTAACATACTAACTTCCAACGAATGTTCAGATATATTCTCTGTTTGAGAATTTCTCATCAATGCCCAACGCTCAATATATTTCATTCTAGACATCATAGCGAAAAAATGATTTTCCATTTGACCCCCAATCGCCTGCTTTAGCAGGCCTATTAATCAAGACGTACGAAATGCTTTACTTCTTACCCAATACTCTATTGAGCCGCCTGATTTTCTTCCTTCACCTTTTCACCATCTAATTGTCTCTTAATATAAATTCCGGTATAGGAATTCTCATTCTCTGCAATCTCTTCCGGTGTTCCCTGGGCAATAACCATACCACCCTTATCTCCACCTTCCGGACCCATATCAATAATGTAATCTGCTGTTTTAATTACATCCAGATTATGTTCAATAACTACTACAGTATTACCACCATCCGAAAGTCTTCTTATGATTTCAATTAATTTATGAACGTCAGCAAAATGTAGCCCGGTCGTAGGTTCATCTAGAATATAAATTGTTTTACCGGTACTTCGTTTACTCAATTCCGTTGCCAGCTTAATTCTCTGCGCTTCTCCACCGGATAAAGTTGTTGAAGGTTGACCTAACTTAACATAGGATAATCCTACATCATTAAGAGTTTCTATCTTTCTTTTTATAGAAGGCATATTTTCGAAGAACTTCAAGGCTTCTTCTATTGTCATATCCAAAACGTCGAATATATTCTTTCCCTTATATCTTACGTCCAAAGTCTCTCTATTATAACGTTTTCCACCGCATACTTCGCAAGGCACATAGACATCCGGTAAGAAATTCATCTCGATCTTTATAATTCCGTCACCACTGCAAGCTTCACAGCGACCGCCTTTTACATTAAAGCTAAAACGTCCTTTGCTATAACCTTTCATCTTGGCATCCGGAGTGACAGAGAATAAGTCCCTGATTTGGTCAAATACACCTGTATAGGTGGCTGGATTTGACCTAGGTGTCCGACCAATTGGAGATTGATCTATATTAATAACCTTATCTAGTTTATCAATTCCAATCATATTGGCATGTCTGCCTGGAATACAACGTGCCCTGTTTAGATCTCTAGCCAATCGTTTATACAATATCTCTGACACAAGTGAACTTTTACCGGAACCAGATACACCGGTCACACAAGTCATGATACCAAGGGGAATATCTACTGATACATTCTTTAAGTTGTTCTCTTTTGCACCTATAATGGTCAGATACCCAGTTGCTTGCCTTCTTTCCTTAGGTACCGGAATCTTAATTCTTCCACTTAAATATGCTCCGGTAATAGATTCTTCTACTTTCATAATCTCTTCGGCTGTACCAGCTGCAATTACTTCGCCACCATGTTCACCTGCACCTGGACCAATATCAATAATATAGTCTGCTTCAAACATGGTGTCCTCATCGTGCTCAACCACAATCAGGGTATTTCCCAAATCTCTTAGGTTCTTAAGTGTTTTTAACAGTTTATCATTATCTCTTTGATGTAAACCTATACTTGGTTCATCTAATATATAAACGACGCCAACTAATCCTGAACCAATCTGGGTTGCCAGACGGATTCTCTGAGCCTCACCACCGGACAAGGAACCAGTTGCTCTTGCTAGGGTTAGATAATCCAAACCAACATCTACTAAAAATCCAACTCTTGCCTTGATCTCCTTAATGACCAATTCTCCAATCTTCGTTTGCATCGTTGTTAATTTTAAGTCTTGCATGAAATCCTTCAAATCACGAATCGAATATTCTGTCACATCTGATATGTTCTTATCCCCTACGGTTACAGCTAGAGATTCCTTCTTCAAACGCTTACCACCGCACTCCTTACAAGGTGTAGTTCGCATAAAAGTCTCATACTCTTGCTTAATTGTATCTGAGCTGGTCTCTCGATAACGTCTCTCTACATTCCGAATTAAACCTTCGAATGCAACGTCATATACTCCTTCACCACGTTGTCCTTTATAGTGAACCTTAACCATTTTTCCGCCGGTTCCATGCATAATCATATTCTTAACTTTTTCGGACAAATCTTTATATGGTGTAAATAAATCAAATTTATATTCCTTTGCCAATGCTTCTAGTGTACATCTTGTATAACTTGAAGTATCCACAGCTGACTGCCAGCCTAAAACAGCTATTGCACCTTCTGCTAAACTTATACTGTGATCTGGAATAATTAAATCCTCATCGAATTCCATCTTAATGCCAATACCATGACATTCCGGGCAGGCTCCAAATGGGTTATTAAAAGAAAAAATTCTTGGCTCTATCTCATCAATACTGATACCACAATCCGGACAGGAAAAACTTTGACTAAAGGTCAATTGATGCTTATCTTGAACATCCACAAATAATAATCCATCCGCCAGTTTCAGAACACTTTCAATGGAATCGGTCAGTCTTTTCTCAATTCCTTCTTTAACAACTAAACGATCTACAATAATTTCTATGTTATGTTTATTATTCTTCTCTAGTTTGATCTCCTCGGTTAACTCATAAAGATGTCCATCAACCATTGCTCTTACATAGCCGCTCTTTTTAGCCTGTTCGAATAACTTAACATGTTCACCTTTTCTTCCCCTGACAACAGGCGCTAATAATTGTATCCTGCTGCCGCTTTCTAATCGCATAATCTCATCTACCATTTGATCTACCGTTTGCTTCTTAATCTCTTTGCCACATTTCGGACAATGAGGAATACCAATTCTAGCATAAAGCAAACGAAAGTAATCATATATCTCGGTTACTGTTCCTACCGTTGACCGAGGATTTCTATTCGTAGATTTCTGGTCAATGGATATAGCAGGAGATAATCCTTCGATGCTCTCCACATTTGGTTTTTCCATTTGTCCTAAAAACTGTCTTGCATAAGATGACAAAGATTCCATATATCTTCTCTGTCCCTCAGCATATATTGTGTCAAATGCCAAAGAGGACTTACCCGAACCACTTAATCCGGTAAGTACTACAAATTCATCTCTTGGAATATTCACATCAATATTCTTCAAATTGTGTTCCTTCGCACCTCTAATTTTAATATAATGTTTCTTATCTGCCATTTTATCCTCTTTCTGCATAATCAACTTGCATGCAAGTTAATTATTACATAAATATGTGGGTTGAAAAACCTTCTTTTTCAACCTAGCCTACATGCCTGCGACTTGCTCGCAGGCCTAGATTCACGTGTGAAAATTGTTTTGTATTTTCACACTAGCTCCCATGGCATAAACCATCTGCTTGCAGACGATTTACTGCCTCAAATCAGGGTGTGAAAAAATCTTTGATAATTTCACACTATCCTCGTAAAGCTGCTTAAAACTGGTTTATTTCATATCATTCAACTGTTTCTTTAATTCAATTAATCGATCTCTTAAGTCTGCCGCTAATTCAAAGTTCAATTCTGCCGCAGCTGTATGCATATCTTTGGTTACTTTCTTTACTACTGCCTCTAATTCTTTCTTGTTCATGGACTCTGGATCTTTATCCATACTGTAATAATTCTTGTCTGCTTTTTGAGAGATACGAATTAGATCTCGTACTTTTTTCTGAATCGTTGTTGGCGTAATACCATGTTCTTTATTATATGTGTTCTGAATTTCTCTTCTTCGATTAGTTTCTGATAATGCTCGACTCATGGAGTCTGTCATTTTATCAGCATACATAATTACATGCCCATCTGAATTACGGGATGCTCGTCCTATCGTTTGAATTAAAGATGTTTCAGAACGTAAGAATCCTTCCTTATCTGCATCAAGTATCGCCACTAAAGTAATCTCCGGTATATCAAGACCTTCCCTTAATAAGTTAATACCAACGAGAACATCAAAGACATCTAATCTCATATCACGAATGATTTCAGAACGCTCTAAAGTATCAATATCAGAATGAAGGTATTTCACACGAATACCAACTTCTCTTATATAGTCAGTAAGGTCCTCTGCCATTCTTTTCGTCAAGGTGGTAACAAGTATTTTATTCTTATTCGCGATTTCTTTCTTTATCTCTCCTATCAAATCATCTATTTGCCCATTAACAGGTCTAACTGATACTTCAGGATCTAGTAATCCGGTAGGTCTTATAATCTGCTCAGTACGCATCAATTCACGTTCTTTTTCATATATCGAAGGTGTAGCTGATACAAACATCATTTGATTTATTTTATTCTCGAACTCACCGAAGTTCAATGGCCTATTATCCTTTGCAGATGGCAGTCGAAAGCCGAAATTAACGAGGGTACTCTTTCTAGCCTGATCACCTGCATACATACCACGAACCTGAGGTATGGTTATATGTGATTCATCCACTATGATTAAAAAATCATCAGGAAAATAATCAATTAATGTATGTGGTGTACTTCCAGGTTCAAGTCCTGATAAATGTCTGGAATAGTTCTCAACACCAGAACAAAATCCGGTCTCCCTCAACATTTCTATATCAAAATTAGTTCTTTCTGATATTCTCTGAGCCTCTAAGAGTTTATCTTCACTTTTAAAATATCTTACTTGTTCCTCTAATTCCGTTTCAATAGTACTAATTGCTCCCTCCAGCTTATCTTTCGATACAACATAATGAGAAGCCGGAAATATAGCTGCATGTTCCAAACTTGTTTTAATCTCTCCCGTTAACACATCAATTTCTGAGATTCTATCAATCTCATCTCCAAAGAATTCCACTCGTATAGCACGGTCATCAGAGGTAACCGGAAATATTTCAACTACATCACCATGAACACGGAAGGTTCCACGTTTAAAATCCATGTTGTTTCTGTTATACTGTAAGTCAATCAGCTTTCTTAACATCTCATCACGTTCCTTTATCATTCCAGGCCTTAAAGATATAACCATGTTTTGATAATCGATAGGATCTCCCAACCCATAGATACAGGATACACTGGCAATAATAATAACATCCTTTCGCTCTGATAATGCTGCTGTAGCAGAATGTCGTAATTTATCAATCTCATCATTAATCGCTGAATCTTTCTCTATATAAGTATCAGTTGATGGTACATAAGCCTCCGGTTGATAGTAATCATAATAACTCACAAAATATTCCACCGCATTCTCAGGGAAGAATTCTTTGAATTCTCCATAAAGCTGTGCAGCCAATGTCTTATTATGAGCAATCACTAAGGTTGGCTTGTTTAATGCCTGTATTACATTAGCCATTGTAAATGTTTTACCGGAACCTGTAACCCCTAAGAGTGTCTCAAATTGATTACCCTCTTGAAATCCTTTCACTAACTCTGCTATAGCAACCGGTTGATCTCCCGTTGGTAAATATTCAGAAACAAGCTTAAAATCACTCATCTATATCATCCTTTCCATCTGTATTACAGTAAAAAACTAATCTATATTTCATTTATATTACATTAATTATCGTCATATTTAGAGTCAAACAACATCCAGGTCTGTTAATTGTTGTCATTATATCATAGCTACAATCTAAAATCAATAGAATTCGAATGTTTGTTCTTATTATAATTTTAAGCTTTGTACAAAAAGAGTATTGGCATTTTACTTTTGGCATTAATGGTTTTGTCTACTATAAATTATATCTATAAGCTGAATAAACATAAGGATTTGCAGATATACCTCTGCAAATCCTTATGTTTAAAACTTATATAAAAAAACTTATTACTAGTTTACTTTTTTAATTTCTCTTCTATAATATTGATTGCTTTCTGTAATTGATTGTCATCCTTCTTTTCAATAACAACTTTTTGTTTTAATTTATCATCTAACTTAACTTCTACGTCTGGGGCAATACCGATACCATGAATATTTTTGCCTTTTGGTGTAAAATATTTTGATACGGTAACTTTAATTGCTGTTCCATCGAATAAAGGAATAATAGATTGCACAATCCCTTTACCAAAGCTGGTCGTTCCAACAATTGTTCCTAAGTTATAATCTTGAATGGCTCCCGCAAAAATCTCAGATGCACTGGCACTGTTACCATTAATCAATACAGCCAATGGTTTTTTGAACTGTTCCTTATTATCAGACTTTTCTTCTTCTCTGGTTCCATACTTATCCTCTGTATATACAATTAACCCTTCAGGTAGCATACGATCCAGCATATTTACAACAGTATCCAATAATCCACCTGGATTATCTCTGATATCTACTATTAATCCAACCTGTCCTTGGCTGTCTAAATCATCAATAGCTTTACGAAATTGTTCTGCTGTTACTTCATCGAATTCTGAAACATAAATATATCCTATCTTATTATCCAACATTTCATACTCGATTGTAGGAACTTCTATCATTCTTCTGGTAATCGAATACTCAATAGGATCAGTTTCACCCTCTCTGATAATAGTAATTTCAGCTTTAGTACCTTCTTCACCTTTTATTCTGCTGACCACTTCAGATAAATCTAAACCAGTAACTTCTTCGCCACCCACCTTATATACAACATCGCCAGGTAAGATACCCTTTTCATGTGCAGGTCCGGTAACAAAAGGCTTTACAATCGTTATAATTCCTGTCGTAACATTTTGACTAACGGTTGCACCAATTCCACAATAGATTCCGCTTGAAGATTCCATTAAAGCATTATATTCTTCTTCTGTGTAATAACAAGAATATGGGTCCCCCAAACTTTCTAACAACCCCTTATAGATTCCTTCTGCTAAATCCTCTTGATCTACTTCTTCCATATAGAAACGATCAATAAGGGCTTCTAGTTTATCAATCTTTTGTATAATCTCTGTTTGAGATTCCGTAGTATCTTTTACAGCAACCTCAGTACTTTTACTCTGTTCAGTCGCACTTTCGGTTCCCTGGTAGCCATCATTATTGCCTTCCACTTGTGTAACATAAATGGTCAGTACAATTGTAAATATAAATAAGGCACCTGCTAATCCCGATAAAAAACCTGATAAAAATTTGTTTTTCATAATCACACTTTTCCTTCCTTTTTAATAACTCACATAATTCTGTGGGTTCACATAGCTACCATTCGATGATACCCCAAAATGTAAATGAGATCCCGTGGATACTCCTGTTGATCCTACTAAAGCAATTTCTTCTCCTTGACTAACCTGATCTCCAACTGATACTAATAACTTGGAGCAATGCATATATACTGTATAAATTCCATCCCCATGTGAAATCATAATATAGTTTCCTGCAGATACATTATAAGATGCTGTTGTAACTGTTCCTCCAGCTGCGGCAATAATTTTGCTGCCAGTAGGTGCTCCTATATCAAGTCCCTTATGATATGTACTAGCTCCTGCAGTAGGTTGATCTCTGTTACCAAAGGTTGAAGTAATTCGTCCACTCGATGGTACTGGCCAAATGAAATCTCCCGAAAAGGAATTATCACTGCTTCCTGAGTTGTCATTACTTTGGGAAGCGTTATTATTTCCTGCATTAGCAGCTTGTTCTTGTTCTAATCGGAGTCTTTCCTCTTCTTCCTTTTTCTTACGTTCTTCCTCTGCTTTTCGCTCTGCTTCTATCCGTAATCTTTCAGCCTCAAGTAACTCTTCAATGACTTCCTCTTGCTCAACTAACTTAGAACTATATTCTGCTGATAGACTTTGTGTTTCACTAATACTTTCATCATATTTAACTAATTCTTTATTTTTATCCTCAGCTAATCGTTCCACGGTTTCTTGTTCATAGGTGAGTTCTTCCTTCAACTCATTTAATTTAGCTAGTTTTGTTTCGAGTACATCTTCCTTCTCGATTACATCCTGCTTCAATTCTGTATATTTATCCAAAAGATTGTTATCATATTCTGTGATTTTGGACATATACTCCACTTGATTTAAAACGTCTGTCAAGTTTTCCGATTGTAAAATTAGTTCAAGATATTCCGTCTCTCCGTGTTCATACATATATTTAATACGTTTCTTCATAATAGCATATTGATTTTCTTCAGTAATACGAGCTAGTTCTAATTCTTCCTTAGCAGATACTAATTCCACATTCGCACGATCAATGTCACTGTTTAAAACGTCAACTTCTTCAGAGAGTTCATTTAACTCCTTATCTAATTTTTCAATATACTTTAGTATATCATCCTTTTCTTTCTCTAATTCCGATATTCTTAATTCTGTTTGCTCTTTCTTTTTCTCTAAGTCACTTTTTTCTTCCTTTGCCTGATCAATTTCATTTGCAAACGAAGGTGCACTTATTGAGCCTATTACCATTATAACCGCCAAGATTATAAGTATACCTCTAATTTTTCTTTTTCGTATCTTAGCTTGCTTTTTATCCATCTGTTCAACTCCCATATACATGATTACTTTAGATTCATGTGCTTTCTCTTACGCTGCCTCGTTCCGTCTCAGATGCCTTCTTACCGTTAAAGAACTCCCCAAAAATCCGATTCCAATTCCAATGAATAAAGAAACAGGAATGAGCGTGGAAAAGATATCACCAATCTTGAGAAATTCAAAGGCATGAAATATATTTATGTATTTCTCTGTAATATATGTTATTAGTTTATGATAAATGAAATATAAACCTCCAATTGGCAGTAATGCGCCAATAATACCAATTATAATTCCTTCAAAAACAAAAGGTGCACGAATAAAAGCATCCGTAGCCCCTATCAATTTCATAATAGATATTTCTTCCTTCCTAATTGCAATACCCATCGTTACGGTATTACTAATTAAGAATACTGCAACCGCTAGCAAAATAATTATAATTGCAGCAGACACATACCCCACTAAAGCATTAAAGTTCTGAAAAGTGTCCGCAAGAGAATCAGAATAGTTCACTTGTCTTACTCCCTCTAATCCTTCAATATATTTAACTAAGTCTTCCTGCATCGTGACATCATTTAAATATACATCATAGGAAGCAGAATCCGCCAAGGGATTATCATCTCCAAAAGTATCGATCAATTCTTGGTTTAAATACTTTTCCTTATAATTATTCCAAGTTTCTTCTGCCGAAATATAATTTATTGATGCTACTTCTGCACGTAGTTTGATCTCATCTCCTATATCCTTAATCTCCTCTTCGCTAATTCCAGTTTCAAAAAAAACCGTTACTCCAACAGAAGTTTCGGCTGTCTTTATCATATATTGAAAATTAGCCACAACAAAATAGAATATACCAAATAAAAATAAACATGCTGTTATTGTGCCAATCGAAGCAAGCGAATACATTCGATTTCTACGAATATTTTTGAGGCCTTGCTTCAAACTATAAAATAATCTATTAATGCGCATGGGAGTACCCACCTTTTTGTTCATCGCTGATTAAAACGCCTTTATTCATTGTAATTACTCGTTTCTGCATCATATTCACTATCTCTCTATTGTGCGTAACTACCACTACTGTAGTTCCTCTTTTGTTTATGTCTTCAAGAAGATGCATAATCTCCCAAGAGTTCTTCGGATCCAAATTGCCGGTTGGTTCATCTGCTAGTAAAATAACCGGGTTATTCACTAACGCCCTTGCAAGAGCTACTCTCTGTTGTTCACCACCAGATAATTCACTTGGTAATGATTTGTGTTTTTCTGCTAGTCCCATGATAGAAAGAATGGCAGGTACCTGTCTTCTTATGGTACTAGCGGGCATTTCAATAACTTTTTGAGCAAACGCTACATTTTCAAAAACATTACGATCCTTTAATAAACGGAAATTCTGAAAGACTACTCCAATGCTTCTACGATATTTTGCAATCTGCCCACTTCTCATTCTTGATAAGTCTTTGCAATTCACATAGACTCTCCCGCCAGTAGGTTCAATTTCTTTTAGCATTAACTTTATAAGAGTAGACTTTCCAGAACCACTGCTACCAACAATAAATACAAATTCGCCCTTACGTATCTGTAAATTTATATTATTGATTGCAGAGGTTCCCGTTTGATATGATTTTGATACTTGATCAAAAATAATAACCGGAGCATCAATCTCGTTTAAATTTTTATTCAAATCATAAGAAACAGCCATTTTTAGTACTCCAATGTCTCCATATATTTCATGTATTTTACTACCATTAAAGCAATTTTGAATGTAATTGCATCTTCAAATACTCTAAGATCAAGATTAGTGCTCTTCTGCAATTTGTCTAATCTGTATACCAAAGTGTTTCTATGGATATAGAGTTGTCTTGAGGTTTCGGATACATTCAAGCTGTTTTCGAAGAATTTGTTGATGGTCGACAATGTTTCATCATCAAAATCATCCGGAGACTTACTCTCAAAGATTTCTTTAATAAACATCTTGCATAATGGCATTGGTAATTGATAAATCAAACGTCCTATTCCTAAGTTGCTATAAGCTACTACATTACGGTTGCTATAGAATATTTTTCCAACATCAAGAGCCATCTTAGCTTCTTTATAAGATCTGGATACATCCTTAATCTCATTAACAATAGTTCCAAATGAAACATGAACTTTTGTCATTGCTTCTGTATTCAACATATCTAAGATAACCTTCGAGGTCTTATGCATATCTTCGTAAGTTTCATTCGTTTTTAGTTCTTTCACTAAGATTATATTCTTCTCGTCAACAGCTGTTATAAAATCTTTTGTTTTGCCAGAGAATAAACCTCTTACTGTCTCAAGAGCATTCACATCTTTTTCATTCTTGGTTTCAATAATAAATACTACTCTTCTCACATCTGTTTCGATATGAAGTTTTTTAGCACGATTATAGATATCTACTAATAATAGGTTATCGAGCAATAAGTTTTTAATGAAGTTATCTTTATCATATCTCTCTTTATAAGCAACAAGTAAGTTCTGAATTTGGAAAGATGCAATCTTACCCACCATATATACATCATCACTATCACCTTTTGCCAAAACAACATATTCTAATTGATGCTCATCAAATACCTTAAAGAATTGATAACCTTGTAACACCTGGCTGTCAGCTGGAGACTCAACAAAAGTTAATACTGCACCTTCATATTCTTCTGCATTGTTTATTGTAGTTGCTAAAGACTTACCCTCTGTATCCATAACACAAATATCTATTCTGGTAATAGCTTTTAAGCCTTCAATTGTATTCTGTAAAATCTGATTAGAAATCATTTTACTACTCCTTCTGCATTAATTTTTTTAATTTTTTAAAATAATTATATTTATACGGACTATTTTATCATTGTTTTAGTAAAAAGTAAACTAAAATCACACATTTTTCACGATATTTTTCGTATATAACTGTCAATTACCTTGATTTTCTACTTAGTTTATTGAATAAACAATGTTTTATCAATAACAAAAATTCTCAAAATAGTATAAAAATAGGGAATACGAAGACCGTACTCCCTATCTGCTTTATTCAATTATATTATAAAAATTAATATTAGTGAGTGATAGTTTGTTCTGTTTCTTTATCAAAGATATGAATCTTAGATAAATCAAGAGCTATTTTAATTGTATCTCCAGGTCTTGCTGTTGTACGTGGATTAACACGTGCAGTAATATCGTACTGATCAACTGTAAAGTATAAATTAACTTCAGCACCTAATAATTCATATACCTTAACATTAGCATCAATAACACTCTCTGGTGAGCTGCTGATGAACATTTCTTCATCTTTTACATCTTCAGGACGAATACCAAAGATAACATCCTTATCAATAAATCCACCATCAATCATTTTCTTAGCTTTTGCTTCTGGAAGTTTAATTGAATTAGAACCAAATGTTAAGATAACGTCAGAACCTTTTTTAGTAGCCTTAGCTTCCATCATATTCATCTGAGGAGAACCAATGAATCCAGCAACAAATAAGTTGTTTGGCTTATTATATAAATTCTGTGGTGAGTCTACTTGTTGAACAAGACCATCTTTCATAACAACGATTCTAGTACCAAGTGTCATAGCCTCTGTCTGATCATGAGTTACATAGATGAATGTAGTCTGTAAATTCTCATGTAACTTAGCAATCTCAATACGCATCTGTACTCTCAACTTAGCATCTAAGTTTGATAAAGGCTCATCCATAAGGAATACCTTAGGATTACGAACGATAGCACGACCCATAGCAACACGCTGTCTCTGTCCACCGGATAAAGCTTTTGGTTTACGATCTAATAAATGCTCAATTCCAAGAATTGTAGCTGCTTCTTTAACTAATTTATCAATTTGATCTTTTGGAGTTTTTCTTAATTTAAGACCAAATGCCATGTTATCATAAACTGACATATGTGGATATAGAGCATAGTTCTGGAATACCATTGCGATATCTCTATCCTTTGGTTCTACATCATTAACTAATTTTTCTCCAATCCATAATTCACCAGAAGTAATTTCTTCCAAACCAGCGATCATACGAAGGGTTGTTGATTTTCCACAACCTGATGGTCCTACAAAGATTATGAACTCCTTATCAGCTATTTCAAGACTAAAATCATGAACAGCTACAAAGCCATTAGGATATGTTTTATTAATATTTTTTAGATTTACACTTGCCATTTTTTCATTTCCTCCCTAAATTTATATATCATGTTGAGTACACTATCTTGTACTATTACTATATGATTTATGATACACCATTAGTACTGGTAATGCCATATCCCATTTTAACAAATTAGTTTTTCCCATTTTGTCTACTTTGTATACTCATTTTAAAAATAAGTAGTTTTACCGATTTTTCGCATACTATTGTCAATCATTACTGTCTATATTCTCTAAAGCCTTCTCCCATGACCTCTCGTGCATCACTTACAATAACGAATGCTCTTGGATCGATCTTAGAAACGATTTCAGTTAACTCTATTATTTCTTTTTTGGAAACTACGCAGAATAGCATTTTTTTATCTTTATTGGAATACATACCGGTGGCAGATATACCGGTTACCCCTCGGTCTAAATTTTTCATAACTTGATTTGCTATTTCTTCATATGAATCAGATATGACATATGCCATTTTAGCAAACTTTAACCCTTCTAATATATTATCTGAAATCTTGGAGGTAATATATACAGCCATAATAGCATACAAGGCTTTGGTTACACCGAAACTAATTGCACCTGCCAAAACAATAATACCATCAATAACAATTAATATCTGGGGAACGGTGTAATAAGGTTTGTATTTGTTAACCAGCATCGCAAGTAAATCTGTTCCGCCTGTAGAGGATAAAGTTATAAATACTAAACCTAAACCTGTTCCTCCAATTACACCACCAAATACAGCAGCCAGTAAATAATCTTGGTAAACAATATCAAAGGTTGGAACAATATATAATGCTATGGTAAAACTTACTGTGGCAAACAAAGTATTTCTCAGGAACACCTTACCTCTCACAAGTACTGCTGCTATAAATAAAGGGATATTAAGCATAATATTAGAAAGCCATATTGGTATACCACCTTCTATAAATAGACTGGTTATCTTCTTAATTACAATTGCTAAACCAGTTACTCCACCTGTTACCATCTCTAGTGGTTCATATACCACATTAACGGATACTGCCATTAATAAGGTTCCAATTATTACAAGTAAATAATGTGTCAATTTTGTTTTTATACTTCGTTTATCCATGTCTTACCTCGCATTTTTCTTATACTAATACTTCTCGTAATATCCAAATATCTATCCTTATTAAATAGTGTGACCGCAGTTGTTACCTTTATACCACTTCCATGTAATGGAAGATAATAATATGTTTTATTACAAAATGAGTCTGAATTGTTCACCTCTAACAGTATATCAGATACCCAATTTACTGGCAAGTTTTACATAACAACATGTTCAACTACTATTAGTTATGTTATAATAAGTAATCGATAATTGTTTATCCATAAAATCTATCAATATAAGATCGGAGTTATCTATGCAGAAGAATACAATATTAATAACTGGTTCCTCAAGAGGAATTGGGAAAGCCATCGCAATAAAGTTTGCAAAAGAAGGCTACAATGTCATCATAAATTGTATCCATCGTGGCGAAGAATTATTGCGCGCCAAGGAAGAAATTGAAAACTATCAGGCATCTTGCCTTGCTTTTGTAGGCGATATCGGCCAATATGAGGTTGCAAAAGAACTATTTTCTCTTGCAAAGGAGCAATTTGGCACGATTGATGTATTAGTAAACAACGCCGGTGTTTCCTATGTTGGCCTATTTACCGATATGTTGCCGGAGAACTGGAATCAAGTCATCGCCACCAATTTAACCTCTGTTTTTAATTGCTGCAGACTTGTTGTGCCGGATATGGTAATGCATAAACGTGGTAAGATTATTAATATATCCTCCGTTTGGGGCTCTGTGGGTGCTTCCTGTGAAGTCGCTTACTCTGCATCGAAAGGTGGTATCAATTCTTTCACGAAAGCACTGGCAAAGGAACTTGCACCTAGTAACATTCAGGTAAATGCTGTGGCTTGCGGTGCCATTGATACCGAAATGAATCAATTTCTAACTAGTGATGAACGAAATTCTTTAATAGATGAAATACCAGCCAACCGTCTAGGCCGCGCAGAAGAAGTCGCTGAGTTCATTTATCAGATAACGAATGGCAATGATTATCTAAATGGTCAGGTGATACATCTAGACGGAGCTTGGATCTAAAACCATTGCTGCACTATTTCTGCAAAATTGTCTGGAAAACCATGTCCCAATTGGGATATCACGTTAAGTGTGCTATCTATTCCATGAATTTTCAATATATGAGCTAGCTCAGTAGCGCTTGATAAACAATCGTAATCCTGTTCTCCGCAGACAATCAATACCTTTGTATCTTTAAGAGGTTCGCAAAGTGAGTCATATCCAATCGCGTAAAACGATGGAAGCCAAGGAGCTACAAATATCATTTTACTGCTGTGTACTGTTTCCTCAGAAATCCCGCGGGTGCTCCGATTCTATTACTTCTCATTATTATGCCATCTCATAAGATAACATTTCATAAATCAATTTACAGCCTTCACTTATTTCAGACGGCAACAATGCTCTCGCAACACACTTCAATTCCTCATCAGGTTTATCACATCTTTGTAAATAAGCATACTCTCCATCAATACGAACTACAATACTTTCAATTCGATCAAACATCTCTAACTCCTCTTTCTAAGGTTATGGGAATCCCTATTTTTTTATCCAACCTCCATTGTGGTGCAGTACTGATATCACCCCAATATTCATCCAATGAGATGATCTTATCACCTAAAAATTCAATAAATGAAGTAGCATAAAAGGCTGAACTTTCATCTTTTAACCATACTCGTGTAACCGAAATTACTAAATTTCCAATGACTTCTATGCGTTCTACCAGACCGCACCATTCTCCTGGATATTCACAATTAGCTCTCACATATTCCAGGACGGTAAAACATTCATTTGTATTATGCCAATTGACAATTGCATTTTCACAAAAATAACCACTTAATCTATCCGCATTTTGCTCGGCTATATCTTTCCATAATGATATTATTGTTTCTTTCAAATCCATTTGCTGCACCTCGTAATTATTTAATGTTACTAACATTTCTCGACTCTCTATTTTACCATAGAAATTCAATATATCTCAATTCAAATTTTATTCTGCCTGGTACAAGTTGAAATTAGAATTCCAACAACGATAAAACCCATACCAACGATATGTATAGCCATTATGTTTTCCTTCAGCATTACTGCTGCCAAAAGTATACTGCTAACCGGAACAACACTTGTAAACGGTGCTGCATCACTGACTTTTACTTTTTCTATTCCTCTAAACCAGAGGACATAGGATAAAAATGATACACATATCCCATAATAAACAAGGCACACCCCTGTTCGAAAGGGCATCATTTTAAAATTATAACGATACGCTTCACCAATGGATAAAGGCAGTAAACATATAAATGATAATAATACAATTATTGTAGTGCGATATAGTGCTGACATGGGACAACATTTTATCTTACTAAGTATGGAAAAAAGTGCTTCGCATACTACGGCCAGCATTATTAATAAGTTACCAAATAGAGCATTCTCAACGGTACCTTCCGAAAAGTACGTATATAAATTAATAGTAAAAAGTCCAAACAGAACCAATATTAATCCAATGAAACCATTTGACGAAACTTTTTCTTTTAAAATTACATATGCTAAAATAACTACAATTGCCGGTGATGAACTAGTAATTAATCCACTATTTGCTGCTGATGTAAAAGTGAGACCTACAAAGGTAAATACTCGATATAGGACGATTCCAAAAACTGCTTGTGCAAGCAATACTATGTACGTTTTGAAACTGAGCTTATGAAATTCCTTTTTTATTAAAAATGTAGTTGGTACCAAAATAATTAAGCCTATAAATATACCAATTTCAGTAACCAAAAAAGTAGGCATCGTATCTACCATCATCTTACTAACAACCACTGCACTACCGGATATAAACATTGCAAGTGTCAAATCAATATATGCTTTCCTTCTTTCATTCATATTATTATACCACACTTTCTATTTGCTTGTTTTGATATCTCAATCATCCTTTTCCTCTTTTCTTCTATTCTCTATTATGATAAAATTATATACTGTTAAAGTGGTTTTTAAAGAACCACTTTAACAGTATATAAAAAGAGCCACTTTAGAGGAGGTTACTATATGTGGATTACAGTAAATAAAAATGAGAGGATTTCATTATCACGACAGATTTATTCCCAAATTAAAAATGAAATTTTGGATGGACACCTTTCTGAGGGAGAAAAATTACCTTCTTCTCGAGCATTATCGAAAGAACTATGTATTTCTAGAAATACCGTTCTAGATGTTTATGACCAATTAATAGCGGAAGGTTATTTACAAGGATATCATGGTTCTGGAACTGTTGTTTCAAAAGGCATTTCAAAATATAAAATTCCTTTTTCAATTTCCTCCAACACCTATGCTTCTTCTGACATACCAAGCAAAAACAAGTTATTAGATTTTTGCTCAGGAGTACCTGATTTAACACTATTCCCCAAAAAAGAATGGGGAAAACTATATCAGACTATTTGTTGTGATTTGCCGAAAACGGCCTTTGGCTATCAATCTGCTGCCGGAGTTATGGTTCTTCGACAAACAATTGCAAAATATCTTTTACGAACACGTGGATTAAATTGTAATCCTAATAATATTATGATTGTTTCCGGCTCGACACAAGGACTTTCCCTAACCTCAAAGCTTCTTTATCGCAAAGACAGGAAAGTGCTTATTGAAAATCCAACCCATCACGGCTTAAAAAGTGTCATTTCTACAATAGGTTACTCTCTTTCTGGAATTAAAGTAGATGAATGGGGACTTAATACGGATTTACTAGAAGCTTCTAATAATATTTCGTTTATTTATACCACCCCATCACACCAATATCCTTTGGGTGGCATTTTACCAATTCAAAGAAGGCTAAAGCTAATTGATTATGCTATCTCAAATAATTGCTATATTGTAGAAGATGATTACGATAGCGAATTCCGTTTTGAAGGTCAACCCGTTAGTTCTCTTTTCGAACTGAATCCTCAGAAAGTAATCTATATCGGAACATTTAGCAAGATACTATCTCCTTCCATACGCCTAGGATATCTGATTCTCCCCGATGAATTAATTTCTTCTTATCTAGAATTGAAACAGTATTCTGATGTGCATACAGAGTCATTATCTCAATATGTTCTGGCTGAATTTATTAACAATGGAAGTTTAGAAAAGCATATATGGAAAATGAAGAAGATTTATTCAAAAAAACGGCAGCATTTAATAACCGAAATGACAAACTACTTTCCAGGTGAGTTTGAAATAAAAGGACACGCTGCTGGACTTCATATCATAGTTCACTTCTATCATATTATCTTTACCAAAGAACTAGTAACTAGAATACACTCAAATCGTGTGTATATATATCCTATCGAGAATTATGAGTTTGAGAATATCGGTACTCATGAACATGAAATTCTATTAGGCTATGCACATTTAGAGTTCAACGAAATATCAGATGGAATTAAGTTACTCCATCAATCCATTCATTAGCTAAATAAATCTTAAAAAAAACTTAAGTTGTTTAATGGAATTATTGAGATATAATATGATTCATACCACAGATATAAATTTATCACAATGTCAAATGTAAAAGAATAAAGCAGGGGGGAGAAAAGATTAAAAATGAAAAAATGGAGAGTAATAATATTAATTATGTTGTTAGCCTTGTGCCTAAGTGCATGTGAAAAGAAATTAACAACAGACACTTCAAACAATGTTTCTGAAAATAGTAGCGAGGATTCGCGAGTAGAAACCGATACATTAGAACCCTCTACTGTGGAACCATCTACTGTAGAGCAACCAAACGAGGAAGCGCAACCGAACGGGGAAGCACCGGCAACCACTGAAGAACCGGAAACTTCTGATGTTACCTTTGAGTTTGTTACAATACCAACAGAGTATAAGGCAGACGACGGTACTGTTATTATTACGGGTAGTTATACATATCCAGTTGTCACTATCTCTGATAATGAAGCGGCAGCTTTAAAAATTAACGAAGATATAACAAAAGAAACAGAAAGCTATGAATCCTCCACAAGAGATATTCTTGAGCTTGCACAATCCGATTATACCAACAGCTTGAAGACTCCGGATTATACTTTCATAGCATATGATTCAACTATGAATATTCAGTTAGAACGTGCGAATGGTAATATTTTGTCTTTTAGCAAGTCCTTTTCCGATTATACAGGAGGAGCACATGGGAATCACGGTGTTTTTGGAATAAATTATGATCTAGTTACTGGAGAAAGATTAACCTTAGAAAATTTATCCGAAGACCCAGCAAAGTTTCACAGTAAAGTTTTGGATTACCTGCTTAATTTAGCTAAAGGCGACAGTTATGAGGGACGTTTAAATGAAAATTATGAAAATGATTTGGAAGATATGCTCTTAGCTACAGATAAATGGTATTTTTCTAAAAGCGGATTAACCTTTTTTGCAAATCCCTATGAGCTCGGATGTTATGCCGCAGGTATCATCAGGTTTGTAATTCCTTATGAGGATTTGAATGATTTAAAGACAAACTATACCTATAGTGGCAGCTATGAACGAGAAATTCCCATTGGTACGGAAGTAAAAAAAGACATCAATGGAGATGGAATAGAAGAAACTATATTTTTCAAAATCAAAGATTCAAGCAACAATGGAGATTACAATTATACCTTTACCATTGATGGCAAAGATTGCTCTGAAGGACTTACTATGGGATTCCCTAATATGGAATCTTACTATTTAATTGATCTTGATACCACCGATAACTATATAGAGATTGCTCTTATGGATTATGGGCCAAGTGATGATCCTATGACCTACTTTTATCGTTATGAAGATGCAGATAATTTCAAGCAATTAGGTTCTGTGACGGATTTGTGGTCCTCGGATTCCTGTTATTTGGAAAGCAACGGAATAATAACTGCAAATGGAAGATTGTCCTTGTTACAGACATGGTTTGCACCATTTAGATGGAAATTAGGAGCAGACGGAAGTATTACTGCGCTGGAAGATGTTATGTATTACCCAAAGGCAGGCAGTGCCCAACCGAATAATATTTTAAGAGATGTTATGGTATATACTTCAATGGATCTAAGTTCTGAATTTAAAGTATTATCACAGGCAGACGGACCGGTTAAATTTATCGCTACAGATAACAGCAATTGGGTAGAATTGCAAACACGAGATGAAAGTAAATTATACCTATATATGTCAGATTTCTCTACTATAGTATCAGGAGAAGAAACTATGGATGCGTCAACTGTATTTGATCAACTATTTATGGCAGATTAAAATTGAATAATATCGTTATAGGACTAATCAGTAGGCTAGTGCTAAAACAAATACAAAAATAAATAGAAACGGAGGACCGTTAATAAAAACTGTTCTCCATTTCTATTTATGCTTTTCATACATGACTATCATTCAGCCAATGGACGTTTAATCGGAAACATAATTGTATCCTTGATATTATCCTGCCCTGTTAACACCTGCAGAATTCGATCTATTCCCATTCCCCATCCCGAAATCGGTGGCATTCCATATTCCATTGCCGTAATGTATTCATTATCCATTACCATGGCTTCTTCGTCTCCTCCTGCCTTTAATTGTGCCTGTTCTAACAATCGGTTCTTTTGATCAATCGGATCTACCAATTCAGAATATGCATTAATTACTTCAGCACCATTAATAATTAACTGAAAACGGTCTGCAATATTCGGATTATCATCATTTGCCCTAGCTAAAGGAGAAAGTGAGGTGGGATGCATGGTTAAAAATGTAGGATCAATTATCTTTGGCCTGCTCACCTTCTTATATAGCAAGTCAATCAAATTACCCCTTCCAAGCAACTTGATATCATTTTCTGATTCCAGTTCAATATGACGATTATTAATCTCCACCAGCAATTCTTCTGCAGTAGGCAAAGCTTCAATATCTATCTCGCAATCATGATAAATCAGGTCACGAAATGAAACGACTGGCCATTCCCCAGCAAAATCCATTATACGTTCTCCTATCTGTATCTGCGGCTGTCCGAAGAGCTTCTTTATAATCTGAGTCAGCATACGCTGTAAGAAAACCATATTATCCTTATAATTATAATAAGCGCAATAACCTTCAAGCATAGTGAAATCCTGCAGATGAGATGCGTCCATTCCTTCATTACGAAAACACCTTGCAAACTCAAAAACCTTAGTAAATCCCCCTACGATTGCCCTCTTTAAATAAGTCTCAGGTGCAATTCGCAGATATACTTCCATATCCAAAGCATTGTGATGTGATACAAATGGCCGCGCAGTTGCACCTGACGGATGATCAATCAATACCGGTGTCTCTATCTCCATATAACCATTGTCCTCTAAGAAACGACGTACTTCCTTCATAAAATTGAACTTTAATAAGAAACGATTCCTTGTGTCCTGATTCATAATAAGATCAAGGTATCTTTGACGGTTACAGCTGTCTATATTACTGATACCATGGAATTTTTCCGGAAGGGGTTTTAGTGCTTTTCCTAGGAAAAAAATATCATTTGCCCGTATTGTTTTTTCTCCTGTTTGAGTGGTGAACGATTCACCCTCCACACCAATAAAATCTCCCAGGTCAAACCCCTTCTTAAAGAATTCATACGCCTCATCACCAACCATATCCTTCTTCACGGCAACTTGGATCTTTCCGAATATATCTGCAATTGTCAGAAATGAGAGCTTCCCCATCTTGCGCATCAGAATAATACGTCCTGCTATACGTATCCCTGTAACTCCATCCAAAAGCCTTGTAACTTCTTCTATCTCATGGCTCTTCTCAAAACGCTCCGGATATGGATTGGTAAACTCGCGGACATAATCCAACTTCTTTAATCTTACTTCTTCTAATGTTATTTCACTCATAATTTGCCTCCAAGTTCTGAGAATAAATGCTTACATTTATGCTCAGAACGCTTGCTTCAGTGTGAATGGGTTTTCTTTCACACGCCTCCTGTTTTCCTCGTAAATTTAATTACCTAAATATTGAAATCAGAAGAACAGGAATTTATAACGCAAAAAAATCCCATCCTTCTAAAAAGGACGAGATTAAACTCGTGTTACCACCCTTATTTATCCATGCCTCACGACGCAGACCTCAGCAAGTACAGATATCTTAAACGTCTTGCTTGGCCAGTGACAAGTACGGATAAAATTCGATACTCTCGCGCAGTAATGGGCGCTCCCATCGTAGCCTCAGCAAACATCTGCAGTCGGTACGCAGCTCCAAGTCTTTTTTCAATACCTTTTATCGTATCCCATTCCACCATGCAGGACTCTCTGTAACGTTTTGAAGTATTTACTTTCCCTCTTCATAGCCATTATTTAATAATACAAATTTGTAGTTAGAATCTTATCATATATTTTTATATAATTCAAGAACTTTTTATGATTTCAACAAAGATCCACAAAATTCACATTCACAGACGGTTCCTTTTACTATTTTATTATTTCCTCCACAGCTTTTACACATTACTGTAGTGTAATCAATATTATGAATTGGCTCATCAGCCGTTTGTGTTGCATTATTCATATAAGCGTTGCCTCTAGAAAATACAACTTGATTTGCATCTGTATCAATATATGCATCTTTGAAATAGTTTTTCTTCATCATTAACTCTAGTCTTTTGTTAACAACATCTAGCGATGTACCTAAGCCAGCAGCTAAATTATCAATAGAACCTGTTGGGTCAACAGATAATCGTTGCACATATGTTTTGAAATCAATAATTAATTTCTTACGCTTGCGCGCTGCAAGAATTGACCAAACACCTAAACCTATAAATATGAAACAAAGAATAATTACAGTTATATCCCCTTCTGTAATGGTAGCAGCTAATCCTATTCCCCAGAATCCAACTAAAATTATTCCAACTATCATCTGGATCTTCTCAATTATTTGACTAACTACAATTGACGCTTTTGAACTATTCATTTTAAATTCCCCCAACCTTTGTAGTTTTAACTTCTGCTTTTCTTCTATTAATCAGTAATAACATTTCTTCTAGTAATCCATTTACTTCCACATCTTTGGTGTCAATTTCCTTTAACAAAGCAAGCTCTAATTTAGCAAGTTTATGCTCTAATTCCTCATCACTTGGAACGGTGGTCGAAATATCACTAAATCTTAATTCCTCTGCTATTTTATTTAATGATTTTGTATAAACTGTATTCTGCAAATCATTCTTCAACAAATTAATTTTATCAAGAATACCGTTCATTTTATTCGTTGTGTTCAATATCTTATCATTATTTTCTTTAACACTATTTGCTGTAGTAATAATTATGATAAACAAAATCACTGCAACTACAATCAATACAGCTTGAATACTAAAAAATGATCTTACCGATTTTCTAACCAAGATCATATAGAACAAAGATACAATCATTGATATTGTTGAATAAACAATTAACGTGAAGCCACCACCAGAACGCAGAATAATTTGAGATGTTTTGCTTGATAAATGCTCGATGATCATCAATCCACCAAATAAAACGCACTCAGCAAAAAGAAGAAACTCAAAACTTAACCAAGTCATTGTAACTCTTTCCTCTGTTAGGATAAAAAACAAAAATATTGTAAGCAAAATAATTAAAGTACCACTAACTAAAAATACTTTACCCCTTTTATTCATAATTAACTCCCCTCTGCCCTTTAGCGGGCGTACAAATCAAGGGTGTGAAAGTGATTTTTCGATTGAAATTATCTTTCCAAATTTCAATTTCACACTTCTCCTTTATTTCAGATTTTCACCACATTCAGGACAAAACTTCGGATTTCCTTCAATAACGGCATTACATTTTGGGCACTTCTCCATTAAAGATTCTCCACACTCAGGGCAAAATTTAACTCCCTTTGGAATTTCAGAACTACATTTAGGACATTTTTGTGGAGACTCATAGCCACAATCCGAACAATTTAAAGCACCTTCTGCTAGATCTGCACCACATTTTGGGCATGGATTATATTTTTTACCACATTCAGGGCAGAATTTAACATTCTTAGCTAATTTACATCCACAATTTTTACAAGTGATTACAGTATCTTCAGTTATGTCCTCGTGTTCAATTTTCTCCGAATCGTAACCACAAGAACCACAGAATCTCTGATTAATCTCCAATTGTGCTCGGCACTTAGGACATTCTTTCTTTATTTCTGACTTATTTGTATTGATTTCATTGGAAATAGAACCAAATGCATTACCTACTACGCCACCTAATCCAACTCCCATGCCTAATCCTATTCCAGCACCCATTAATGGCGCAGAAGAAGAACCTGAATTCTTTGCAGCTCCTTCTAAGGTATCAAAGGAACGTTCTTGTTGATAGCTGTAACCAATGATATTCATTTCTGCTCGTTTCGACAATGCATCTTTTAACTTGATAACAGCAGGGTCGTCTTCAGGAATACTTATATCATTCACATAAAAATTAACGAGCCTAATACCATATTCATACATTGTAGGTTCAATGCGTTCTTTCATATATGTAGATAACTCATCTATGTATGCATTTATCTCTAAAATACTAACTTGTTTATGAATTAGATAGGTAGAGATTGCATCCTTTACCTTCGTTATATAAAGTCCTCTAAAATATTTTACGATGCTATTCTTATCAAACATCGGTAATGTGCCTACTAATTTAATTAAGAATTTTTTAGAATCTTCAATTTGTACGCCAAACATACCATTAGAACGTACTGGAACAAATACCCCATACTTAGGATCTTGAATCTGAATTGGTGAAGATGTTCCCCATTTGATATCTAGTGAAAAAACCTTATTTATATACCACACCTCAGCGGTAAAAGGTGAACGTCCGCCAAACGGTAAATTAATAATTTTATTTAAAAACGGAATATTCGCAGTGTCTAAAGTATGTCTGCCACTTTCAAAAACATCTAATGCTTTACCACCTTTGAATAAGACTGCCTCTTGCGATTCATTTACAATTAACTGTGTCCATGTGCCTAATTCCTCACTTGGATACTTCCATGCGAAAACATCTGGCCCCCCATTGTACTTGATAACCTCTATTATAGCCATTATGTACCTCCTCCAGTATCTATTAAATATTATTGTAAGTCACAATGAACTATGGGCCTTACAATAGCTGGTGTAAAATGTAAAAATTACGTGCTTAATTATACCATTACCAACTTCTAAATTCAACGTTTTTTGATATAATTCAACATTATCTTACAATATGGTGATTTTACATACATAATGGATTAATCTACAATTTTATTAATTCTATCTGTCCATATAAAACCTAATAACCATTAGGTATTTCGCTCTAATTTCACAATTTTTCAATAAACATAAGTATAAATACAATCATAAGTCCAACGCAAGCCATTAACATAGCTATAATACCAAATATATATGATAATACTGCTCCTAACGTTGCTCCAATAATAAAAAACGTAATAATTCCAACATATTGTAAGCTACATCGTAATTCACTTTCATCCCTCTTATCAACATAGTTATATATATGTTCTATTGCACTTCGTAAATTACCTGTACACATAGTAGTAGCTATCGCATTTCCATTGATTTTTCTAAAGCTTTGAACCTGCAAGGAACAAACAAATGACACCATAACATTCGCAAACAGATCATACCCTCCACCTATAGGAACAAATGAAATGATTGCTAATACAACTAGTTCAAAAGCTACAATAATTTGTCGCCAATGAACTTTTTTATTCTCTTTATACCTTTTTCTTATCAATTCAGCAATTATAACACCTATTACAAAAGCAATAATCGGAATGAGATAATGTAATCCCCCACTAAAATCGCCCCTTGCAATTCTAATACCAAGTAAAACAATATTTCCCGTTTGCGCATTTGCAAAGACGCCACCTCTGCAAATATAGGTATATGCATCTAAAAATCCACCTACCCCTGCCATTATTGCACCTAATAAGAAAGTTTCTGACATTTGCCTGCTTTCACTCATTATATTCGCCCTCTAACAATTTTTCTCTTTATAATTACCTATAAGATTTCATTATCACTAATTATACCACAGCAAATGTTTTAATGATTTATTATTTTATATTTTAAACGTAGATATGAATCCTCTAATACTTCACATTTATCAAGTGAGAGCACACCTAATGCTTCTAATTCATCCTGTCGAGTAATTGATTCTCCATCTATCAAGGTTGCCGTATTCTTTCCACCCACTAAAACTGGTGCTATCACAATGTCAATATAATCAAAAAGTTTTTCACGTAGAAACATTCCATTTAATGTTCCACCAGACTGTATCGTAATTCGCTCACATTGATGTTTCTCAGAAAGAATCTCCAGCATTTCTTTCAAGTTCAGCTTTTCTTGATAAATAATATGTAAATTATCTTCTTTCACCGAATATGCCGGATGTTCCAAATTAGTTGTAACCAGCACAAATTCCTTAGATAAGGAACAAAAATATCGTACACCATTCTCATTCAAATGTTTGTTATCAATCATCACAAAAGACACCGGTATTTTTTCTGGCATGGCTTTTTTGTTAACTCCAATTTTTGCCTGTGCGCGACCAGAATTCAATGACCATAAATCTGTTGTCTTTTCTATCTCATAATACTGATATAATCCTTCTTTTACACCATCAAGCTTAGGATAATCCGTATCTACATCTAAAGTTTCTGATGCCCCGGTACTAATCTTTCCATCCACGGATGACAGCATAAATAATGTTGTAACAGGTCTTTTTTTCATTTCAGACATTTCTCCTAACATGATTTCTTCTATTTGTTTACGAGAACGCGGTTTCGGGCTCTCATCTGGATATCCAACAGCAATTGCAGATACCAACTGTAAATTCGGATAACCAATCAACTTTCCTATCTCTTCTTCTGTATAAACAGTATCTCTAATCCAAACTGTTCCGAGTCCCAGATTAACTGCTTCTAGGCAAATATGTTCTATCGCCGCTCCCATGGATAATAAATCTCCTATCAGCCAATTATCATCCTTTTCCCGATAAGCCAATATTAAAACTGATGCATTATTAATAATTTTTGCAGATGACTTTGAGCTATTTACATAACCAGGTAATTCATAATCTTTTTTTTCAAATAAATCAAGCATTATTTTTGCAACCTGATTTTTCACTTCTTTATCCAATATCATAAATTTCCATGGCTGCCTGTTTTTAGCCGATTGGCATAACCTTGCCATTTCTATCAGTTTATAGATTTTATCTTCCTCTATCTTTTGAGGCAGATATTTTCTAATGCTTCTCCTGTCTTCTACTACTTTTTCAAATTCCATATGCTTACCTATCTCCTTATCATTTTATATATACACATCCATTGTATATGAGGTAAACTATTTTTTCCTGACTTTTTTTGCGCAATAATGTATGTTTTTTGTAAAATTGCTATTGAGAAGATAATTTCTATTGGTTACTTATTAATGGTAGTGAACACATTTCTCGCACAATTTAATAGGGGGAGTGGATTTATTCCGCTCCCTCTCAATATCTCAAACTTATACAAGATACATTAATGACTGCTTTCCTAAATAAAATATGTAAATCATCAGGTTAAATCCAATTATTACCTTCTAACTGCACGACAATCACAGCACACTACCCACTTTCCTTCATCCTTTCGCTTAACATTCTGCCAATGGAAACTATTTTCTTCTATCTCCGAAAAGATCCATTTCATTGTACCATGTTCCTTTTCTGTCAGTACGATTTTATCTTCTTCCTTTACTGCTTCAAGTCTTATACTTTCTCCATAGCAACAATAGTAAATTTCCCAGTTGCCAGTTGCCGAATTATACGTTCTAATAGTCGAACCGTATTCTGCATCTGGCATATCTGTTTTCTTACGTTCTTCCCTTGATGGACAGATAAACAGATCCTGTATTCCCATACCATTTAATACTCTAATAAAAATCCATTCACCCTTTATAACTCTTTCATCCATAGTTCCGATAGCATCTTTCCAGTCAAAATCCCATTCCCCAACCAATTGACCAAAGTAATCCTTTTCCACAGGAATCAAATGATTTCTTTGTTCACTTACCAATGCTTTCATAAATTCATTCATTTTCACTACTCCTTTTCTTGCTTGTTTTATAATAATATGATAACATCAATTTAATCATCAGTACAATTAATCATTGTCATAATTATAATAACATTTCGTTATCATAAGGAGTTTGAACATGGATATAAAACAACTACAGACATTTTACGTTTTAAGTAACGAACTCAATTTCACAAGAGCAGCCAATAAGCTGGGATATACCCAATCCTGTATCACCCAACATATCAAGAAATTAGAGGATGAACTGAGAGTACCCCTTTTTGATAGAATCGGTAAGAAAGTCACTCTGACTGAGGCTGGTCGTAAGCTTCTTCCCTCTGCCTGTCAACTTTTAAAGATGTCCCAGAATTTACAGGAACTTTCAAAAGAAACCACCTGCGAAACAGGAACCATACGAATCGGTATCTGTGATTCCCTTTGTATCGAAAGAATGCCTGCCATTATTAAATCCTATAGGTTAATATATCCAAATGTAGATATTTATTTAAAGATACTTAAATGTTCTGAGTTTTTAAATGAATTACGTGATAATAAAATTGATCTGGCTTATACCATCGGATATTTGAATAAAATTCCGGAAATTCAATATACTGCAGAAACAGTGGAACCAATCCTTGTTCTTGCTTCTCCTAGTCATCTGCTTGTTTCAAAGAAAAATCTTAGCCCAAAAGATTTTGACGGCATTCCCTTGATTTTGGCGGAACCGGCCGCATATTACCGCAAAAATTTCTTAAATGATTTAGAACGAAATGGTATTAATCCAAAAATCATATTGGAAACTGAAAGTATACAAGCTATTAAAAATCTCACCGAAAGCGGTCTTGGGGTATGTATTCTTCCCAAAACCGCTGCAAGTGCAGAATTAAATACCGGTAAATTGGTTTCACTTGATTACATATGCGATTATGAAATCAAATCTCAGATTATTTGGCACCGCGATAAATGGCTATCTTTTATTTTACAAGAATTTATTCGAATAGCAAAAGAGGTCATAGAAACTATTTAACATGAGACTGCAGAATACTGTTTAATAAATAGCAAAGATGCATCCACCATTTTTTCACTTATGTTCTCGGGAACAATTTCATCTTTTTCCTTCAAATAAATGTTATCGTAATAACTTTGTGCCATACTTGGTTTTTCAATACCCATTTCAGATAATTTTTTCATATATTTGTCTAAGACCTCTCTAATATATGGTTCTTGTTTTACTTGCGCCTCAAGATCATCTGAATATTTTTTATAGGAACTATTCAGTGCATCAATTTCTTCCTCTTGGGTCAAAATACGATATCCCTTTTCCGAACCTTTATCTTCTACATGGATTTCTTCGGTCCCATTTTCGTAACCTTGCACAATTTTATTATATAGATTTGCATATGCATTCAACAGATTATTAGCTTTTTCTTCTGTTGATAAATATGTTCCATCCTGTTTGTACTTTCCTACTTCTCCACCCAATATGAAATCATAACAAAGGTCTGGAGATAGATTTGCTTCTATCAGCTTATTTCTCCGATCAACCATTTCATCATAGCTTTCTGTATCTCCAGCAGTTTCCTGTATACTTTTTCTATAATATTCTTTACCTTTTTCATAAATTATAACCTGCACTGGATTCTCTTCTTTTTCATTCAAATCTTCTTCCGTTCTATTAAAAAATGTAAATTTTCTCATGGCCCCTACCAAAAGATTATTCTCTGCCCCATTAATTTTCATACGATTTCATCTCCATTTTCATCTCAATATTTTATAAGCTACTCTGGATTAGATTCATCAAGATTGTCAGCTTTGTTATTCAAAAGTACTTGTTCCATTTTAAAAAATTACACAAGCTTCCATAACTTATATATCGGTATCATTGTATTTACACCAATTTTTCTTTTACTCATAGATTATCTAAATAATCTCCCCACAATAAGCTAAAACTTATTCCATTATAGAAAGCTGATCTTCTATTAATGATTTAGAAATAAACATTGCTTTAATTATATTTTTAAAACGTTTATGATGAGTGGTTCCTTCTTCAAATTTTCCCTGTGCTTTTTCACACTTACTAATAACTGAAACTACTGGCCGGAGTGCTTCTGCTAATTCTTCTTTAGTGTAATATACCATAACGTTTTTTCTATCAAACTCACATTTTTGTACCACGTCACCTGCTCGATTGGCCAACGACTCTTCTATTTTAGAAAGCTCATTCACTATCAATAGCTTTGAGATATACATTGCTTTTATTCTATTTCTAAGAAGTGAATACTGAGAGGTTCCTTCTACAAATTTACCTTGCATTTTTTCACATTTGTTAATCGTTGAAGATACTTCCCGAAGTACTTCTGTCAATTCTTCGTTTGTGTAATTATCCATAACATTTCTCCTTCTTAATTTACATTAATCATTCGATACATTGTATAAATAAATCTCTTTCAGATTATGTAAATAACCTGTATGTATTATAACAAAAAGCAACTAAATTTCAAAGCAAAACTGATGCAATGACACTAACAGAAAAGGTCTATACGCACTTCGATATACTCTTTTCTAATAATATGAGGATCAAACAATCCCACCATTACGCTTCCAATATTTAATTCACTAGCAGCCCCCATCATATGGTCACATATAATAACAATATCCAAATCCCCAGAACATTTTGTCAGCAAGAAAAGGATATTTATTCCCGTAATTTTGTCAATGAATATTTTTTGAAAGATATACGGTTTTTAATATTCCCGTACCATATGCAACAAAAGCACTTCCGACTAATACAATATAGAAGTCCGGTACAAATCCTTTCACCACTGACATAGGCGTCCCAAGTATTCTAGGTACAAGCAGTAATAATGTTGGAATTATTATGTGAAACAACATAAAGCTTATGATAACCTTCATTCTATTCCTGTTATTCAACCGTTTCTTCCATTTTCCGAATAACAAAAGCGGTAACGTACATAAAATCACAATGACCAGATATAATCCGTCAAGAATCAAATGCTTCATTACATACGATGTTTCATTAATATAGGTTGGCTTTTCTTCGAAAAGCATCGCTAATACGCCGTTCAAAATAGTTCCAGTCATTTCATTCGATATAAGATAGTCATTGTCATTGATTAGAATTACCGCTGCAATTTCACTTTCAGGAAGAATAAACATATGTGTGATATAGTTCTCGACAAGTCCACCGTGAGAGATAACCGGTTCCGGATAATTATCCATCACTCCCCATCCAAACCCATATGATCTATTATCCGATACTTCCACATTGTCATAGAACATAGTTTGAATACTCTCCGGTTGTAGGATACCTGCTCCATCATTTATATAGAACTGCAAATATTTACTCATGTCAGAGGCACTGGAAATGATATATCCCGCAGGAATAGACAACCAACCTTTACTGTCAACATCAGGATAAGGAAGCTCCTGCGGAATCATGATCCCGAAGTAATTCCTATATCCGGCTATCAAGCCATTATACTTCGCTTCTTCCAAGGAAGTAAAGCTATGGTTCATTTTCAATGGTTCAAAAATATGTGTTTTCACATAATCGCAATAGGTCATTTCCGATTCAGTTTCAATAATCTGTCCAAGTAAGCCATAATTGGCATTGGCATAGACATATGTTCCCTGTTTAGTGGAAACTTTATAATTATCCTGCGTATCATAAGTACTAATTCCACTTGTATGATTTAGCAATTGCCTGACTGTAATTTTATCTCCCTCACTGGCAGTTGGTAAATACATTGATATAGGTTCATCCAAGTCTATCTTATCCTGCTCAACCAGCTGCATAATAGCAGTCGCAGTAAAAGATTTGCTATTTGAGCCAATGATGAAAGGAGCATCGATACTATTGCAATTGCCATATATATTTGAAAACAGCACTTTATCCTTGTCAACGATCACAACTGACATTCCAGGAATGTGCGCCTCCGTGGCTTCCTCTTGTAAATACTGATCAATTGCATCATATACCCTATCTTCTTCCGCAGCAGAAGCGCTTGTTTTATTGTTGAATGCGATCACTACTGCCAAAACTATTACAAATAAAGTAGTAATACTCTTCCTCAACATAAATTCTCCTCCTTCTGATTTGTTACCATACATTTACTCTATCTATTACTTTTGCTTTTGGATTTCCACGGAGTTGTGCAAGGACTTTACTATTCCTGCGATTACAAAAATCACAGACATAAGGATAAGCCAAAGAAAAATAATCATATTAATATTTTCACTGATATAATCATTGTTCCATTTACTAAAATCAAACCGAAAGCCAAATGCGAATACTCCCTCTCCCAATATAGTATTAAGTATACCATTCTCAAAAAATGTAAATGCTGCCATGATAGCAATGCAGGCTGAGGTCTTCAGAAAGCCATTCATTCCGGTATATCTGATTATAAACATCATACTCCAGGGCACAATCAGACAAAATAATGAAATAGGAACTGCCCTAGTTAATAACCCTCCTCCATTGGTATATAGATCACATACAAGGAGCAATAAAAAAAGTAATATCGTATCCACGATAAAGCATATCAGAGCCTTATTGTTTGATACAAACTCAAGAAGTACAATTCTCTCTAATACAAACGGGAGAAAAACAACCGTCATTCCAAACAGCGTTGAAGCAAATGCCACTAAAAACCAGTCCCCATGAGAATAAATATTACAGGTCAATAAAAGCAAAATCGTTGTGCCAAAGAAGACTGCAAGTGTAATTAACTCCCTGTTCTTCTTTAATAAAACAGGTAGAAGTGTTAAAGAAAATGCAACCAATTCTGAAGTCAGTACGATAAAAAACCACGAGAGCGTATGTGTAATAGCCAGATTACAGACCAAGCATACCGCTAAAGATATTCCATATAGGAAGAATAGCGTTAATTTATATCTCTCTATCATTTTTACATATTTTCTGGCGATTCTTTCTATATTTCTGCCTTCTAAATCTTCACTGGCAGTCAGTAATTCATGTTCATTAATCCCAAGTGTCTCACAAATGTCCCTTATTAACGTAATATCAGGAAATGAAATTCCTCTCTCCCATTTGGAAATCGCAGATTCTGTAACGAATATTTTTTCCGCAAAACTTTTCTGTGTTAGCCCCGCCTCTTTACGCTTTTGTGTAATAAACTCTCCGAATGTCTTTTTGTCATTCATCGCTTTCCCCTTTCAGTACCATGTTTTTACAGTTTATAATACTCTCACCAATTTACTATGTCAATAAATCACCCCTATTATTGAACTCGACTGGTAAGCCAGCTGCATAAAGTATAAAAAAAAGCCCATGGAGAGTAAACTCTCCATGGCATATTTATACACTTTCAATTCGCAAATAATACTGATATTGACTAACATCACTTTATTGAACCTGCACTGTTTGCAAAACTTGTACTTATTTAGCGGTCTGAAAAATATCCTCCTCTTAATTTACAGTTTTTACTGTATTGTCAACAAATATAATGGGGAGGCCCTCGGCACAGGTTGGATGAAGAACCTTTAAAGGATTTTGTCTTTGGTGCTGTAGATGTAGATGTGGTTCAGATGTTGTACCTGAATTTCCGACGTTCCCTATTGTATCACCCACGTTAACATAATCTCCTGCTTTTACAGTAACGCTACTTTGCTTTAAATGCATAAACATAAGATAGGTACCTATTTCTTCTATTCTTATATACACATAGTTTCCTGCTAAAGATAAATATTCATCTTGATTTGCAGGAATATCCCTTTCATCATCGTAGGCAGCGATTACTTCTCCTTCTATTGGAGATATAACTTCTTCTCCATAAATACCAAAATTATATAAGTTATTACTTTTTATGTCATAAGGCTTTTTCATAATATCATATGCATAACATTCTGATCCCCATATGGCATGTATCTTGTATTCTTTACCACCTAAAAGAACAACATTACTTTTATTTTTAAGCGGTACTTGAATAGATATAGCGGGTTTCTCTTTACCGCTGTTTGGATAGGTTATATTACTTATTCCAAACAAAATTAATAAAGGATATGCAGCAATTAATGATAGAGTAAGAGCAATTATTTTTATTTTAACTTTATGCTTTTTTAGTATTCCGATAATTAGCCGGAAAGTATATATCATAGTTATTATACCTGCGAAAGGAGATAAAATCAAAAGTGCAAAACTCCATGTACTGCATCCAATAGTTTTTTTAACACACAAAATACATATCAGAATTACCAGTATTATGCTACCCATTAATATACAGTATCCGAAATCCATCCTATCCATTTCCTTATGATTTTTTAATTCATTTTTTTTCATATAATTCCCCTCGTTTTAATCGTTGATTAAAAGTTCTAATAACTAACTTCTTAATAGATATAACGATATGAGTTCATATAATGCTTCAAATTTGATATATATTTTTATTATCTGACGGTACTTATGTTACTATACTACTTAATGACACTGCAAAAAAGCCTTGCAAACGTAGTGTTTGCAAGGCTTTGAATAGTTCACTATTTCTCAGAATACACCATCAGTTGTAGATTTTAAGACAGATATTCGTTATGTTTACCAACTAGCTGTACTAATTCTAAAATCTTTTCTTTTATCAAATCTAATGCAACTTTCATCGAAAGCTTTTTATCTCTAGATACTATCTCACAACAATTTTCTTTAAAGTTTTTTGGACTTACAATAACTCTCAATGGAACACCTAACAGATCCGCATCAGAAAACATAATACCTGCGCTAACCGCTCTGTCATCATAAATCACTTCAATTCCACTATTTAGCAAATCCTCGTACAAGTTACTTGCACATTTTTTTACATCAATATCATCGGATCGTACCGCACAAATATGAACTTTCCAAGGAGCAATTGCCATAGGCCATATTGGTCCAAAGTCATCATGATGCACCTCACAAACTGATGCTGCAAGTCTACCAATCCCAATACCGTAGCATCCCATAATAGGATATTGGGTACTACCTTCTTTATCAATGTATGTCATGTCCATAGCTTTTGTATATTTTGTACCAAGCTGAAATATATTTCCTACTTCAACGCCGCGAGATACGAAAATTGATTTTTTTCCGCAACATGGGCAAATACCGCCATCTAGAATTTTTGCAAAATCATAGTATATAACATTTCCAATATCTCGTTGTATATCAAGTCCAGTATAATGATATTCCATGATATTTCCACCGCAAACTAAATTGTTTGAATTTTCAAGGGACTCATCATACAAAACCATATAATTACCATTCAATAAATATGGCCCAATATATCCTGTAGCCAGCTCACACTCATCTGTAATAATCGCTGCATGAATATCAAACCCAAGATGATTAGTCAGTTTCGTTTCATTAACGTCAAGATCCCCTCTAATAAAAACTACAATGTACGAATCATCACTATTTCTCTGATATACAACAGCCTTACAACTTTTTTCCTTTTTAACATTAAAAAATCCACACACTTCCTCCATTGTATGAATATTTGGTGTGTGTATAAGCGTAATCTTGTTCGAAACAGTATCTCTTTCGTTGTGAACAACACTATCTGCAGCTTCCATATTAGCCTTATAGCCGCAACTTTTGCATATTACTATGGAGTCCTCACCAATTGATGTCAAAAACATAAATTCATAGGAAATATTCCCTCCCATCATGCCGGAGTCAGATGCAACTGAAATCACTTCCGGAATTCCAACTCTGGCGAAAATTCGTTCATAAGCATGATAACAGCGTTCATAATAATCTTCCAAATCATTCTGACTTGTGTGAAATGAATAAGCATCTTTCATCGTAAATTCTCGTACGCGAATCAAACCACCTCTTGGCCTAGCTTCGTCCCGAAACTTTGTTTGAATTTGGTACACCATAAATGGATATTTTGAATAACTTTGAGCATAATCACGTACAAGTTGAACAGCTGCTTCTTCATGTGTCATGCCTAGTACAAGTGGATTTTTATTTCTATCCTTGAATCGTACAAGCTCGCACCCTATACTTTCATACCTACCAGATTCCTGCCAGAGAGAAGCCGGCATAACAACTGGAAACTGAACTTCCTGTCCGTCAATCCCATCCATTTCTTCTCTAATGATTTGTTCGATTTTTCGAGTAATCCTTTTTAATGGCAAAAATGATGAATAAATGCCATTTCCAACATACTTCATATAACCACCGCGAATCATAAGTGCATGACTATCAATCACACAGTCACTTGGCCTTTCCTTAAATCTTTCACCGATAAGCTTTTCAAATTTCATAATTAAAACCTCCAAATTTATTTTTGAATACAAAAAGCCCTAAGCACGACAAACACTCATGCTTAGGGCGAACTATAATCAAGTCCGTGGTACCACCTAAATTTGGAATTATTCCACTCTCTTGGTACGAAGCAATTGCTTGATACCTTATCTCAGTAACGGGAGAACCCGGTGACACTTACTAAAAAAGACATAGCTTTTCGTTCGGTTAACAGCTCAAAGATAGGTTGGGCATTTCTTCATTCGAGGCTCGCACCTACCGCCTCTTCTCTGTAAATCCAAAATGCTTACTAATTCTTATCATAGCTTTTGTATTCAATTTAGGCTAATGTATCACAAATAATTTTAAAAGTCAATATAGTCATCCAACTTATCATCTCTTTAGTTCTTTGTTCTGTTAATTGTATATTAGTTACTGCTCTTTTTTACATTTTAATATTCTCCATAATATAACTATTTCAAGTACGTTTTTTAATTTTATCATTTGAGTTTGCATTTTTAAATCCGAAAAAAAGTATTGACAAAAACGGATAAGTCTCTTACACTTTTTTTGAACATGTTCAATACTTGCTCAAATATATAGGTGAATACAAAAATTTTATATATTAAGCGAAAGGATTAGGGCATGAAGCTTTTCAATTATTATGTCACTCGTTCAATCAGCACAATAGGAGGATTGGTCATGAAAATTTTAGCGGTAATTGGAAGTCCAAGATATAATGGTAATACTTATAAGACCGTAAAAATGGTTGAGGATCTCATCAAAGAGCTGGATCCGGATATGGAATTTGAAATAATTCAACTTGCAAAGTCCGATCTAAAGACTTGTAAAGGATGCTATGTATGTCTATCAAGAGGTGAAAGCTATTGTCCCCTTAAGGATGATAGAGAACTATTAGAAAGTAAGCTTAATTCTGCAGATGCAATAATATTTGGAACACCAGTTTATACCTATAATGTTTCATGGATTATGAAGAATTTTCTTGACCGCTTTGCGTATCAATGTCACAGACCTGATTTTCATGGAAAGAAATCTATGATTATCGTTACAACTGGGGCAGTAGGACTTGGTTATGTAGGTTGGATTATGGGATTAATGACCGGAACAATGGGATTTATTTCAATTGCAACCATTGGGATTACACATGCGCCAAAGCATGAAGTGAATCAGCAGAAAACAACTAAGGAAATGACAAAATTACAGAAAAAGACAGATCACTTTTATAAAACTATTATTGATAAAAGACCTGTTAAGCCAACACTTCTTAAGCTGATTACATTCAAATTACAGCAAAAAGGATTTGGCAATGCACCAGAAGAGCTAGCGGATTATCAATTTTGGAAGCAGAAGGGATGGCTAGAGAATGACTGCAACTATTATTATGATGTTAAGATTAGCAAAGTAAAAATACGATTTGCATCTATGATTGCTAAACTGGTACAATAACGATAATTACCATACTATAGAAAGGTTCGTATGATATTAGTTTAATCATACATAATTATATGGGTACAAAAAAAGAAGATACGAAAAAGAAAATATTAGAATCCACCATACAACTACTAGAGAAATTTGAGAATCCCGAAGATATTACAATCAGAAGAATTGCAGAAACTGCCGGAATCGGAGTAGGATTAATTAATTATCATTTTGGCTCTAGAGATAAATTGATAAATGAAGCCATTTCCCAAAAAATAAGTTTATTGGCAGGTGATATGGCAGATCCACTAATGGAAATTACAGATTCGATTTTATATTTAAAACAGATGCTGATTATTATGTCGGATTTGGCAGTTAAGAACAGTAAACTGAACAAAATATCGGTTAAGTATGAATTATTGAATGGAGATTTTAGAATATGTCTTACTCTGTTACCGATATTACGAAAAATATTTGGTGATAAAAAATCAGAGAGTGAAATACGGCTGATTGCTTTTCAGATTATTGTAACCACACAGACCATATATATCAGACAGGAGACATTCTACCTTTATTCTGGCATTAATATTGATCATAAAAAAGAGAGAGATGCTATGCTTATCAATCTGGTGGATAATATCATTAGAAATAGTATGTAAATGGAAACCCTACTATCATTGTTACTCTTTTTTATTCAAATACAATATATTCATCGCAATTTGGAACGAAACCAAAAAAACCTCCCAAGACAAATGTCCTGAGAGGTTCTGAATTGCTTTGAAATGTAATAGGTTGTACTGGATTGTAATCCCTATCTCTTTGATAACTTTTTCCCTTGAATTTAAAGGCTTTCTAGCGTTTTTGTTCCCTACCTGTACTATACGCATATTATCTGTTATTGTTCTATATATCTTTTGTTCTCTGTTTTTCAGAATACACCATCAGTTGTAATTCTCTATATGTTGCTTCTTTACCATAATAGTTTGAGAATGTATCAATTATTTTGATTTTTCTCTTCCGTAAGATAACATCAATTTCATCTATCGAATACAGGCGTAATGGATCACCAAAAGGTATTTCTGGTTTTCTTGCAGGTTCTCCATATGGAATATCGAAGCCTCCAAAAAGCATTATTCTATTTTCTTTATCCCATTCAAACATTGATAAAGCTAATGCATTCTCACCTATATCATAACTGCATTTAGGGAAATAATATTCTGCATGTTCAGCATTACATATGTCCATAAAATGTTTACCCCCAGACTTTAAGGCTCTGCTAATAACATCAAAAATCTTAAGATTTTCCTCTTCATTTTCTAAATAACCAATAGCACCATCCGCCAGATTTAAAACTACATCAAATTCATTTTCAAAATCAACATCACGAATATCTGAGTTAATGAACTTAGCATCCAGTGATTCCTCTTCTGTTATTTTTGTTGCATCCTCAATAAATGCATTTGTTATATCTACACCTACAACAGAGTATCCTTTACGTGCAAAAGCAAGCGAATGTCTTCCAAATCCACATGCCAAATCAAGAATGCGTTCTTTTCCAGTAAGCCCAAGTATTTTTATTATAAAATTTACTTCATTTTCAGCATCCTCTACCCATGATTCATTTTTCATATCAAGAGACCAAATATTTTTATACCAGTCAGAATCTTTTATTTTCATACATTACCTCCATAAAATAAGTTGATTAAACTTGTTATTTATCTTTCATATACTATTTTTGTATTATAATTCTTCTAGATATCTTTATTACTTGTCGACAATATAATTATATCAATTTTTTTCAGAAAATTGTAGACTTGTATTTCAATTTGTGATAGGATTGATGATGAAGTGTCGATTAAAATAGTGGCTCATTATTAGAGACAAAATATGTAAATCAGCCTAAAAAAATCCCCGTAAACCATGAGTTTGCGGGGATCGATAAATCGTAATATAAAATTGGCCTATCTCTTTGATAACTTTCAACCCATATTTTAAAGGCCTTCGAGCGTTTTTCTTCTCTGTATGTACTCTACGCAGACTATCTACTACCTTTTAGTATTGCTTGAGTTATTAATTACAAAACTTAAGTATGAGGTCTGCACATTCCGCCACAGAATATTTGCTTGTATCGATAGTGTAATTGTAGGTAATGTTCTTTTCCATGATTTCCATCTGGATCTCCGACTTGTTCTTGGCTCTATCACCGCGCTCAATATTTCTCTTCCTGCATATCTCGAGGGGGCAATATACTTCCACAATCTCTAAAGGATACCCCACAAATATTTGCCTCAGTTTTTTATAATGCTCCTCAAGTCCTGGAAGATTCATAATTAATCCGTCAATCAATACATCTCTTCCTTGATTCGAAAAACCACATGCAGCATAATACATTGCAATAATTGCCTCACTGTAATGGGTCCCTTCTTCAACTGCCCATCCAGGTATAGTTTCTTCAAACAAATCATAAGATAATGCATAATATAATTGACCTTCACGTGTAAAGATTTCATTTACGATAGATGTTTTTCCTGTGCTAGTAACACCGTTTAAAAATATTATTTTTCCTTTTCTCATAACTTTTTTCCTTTCTATTAAAATGAAATCAATTATCTTTTTATCATTTATTTTAATCGTTTACATATTTTATCATATTTTATTCCATAATTATACACTAATAGTTAATGTATAAATTATGGTAAAATTATTGTTTATAAAAATATCCTCTATTTGTTCTCTACCTGTATTTTTTTGAATTTATTTTCATTATTTCATATTACTTCTCCTTTTTTATTACACTCAAAAAAAGCCTTGCAAACAAAGTGTTTGCAAGGCTTTTGAATGATCTGTATAATATTTCCAATTATCTCTTTGAGAACTGTGGAGCACGACGTGCTGCTTTTAAGCCGTACTTCTTTCTTTCCTTCATTCTTGGATCTCTTGTAAGGAAACCAGCCTTCTTTAAAGTAGGACGGTATTCTATATCAGCATGTAATAATGCTCTTGAAATACCATGTCTGATGGCACCCGCTTGACCAGTGAATCCACCTCCACGAACATTTACAAGTACATCAAATTTATCAGCTGTATCTGTAATAACCAGTGGTTGACGAACGATTAACTTTAATGTTTCATATCCAAAGTATTCATCCATGTTTCTTTTATTTATTGTAACCTTGCCAGTACCAGGTACTAAATATACTCTAGCAATGCTACTTTTTCTTCTTCCAGTTCCATAATATTTTGTCTTAGCCAATGTTATTTCCTCCTTTCAACCTCTGATTAATATTTAATCTCTAATACTACTGGTTGTTGAGCTGCGTTATCATGCTCTGGACCAGCGTATACATGTAATTTTGTTATCATTTGTCTTCCCAAAGGTCCCTTTGGAAGCATGCCTTTTATTGCGATATTGATAACTTCGGCAGGTTTCTTAGCCATTAATTCTCTTAATGTAGTTTCTCTCATACCACCTACATAATCGGAATGATTGTAGTATATTTTTTGATCTAATTTCTTACCAGTTACTTTTATCTTCTCAGCATTAACAACGATTACATAATCACCAGTATCAAGATGTGGTGTATAAATCGGCTTATTTTTACCTCTTAAAATCTTAGCAATCTCTGATGAAAGACGGCCTAATGTATGTCCTGTAGCATCAATTACATACCACTTTCTTTCAATTGTTTCTGGACTAGCCATAAAACTCTTCATTGGTTAACCTCCTTAGATTAATTAAAACCTCAATTATTTTCATAGTTATATGTTAAAATACTCTAACCGGGGCTTGGCTCAAGTATTCTCACTCACGTTTTAATATTATATAACATTCCGCCTAGCGTGTCAATAGTTTTTCCAAATCTAAATCTGGATATTCAATATTTTTGAGAAATAATCCTTCTGCCGGAGCTTTTGGTCCCGCAGCTAAACGATCTTTTTTATCAATTATTTCTTTTATATAAGCCGGTGGATATCCATCAAGTCCTACTTTAACCAAGGTTCCTACGATAATACGAACCATATTATATAAGAATCCATTACCGGATATAGTAATAGTAACGATATCCTCTTGTTTTTCCACCTTAATGTCATATATCCTTCTTACAGTATCTGTTACCCTCGTTCTAGTGGAACAAAAGCTTTTAAAATCATGTTCTCCGATCAGATAGTTTGCAGCTTCAGACATAGCCTCTAACTGCAACGGATAGTATATAAAATATGAATATAACCTCTGGGTTGGTATTGGAAATCTACAGTTTAATATTCTATATTGATATGTTTTTTTGCTGTTACAATATCTTGGATGGAAATCAAGTGGCACTTCTCTTGATTGTTGAATCACTATGTCCTTAGGTAATCGTTGATTCAACGCAAATGATATTTTCTCAGCCGGTATTTGAACATTTGTATCAAAAACAGCCACATTTCCTAATGCATGTACTCCAGAATCTGTTCTACTTGCTCCTATTACGGCTATTGGTTCGTTTAAGAGCTTAGTTAGGGCCTTATTCAGGGTTTCTTCTACCGTACGACCATTGGGCTGTATTTGCCAGCCACAATAATTTGTACCATCATATGCAATTACTAGTAAAACTCGTTTCATACTCAAACTTCCCCTAGTCAAAGCGGATATTCGCAATTCGCTTCGCTACTTGCTCATAACCTTATATCTGCTACGCAGATGTTTCAGTCGGAGCTTGAACTCCGACTGAAACAAGTAAGTCCCAACCCACCGCTTACACTTCGCTAAGAAGCGGGGGACTTACTTATAAGGTTAAATTACCTGGTTCAATACTATTCCTGTTGTTAAATATAATAGCAATATGATATAAGCTAATATATCTTTAAGGGAATATTTAAGAGGTTTCATTTTAGTACGTCCTTCTCCTCCACGATAACATCTTGCTTCCATAGCCATAGCTAGATCATTGGCACGTCGAAATGCAGAAACAAACAAAGGAACCAGGAGAGGTACTAAGTTCTTAGCTCTTTTGAGTAAACCGCCGGATTCAAAATCAGCTCCTCTAGCCATCTGTGCTTTCATAATTTTATCTGTCTCTTCCATCAGAATAGGTATAAAACGAAGCGCTATCGACATCATCATAGATATTTCATGTACCGGCACCTTAATCTTTCGTAATGGACCCATGACCTTCTCCAGACCATCGGTTAAATGATTTGGTGTCGTAGTAAAGGTCATCAAGGAAGAACCTATAATCAAAAAGGTTAGCCGAGTTCCCATAAGTACTGCAAGCTTAACTCCTTCAATTGTTACCTTAATAAATCCGATTCGAAACAGTTCAGTTCCCGGGGCAAATAAGTTAAAGGTAACAGTAAATAATAACAATGCTATTACAGCTTTCAATCCTCGAAATATAAATTTCAGAGGAACTTTAGATATCTTAATCACTCCAAATAAAAATATAGCTGCTACTATATATCCAATATAATTATCAAATATAAATAATGAGATTATAAATGCCATTGTTCCAATTAATTTTACTCTTGGATCTATTTTATGAAGAATAGAATCTGCAGGATAGTATTGTCCAATTGTAATATCTCTAATCATATCTAAACTCCCTTCTGCGTACTCAACATACATTTATCAGTATTGTGAAAAACCAAGCCTAGAAAAGTCAGAATATCGCTTACAGGTTTAAGACGCGAAGTATCTCATCTTTTGCTTCCTCCACCGTTGTTGCAGTGGTATTAACGGTCATTCCATGATTTTTCAATTCATTCATAACGTATGTCACTTGAGGTGCTGCAAGACCAATTTTCTCTAATTCTTTGTAATTTGCAAAGACACCGTGTGGTGTGTCATTATAAGCAATACTTCCCTTATTCATTACAATAAGTCTGTCCGCATATTTAGCGATATCCTCCATGCTGTGAGAAACTAATATAATTGTAATCTTACTCTCCTCATGAAGTTTGGCTATCTGATCTAATATTTCATCTCTGCCCTTTGGATCTAATCCGGCAGTAGGTTCATCCAATATCAATACATCTGGCCTCATTGCTAATACTCCTGCAATTGCTACCCTTCTCTTTTGCCCCCCCGACAATTCAAATGGAGATGCATCCAACATATCATCACTAATACCAACCATTCGCAATGCTTCATATGTTCGTAAATCCACCTCTAATGATTCAAGTCCTAGGTTCTTAGGCCCAAAACAAACATCTTTATATACAGTTGTTTCAAATAATTGATGTTCAGGATACTGAAAAACGAGACCTACCTTACTTCTTAAGCTTTTCATATTGTAATCTTTATCGTAGATGTCTTCTCCATTGTAATAAATGGCTCCACTTGTGGCTTTCATAAGACCATTCAAATGTTGTATCAATGTTGACTTTCCAGATCCGGTATGGCCAATTAATCCTATGAATTCACCGTCGTTGATAACTAAATTGATATCCTTTAACGCATGCTTTTCATAAGCGGTGCCTGAACTATATATATAATTAACATGATCAACTATGATTGACATATTTACCTCCATTTACCAGAGTTAACGCATTCACTAATTCCTCCACAGTAAGAATTCCATTGGGTATTGGTAATCCTTCTTTTTGCAACTCATAGGCTAATTCTGTTACTTGAGGTACGTCTAAGCGATATTGTTTCAACTCATCTACCTTTGAGAATATTTCTCTTGGTGTTCCCTGCATTACAATTTTGCCCTGATCCATGACAATAACTTTATCAGCATGAATCACTTCATCCATGTAATGAGTAATTAAAAGTACAGTTACTTTCTCATTTTGATTCAATTCTTTAATGGTTCGGATGACTTCACTTCTACCATTAGGATCTAACATTGCTGTTGGTTCATCTAATACGATACATTCTGGCTTCATAGCCATTATTCCAGCAATAGCAACACGTTGCTTTTGTCCACCGGATAATTTATTAGGTGAATGATTTCTAAATTCCAGCATCCCAACGGCTTTAAGACTATCCTCAACCCTTTTCCAGATTTCTTCTGTAGGTACTCCTAAGTTCTCAGGACCAAAGCCAACATCCTCTTCTACAACTGTCGCAATAATCTGATTGTCAGGGTTCTGAAAGACCATACCCGCTGATTGACGAATATCCCAGAGTTTATCTTCATCTTTGGTGTCCATGCCTTTGACCCATACAGTTCCTTCAGTTGGCAATAAAATGGCGTTAATATGCTTGGCTAAGGTAGATTTACCAGAACCATTATGTCCTAAAATAGCAATAAAGTCACCTTTTTGTACATCTAAATCTACATCATCAATAGCACGGTGAATGGACTCTACATTGCCTTCCTCATCGCGCCTGATATATTCAAATATTAAATTTTTTGCTTTAATTATTCCCATGGGCATGTCCTTCTATCATCTATATTTAGCATCAAAATGTTGAAAATATTTTCCTCACTTACGCAATCTAATAGCTTTATACATTGTAAAGTATTAATTAAATAAATGCAACGTATTTTTCACTTTCTGTTAAGTTTTACAATATAATAGATTGACTTCTTTTAAGTTTAAGAATATATTTATCTTAATTAGCAATTAATTTCATGCTATGTAACTTTTAAATTAAGAAAGGATTGGATATTTTATTATGGACAGTAAGAAAAAAAAGGAAATCTTTGATTGGATCAAGGTTGTTTTTACGGCCTTAGTAGTATCACTTATATTGAATAATTATATTATAGCAACTGCTCAGGTGCCCACTGGTTCTATGGAAAATACTGTTATGACAAATGATCGAATTATTGCTTTCCGACTCTCTTATCTTTTTGAGGACCCTCAACGTGGTGATATTATCGTTTTCAAATATCCGGATGATGAAAGCTTAAATTACTTAAAACGAATTATAGGACTTCCCGGCGAAACTATCGAAATTATAGATGGTAAAGTCTACATAAATGATAGTTCTGAACCACTAAACGAGGATTATCTGAAAGAAGTACCGATTGGTTCTTATGGGCCTTATGTTATTCCCGAGGATTCTTACTTTATGATGGGAGATAATCGCAATACATCTGAAGATGCAAGATATTGGGACAATACCTTTGTCCGTAGAGATAAAATTATTGGTGAGGCACTTCTACGCTTCTATCCTTCTTTAAAAACCCTCAATTAAATGCTTTATATAATGGTCTATAATTATTTTTTAGCATCGAATATTTCAGAAAACATTGAATATGGTTCTGATATAATAAGACCTACAAAACTGGATTAATGAATAGCGGTGCATATATATTCGTTTTGTCGAAACCGGCTGACAAGGCTGTTTATGTCCGACTAGAGACTCAGTGAAAAACAGAGCGACTGCGATGTTTTTCATATCTTTGAGGCTCTACAAAGGACATGCCGCAGGAAGGTAAGGTAGACAAAATGAATATATATGTACCGCTATTCATTTCACCACCTGAATTGGGCTTATGACACCGAACCAAATATGTAGTTCTAAAAACACAGAATAGAGAAAGAAAGAGTTGTTTCAATTTAATATGAAACAACTCTTTCTATATCTATTATATTAATTTAATTATACTAATTCAATTAATACTTCCATAGCTGCATCACCTTTACGTTGGCCAATCTTAACGATTCTTGTATATCCACCGTTACGATTTACATACTTAGGTGCGATCTCATCGAATAACTTATCAGTTACATCGACTTCCTTTGTATTCTTTTTCTTACCTGCTACTTCTTTAGGTACTTCTGTTACAGGATAAAGGAATTTTAACATTTGTCTTCTGGCATGAAGACGAGTTGCACTATCCTTTTTAATTGTTTTCTCAACATCTTCGAATACTGTAACCTTTTTACCGTCAACAACTTCCTTTACTCTCTTACCTTCTTTATCTTTACGAGCAACTTTAGTAGTTACTTTTACTGTTTCAAAATTATCTTTTTCTTTCACAGCTAAAGCAATCATACCTTCTGCTATTTTGCGGATTTCTTTTGCTTTTGCTTCAGTAGTAACAATTTTACCATGATATAATAAGTTTGTTACTTGATTTCTAAGTAACGCTTTTCTCTGGCTAGATGTTCTTCCGAGTTTTCTATAGCCTGCCATTTTTTTCCCTCCTTTGACTTCTGTTTTTAGTCATCGCTAACGTTTAATGATAAACCCAGCTCTTTTAGCTTTGCAAGAACTTCTTCCAATGATTTACGGCCAAGATTTCTAACCTTCATCATATCTTCAGAAGTTTTATTTGTCAATTCTTCAACCGTATTAATTCCGGCTCTTTTTAAACAATTATAAGAACGAACAGACAATTCTAATTCGTCTATATTCATTTCTAGAACTTTTTCTTTCTCATTATCTTCTTTTTCTACCATGACTTCAGCAGTCTTAGCATTTTCAGATAAATCGATAAAAGAATTCAGATGCTCGCTTAAAACTTTAGCAGCTAAGCTGACAGCTTCATCAGGTACTAAAGTTCCATTGGTATATACATCTAGTGTAAGCTTATCAAAATCTGTTATTTGACCAACACGGGTATTCTCAACAGTTAAATTAACACGTTCAACAGGAGTGTAGATGGAATCAATTGGAATAACTCCAATTGGTAGATCTTCATTCTTGTTTTTGTCCGCACTAATATATCCTCTACCTTTTGTAATGGTAATTTCCATATACAATTTGCTGTCGTTGCCACCATTTAGCGTTGCAATTACTAAATCAGGATTAAGAATTTCAATGTCAGGGTCAGCTTGAATATCACCTGCTGTTACAACTCCTTCGCCTTCAAATTCAATATAAGCAGTCTTCGGCTCATTTGTCTCACTAGTATTTTTTATTGCTAAGCTTTTGATATTCATGATGATTTCAGTAACATCCTCTTTAACACCAGCAATAGCACTAAATTCATGTACAACTCCATCAATCTTAACTTGACTGACAGCAGCTCCGGGTAAAGATGAAAGCATAATTCTTCTTAATGAATTACCCAAGGTTGTACCGTATCCTCGTTCCAAAGGTTCTACTACAAAACGTCCAAATTTTTTATCTTCAGAAATTTCTGCAATTTCAATTTTTGGTTTCTCAAAATCAAACACAATAGGACCCTCCTTTTGGGTTATTATGATACGATTAATGATTACTTAGAATACAACTCGACGATAAGCATTTCATTTACCGGAACATCTATTTGGTCTCTTGAAGGGATTTCTTTTACTGTACCAGTAAGAGTTTCATGATTCACTTCAAGCCAAGCTGGTGATAATCTTCCAGCTGTTACCTCTAATATATCTTTATATCTTTGAGCGCTCTTGCATTTTTCTTTAATCTCAATAACGTCTCCAACTTTTACTTGATATGATGGAATGTTTACACATTTACCATTTACAAGAACATGTTTATGATCAACAATCTGTCTAGCTTCACTTCTTGTTCTACCAATACCTAAACGGAACATTACATTGTCAAGTCTAAGTTCAAGTATAATTAATAAGTTTTCGCCGGCAGTACCATTTTTCATCTTTTGTGCTTTATCAAAATTGTTTCTGAAAGGTTTTTCCAGAACTCCATATATAAACTTTGCTTTTTGCTTTTCTCTTAACTGTATTCCGTATTCACTTTGTTTTTTACCAGCTCTGGATGATGTTCTGTTCGACTTTTTGTCGATACCCATATAAGCAGGTTCCAGACCAAGTGATCTACATTTCTTTAATACGGGACCCATGTCTCTTGCCATTGTTATTTACCTCCTATTAGACTCTTCTGCGTTTTGGTGGTCTACATCCGTTATGTGGCACCGGAGTGACATCCTTAATACTGGTTACTTCAATACCACAAGCTTGAAGCGCACGAATAGCTGCTTCTCTTCCTGAACCTGGGCCTTTTACCATAACTTCAACTGATTTCAAACCATGTACCAACGCTGCTTTCGCCGCTGTCTCTGCTGCCATCTGAGCTGCATATGGTGTTGATTTTCTAGATCCTCTAAAACCTAGACCACCAGCACTAGCCCATGAAAGAGCATTGCCTTCTACATCTGTCAGAGTAACAATTGTATTGTTAAAAGATGACTGGATATGTGCCTGTCCACGATCGACGTTTTTCTTAACACGTTTCTTAGCCACTTTTTTTGTTATCTTTTTAGCCATTTAACAAACCCTCCTAATGGATTTTAATTACGTTATTTCTTCTTATTTGCAACTGTACGTTTTGGTCCTTTTCTAGTTCTTGCATTCGTTTTAGTCTTTTGACCACGAACTGGAAGACCCTTCCTATGACGGATTCCTCTATAACATCCGATTTCCTGAAGTCTTTTAATGTTAAGTGCGATTTCTCTACGTAAATCACCCTCTACTATTTGTGAACCGTCAATTGCATCACGAATTCTACCAACTTCTTCGTCAGTTAAATCTCTAACACGTGTGTCAGGACTAACATTTGCTTGTTCAAGAATACGGTTTGAACTTACTCTACCAATACCATAAATATAAGTAAGACCGATTTCTACACGTTTCTCTCTTGGTAAATCTACACCACTGATACGAGCCATGTGCGTATTACACCTCCGTTGATTGTAATAAGAGTGATTATATTCTGTATCATATGTGTGAATTATCACCTTCATATGTGAAATGTATACTTCCTATGTTCTCACTCTTGTTGATTAAATGCTACTTCTCATAAAACATATTTCTTTTGCAACGTACAACACTTCCAAGTGTTGCTTTGCCCAGCCGCTTTAAATTGTGACAAACAAAGGGCGCAATTCCTTTGCCTGCTAAAATCACGATAATGACGCGATCTCAAAAACAATAAAGGAGTTTCAAAGAAACTCTCATTTTTCAACACCATGTGTTGAAAAATTGTCCACAATATCACAATTGCAAAATGCAGATTGTAACACAAAAAGCAAGTACTATTCATATATAAAACAATCGAAGACCGCCAAAAATTGACTGGCTCTGCTTCTCCTATTGTATATTAGCCTTGTCTTTGTTTGTGTCTAGGGTTTTCACAGATTACTCTGATACTGCCCTTTCTTTTAATAATCTTACACTTTTCACAGATTGGTTTTACTGATGACCTTACTTTCACAGTAACTCACTCCTTTCAAAAAAAAGTCCGTCTATTATTATATCACCATCATTATATTAAATCAAGCGAATTATAATATTTATTTAATTTGTTTATTAGAAAGTTATTTGTCACGCCAAATAATTCTTCCTTTTGTTAAATCATATGGAGATAATTCTAAAGTTACTTTATCGCCTGGTACAATTTTGATGAAATTCATACGTAACTTACCACTAATGTGTGCTAATACTTTATGTCCATTTTCTAACTCTACCTGGAACATCGCATTTGGTAATTTTTCGATTACGGTTCCTTCAATTTCAACTACATCTGTTTTTGACATTATGTCACCTCCATGATTTTAAGATATGTTAAATCTAAAACAACATATCTAAAATAACAATCACTACATTACTTCTACATTACTTTTTTAAATACTTTAATAGCTCTTTTTATTTCTTCATTGATTATCAACTCATCATTTTCTTTTTTACTCACTAGTTTTTCATCTTTATAGTGAATAACTTGAACATGCTTGATGTTTTTTTTCTTTGGTTTTTCCAGTGTCCTATCTATGCCATCCATTAAATATGCATATTCAGAATCTGATTTAAGTATGACAAAATATTTCCCTTTGTCATGACCGGCTTTCGAAATAACAATACTGCCGAATTCATATTCTAACATAAGTGTTCTCCATAGTAAATACTAGCATTTTAAATACAAGATTAATTCTTTCGAATTGATAATATTTCTGGTTCTCCATTCGTAATAAGAATCGTATTCTCATAGTGTGCTGACAAAGATCCATCGTCTGTAACTACAGTCCAATCGTCATCTTCCCAATACACGTCATAGCGTCCTACATTGACCATAGGTTCAATTGCAAAAGTCATACCAGCCTCAAGTCTAAGGCCTCTTCTCTTTTGTCTGAAATTCGGTATCTGAGGTTCTTCGTGCATATTGGTTCCAATTCCGTGACCTACAAGGTCTCTTACTACCGAAAATCCAAAGGATTCTACGTAATCTTGTATTGCAGCTGATATCTCATGTAGATGATTGCCCGCTTTTGCGAATTTAATACCTTCGTAAAAGCTTTGTTCTGTAACTTTAATAAGTTTTTTTGCTTCTTCACTAATTTCACCCACTGCCCAAGTTCTTGCAGCATCAGATTGATAGCCTTTATATATAACGCCTGAATCTAAGCTAACAATATCTCCATCTTGTAAAAATGTTTTCTTATTGGGGATTCCGTGAACTACTTGTTCGTTAATAGAAACACAAACTGAAGCAGGAAAACCATTATAATTTAAGAATGACGGTATACAGTCATAACTTCTAATTATTTCATTTGCCTTTTTATCAATATCTAAGGTAGATAAACCCGGCTTAACAAATTTTTCAAGTTCTTCATGAACTATTGCTAAGATAATGCCGGCTTCACGCATTAATTCAATTTCTCTCTCTGACTTTATTGTTACTGACATATAATCTACGCCTCTATTCTTCTATAACCTTTACAATGGCTTCAAACACATCTGCCATATCCTTAGTCCCATCCACCTCTATTAAAATGCCTTGCGTGGTATAATACTCGATTAATGGTTGTGTCTGATCATGATAAACCTTTAGACGCTTTAATACGGTTTCAGGCTTGTCATCATCTCGTAAAACAAGTTGACCACCACATGAATCGCATATACCTTCAACTTTTGTTGGTATATGTACAATATGATAAGTAGCACCACAGGTTAAGCAGGCTCTACGTCCTGACATTCTATTAACGATATTCGAATCAGGAACTTCAACATTTACAGCATAGTCCATTTTTTCATTAATTATCTTTAGGGCAGCATCCAATGCTTCCGCTTGAGGAATCGTTCTTGGAAATCCATCTAAAACATATCCATTTGAACAATCTTCTTGCTTCACACGGTCAACTACAAGGTCAACTACCAATTCATCCGGAACTAATAACCCCTGATCCATAAAGGTCTTAGCTCTATTACCAAGTTCTGTACCATTTTTAATATTAGCTCTAAATATATCACCAGTTGAAATATGAGGTATCCCGTACTTTACAGCAATTTTTTTAGCCTGTGTACCTTTACCAGCTCCTGGTGCACCTAACATAATAATCTTCATCGTGATCTCCTCTAAATACTTTTCATGTACAATCTGCAAATGGCGGAGCAGAGCCCCGCCTTCACAAATTATAATTATGTCTGTTAATCGTTTAGAAATCCTTTGTAATGACGTACCAACATCTGAGATTCAATTTGTTTCATTGTTTCAAGAACAACACCAACAACAATGATCAAAGATGTTCCACCGAACGATAATTGAGCATTAAAAGCACCTGAAAAGAATATAGGAACCACAGCTACTATAGTAAGACCTGCAGCGCCAATAAAAATAATATTATTCAAGACTTTATTCAAATATTCGGTAGTTGGCTTTCCTGGACGAATACCAGGTATAAATCCGCCTTGTTTTTTCATGTTATTAGATATTTCAATTGGATTAAAAGTAATAGATGTATAAAAATATGCAAAGAACACTACTAAAACTATATAAATGAGTAGTCCCAATGTATATTTAAATTCGCCCCAACTACTTAAATTACACCATGAATTCTGATTCAATAAGTACAATACTTTAGGCCAAAAACCAGCCCTTGCCGGTGATACCTGAAAGAAAGAAGATATAACAACCGGAAATTGCATTAAAGAACCAGCAAAAATAACTGGAATAACACCAGCGGTATTTACTTTTAAAGGAATATGAGAAGACTGTCCGCCTACTAATTTCCTACCTTGTACTTTTTTTGCATACTGTACTGGAATTTTTCTCTGGGCATTTTGTAAGATAACGATGAACACTACCATAGCTGCGATTATTGCAATAATCACAACAGCAGCAATGACAGCATTAGCTACATTTGACGCACCAGCTACGTATAATCTGTATAACTTTGTTATATCATTTGGCATATCTGAAACGATATTAATTAATAAGATAACCGAAATACCGTTTCCAACACCCTTATCTGTAATTCTTTCACCTAACCACATTAAAAATGCGGAACCTGCTGTAAAGGAAGCAACAATAATTGCTACATTAGAAACGGTTGGTCCACCTTCCAATACACCGGAAGTTCCAAAGCCAATTGCCATTGCAAATGATTCAATCAAAGCTAATCCTACGGTTACATAACGGGTCATTTCAGCGATTTTTTTTCTTCCATCTTCTCCATCTTTCTGAAGCTCTTCCAATTTAGGAATAGCGATGGTCAATAACTGCATGATAATCGAAGATGTAATATAAGGTGTAATACTTAAAGCGAATATTGACATTTGTGTAAAAGAACCACCTGTTAAAGTATCAAAGAAACCTAAAGAAGTCTGTTGTCCGATCCACTGTGCGAAATATTCTCTGTCGATACCTGGTACAGGAAGTTGAGAACCTAGTCTTACTACGATTAGCGCTATAAAAGTGTATATCAATTTACTCCTAATATCTTTAATCTTAAAAGCATTTCGGAACGTCTTAAACATACCTAAATCACCTCAGCATTTCCACCAAGTGCTTGAATTTTTTGTATTGCACTTTCACTAAATGCATTTACTTTAACATCAAGCTTCTTAGTAAGTTCTCCATTTCCTAGAATCTTAACTCCGTCTTTTGGATTGTTGATGATACCGATTTCCATTAAGGATTGAACAGTAACAACAGCTCCATCTTCAAATCGATTCAATCTGTCTACATTAACTGCAATAATTTCTTTTGTATTTCTGTTTGTAAAACCTCTTTTAGGCAATATTCTGATTAATGGTGTCTGACCACCTTCAAAACCAATTCTAGGTGCTCCTGAACGAGCTTTTTGTCCTTTATGGCCTTTACCTGCGGTTTTACCATTGCCTGAACCATGTCCACGGCCTCTTCTAAAGTTTCCGCTTTGTTTTGATCCGTCAGCCGGTCTTAATTCTGATAAATTCATTGAGTACACCTCCTTACTTTTTTAGTGACTATATCTCTTCAACCTTTACTAAATGTCTTACATTATCAATCATGCCTCTAATTGCTGCATTGTCCGGCATTTCAACAGTTTTATTAAGTTTACGAAGACCTAATGCTTCAACTGTTTTTCTATGCTTTGGAATTGAACTAATTGTAGATTTTACTAAAGTTATTTTTAATTTTCCTGCCATCTCGGCACCTCCTAACCTAACATCTCTTCTACAGAAATACCACGAAGCTTAGCTACTTCTTCTGGAGTCTTTAATTGACTTAATCCTTCTATCGTAGCAAGAACTACGTTCTGCTTATTATTGGAGCCAAGTGACTTAGTACGGATATTCTTGAAGCCAGCAAGTTCAAGCACATTACGAGCTGGACCTCCCGCGATAACACCAGTACCTTCAGGGGAGCGCTTTAATAAAACTGATGCACTACCGAATTTACCAATGAAATCATGTGGTACACTGCCATTCTCATCAATTGGCAGGCTGATTAATTTCTTAATTGCATCTTCTTTTCCTTTACGAATTGCTTCAGGAATTTCTGTTGCTTTTCCTAAACCTGCTCCAACGTGTCCGTTTTTGTCACCAACAACTACTAATGCTGTAAATCTGAAATTACGTCCACCTTTAACTACCTTAGTTACACGTTTAATTGATACTACTTTATCTTCTAGTTCTGATTCTAATTGACTAGCATCAATGATTGTACGTTTCATGTGTTTTCCTCCTTGCTTAGAATTCCAGACCAGCTTCTCTTGCTGCTTCTGCTAATGCTTTTACTTTACCTTGATATATAAATCCGCCTCTATCAAAGACAACTGCTGTAATACCTTTTTCCAATGCTTTCTTTGCAATAACAGTACCTAAGTATGTTGCTGCAGCTACATCGTTTGATTTTTCGATTTCACCTTTAACATCTTTTTGAAGTGTAGAAGCTGATACTAAAGTATTACCAACTGTATCGTCAATAATTTGAGCGTACATGTGATTGTTGCTTCTAAACACAGCTAAACGTGGCCTTTCAGGAGTACCCGTGAAACGATTACGTAATTTTCTATGCTTATTTACACGAATTTTAGTTTTTGATTCTTTGTTAACCATTATATTTCACACCTCCAATTATTTCTTACCAGTCTTACCAACTTTACGTCTAATCACTTCATCAGCATACTTAATTCCTTTACCCTTATATGGTTCAGGTCTCTTCTTATCTCTGATTTCCGCAGCGTATTGGCCAACTTTTTCTTTGTCGATACCTTGCACTGTAATTTTGTTTTGTCCTTCTAGTATTGCTTCAATACCATCAGGATCAACCATAACAACTGGATGTGAATATCCAAGTGTTAATGTTAATTCTTTACCTGCTTTTGCTGCTCTATAACCAACACCGTTGATTTCAAGCACTTTTTGATATCCTGTAGTAACGCCAGTTACCATATTAGCAACTAATGTTCTTGTTAGACCATGTAAAGATTTCATCTTCTTTAAATCACTTGGTCTTGTAACAATTATTTCAGCGCCTTCTAATTTAATATCCATTTCTGAAGGTAATACTCTCTCAAGTGTTCCCTTAGGACCTTTTACGGTCACTTTATTATTTTCTGCAATATCAACAGTTACACCTGCTGGTACAGCGATAGGCATTCTTCCTATACGTGACATGCCCGCACCTCCTATTTTTATTTGTAGGACGATTCGTGTTTCGCATTCTTACCAGATGAATGCTAACACCTCTCCGCCTACATTAAGCTTTCTAGCTTCTTTATCGGTTACAACACCTTTATTCGTAGATATAATAGCTACACCAAGTCCTCCAAGTACTTTTGGAAGTTCTTCCTTGTTAGCATAAACACGAAGTCCAGGTTTGGAGATTCTCTTAAGACCTGTAATAATTTTGATAGTCTTGTCTTTTCCATATTTTAAAGTAACATGGATTGTTTTGAAGCCGTCTACTTCTTCAATTTCGTATTTTTTAATATATCCTTCTTTAAGAAGAATTTCAGCTATTGCTATCTTCATCTTAGAAGCAGGTATATCTACGGTATCATGTTTAGCAGTATTGGCATTACGAATTCTTGTAAGCATATCTGCAATTGGATCGCTCATTGTCATATCATTTGCCTCCTTCCTTGTTTCCTACCAGCTTGCCTTTTTAACACCTGGTATTTGTCCTTTATAAGCTAATTCACGGAAGCATATTCTGCAAATTCCGTATTTTCTTAAATAAGCATGTGGACGACCACAGATTCTACAACGACTGTACGCTTGTGTTGAAAACTTTGGTGCACGTTGTTGTTTAACCTTCATTGACGTTTTAGCCATGGAATTCCCTCCTAACTATTTTTTGAATGGCATACCGAATAGTGTCAATAATTCACGAGCTTCTTCATCTGTCTTAGCAGTGGTTACGAAGATAATATCCATTCCTCTAACCTTATCAACTTTATCATATTCGATTTCAGGGAAGATTAATTGCTCTTTAATTCCTAAAGCATAATTTCCTCTTCCGTCAAATGCGTTATCACTAACACCTCTAAAGTCACGTACACGAGGTAATGCTAAGTTTATTAGACGATCTGCAAATTCATACATTTTTTCGCCTCTAAGAGTTACTTTACATCCAATAGGCATGCCTGCTCTTAATTTAAAGTTAGCAACAGATTTTTTAGCTTTCGTTACAACTACTTTCTGTCCTGCAATAATTTCAAGATCTTTAATAGCAGCATCTAATAGCTTAGAATTTTCCTTCGCTTCTCCAACGCCCATGTTAATAACGATTTTATTTAATTTTGGTACTTCCATAACGTTCTTATATCCGAACTTCTTAGTCATACCATCTACAATTTCATTAAGATAAGTTTCTTTTAATCTAGTCAACTTATGAGACCTCCTCTCTTAGAATTAGTCAATTATCTCGCCGGTTGATTTTGCGATACGTACTTTTTTAGGTCCTTTTTTACTTTCAATGGTTGTAAAACCAATTCTAGTAACTTTTCCCTTAGATACGTACATAACGTTTGAACTATCAATCGGTGCTTCTTGGTGAATGATTCCACCCTTAGGATTAGCTTGGCTTGCTTTACTATGCTTTGTCATCATATTCACGCCTTCAACTAATACTTTGCTATCCATAACAGCTATTACTTTGCCTTCTTTGCCTTTATCTTTACCGGTAATCACCTTAATGGTATCACCTTTTTTAATTTTATTGGTTGACACAGTCGGACACCTCCTTATAATACTTCTGGTGCTAATGATACGATTTTCATGAATTGTTTTTCTCTTAATTCTCTTGCTACTGGCCCAAAGATACGAGTTCCTTTTGGATTCTTGTCATCTTTTATAATAACCGCAGCATTCTCATCGAATCTAATATAGGAACCATCTTTACGACGTGCTCCTTTTACAGTACGGACAACAACAGCTTTTACTACATCGCCCTTTTTAACAACACCACCTGGTGTTGCATCTTTAACCGCAGCAACAATGATATCGCCGATATTAGCATATCTTCTAGTAGATCCGCCTAAAACACGAATGCATAAAAGTTCTTTTGCACCAGTATTATCAGCAACTCTAAGTCTTGATTCTTGTTGTATCATGACCTTACTCCTTTCAGCACTTCTTACTTCGCTCTTTCAATGATTTCCACAAGTCTCCATCTTTTATCTTTAGATAAAGGTCTTGTTTCCATAACTTTTACTCTATCGCCAATATTACATTCATTGTTCTCATCATGAGCTTTAAATTTGTGAGTTCTCTTCACAATCTTGTTGTATAATGGATGTTTAACATGGTCTACAACTGCTATTACGATTGTTTTATCCATTTTATCACTAACTACTTTACCAGTACGAGTTTTTCTTAGATTTCTATCCACAACAATTTCTCCTTTCTAGAATCGACGATCCTTAGGTTAGTTAGAAGCCTTAGAATTTTCAGAAATCACTGTTTGAATTCTTGCAATATTCTTTCTAACATCCTTAATTCTACTTGTGTTATCTAATTGATTTGTCGCATTTTGGAATCTTAAATTAAAAAGTTCCTTTTTAGCAGCTACTAATTCACCGTTCAACTCTGTAGCTGATTTGGTCTTTAAATCTTCTACATATTTATTAATTTTCACTGTTGTCACCGCCTTCTAAGTCTGCGCGAGAAACTACTTTACATTTAACCGGCAATTTATGCATTGCAAGACGTAATGCTTCTCTAGCTGTTTCTTCAGGAATACCAGAGATTTCAAACATTACACGTCCTGGCTTTACAACGGCTACCCAGTATTCTAATGAGCCTTTTCCAGAACCCATTCGAGTTTCAGCTGGTTTTGTAGTTACAGGTTTATCTGGGAATATTTTTATCCAAACTTTACCACCACGTTTGATATAACGAGTCATAGCAATACGGGCTGCTTCGATTTGGTTTGATTTGATCCAAGCTGGTTCTAACGCTACGATACCAAATTCACCGTTAGAGATTGTATTACCTCTGGTCGCTTTTCCTGCCATGGAACCACGGAACTGTTTACGACGTTTTACTCTTTTTGGCATTAACATTATTTATCGCTCCCTTCCCTTTTTGGTGCCTTTGTTGGAAGTACTTCACCTTGGTAAATCCATACTTTAACGCCTAACTTACCGAATGTGGTGTCTGCTTCTGCAAATCCGTAATCAATGTCAGCACGTAAGGTTTGTAGTGGAATAGTTCCATCACTATAAAACTCAGTACGAGCCATATCAGCTCCGCCAAGACGACCAGCAACAGCGGTTTTAATACCTTTTGCTCCTGATTTCATTGTTCTTGACATTGTAGATTTCATTGCTCTTCTGAAAGAAATACGGTTTTCAAGTTGAGTGGCAATGCTTTCTGCTACTAATTGAGCATTCATTTCAGGTCTCTTGATTTCTTTAATATCTACCATTAATTTCTTAGCAGTAAATCTTTGAATATCTAATTTTAATTTCTCAATTTCAGATCCGCCTTTACCAATTACCACACCAGGTTTAGCAGTGAAAATGATAACTTTTAATCTATCAGATGCGCGTTCGATTTCAATCTTAGCAACACCTGCGCTATATAACTTCTTTTTCAGGTATGTTCTGATCTTGTAGTCTTCAACTAAGTTATCAGCAAAATCAGCTTCTGCATACCATCTTGAGTCCCAGTCACTAATGACTCCGACTCTTAAGCCATGAGGATTAACTTTCTGTCCCATTATTTCCCTCCTTATCTTTCATTTAGCACAACTGTGATGTGGCTCATTCTCTTCAAAATTCTATAAGCTCTACCCTGTGCTCTTGGTCTGATTCTCTTCATTGTCGGTCCTTTATTAGCATAACATTCTTGAATATATAACTTTGTAACGTCCATGCCATTGTTGTTTTCAGCATTTGCAATAGCAGACTTTAATACTTTTTCTATTAAACTTGAAGCATATCTTGGATTGTAAGCTAAAATACCAAGAGCTGATTCAACGTCTTTACCTCGAATGGCGTCTAAAACGAAACAAGCCTTCTGTACTGACACTCTTGCATAAGATAACTTTGCTGATGGTCTAGTATCTTTATTCTCATTTCTCTCTCTTTTTATCTGGGATCTATGTCCTTTAGCCATGGATGAAACCTCCTTTCAATACCATTATAACTATCTCTTTGTCTTTTTTTCGTCTTTTCCATGTCCTCTAAAAGTTCTGGTTGCTACAAACTCTCCAAGCTTGTGTCCAACCATATCTTCTGTTACATAAACAGGAACATGTCTTCTTCCATCATGAACTGCAATTGTATATCCAACCATTTGAGGAAAGATTGTAGAACGACGTGACCAAGTCTTAATAACTGACTTGTCGCCTGCCTTAATCATAGCATCTACTTTTTTCAGTAAATGTTCGTCAGCAAATGGTCCTTTTTTTAATGAACGAGCCATATAGGTTTAACCTCCTTAATTATTTAACATTTTTACCGGATCTGCTTCTTACGATCATCTTGTTAGACTTTTTGTTCTTCTTTCTTGTCTTCAAACCAAGTGCAGGTTTACCCCAAGGTGTTACAGGACCTGGACGACCAATACCTGCTTTACCTTCACCACCACCATGTGGATGGTCATTTGGATTCATTACAGAACCACGAACTGTAGGTCTAATACCCATATGACGTTTACGACCAGCTTTACCAATGTTAATTAATTCATGATCAATGTTACCAACCTGGCCAACTGTAGCGCGGCAGATGATTGGAACTAATCTCATTTCGCCTGAAGGTAATCTAAGTGTTGCAAATTTTCCTTCTTTCGCCATTAATTGTGCTGAATTACCAGCAGAACGAACTAATTGTCCACCCTTGCCAGGATATAATTCAATATTGTGTACCTGAGTACCAACTGGAATATTTTGAAGTGGTAAGCAGTTACCTACTCTTACTTCTGCGGTTTCACCATTCATTATTATAGTACCAACGGTAAGACCGTTAGGTGCAAGAATGTATGCTTTTTCACCATCTGCATAACAGATTAATGCGATATTTGATGTTCTGTTTGGATCATATTCGATGGTCAAAACAGTAGCAGGTATTGCATCTTTTCTTCTCTTAAAATCAATAATTCTATATTTTCTTCTAGAACCACCGCCTTGGTGTCTAACTGTAATCTTTCCTTGATTGTTACGACCTGCATTTTTCTTTAAAGATACAACAAGTGATCTCTCAGGTGTAGATGTTGTAATTTCTGCATAATCAGATGAGGTCATATTTCTTCTGGAAGGTGTATATGGGTTAAACTTTTTAATTCCCATTTTTTGCACTCCTTTCGCTGTGTTACATTTATTCTTTTATCGGCGAATAATCAACCATAGTCGTTTGCTATTCTATAAAATATCTTATAGGCCTGCAAAAATCTCTATTTCTGCACTGTCTGCTGTTAATTGAACGATTGCTTTTTTAGTCTTAGCAGTTTTACCAGTTGTGTTTCCACGTCTGCGGTTCTTGCCATCTAAATTCATAGTGTTAACACTAACAACTTTAGTTCCTGCGAACATTTTTTCAACAGCTTCTCTTATTTGATTCTTTGTTGCACTTGGTTGAACCAAAAAAGTATATTTCTTCTCACTCATGGAGTTCATACTCTTCTCAGTAATAATCGGTTTGAGTATAACATCATAATATTTTAAGTCTGCCATTATGCGTACACCTCCTCAATTTTTGCTACTGCATCCTTAGTTAACACTAATGTGTCATACTTTAGGATATCATATACACTGATAGAGTTAGGTAATGCAGTTCTTATGGAAGAAATATTTCTTGCGGAAAGAATTACGTTATCATTCTTATCTCCAAGAACAACCAATGCCTTGCTTACCTTTAAATTATCAAGTACTGCAGTCATTTTCTTTGTTTTAATTTCATCAAAATTAAGCTCATCAAGAACATAAATTTTATCTGCTAATACTCTTGAAGTTAATGCTGATTTTAATGCAATTCTTTTTTCCTTCCTATTTAACTTGAAGGAATAATCTCTTGGCTTTGGAGCAAATACAACGCCGCCGCCTTTCCATTGTGGAGATCTTGTAGAACCTTGACGTGCATGGCCTGTTCCTTTTTGTTTCCAAGGTTTTCTTCCACCGCCACTTACTTCTGCACGTGTCTTAGAACTTTGTGTTCCTTGGCGTTTGTTAGCAAGTTGTTGTACAACTGCTAAGTGAACTAAATGTTCATTTATTTCTACTCCGAAGATATCATCGTTTAACTCGATTGTACCAACAGCTTTACCTTCGATATTGTAAACAGATACGTTTGCCATTTGTGTGTTTCTCCTTTCTTAAAGTTTCTAGTTTGATTTTACTGTTCCCTTTAACATTACCATAGCTTTTTTAGGTCCTGGTACAGCACCTTTTACTAAGATGATATTGTTTTGGGTATCAATTTTAACAACCTCAAGGTTTTGAATGGTTACTTTTACACTACCCATATGTCCTGGCATGTGTTTACCCTTGAATACTCTACCAGGGCTTGTTGCAGCACCATTGGAACCTGCATGTCTATGGAACTTAGAACCATGAGCCATAGGTCCTCTAGATTGGTTGTATCTTTTAATTGCACCTTGGAAACCTTTACCTTTTGACGTTGCAGTAACATCAATTTTGTCACCTTCTGAGAAGATGTCAGCTTTGATTTCTTGTCCTACTTTGTAGTCAGCAGCATTTTCAAACTTAAATTCTTTAAGATGCCTTTTGTTAGAAACACCTGCTTTTGCAAAGTGTCCTTTTCTTGGTTTGCTTACTAATATTTCTCTAATATCACCAAAACCAACCTGAACTGCACTATATCCATCATTCTCCACAGTTTTAATCTGTGTTACAAAACAAGGTCCTGCCTGTAATACTGTTACTGGAACTAACAGTCCATTGTCATTGAAGATTTGAGTCATTCCGACTTTTGTTGCTAACATTGCTTTCTTCATTTCTTCTTGCACCTCCTGTTTAATCTACAGCGGATTACACGAATGTGTAATCATCCTAGATGGTCTACAAATTAGTGCAGGCTCTACATTTGAACCATTACCTATATATAAACCCTAAAGGATTTCTTCATAATTAAAAATAATTACTTGTTTTTGTCAAACTAAATAGTTATTACTTAGTTTTCATCTTGATGTCGATGTACACACCAGCTGGCATTTCTAATCTAGATAATGCATCAACTGTTTTCTGGGTAGGTGTGATGATGTCGATCAATCTCTTGTGTGTTCTTTGTTCAAACTGTTCTCTGGAATCCTTGTACTTGTGTACCGCTCTAAGAATTGTAATAATTTCTTTCTTAGTAGGCAGGGGTACTGGTCCACTCACCTTTGATCCTGTCTTCTTTACAGTTTCGATGATTTTTGCAGCTGATTGATCAATTAACTGATGATCATATGCCTTTAGTGTAATTCTCATTACTTGACTTGCCATAAAAAAAGTCGCCTCCTTTTCGCACTTAATTGCAGTACGACAAGCGGTGACTGTACACTCAACCGTGTGTGTCCTTCCATCGAGTTTACTTTAGACAATCGTTTGATTGACTTATACCCTCGGTTTATTGGACTTACCCACGTTTATCTGCTCAACGGCAGAAGGATTTGTCTTGTACAGTGACTTGTCGCCAGTTTCATAACTTGACATTCGCTCCACGGAAAACCTACATTTTGAAATGTAGCAACCTCACGTTTCTACGCTATCAATGTCACAGCATTAATTAGTATACAGCAGATGAACAAGTTTTGCAAGTACTTTTTTTATAATTTTTTACTTTTTTATTTTGGGGAGGAAGACGGTTTGTGGGGGAGACGAGAATGTAGGGGGGAATGCTTCCGATCCATTCTAATTTAGTGAGTTTAACATGGGGCTTTGCGGGTATATATTAAGAGAATTTTTCTGTTGCTACGAGCATATTCAAGGAATTGTGCGCTTTGATAGGTCAACGAGTTGCCCTCTCTAAGCGCACAATTCCTTGAATATGTCTTCGCAAACGAAAAATTCTTTCTTAATATATACCCGCAAATTCCCATGTTAATGAAGTTTATTGATAGAATGGATCGGAAACAGCTCTAGGTTTTGACTCGTCTCCCGCACAAACCTGCTTCTCAAAATACTTATATTAAGAAATATTATTAAGAAAGTGAACCTAGATTATTCATCCAGGTATTCTTAACGATGCTTCACACCGTATAATCACTTTAAAAGTGAGACAAAAAATTTTAGATAGTATAAGTAACAAAGATATTCAATAAAGATATTTCATTAATCAAAATATAAATAACCATTATTTTCTATTTTCTGTTTACTAAATATTTAATATAGGTTATTATTTAATCATAACATTAGTTTAAATTTAGAAGGAGAAAATTATGAAAATCAAAAAAATGTTTTATTTAATTCCATTAAATATTCTATTTATTATTTTTACCATTTCTATTCCAACTACTTTTGTAACTGCAAAAGATAATACCTACAATAAACAACATTTAATTGCTAAATTAAAAGATGAAAATATTTATCTATATTATGATAAAAAAACTTCCACTGGCATGTTTGAAGGATTTTACTTAAAATCAGGTGATAAAGTACAATATTTTAATTGGAAAAGTATAGACAAAGAGGGATTTTACCCTACCATTAGTTTAATAAAAGATAATTATATTGCAGTTGTTTGTACTATTGGAGAAGGTTCTGGATTGGATATTCAACAATTATACTTAATAAATAAAAATACATTTAAAAAACTTACCTATAAAAATCCTATTAATGTAGTTAAATCGAATGTTACTTCTGATATAAAGGCTCCTGATGTAACGATTAAAATAGGAAATAATACGTGGTCTTCTACATACCTACAAGTTAAAAAACTATCGAATTTTTACGACACTGTTGGTTATGAGAACATGATTACATATGATGTTCAAGATACATATTTTACCATTTCTCTTCGAGCACAAGTAACACCTGGTCTCTTTATTGGAAATTTCAAAATAAAGTATTTATGGGATGAAAAAAAATCAAAATTCACTCCAACTAAAATTAATTTTAATTTTAATGATATTACAGTGGATAATATTAATCTGTCTAATATGAAAAGCATCGCTTCTATTCCAGAAGAAAAAATTTACTTATATGCTTCAAATAAAGAAAATACAATGTATAAAGGTTTAGTCCTTAGTATTAATGGAGTTAACAAATTATTTGATTGGGAAACCATTTCATTAACTGAAGATTTACCTAAGTTATATTATATAGATCTAAATGATGATCAAAAAAAGGAATTAGTTATATTTTTAAGTAAAGGTGGTGGAACTGGAAGTATCCGTAAAACAATTCATATCATAAACCCAAAAGATTTTACGGAATATAATATAGAAGACCCTCAAAATATTATTAAGAACCAAGTTGAAGCAACTATATTATCAGAAAAAAAAGTAGAAATAAAGATTAATAACAAAAAATCATATATTAACATCGATAACATTCCTCCTAAACTTTCAGGGATATATCCTGATAAAATTTCAGAAATTACCTATGAAGATTATATAGATTATGAAATTATAGATAATAAGATAAGAGGCACTGTAGGTGTTGAGGGAGATTTTTTAAAGTATATAGGCTATATCGTCATTGATTATACCTTTAAAGATGATCAATTTGAAGCATCTAATATACAATTTAAAGAATTAAAATAATTTCTGAATTTTATAGGGAGAGACCATGGTTAGTCCTGCTTCCTACTCAATTAAGATAGAGAGTGCAAAACAGCTTTCTACGATTTAAATACAAATCATAGAAAGCTGTTTAATTTTTCTGATTTACTGCCTTTTCATTTCAGGATATCAATCTCGGTTGAAAAAGTACTGATTACCTATTTGAAGTATATCCTTCGCTTTAGAAGAGGTTGGTTTATAAGCTAAAAAATATAAACGATTACCGATAGGGTTAGTTTGTCCATCTAAATCTGAAGCAATGTCAAGGCATTCATCCCAAGCGTCAGAACTTGTATCTGGTTTTCGTGCAGACTCTGTTGTCATGCCTTCAAATTGTCCAGATTCTAATAGTACACTTTTGAATGTTGTACCACCAAAATTACCATCATCTTTTCTGTTCTTAGCTACATACGCACATGCTACCTTACCTTTTTTAATCTCACCTCTTGCTTCTGAATAGATCATTCGAGCAAGTAAATCTACGCTTTTTATCCCTTCAAATTCAGATAAATCCCATTTGTCTTTACCTTCGTTTTTTAATGGTTCTCCATATCCCATTTCGTTTTCTCCCTTTATAATATTATTTAAAACATTCAACCGGTTGTTTGTTCTATGCTATATAAAAAGAAAGATAGACAGTATTTGTAAACTTATTTAATTATTAATTATGAGGTTGATTGAAGTTACTGCAATATAAAGATTAAAGAAAAATGTAAATTAATAAAAATTACTAAGGGGGGCTGAGATTATTTGTGAAGTCCTTTAGAAATAATTTTAATAGTATTTTCTTTATTTAGAATCAAATTTATACTTAGCATCTTTTAAAAGCTTCTATAATTAATCTATCTTTGGGGGATTGTGGATTATATTGCTGAATTTTTATGAATTGATTATAGTATGATTATTTTTTTTGGATCTGCATACACTACATGTAATGAACTATTAGGATGATAGGTGTATTATCTTTGCAATCCTTTGATTTATTTAGGATAAAGAACTAGACAGGAGGTAATATGGAGAATAGGAAGTTTTCAGATTATGAAATAGCGGAAGTATCGGCTAATGATGAAAGTGAAATATCTACACTAGAAAAAGAAATAAGTAATAAATCAAATAAAGATATTGTATTGATTGCTTACCAAATTAAAAATAAAGCTGAGGATTAATCCTTAGCTTTATCTTTATTTAGTATGAGAATAAGTCTTAACTTCTTAAATATAACTCTTAAACTCAATAAGTGAGGATTGTGACACGTCACCTATGTGTGCCACCCCCGAAAATATGCGTAGGAATTATTTTCGAAGAAAAAAGAAACAATCGAATAAAAATACAAAAAAACAAAAAAGAGGAGCCTTAATATTTTGTTTTTCTTCTGCTAAGTTTGTTTATCTTCTTACCATAAAAATAGCCTCCTATGATTTTATTTTACCATAGAAAGCTACTGTTTCAATTGCTAATTTACAGACTTTTTTTCACAGTCTCATCTGGACCAACGGCCGGAAGCACCACAGGGTAGTACCAATCCACTTGAAGTTACCGGCAGACCGATTTCATCTGCTGCAACTGTTCCACCAAATTTGGAGGTCATCTCTACACCAAGTAGATATGCTAATACTGCCGGCTGTAATCCGGTGGTGTAGGAATTGATCAGGAAGAATAGCGGGTTCTCTTTCAATACTTGTGTACTCAGTTTTACAAATGGATGAATATTATCTTCCATCTTCCAGATCTCACCTTTGGGTCCTCTACCATAGGAAGGTGGATCCATGATAACTGCATCATAGAAGCTTCCTCTTCGGATTTCCCTCTCTACAAATTTTGCACAGTCATCAACGATATACCGGATAGGAGCTTCTCCTAGTCCAGATAGGGCAGCATTCTCTTTCGCCCATGTAACCATGCCTTTTGATGCATCAACATGAGTGACGCTAGCTCCTGCTTTTGCTGCTGCAATGGTGGCACCACCCGTATATGCAAATAGATTTAAAACTTTAATCTCACGATCAGGTTCCAATTTTTTAAGTTCACGAATCATATCACCAAACCATTCCCAGTTAGCAGCCTGCTCTGGAAATAATCCTGTATGTTTAAAGTTAAAAGGTTGTAGGTTAAAGGTTAAGTCTTTATATTGAATCTTCCATTGTTTTGGAAGGTTAAAAAATTCCCATTCGCCGCCACCCATACTGCTTCTATGATAATGAGCATTTTTATTCTTCCACCCAGCTTCTACTTTAGGGGTATCCCAAAGTACTTGAGGATCCGGACGCACAAGAATATATTCACCCCATCGTTCTAACTTCTCACCCTGTGAAGCATCTATTACTTCGTAGTTCTTCCATCCATCTGCAATCCACATAGCATTTCTCACTTTCTATTTGATTCCTATTTTAATGTCCTATTGGTTTTATAACAAAATAATATTAATATTTACTTAGTATTAGAATAATACATCTATGAAATTCAGAATTGAAATACATATGTATTTTAATTATAAAGGCAATACATCTTTTGTCAACGATTTTTTAAGTATTGATTGACTCTGTATTGATTGATTCATTCTATCTTGCATCCTCATATATTGAATTCGCTCTTTTGGTATTCCAACAAATGTGCACGAGATTGTAATACTGCATAACAAGAAAAATATGATAAACACCAAGATTGATTGTGATATCACCATTGCGATTCCAGAAATACCTGTTAATAAGAGAAATGTAACATTGAAGTGTGTTATTTTTATCATATCAATAAAACGACTAACAACTATAAAGGTAGGTGAACTGATAATTCATCCAAAGACATAAGTATTCCCACTGTTGTTGCTGAAAGAGCTAGCGTGCTATAGCAATATGTTGGAATTAAAAAGCTCCACATGGGGGTAATTACATAATGCTATTAAACCAGAAATAATTGCAAATCCAATAAAGTAATATCTATTTGTTTTCTCCATACCACCCTTTCTGCGACGCACATGCACATACTACAAACGAATAGAGGCATCTATTGAAGTCATGACTAATCCTCCGTAACTTAGTAAATAAGTAAAAATATCTATAATTATTTTAGCATAAAGCAATCATAGAAGTAAATGCAGAACTGATATAAAATATAATTCGGGCAATGTGTAAGCTTTGTGTTAACAAAACCATCTTTATCTACTATATACCGATTATTTGGTAGCTTATCAATACGAATACATGGATTCCAGCCAATTGTACTCAATAATACTATAACCATAAGCACCAAGATTATTTTATCTTAGTGCCTTGGGATTTTTCACTTTTATTTAACCAATTATTCACAGTGGGTATTATTATCTCTAAACAATAATCAAATGGGTTTTTCCATCATCTAATAGTTTTATCCGATTGCCTTCCACCTTTTCTCCATCTAGCATTAATTCCTCTGTAGTTAGTCTGCCTTTACTTCGGCCCTCAACTTTTATATCATAGACAGCAGTCCCATGCTTATACTGTATGGAAAAATCACCAAAGCTAGCTGGCGTCGCAGGATCAATGATCAGATAACCCTCTTCTTTCCTTATTCCCAAAAACCAGTTTACCAACCCTTGATACATCCACCCTGCTGAACCCGTATACCAACTCCACCCTCCCCTACCTGTATATGGGGCACTCAGTGATATGTCTGCTATCATAACATAAGGTTCTTTTTCATACTTAAGAGCATCTCTCTTATGCAAGGTGATGTGAATCGGATTTAGCATGGTAAAAAGAGTATAAGCCATACTATAATCCCCAATCATAGCATTGGCTATTGCAAGCCATACTGCTGCATGAGTATATTGGCCACCATTTTCCCTGATTCCAGGATAATAATTTTTAATATAACCTGGATTTTTGTTTGTCTTATCAAACGGAGGAGCAAGCAGTAATGAAATTCCTTCCTCTTCTTTGACTAAATATCGCCTGGCAGATTGCATTGCTGCTAAGGCTCTATCCTTACTGGCACCTTTCGATATTACACTCCAAGACTGGCTAATTGAATCAATTCTGCACTCATCGTTTTCTTTTGAACCCAATTTCGTAGAATCGTCATAAAAAGCTCTCAAATACCATTCACCATCCCATGTATTTTCCTCAATATTGCTCCTAAGGGTTTCTTTTCTTAGCTCTAGCTCTCCTGCAAATTCCAAATCATCTTCATGATAGCTAAGTGGTATAAAGTCTCCTAATAAAGCATAGAGAAACCATCCTAACCATACACTTTCTCCTGTTCCTTCTATTCCCACTTCATTCATGCCATCATTCCAATCACCCCCGCCCATTAGAGGAAGTCCATGTTTCCCAAATCGTGTATAAAGGATTGCTTTCTTGCAATGCTCGTATACACTTTCCACCATATCTGATTGTTCAGGAGTAAACATTGCATCATGTTGATTTTCTTTAAGCAAAGGTCCTTTGATGTAAGGAACTTTCTCTTTTAATATAGCATAATCTCCTGTGCCGCGAGTATAGGCCGCCGTGGCATAGGCCAGCCATAGCAGGTCGTCCGATATTCTCGTTCGAACTCCAATTCCCATGGGTGGATGCCACCAGTGTTGCACGTCGCCCTCTTCAAATTGCCTACTGGAAGCGATGAGAATTTGCTTTTTCAAAGCACCTGGATCTGTGTATAGAAGAGAAAGTGCATCTTGAAGCTGATCTCTGTATCCATATGCTCCACCACATTGATAAAAGGCCGCTCTCGCATTAATCCTGCAAGATATGGTTTGGTACAAAAGCCAACCATTTACCATAATGTCTATTGCTCTATCGTTGGTCTTGATCTTGATAGTTCCTAATGTCTCCTCCCAATAATTCTTTACCTTTTCTAGCTCTGCTTTAACCTTTTCGATATGATTATACTTATGCCGAAGTATGCTTATCTCTTCAAAGTCAACACTTTGCCCCAGCCCAAATATTACTGTTTTGCATTCATTCGGTTTGATTGCTACCGATACCTGTATGGTGCCGCAGGCATCGTAACACACACCCGTATTATTTGATAATTTGATATCCAGTCCTTGCGGATTTAATACACCACCTTTTAACCCAAAGAATTCTTGTCTGTCACCTGTATATCCGGTTATCATCTCACTGGAGAATATAAAAGCATTGTGTTTGTTAAAATTATAATTATATATACTTTTTGCACTTAAGTATTCGTGTTCATTGTTATAATTGGATAAGATATAAGGATTCGTCTGATCCCTTGCTGCACCAAGAACCCACTCCACATAATAGGTAAGACTCAAATACTTTTCTCTGTCAGAAGTGTTCATTAGTTTAAGTTCCCAAAGCTTTATCGGCTCATCTAGCGGAGTGAATACAGTAAGTTCTTGTGTCGTATTCTCCTCTTCATGAAGAAATACCGAATATCCAAAGCCATGTCTTACTCGGTAATTCCCCTTATCCGATCTTCCAAGAGACATAGGTGTCATTACCTTTCCCGTCACTTCATCTTTAATGTATATTGCCTCCGAGGCCTTATCACTTACAGGATCATTTGACCATGGAGTTATCTTATTCTCTCTGCTATTACCTGCCCATGTAAACCCTGCTCCTGACTCAGATACAAAGAATCCGAAGTTCTTATTCGCTATTACATTAATCCAAGGCGCCGGTGGTTTATTCTTTCCCTCAAGAAGGATTTCATATTCTCTTCCCTCTTCCACAAAACCACCAAAGCCATTGAAAAATTCATAATTTGCCTCCGAGTTCTGAGAATGAGTGCCTGCAGTTTTGTTATCTATTTTAGGTGTATTTACAAAATTCAAATATTTTCCCTCCTTTACTAATAATCCTCAACTTTAATTTCTTTCAAGTTTTCCTTGACATTTCTAAAAAATATACCCGTCTTTTCAGAGAAAACCACCCTCGAAACGGTAAAAAGCAAATCCAGTTCTGCAGGTATCATCTGATAAGAGTGAAGTATGAAAAGGCTTGGTCTTTCTCTGCTTGCATCATATATCCTAAGGGAACTTGTCATATCATTCAGCAAATCAGTAAGTTCTTGCAAATAACCATGCTTCGCTTCACTTAGTATGATTAGATCCACCTTGACACGGTTAATTCTAAGATATTCATATGCCTTTAGCACATTCTTTATAATTCCTGCATCTTCTATGGATTTTACTCTTAGAAGCATAATAGGATTATCTCCTGACACACCAAATTTCCATAAGAAACTTTGGTTCTTCCAATTCCGCCTTATATTCTCGGCAGGACCTCTGTAATAACTTGACGGATAAAATATGGGACTAATTAAATCTTGGAACGCATTCAGCAGTGGCCTAGTAATGTCAAGATATTTGAGCTCAATTTCGCTTTGCAATCTAAACTTTTCAAATATATCATCAATTCGATAAGCAACGCTTAGTTCCTCACTTATTTTTACCGCTTCCTCTTTGCTATTGCACACACCGGTTATAAAGGATATACATGCAGCTTCATCTGCTCCTAATGAAATATTTATTCTCAAACTCATAATTGGATCATTACAAAATCCTGTGTTTTTGGAAAGTGATATGCTATTTACTACTGCATCCGGGTTTTGAAGTGTGTTGTTCCTACCTATGAATTTAAGCCTGTCATTCTCATATTCCACACTCTTAATTAGCTTTACTCCAGATTTAACCATATGCATAATATAAGAGTTTCCACCGACTTTGTTACCTCGTCTTTTAGATAAGAATACAGATTGTTCTTCTAAAAACTCACTTTCAATGAAAAGCTTATTAAACGCAGGATGGCTTAACTCAGCTAGATAGCTATCCCCAACCACCTCCATATAGCTAGTGATTTCAATTTGTTTCGCTTCTTTTCCGTTATTTGAAAGTGTCAGTTTACGAATCTCTAAGTTGTGATTTGGAGATAAGCTAACCGCTGTATGAGAAGTTATATCACCGTCCATTCTCTTAAACTCAGCCTGATGAGGAGAAAATATGGCTTGATAATCGTCTGGTTCCGTTTTTGTAGGATTATAGGTAGCACTCCAAAACTTACCTTGATTGATGTCCTTAATATAAATATAATTACCCGTGTTGGCATAGAGGTCTGCTCTCCACCGATAAAGCATCATATCCCTATAATTACTAAATCCGTCTCCATCTGAGGTGATCATAAGGGCATATTTATTGTTGGATAGATAGCTGGCAACCGGTATTCTTGGCGCTACACTGTTAACATATCGCTTACTTAACAGATCTTCCTTGAAGTTCATTTTTCCCATTTTAATGGTATATCCTCTTCTAGCAATCGATATGAAATGAGATTGACGTTTCTCCTCAAGCAATACCTCTGTAGCCTTTATAATTGCCTCTGCATGAAACCTTCTTCTCATAATACCATCATTCAGAAAATTATTAATAGCTACAAGATTCATACCTTGATGATGTGCCATATAGGACTTCACGATGCAATATGGTGCCATAGTCAATGAATCAGGACCATTAAAATCGATAGCTTCATAATATCCGTAATCACCAAATGCACCCAGTTCCGTCATTTTTTTCAGATTTGAAAAGCAATCCTTAGCTGCATACTCCAATGCTAGAATAGTAGCATATGGAGCTACCACTAAGGAATTTTTACGCGCCGGCTGCAGCCTGAGTTGTGGAACGCCAAAAGCCCTATACTGATAATTCGAATCTAAGTCAAAACGATAATACTGTGACTCCGAGATTCCCCATGGTATTCCCATATGCTTCGCATACTTTATATGCTGTAACACAGCAGCTTTGGAGGTCTCAGCAAATACAGATCCTCCATACTCTTTCATAACCAGATTAGGCATGAGATATTCGAACATTGTCCCACTCCAAGAAACAAAACATGGTATTCCCTTTACTATGGTAAGGGGTCTTCCCAGCTTGTACCAATGCTTTAAAGGAACGCCGCCCCTGGCTATCGCCACAAAACTTGTAAGTGATGATTCGGAGGCCATTAAGTCATAGCAGCCCTTATCTATCGTCCCCGTTGACACATGATAACCGATGTGAAAAAGCATCCTTTTTTCATTGTATAAAAAATTAAAATCTACATTTTTAAGAATATTATTTACGGTATTGCTAATCTCTTCTATTCTCTTTATCATAACCTTTGCATTGTTATTACCGTTTAACGCTTGCAGCTTTAAGGAGGGGTTAGAGGAAAAGCTAACTTCTTTCAGATTAAAACCTTCTGCTTCATTTATAATTAATTCTATATTTCTTAACAGCTCCCTGATCCAGGCTGAATTTTCATGGGGCAGTTGTTCTCTGTTAATTAAGTACTCTCTTATATTCGTAATATCCTCTACAAATTCACCTATTGTTGCATAGTCATCTTTTAAAACCATATCACAATTACAAAGCTTTATGGAATACCTTGTTTCAGCAATTAGACTCTCTGGGAATATAGGCGTTTCAATTTGTTCTAAAAGCCCGTTTTTAAGAGCTATCAGGTGTCCTAAGAAGTTTCCGCTGTCTACGGTTGAAATATATTCAGGATTTAGCACTTTAAGAGTGTTGATATTATACCAATTGTAAAGATGTCCTTTCCACTTAGGAAGTTCAACCACGGTACTCAGTAAGTTTTCTACCAGTCCAAGTGTTGCACCTAGGGTCTCATAGCCAAAGTCCCTTGCAGAAAGAATTGCCAGCAACTGAAGTCCAATATTCGTAGGCGACGTCTTATCACTGATTTTTTCAATATAAGCGATCTGATAATTATCCGGACATAACCAGTTATTTCCCTTTGTTGAGTGATCCTTAAAAAACCGCCACGTCCTGCGTGCCGTCTCAAGTAGCAACTCTTTATCTTCTGTCTGCGACCCTTGGGGATTCTGCTTCCTTGGCTGGCTGATGGAATAGGCCATGAAAAAGGATATACCCCATACAAGTATTACAGCTCCATATAGAACTATTCCCAGTGGATGAATCTCCTTACCTACCACTAATACGAAAAGAACAGCAGCCGGAATAAGGGAACTCCACATATTAAGGAAGTAACCTTTCTTTGAGTTTATAATAGAGGCATCTACCGTTTCTGAAGCATTCCATTTTAGTAGGTTTTTTTCACTTACGAGCACTCGAAAAAGTGTCCTTATAATTGCATCTGCTGCAATATAAGCCCTATATGGAGTAAGAACAAACTCCAAAAAAGCTCTTTCAATCATTAATCTAATCTCTTTCAATAACCCCTTATATACAATAGCAAGCATTGGTCTTTTTATCTTTTGCGTACCTATTGCAATTAATAAAATGACTAAGTTTAGTATGTCAGAAAAGAATACTAAGGGCAGCCATAGATAATAAATACTTGGCATTATTGCTAAATTTAAAATGATTAAGAGTGTCTTACTTATAGGTACCATGCTGCGTCTTAAATTATCAAATATTTTCCATTTAGATATTGCATTTATGGATATTCCATTTAAGGCTTTTTTCTTAAACAACCATGGTAAAATCTGCCAATCTCCCCTTATCCATCTATGCTCCCTATTCACAAAAGAAAGAACGCTGCTGGGAAAGGTATCCATTATTTTTACAGCACTCGAAAAAGCAGTTCTGACATAGCAGCTCTCTAAGAGGTCATGACTTAATACGCTATTCTCAGGTATTGTATTGTTTAAGATAAGATGAAAGGCTTCGATGTGATATATTCCTTTACCGGTATATACCCCCTCCTTAAATATATCTTGATAAATATCGGATATAACTGCTGAGTAATGGGTCAATCCCGATTCTCCTCCAAAAATTTCAGGGAACCTGCTACTTTTTTTGTCAACAATATGGTTTCTAATCGTAGGTTGAATGATGGCATAACCTTCCACCACCTTTTTACTTACAGGATCAATCACCGGTTGATTAAGAGGGTGATCGATCAATCCTACAAATTTAGCCGCATTGTCACGAATAAGATTTGAATCAGCATCCAGGGTAATGACGTATTTAAAAGATCCCAGTAGTGGTTCATCACATAATAGTGTAGAAAAGCTCGTACCCTCTTTCCTTGTTCCATGGACTAAACTGTTAAATTCCTCCAATTTGCCTCTTTTTCGTTCCCAGCCCATGTAGCACCCTTCCGACTTATTCCATTTGCGATTCCTGATAAATAGCGAGAATCGTTGATGCTCGGATGGATAAAACCCGTTAAGTTCATGAATACGATCAATAAGAACAATTCTAAGAATCTCGTCCTTCGGCGTGTTTAGCTCAGTCGAATCCTCAAAATCTGCCAGAAGGGCAAAGTAGAGATTAGATTGTCTATTTGCTAGATAATGCTTTTCTAATCTACCAAGGTACTGGATACATTGCTCCTTTGAAGTAACAAGTACAGGCATTACTACAAATGTTCTTGCATAATCGGGAATCGCCTTCAAATAATCTAAAGAAGGAATCTTTTTTACAGGTAATCGCCTTGTGAATATATGATTGGTTATCTCTAAGGCTATTCCAAACAATAGAGGAAGCGCAACTACTAAGACAATTATATATTTAAATAGATTATCAATTCCTCCTAAGCCTTTCATCATATAGATTACAAAAAAGCAAAAAACAAAAAGGATTAAAAAAGCACATAAAAAATATAATAACCCTCTAACATTCTGCTTTTTCCCTAGTCTTTTAGGTATCGGATTATTTAATATTTTTGCCTTAAGTATGGCGTGTCCCTTTTCTAAAAGGTAGGCTCCCACATGATGGGAACAATTTAAATCCTCTCTTCCCTCTATAGCAAGTTCTAGACAGTCCTCTGCTATCTTATCTTCATCAATTTTATACTTTAGCGAAAGTTTTACAATTTCCCCTCTATATATTCCTCTACTCTCGGAATCCATTTTCGTATAAACTCCATCCGGATCTTTTGATAAGATGCGTTCAAGAGTGGAAAACTCCTCAAAAAACTCTTCTTCATCTACTTCGTTAATTTCTCTTAGGCTAACAATAAGGGCATGAATGTTTGACTCAAGATATGACTCCAGCTTTCCTTCTTCCAAGAATATCTTCGATGGCATTATGTGCTTACCTTTTAATTTGTAATGATAGGATAAATATCTTTGTATTGATTCATCCTCAAAAGACATACTTTTCAAAAGGTATATGACATGAGCGTGGAAAGAGTAATTATGTTTACAGTCTGAATCTATTTCGCTAAGCAGCGGGGTAATATCCGGCGTACCCTGTTGTGCTGCCAGATTTTCCTTTACAAACTTATCCGCTTTAGATTTAATCTTTATAATACGCACGATATCTTCTGCTACCTCAATAATACTCTCTAACAGACAAAAACCTATCATTTCGGGAAGAACCCATAGCTCTTTGTCTGTTAATGAAATCTCTTTTTGATAAGCATTAATCATGATGGAAATATTCTTCTCGTCTAAATGTCCTCCGGAAAGGGCTACCATCTTCTTTGCGACCATATAAATCCTAGGATATCCTCGACACTCCTTGGTCCGGAGTATTGGCAGTATCTCATAACTTGTTCCCGAGATTCTGACTTTTTTAATCTCCCGATACATCATTTGGAAGTTGTCAAACAACCACCGGGCAGCAGGTATCAAAGCAATAATATCTGCTGATATTTCAGATATATTGTTTCGAATTTGGTTTAGTTTTTTGTAGGCAATTATGCTGTAATCGCCTAAAACAAAATTATATCGCATTAGTTTGACATGTTTATGATTATTAGCCATGTTAACCATCTGCTGTTCCCACTCTTTCTGTCCAAGCATATCGTTGATACCTGTGAGTTCAGCCGGTAAGTTTATTTTCTTCCTAAAATGAATAAAGCGATAATAAATAAAAGCAAGTATACAAATCAATGCAGTTATTATGAGTAAAACTCTAAATCCCACTGACATATTCATTAAATAATTAATTAATACCTCTAGAATGCTCAATAACATTTTTACCTCTTCCCTCTTTTAAATGATACAAAACTGTATCTTTTGATTTTTTAGCTTATCCAAAAAACAAATTATTAATCACAATTCTGTAACAAAATCCAATATCACAATTACCTTTCAAGCTGATTACCATTACCATTATATGGTATAATCTATTTTTGCCATGTCAGTGTCACATAAATGCCATATAATTTTAATAAATTAAACTTATCTTATAAGATAAGTGAGGCGAGTAAAATAGAGACAACAAAAACAATATTAGTAGTAGATGATGAAATCCGAATTCAACGTATGTTAAAGGACTTTTTAAAAGGTAATGAATACGAAGTTATTGAAGCAGGTAATGGACAAGATGCCCTAGATATTTACTTCAATAATGATGATAAAATCAACCTAATCCTTTTAGATGTTATGATGCCTCGAAAAGACGGTTACACTGTTTTAAAAGAAATTCGAGAATATTCTCAAGTTCCGGTTATTATGTTGACCGCTCGATCAGAAGAATATGATCAAATAGGATATTATTCTCATGGTGCAGACGATTTTGTCGCCAAACCATTTTCTCCCAATCTTTTGCTTGCCCATATGAAAGCTGTCTTAAAGCGTTGTTATCCGAAGGGAAAACCCCTCTTAGAGGTTGGAGTTCTCTTGCTGGATGAAGAAAAAAGAGAATTCACCCTTGACAATGGAAAATTAGAATTAACGCCGAAAGAATATGATCTTCTATTCTATTTCATGCAGAATACTGGACTGGTACTAACTCGTGATGTTATTTTAGATGCTGTTTGGGAACGAGATTATGAAGGTGATTTCAGAACGGTAGACACCCATGTGAAGCAGTTAAGAGCTAAACTTTTTGATTATTCTTCGTATATCAAAACCATTCATGGTGTTGGTTATCGATTCGAGGTGGGTGATGTTTAAAACAATAAAAGCAAAGTTAACAATCATTATTCTAATGATATTACTCGTAGTATTTGGAATACAATTAGCTTCTAATTATCTATTTGCGGAAACTTATTATGTGAATCGAAAAAGCAAAATTATGCAGGAAGCCTATGATAATATTCGGTCTGCTGCAATACAAAATAATGACAGCATCGTTGATATCATGGGGAATTACGAAGATTATAATAATCTTCAATTCGTTATAGATAATAAGGATTTAGAGTGCATTTATAATAGTAAACAATATAGCTTTGATGATGATAAAAATAAATATAAAATTAAGGCCAATTTTGATTTTAAAGCCAAAATACACCTCTTTACACAAGATGCCAAGCCAATTCTCAAAGAAAAAAAGAATAGTAGAGACATATTAATTTTATACGGTATTATAGAACGAGGTGATGATGACTTTTATATCTTAATCAGGACTCCTCTTCAAGCAATAAAAGAAGATATGTATGAAACAAATATTTTCATATTATACGTATCCGGTTTTGCACTTGTGCTAGGTGCAATGTTTGTATATTTCTTCGCCAAAAAAACTGCAGCTCCAATTGAAGAAATTGATCGTATCGCTTTAAATGTTACCAATTTGGACTTTTCAGGTAGAGCTAGCGAAAGTACATCCAATGATGAAGTAGGAAGACTTGCTAGAAATATTAATCGAATGGCAGATAAATTAGAGGATACCATTATCGATTTAAAAACAGCAAATGATGAGTTAGAAAAAGATGTTGAATATAAAACCAAGATTGATGAAAAACGTAAAGAATTTGTAGCTAATGTATCTCACGAATTAAAGACTCCTCTAGCAGTATTAAATGGGTATGCAGAAATACTAAATAATAATATGACCGGAATTGATAAAGAATATTATCATAATGTTATATTAGATGAGGTTCAGAATATGACCAAGCTTGTCACCACTCTTCTAGAATTATCCTCTATGGAAAATGGACTGAATAATATGGAGTTAGTTGATACCAATATTACTGAATTAGTATCCCATGTTTTATACAGTAATGATATACTATTCACTGATAGAAATCTAGACTACAGCTTAGATGCTGATGAACACTTTTATGTACTCGCTAATAAAGTATACCTCGAACGAGCAATTACCAATTATATAACGAATGCAATTAAGTATTCAGAACAAGACCATGTAATCCTTGTTACGATAAGAAGAATTAAGAAAAACATAGTTGTAACCGTCTTCAACGAAGGAAATCACATCTTACCAAATGAGATGAATCAAATTTGGGATCGGTTTTATCGTGCTGATAAAGCACGTACGAGAGATGACAGCAAAAGCATCGGAATGGGGCTTTACTTTGTAAGTGCAATTATGAATGGGCACCATGGTAAATATGGTGTTCGCAACGTAGATAAAGGTGTAGAATTCTGGCTTAGCTTAGAAGAGATATAAATTTCAAAAAGCAAATCCACATCCTATATAAATTCAAAGAAAAAAGTTCAGAACAAGGCTGTTACCAATTACATCGGCCCTGTTCTGAACTTTTATATTACTTAATTAATCGTAATTATTTTTTCGGTATTGGCTCTGCTTCCTTTATAATTTACTACTACCTGGTAAGTATCCGCTGCTAACCCGGATATAGGAATCGGAATACTATATACAATCTTCTGATATTTCGATTCGCCTTCACCATTGGGAGTAAAATCAAGTACATAGGACTGTTTATTACCTATGAATTCAACTTGTGATACCACATGATCTGCTGATGACAGGTACAGGATATTTTCCTTTAGGACAAAAGTTACGCCATTTTCTAATATATCGTCCGGAACCTTTAATTTTTTCTTAGTAATCTCCGGCGTATGTAGCACACCTTTTACGTAATTAGTTCCTATATTCAAGGGAGATGCACAATCGTTATAATCCGCTACTAATTCATAGCCACGATAGAAAGTATATTTTAATGCATATTGATTTAAGATGTCTTCCGTCTCATAATCATATTCATAAATCATACCATTCTTGCCATCAATGACGGGGTCAAGATATCCTCCCATAGAAAAAACACGGCCAGCTTCGTAGTCAAATGTATAATTGGAGGTTATTTTCGATTTTACTCCTTGATAGATATGGGGCTGAGTCACCGTCATAGTTTCTTCATTAATCGTATACAAAGTAACAAAGGAATTCTCATTATTATCATAGAAATCTACTTTTCTTGTTTTGTCCCAATGATTATCATACATCATAACATGCATCGTGTTTGGATCATTGTCCAGATCCTCGTTAACTTCATAAATACTATGAGGTTGATAATGCCAGATGATATCGCCATTACCCTGCAATACTTTATCTTCAAATGGCGTCCCCTCCCAAAAGCGAGGATCAGCTAAAATCCAAATCAATTCATTCGTGCTCCAATTTACCTTAATTCCTGAATGAACATTACGTGGACTTAGAATTACGGTATCTGTCTCTTCATTGTAGGAAACTGTATTTAAATGTGCCCAATCCAACATATCCACATAAGTAGTCCCAAATATATCTGTCATAACAAGTGATTTTACAATACCACCTGTTCCTCGGTCAATTTCTTGTACCATATCTTCTAGATGTTCATCATTTGAATTTGTTAAAACTAACAGATTGCCTCCCGGAGTCTTCTCTATTACTTCATGATGTATTCCATTCTCAACATAATACACTTGATGAATACGTCCAAGATAATCCATTTCGTACATTTCTGCTGTATGTGGTTTTGCTATTGTCTGAACAAAGATATCGTCCGCCATAAACATAAATCGATTATTTGATAAAGGATATATTCCGTATCCATCTGTTTTCATAGATAAATACCAGCGTATACTCCCTGTACTGTCAAATGCAAATGGATGTGGTGTATCTTGACCCGATACCTGGATCAAATTGTAGGCAGACTTCTCTGTTACAGAAACAGGTTCGACAACCGTTTCCATAGAAGAAGGTAATGAATCCGTCTGAACTTTAATTGTATTGGTGTCTACAGTAGCTCCTGAATCATCTAGCAATTCGATTATTACCGTGTTTTCCCGATTGGGATAGAGTCCAATAATTGGTACTCTATGCTGAGTCATGGAATCCACTTCTCCTACGACATCATCCCCTGTATTATCTCCTTTTACTGTAACTCTTACACCATAACTTTCGGTGGTAGTAAACAGCGCTAATGCCGTTAACGGTGAATTATGATAAGGATCCAGCACAACTAGAGGCGCTTTAAAGGTATAACTATCTGTTTCTAACTCCTTCTGTAGTTGATCATCAATCTGTTGAGAACTTACCGGTAAGGCATCTTCCAGACTTATATTGGTTTTTATGGAATCCGTGTTCATAGTGCTTACAGTGATAGAGGGTTGATCTAATTTTTCTTTATTATTCATGTTCGCATTAATTTTGTTGATTCCAAAGAAGGTCACTGTAAATAAACATAAAACACTTATAAATAGAATAAACTTAGTTTTTTTCATTTTTCTCCCGTCTGCATAACGGGTAAATCTTTTTATTTACCCGTTATGATTTATGATCATTTGATTGTATAACCCGTATTATAGATAATTCCATTATTACAAATGTATATATCATAAGAATCATCCTCTAGTCCCACAGGTGAAAACCACGTATTAAAGGATACCTCATCCGTCTCATTTGCATTATTCGCCGGTTGTGATATGGAATAACCAGAAACCACTCCATCACTTCTTCTTAAAATAACAGCAGCATCTTCAGCTGTTTGAGCCCAGGAACCACTCACAAGGAATCTGTCCGGGTTTTGAATTACGTTTATAGTAAAATCAGCTGTTACTGCAGTATTCAGGTCAAAATCAGCTATAGAAATTGTCGGCGTTTTCCCTAAGGTGCCAAGATATTTTCCGTACTTGGTAAAGTCCAAATTGTTATCCTCCGGATAGATAGGTAATCTGATACTTCTATAAGATTCACAATCTAAAAGTAATTCATATACCAACTCACCATTTTTTACTTGATTAATATGGGAAGATTTCACACTATCCGCTTGATTTGTAGGCGATAAATCGTACGTATCCTTCTCAGTATCATATAAGGTTCCACCAGAAGTAATCCAGATATTATTCTCTCCTAGATATTCAGTTCCACTAATGTAGGAAGAATACCATTCAGCTCCTCTTTCTTTACCATATTGCCAAACTTGTTCTATTGTCATATTCTCTGTATCAATATGATAAATAACTGCTCTGGAATATACATCGTCACCTGTAACTTTTTTGTCTTCTGCACCAACCTTAGTACGACCTGCCCCATTATCAAACAACATAAGGTCTCCATTAGGAAGAAGAGAAACGTTGTGCTGGGCATACTGCCATTCAAAATTATCGCCAACCGGTGTAAAGAACTTACTCTTATCAACGCTTTCCCAGCCATTGGGATCTCCAAGTATCCAATTTAATGTCTTATTTGTTTTATTTATTGAAACAACAGCATCAGCATGACGACCTGATAAGATAATACTATCGGTAGCTGCATCATAACAAATAGCATTGTTGTGAAACCAATCCTCTTCGGTTCGATTGATGGAACCTCCATCTGAAGGGTCTAATATTGTTGTTAAATCCAATTCATATACTACTTCTCCTGTTTCTCGATCAATTTCATACACACGATCTTCAACAGTCGAAAAATCTATAGGATTACTCAATACCAGAAAATTACCATTATCTAGTTCCAAGAAATCATGGTGATAGCCACCCGGTATCACATAGTCATTATATACTTTCCCACATAAATCCATCTCAAGTAATCCAGAACTATAATAGGGTGCATGAATTATTCGTGTTGATGGAAGCATTATATTTCCATTCTTTAGTCGTTCAACAGGAAACGAAGTCCCTTTTAGTGCCAAACGCATATCTCCTGAACTATCATAAGCAATCACTCCATAACCGTCATCCGATCCTGTTACTGATACAAATGTCAATTTAGAAAAGTCATATTCCGCATCTTTTATGGTAGTTACTTCACCTTTTATTAAATCAGTATCCAATTGATCAGTTGTAATTTCTACTGTTTTCTCAGTTCCATCTTCTAAGGTAAACACAACCTGTGTAGTACCACCCGGATAAAGTCCATAAATAGGTAAAGAATGACTAGTTGTTCTATCAAAAGTAGTTATAATATCATCCTGCGATTTTTTCCCTTTAACAGTGAGATTAACAGTAGTTTCCTTGTCTGTGTCAAAAATCACTACGGCAGATAAAGGTGATATTCCATATGGATTTACTACAATTAAGGGATTGTCTATCGTATATCCTTTTTCTGCTTCTGCCAAAAGATTATCATCCACTTTCTTCTGTTCTTCTAAGTAATCTTCAAAAACAGGAACTAACTGGGTGTTAGCTTGTATTACATCACTTTCTCCAAGGAGATTGTATTCATAGGTTTCATTTGTAAATTCATATTGTAGTTTTAGATTACTATATCCTGCTTTCACTTCATACGCTATCCATCCTTCATTGGATCCAAAGTTCAGGTCAGTACCCGACATTCTTTTCATTCCTAAATCAGATAGAAACGAATCTTCCATACGGGTATATGAATTACCTAAATCATCAATTAATAGGAACTTATCCCACTCAATTTCCTCCATACTATCAACTTTTTCAATATTCAACTTCACCAGACAGAATTCGTTGCCCTCTTCAGCAGTTTTTGTAAAAGTATTCGTACCGACCTCCGTGTATCCTAAAACGACACTAACATTTTCCATTGAAGTATCTATCCTATGATCAAGTATATCAATACTCCATCCGGCCACTTCGACCTTTGTTTCAGCTTTTTCAGCATTTTCTATTGCATTCTCTAGGCTCTCATCATTATTCGTTTCTTGGATTATATTAGTTACCGAATCTTTCTTTGAGCAACTTATTAAGGCAAGTAACATGAATGCTAATATTAAGGTAGTAATCAATTTCTTTTTCATTTCATTTCCTCCATTTACTAATTTCATAGTATTATTTTTTTAATGTAACATACACTTATGAGAAAAATGTGAGGGGCTTTCATAAAAGAGATAAAAAAAAGACCACTAATTCTAATTAAATAGAACTAATAGTCTAAGCACGCGCACTATTTTGCATAACCCAACTTTTTCTTTATAGAAGATTCACGAATTACTATTTCTGTATTGATAATCACTATTTCCTTCGGTAACTCTGTATTATCAATACGCCACATTAATCTTTGTACCAATCGTCTACCCATTCTCTGATTTCCGATATGCACAGTTGTTAATGCTGGGGATAGGAACTCTACCTCTTCCTTATCATCAAATCCCGTTACAGCAACATCCTCTGGGACCTTTTTTCCTTTTCCTTTCAACCATAACATTACATCCTTAGCTATATCATCATTAGCACAAACAAATGCTTCCGGTAGATAAGCCATTTTTTCAATAGCTGCTATAATTTCTTCTTGCCTGTAATACCTGTGCTTTACATGCTTTGTTATCATAATCTGCTCATCTGGTTGTAAATCATGGCTCTTAAGAGCTGATAAGTATCCTTCAAACCGATCTGCAATCGTTCTGCAGTAACTGGTATCTCCAATAAATCCGATATTTTTCATACCTTGATTAATTAGATGTTCTGTAATTAATTTTGTACTATTCATACCCTCAAATAAAATAACATCTCCTAAATAAGCTATTTCATGAACATTACTTGGTCCATCTAAGAATACCACCGGGACATCCTTTTTTATAATAAGCTCTAGATATGATTTCCGAAAAACACTTAATATGATGATTCCACTCATTTCGGACTGCATATCCAAGGGCAAAATATGATTTACTTCATCTTCATCACTTATGAAATTAAATTGTAATCTACAATTGTTTTTATTTAATTCATCCGAGATACCCATTATGATTCGATTCCAAAAAGTAGATAATTCTCTACGAGCAAACACAACAACCGTTTTAGGTCTTCCAATTCTATCTTTAATTTTATATTCATTTAAAACAACAGAGGATAACTTAGAATACCCCATTTCATATGCTTTTTTAATTACTACATATCTCGTCTCATATGCAACCGTCTCACTATTATTTAGCGCCTTAGCAACTGTATTACGAGACAAATTTAAATCTTTTGCAACATCTTGTATCGTTATCTTCTTCATTTGCTTCACCTCATCATCTCCACTCTATCAAAGACATTTATTCTCGTACAATAAATGATAAATGGTATCATTTTGCAAAATCTACACACTAAATGTACAACAGAGGATTCCATATGTCAATTGTATTTTTGATTCATTATAGTGCCTTCACTCATATTATTTTAATCTAATCATTATTATTTTAACCGTTTTTTAACTTGACGATGGGTATGAAAGGTACTACACTGAAAGAGCAGTGAAACAATGAAATCAGATTCATGAATATAAAGATGGAGGGATTACAAATGGGAATATTAACAAGATTTAAAGACATCATGACAAGTAACATAAATGCATTACTTGATAAAGCTGAGGATCCTGAAAAGATGATTGACCAATGTTTGAGAAACCTAAGTAATGATTTAGGAAAAGTCAAATCAGAAACTGCTACTATCATGGCAGAAGAACAACGTGCTAAAAGAGCACTTGACGAATGTACAGAAGAAATCACAAAAATGCAAACATTTGCTATAAAAGCTTTAGAGTCAAATAACGAAGACGATGCGAGAAAGTTCTTAGAGCAGAAAGCCTCCTTAACTTCTAAACAAAGTGGTCTGCAGGATGCTTATGATTTAGCTCATACCAACGCAGTTAAAATGAGAGAAATGCATGATAAATTAGTTGGTGATATTAATGAGTTAGAGTCTCGCAAGGATATGATAAAAGGCAAATTAGCGGTTGCGAAAGCTCAGGAACGCGTAAACAAGATGACATCTTCTGTCTCTAGTGCAAATGATTCCATTGCAAGCTTTAACAAATACGAAGAATTTGCTGACAAAGCTATTGATAAAGCAAATGCAATGGCAGAACTTAATAATTCAACCGCTGAGAATTCCATACAGGATTTAACGGAAAAATATTCCTCCAATTCCAATGTTGATGATGAATTAGCAGCATTAAAAGCCAGCTTAAATAAGTAATAACGGATTAGAGGCTGTCTTAGAAGAATTCTTCCAAGGCAGCCTCTTTTTACCGTTCAAGAAATATAATGAGGTGAGGAATAAATGGTAGTACAATATAAGTGTCCTAATTGTGGCGCAGACATGGCCTTTGATAGCTCAACCGGCATGTTACATTGTGATAGCTGCGGCAGAAATGACAAAATTGATGAAATGCCAAAACAGGACGAAAAGGAAAATAATACAGCAGATAACAGCACCAATCGAACATTTTTCGAAGAGGACTCGGTTGAAGAGGAGGAGGATCCTCATCTATTTGACGAAAATGAAGTGAATCAATATCACTGTAAAAATTGTGGTGCCGTTCTGATTACAGATAAAGATACCACTGCAACTACATGTAGTTTCTGCGGAGCAGGAGTGGTTTTAGGGGATCGGTTGACCGGAAGTCTAGCTCCTGCAAAAGTAATTCCTTTTTCTATTAATAAGCAGCAAGCGCAGGAGTCTTTTCGTGCCTGGTGCAAAAAAGGGTTATTAACGCCAAAAGGATTCATGACGGCAGATCGTATTAAGAGTATAACTGGTTTATATGTGCCCTTCTGGCTCTATGACCTTAATGGCCGCGGTGAAGCGGATGCCAACTGCACTACAGTTCGTACCTACCCAAGCGGAGAATACATCTATACAGAGACAAGACATTTTCATGTTTATCGACAGGTAAACCTAAATTATCTTAAAGTCCCAGTCGATGCTTCCGAGAAGATGAACGATGACTTAATGGATAAATTAGAGCCGTATCATTATGATAACTTGAAAGAATTTAATATGCCTTATTTGGCTGGTTATATTGCTGAAAAATATAATTATGACAGTAAAGAATTGTTCCCAAGAATTCAATCTAGAATTGATGATTACGTCAATAATTATATATCCTCAACCATTACCGGATACGCTTCGACTATTTATAACAGAAAAAATATTAACATTAGACAAAAGCATGCTGATTATGTACTTCTGCCCGTATGGATGGTATGTTATGATTATAAGAAATCCGAGCATACCTTTGCCATGAATGGACAGACCGGAAAAATAGTCGGCAAACCTCCACTAAGTATGGGAAAAATAGCGGCATGGTTTGCAGGAATCAGTAGTGTAAGCTTTCTGATAATCCAATTAATTGTTTTACTATCGGGGGTGAATTAATATGATGACATATAGGAAACGATTTAGACTATTATTTACTCCTCTTATCTATTCCCTAATCTGTCTTTTGGTTGTACTTACCGGCTTATCATCTTTTAATTCCTTAACTGTTTATGCCGCAACCGAGGACCAAAAGGTGTACGATTACTATGGTCTTTTCACGACTGAGGAAATCACTGAGTTGGAAGCAGCCAGTAAAGAATATGGCGAAGAAGGTCAGTTGGACATCGTAATTATTACTGCCGATGGATTGGAAGGCAAGACCAGAAAGCAGTATCTAGAAGATTTTTATGATGAGTATGGCTTTGGATACAATGAAGAATTCGGTGACGCTGCTTTAATTCTGATTAATATGGATCCGAATGACCGTGGCGTTGAAATTCAAGGATATGGAAACGCAGAATACTACGTCAATAATGATCGTATTGAATACATCCTTGACGATATCGTTCCGATGTTATCCGATGAAAAATATTATGATGCCATGGTAGAATATGCAAAACAAGTTGCTTACTATATGAACCAGGAAGAAGGGGTCAATACATCTCCAACCTATGGGGCAGAAGGCTCCGGCAATTATTATGGAGAAGCCTCCTATGACGGCCCAAGTGATTATTACGGACAAGAGGAGAACATCCTTAGCAATCCACTAATTCAGCTTGGAATATCTCTTGTAATTGGAGCAATCGTAGTAGGTATCATGGCGCTTAACTCGGGTGGTAAGGTTACTGTCAATAACCGAACTTATTTAGATGAACAAAACTCCGGAGTAGTTACAAGACAGGATGATTACATCCGAACCACTACAACAAGAATAAAAAAGCCTACTAATAATAGTGGTGGGGGGCGTAGTAGTGGAGGTGGCGGAATATCCAGCGGTGGTAATTCACACAGTGGCGGAGGGCGTAGCTTCTAACCTACAACTTATTGTGATCAGCTTTATAATTACAAATTACTATAATTTAAAATAGAAGGGAAGTTAAAAACATGGGACTTTTTTCAGGACAATTTTCAAATGTTGTAGAATGGGAAGAATTTAGAGAAGATATGATCTTCTGGAAATGGCATAACGACGAAATTAAAAAGGGCAGTAAATTAATTATTCGACCAGGTCAAGATGCAGTCTTTCTGTTTAACGGTAGAACAGAAGGAATTTTTAAGGATGAAGGAGATTATGATGTTGAATCAGAAATAATTCCATTTCTATCTACCTTAAAAGGCTTTAAATTTGGCTTTAACAGTGGTATGCGCGCAGAAGTTTTATTCATTAATACAAAAGAATTTACAGTTAAATGGGGTACAAAAAACGCTATTAATATACCTACCCCTCAACTACCTGGCGGAATGCCAATCCGTGCTAATGGTACTTTTAATTTTAAAGTGAATGACTATATTAAATTGATTGATAAAATTGCAGGTATAAAAGACAGCTATCTGGTAGACGATGTAAAACTTCGTATCGTGGCAGTTCTGGATCAACTAATTATGAAATGGATTGTTAAAGAAGGAAAAGATATGTTTAACCTTCAAGCCAATTCTTTTGATATAGGTAGTGGAATTAAAACAGATTTGGATATGCAATTATTCGATATGGGTATGACCATTACTGGCTTTAATATTATGAGCTTTACTTATCCGGAAGAAATTCAAGATATGATCAATAAGAATGCATCTCACAGTATGATTGGTGATATGAACAGGTACCAGCAAGCAGCTATGACCGAAGGCATCTCTTCCGGCAAGGTAAAAGGTGGTGGAGCTGCTTCCGACATGGCTGGCATGATGATGGGTATGAATATGGCCAATCAGATGATGCAAAATATGAATATGAATGGCACGAATCAGAGCACAACTCAAGCTAAACCAAATACTCAGACTGGTGGAGCAAAACCTAACTTCTGTCCAAACTGTGGTCAAAAAACAGGCGAAGCAAACTTCTGTCCGAATTGTGGGCAAAAGCTTATGTAAGCGTTTAATGAACTATAATTTTGTTAAGGGGAGTATATGAAATTAAAAGTTTTTAGTATTAGCGCTATTATTATAGGCATAGGTGTATTGATATCTATTTCCTTTCCTATTAAGAAAATCAATATGAATATTGATTGGATAGATGAATTGAATTATAAAGAGAATCAGGTCCACAATATGTCGATTGGATTTTTTATCCCTTGTCCTTCTATTCCAGTAAAAATAGGTGACAAAGAAGTAAAATTAGGATTTGATACCGGCAATTCCAATAGTATATTTTTAACAACCGCTATTGCAGAGAAAGTTGAATATGATGTAACGGGGAAAAGCACTCAATATAATTCTGATGGAACGTATAGGGGTGATAGTCTTTCAATTTTACTAAAAAATATTACTATTTTTGGTGAAGAATACTCAAATATCAACTCCACCATTTCAGACTGGAAAATGTATAGTGATTTTAAATTTAATGGAACCGTTGGCTTAAAGTTTTTTAATAAAAAAATAATCACTTTAGACTATAAGAATAAAAAAATTGCAATCAGTGATAATTCAATAGATTATAATAAATTAGAGAAGGATAACTATATAATTCTTCCACTTATTAAGTCAAACGCAAGTAATGAAGGTGATTTAATATTTTTTGAAGGTGATGTTAATGGCAAGAAAAGTACAATATATTTAGATACCGGTTCGTCTCATTCCTTCGTTAATCTTGAAGATAATAATAAAACCACTGTCACAGAAGTAACATTAGGTGGTGAATTGTTTGAATTTAAAAGAATAAGAAAGAGTGAAATTGAATTTTCTGGAAGTTTTGAGTATCCTTTAAGATTAGCAATTAATTCGGATATATTAAAATCCAACAATTTTGTTATCACGATTGACAAGATACAAAATAACTTAATTATTCATCAACATTAAAACACGAAGTACTCTATGTTTGATACTCTATGATTGATACTCTATGATTGGTTATTTAGGCTACGTCTTATAAATTGGGTTTAAAAAGTCTCCTTAATACGCTTGGTATAAAGCAAGCTTTTAAGGAGACTTTTTCAGATAAATTGTTACAGTTCTGCCTTATGCCATGCCAGCTCGATTCCGCTTCGCTACACCTCGCTGCATGGCTGAATAGTAACGAAAAATTATTGAACCTGAAAGACTGGATCACTAACCAATTTCTTTAATTTCGCTTCGGAATCTTCTAAGTTATTGCCCTTTACGCCAAAATAGAATTTAATCTTTGGCTCAGTACCGGAAGGCCTTACTGCACACCAAGCGTCATCATTTAAATCGAAATATAATACATCCGAATTAGGAAGTCCTGTTGGTGTCACAACACCGGTTACTGTATCGGTAATCGTATCAGCATCATAATCTCTAATCTTCAGAACCGTATAATCTCCTGCTGTCTTAGGTGGATTTTGTCTATAGTTTGCCATAATCTCTTTGATTTTCTCCATACCTGTAATACCTTTTAAGGTAACGGATACCAAATCTTCTTTAAAATATCCATATTTCACAAATATTTTATTCATTTGTTCAAACAAAGTAATTCCTTGGGATTTATAATAAGCTGCTGCTTCACATAAAGTCATTACTGCAACAACTGCATCTTTATCACGAGAATGAGTACCTATTAAGCAACCGTAGCTTTCTTCAAATCCAAATACATATTCATGAGAACCCGTTTCTTTGAAAAGTTTAATTTGCTCACCTATATATTTGAAACCTGTTAATACTTCAATTAAAGTTGCACCGTAATACTTAGCAATTTGATCTGATATATTTCCGGTTACAATAGTCTTTACCAAAGCGGCATTAGAAGGCAATGTATTATGTGCATCCTTTTGTGAAAATACATATTCAGCAATTAATGCGCCTGACATGTTGCCGGTTAATAAAACAAATTCGCCCTTCTCATTACGTACCTGCACGCCAAGTCTGTCCGCATCCGGGTCAGTCGCTAGAATGATATCAGCGCCAACTTCATCTGCTAATTTCTTAGCTAAAGTATATACCTTTGGATCCTCCGGGTTTGGATAGCCAACGGTAGTAAAATCAGAATCAGGATATTCCTGTTCTGGAACTACATATACATTATCAAAACCAAGTTCCTTAAGTATCCTTCTAACTGGTAAGTTACCGGTTCCATTGAGTGGTGTATATACTATTTTCATATCCTTACACTCATCAGTTACTTCATTCACTACTAATTTTTTGAGCTCTGCCATATATTTATCATCAATTTCAGCACCAAGGATATGATAGAGTCCTTGCGCCGTAGCTAATTCCTTCTTTATGGTTATTACATCAGAATAATCTGTAATGGCATTCACTTCTGCAATAATGTCCTTATCCATTGGATAAGTAATCTGAGCACCATCCTCCCAGTATACCTTATATCCATTATACTCTGCAGGATTATGACTTGCTGTAATTACAATTCCCGCAATACAGCCTAATTCTCTTACGGTAAACGATAATTCCGGTGTAGGTCTTAATGTTTCGAACACATAAGACTTAATACCATTAGCATTTAAACATAAAGCGGCATCATTAGCAAATTCCGGTGACATTCTTCTAGAATCATAGGCGATTGCAACACCCTTTGCTGCGCCACCTTGTTTTAATATATAATTTGCCAAACCTTGAGTAGCCTTTCTTACTGTATATAGATTCATGCGGTTACTTCCAGCACCTAAAACACCACGAAGCCCTCCTGTGCCAAACTCTAAGTCCTTATAAAAACGATCCTTGATTTCAACATCATTTCCTGCTAAGTTCTTTAATTCTTCTCTTGTTATTACATCAAAATATTGGTCTATTGTCCATTGGTTATATTTTTCTAAATAATCCATACTATATTCTCCTTCCTCACTTTTCTTTTTCAAATAACTTTGATTATTTCTATTTTACTGAATTTTGTGATTACTTGCAATGCATTATTCGTTTTTTTTATTTATTTATAGAAAAAGAGATGGAATCTAGGCCTTAAGCCATATTCCATCTCATATAAATTGGTTGAGTCCATCTATCTAGATAATACCGATTGAAGCATCATCACTATTCTCAACATGATGTTCTTTTACATAATTAACGATTTCATCTACTGTAGTAAATGCCATTCCTACATAACTATCAGCGGCTCCGTAATAGATAGCAATTTTTCCACTTGCTGCATCCTGAAGGGTTGCGCAAGGGAATACTACATTAGCAACAAACCCTCTTTCTTCATACCATTCTTCTGGTGTCAGAATAAAATCCTCAGAACGATATTTTACCATAGACGGATTCTCTAGATCAAGAACTGCTGCGCCCATACTGTATACATAGCCGTTACAGGTTCCGGAAACCCCATGATAAAATAATAACCAACCCTCACTGGTTTCTATTGGAGCTGCTCCTCCTCCAATCTTTAAGGACTGCCACCATTGTCCATTTCCCTTTGTCATTACATGTCTGTGCTTCCCCCAATAAACTAAGTCAGGACTTTCACTGATAAAGATGTCTCCAAACGGTGTGTGTCCACTATCACTCGGACGGGAAAGCAACGTAAAATTACCGTTTAATTTTCTTGGAAATAACACACCATTTCTGTTAAATGGTAAGAAGGGATTGTCTAATCGAACAAAATTCTTAAAATCTGTAGTCTTTGCTAAACCTAATGCTGCACCATAGAAATCAGTACACCAAATTATGTAGTAAGTATCTTCCACCTTAATTAGACGAGGATCGTAAGCATATCTTGGCATAAATGGTTCGCCCTTCTCATTAACGAAAGGAATTCTTTCAAGCTCATAAGTCCAATGAATACCATCCTCACTATATCCTAAATAAAGGTGGGGAATACCATTATTGGTTTCCCCACGAAATACACCAATAAATTTACCTTCATATGGAACAACCGCACTGTTGAATATTCTGGCTACTCCTTTTAAAGGATTTCTATTAATAACCGGGTTCTCCGAATATCGCCAAACCGGTCCAACACAGCTTTCCGGTTTGTCTTGCCACGGAATATTTGGCAAGTTGTCTGCGTACATTTTTACCTCACTCATAAGACATCTCCTTTTAATTATAATGTTTTGCAATATAATGCACCATACTGCATTATCCGGAAAGCTTTCTATATGATTTAATCGCCTTCTCATTCTTGATAAAGTCATTATAATTTATTATGAAACCCCTGTCAATAATAATGTGCATTATATCGAGTTGTTTATGCACATTATTATGCACCATAGTTGCAATAATTCTATAGGATTTGACATATGTGTTTGTATATATACTTACTATTACTAACCTGCCTCTGAAACGATATCTTCAAGAACATCTATCAGGTCTTGAAGGGATTTTATTTCTACATTTCTTTCTAATATTACATTCTTAAGATTAATTGGTAGGGATTCAAATTTTTCCCTCACAGCTTCTGCAACAATTGACATAATATCACCTCATGGATAGTTTAACCACGAGAGTTATAATTGATGTATGAATAGATCATGATTATGATGCAAATTATTACTATTAGATTGCTACAAAAAACTATTCCATAAATAAAAAAGATTTAAAAAAATGTGGGCTTGCATGTATTAGCAAGTCCACATTTTCAATATACTATTATATAATTCTTTTAATACTAAGAATGATTCGGGTGTCATAATTCCTTCAAAACTGAAATCATGAATAGCGGTGCATATATATTCGTTTTGTCGTAAACCGGCTGACAAGGCTGTTTATGTCCGACTAGAGACTCAGTGAAAAACAGAGCTACTGCGATGTTTTTCATATCTTTGAGGCTCTACAAAGGACATGCCGCAGGAAGGTAAGGTAGACATAATGAATATATATGCGCCGCTATTCATTACACAGCTTAAATTTCTTATAACACCCTTAACCAATAATTAAAATTAAGCTTTTCCAGCAGAACCAAATAATTCTATCTTTTCTTTAACAGTAGCCTTAATAGCTTCAAAACCAGGAGCTAAAAGCTTACGAGGATCAAATCCTTTGCCTGTTAAATCTTTTCCTGCTTCAATGTACTTACGAGTAGCTGCAGCAAAAGTTAATTGACATTCTGTATTAACGTTAATCTTTGCAACTCCAAGAGAGATTGCTTTTTTAATCATATCTTCAGGAATTCCTGTACCACCATGAAGAACTAATGGCATATCACCTGTTAACTTCTGGATGTCATCTAATGTTCCAAAGCTAAGTCCTGCCCAGTTATCAGGATATTTTCCATGAATATTACCAATTCCTGCTGCAAGCATAGTTACGCCAAGGTCAGCAATGGATTTGCATTCATTCGGATCTGCAACTTCACCAGCGCCTACAACGCCATCTTCTTCACCACCGATAGAACCAACTTCTGCTTCTAAGGATAACCCTTTTTCTGCACAAATCTTAACTAATTCAGTTGTTTTAGCAATGTTTTCTTCAATTGGATAGTGAGAACCATCAAACATGATGGATGAGAATCCTGCTTCGATACATTTATAAGCGCCTTCATAACTGCCGTGATCTAAGTGTAATGCAACTGGTACTGTTATATTTAATTCGCCCAACATAGCGTTAACCATACCAACTACTGTCTTATAACCACACATATATTTACCTGCGCCCTCTGATACACCGAGAATTACTGGTGAATTCAGTTCTTGAGCTTGTAATAATACTGCTTTTGTCCATTCGAGATTGTTGATATTAAATTGACCAACTGCATAATGGCCTGCTTTTGCTTTATTAAGCATATCTTTTGCTGATACTAACATAATCTACCTCCATTTGTACTATTGATGAGTTGTCTAAGTTAATTTACAACTTTTTGTTATTATAACCTATTTCTAAGGAAAATGAAATATAAATTTAGTTAAATCTGTATTTTGTTATAAATTTATCAATATCTATCACTTACTTACAAAACCATTCTCTAATGTATCTTGATTAATGTAGTTTTGTATTGTAAAATATATTAAAACATTACAACAAAATCAGCACCACTAAGGAGGCCCTTCTTATGTATCCACGAATTATATTTCACGTCGATGTTAATTCCGCATTCTTAAGTTGGGAGGCTGTCTATCGAAAAGAAATATTAGGTGAAATCTTAGATTTACGAACAATTCCCTCCGCTGTTGGTGGTGATATCAGCAAACGTCACGGGATTATTCTTGCCAAATCCACTCCAGCGAAACAATATAATATTCAAACCGGTGAACCAATTCACCATGCACTTCAAAAGTGTCCGGGTCTTGTCTTAGTCCCACCAAACCACACTTTATACGAACAATCTTCTCGTAGTTTATTGGATTTACTGTATCAGTATACACCAGATATTGAGCCATTTTCAATTGATGAAGCTTTTCTTAACATGACAGGTGCTTGTATTGGGTACGACTCTCCGGAAGATGTTGCACACATCATAAAGGATACTATCAAGAATAAACTTGGTTTCACTGTAAATATAGGTATTTCGACAAATAAACTTTTAGCGAAAATGGCTTCGGACTTTGAAAAACCTGATCTGGTTCATACCCTTTTTCTAGAGGAGATACCACTAAAAATGTGGCCACTACCCTTGGAAGAATTATTCTTTGTTGGGAGAGCTACCAGCAAAACCCTTCACGGATTAGGGTTGAAAACCATTGGAGATATTGCTAATACAGATGTAAACATCTTAAAAGCTCATATAGGAAACAAACACGGGCAAGTAATCCATAATTTTGCTCATGGTATTGATGAGGATTCTGTAGATTCAGTTGCATCCCCCAATAAAGGTTATGGAAATAGCACTACCCTATCACAGGATGTTACAGATTATAAAACCGCTAATTTGATTCTGCTGTCCCTTAGTGAGACTGTAGCTGCAAGACTTCGTGCCGACGATGTAAAATGTAATTGTATTACGGTAGAAGTAACCGATTGTGATTTCAACCATCAATCCCATCAAACCACTATACTATCTGCAACGAATACTACTAATGTGATTTACGAAACTGCTTGTAAGCTCTTGGAAGAATTTTGGAATGGCAGTCCTCTGCGACTCTTAGGGGTTCGAACCACTAAATTATCCACAGAGGACTACACACAAATGAATTTATTTGACATGGTAAAGAATGAAAAACTTGAAAAGTTAGATAAAGCCCTTGACAGTATCCGTGATCGGTTTGGAAACGATTCCGTTAAACGCGCCAGCTTTATGGATCACAAGTCTTCTTAATGGCTTCCACATTCCCCACTGCAGCTATGATTTTCGTCATGATGATGGTCATCGTCATGATGGTGGTCACAAGTAGGATTATTACTTTCTGGTAGGGTACCATCTAGATAGGCCGCGGTAACAACATCAGCATCTCCTTGTGTGCCCGGTATTACAAGTATGCCTGCTGCCAAAAGGCCTTCCATAGCTCCCATACCAATTCCACCGCAGATCAGTACATTTATCTTCTGTTCTACTAATAAACCTACAAGTTCAGAGTGGCCGCTCCCATTACTGTTTAAGACGTTTTTACTAATAAGTTCTTCGCCTCGTAATTCATATATAGTGAAAGCTTCTGATTTACCAAAGTGTTGAAATACATTATTTTTTTCATCTGTTGTAACTGCTATCTTAATAATTGCAGCTTTTTCAGCTACTGATGCTGCTTCTACTGCTTTGACTGCATGGTTTTTTTCCAAAGTTTCGGCAGCAAAATCTAACCAATCTCCTTCTAAATCTTCTACCTTCTCGCCATCAATGGCAATTGCTATTGCTGGATCTATTGGGATTTTACCAAGTACAGGAAGCTTATATTTGTCTGCAATTTCATCAATATGGCTGGTACCAAATACTTCAATCTTCTCTCCGCAATTACCGCATTGAAGATAACTGTAATTTTCAACCAACCCAAGGATTGGAATCTCCATAGCATTTGCCATGTTTACTGCCTTAGACACGATCATTGATACTAATTCCTGTGGTGATGTTACTATAATTAACCCATCAACTGGTAAGGATTGAAAAACAGTCAGTGGTACATCTCCTGTTCCCGGAGGCATGTCTACAAACATGTAATCTACTTCTTCCCATAAGACCTCAGACCAGAATTGTTTCACCGTTCCGGCAATGACAGGTCCACGCCAGATAACTGGAGTGTCTTCTTCTTCTAGTAGCAGGTTTACTGACATAATTTTAGTACCATTCTTACTAACTGCAGGTAAGATACCTAGTTCATTGCCAGCTGCCTTACTGTGAATTCCAAATGCTTTAGGAATGGAAGGCCCAGTTATGTCTGCGTCTAAAATTGCTGTCTGATAACCTTTTCGATTCATTAACACGGAAAGATATGAAGTAACAAAGGATTTACCAACTCCACCTTTTCCACTTACAATACCAATTACCTTCTTTACATGACTGTATTCGTTAGCCGGTTCTAAAAAATCTTCCTTATCAGGCTTTCTAGAGGAGCAATTGGAACTACAGCTGGAACAATCACTGGAACAACTGCTTTCTGTCTCATAAACTTCGCTCATTTTTCTATCTCCTATTCTCTCAATTTACAATGTACAAACTACTATTTGCAGAATGTCTCTGAACGTAACCGCTTACACTTCTTACACCTGAGGTCACATTGGCACGAACCATCAGTTATCTCATAATTACCGCCTTCTATTTGGACACCCTTTCCCTCACATAAAGCTTCAACAGATTTATATCTGGCTGAATATAGTATACGCTGAAAAGTTCCTCTAGATACTTCCATTCGTTTCGCTGCTTCTTCCTGCTCCATGTTTTCATAATCACAAAGACGAAGTGCTTCTAGTTCGTCCATACTGATGATAACATATCCATTTTCACTTTCTTCAGGTGTAAATACCTTATGCTGAAATTCTCCACATATTTTTCTACACTTTACATTTCTAGGCATACTGCATTCCCCTTTCTATAGGTACTTCTGGATATTAATGTAATAATAATTTATATTGTAACGTGCATATGCACACTAAAATTATACTACCTGATAATTTTTTGTCAATAGGAAGTTGGAAAAAACATACCTTTGACGACTGATCTATAACCTTCCGTATAGTTTTGTTATTTTTCTGATTTTTTGGATAATTTCCTCTGTGATTTCACCCTCATACATTCTCCATTTCCAATTATCTCCTAAGGTAGATGGGGTGTTAATGCGAGCTTCATGACCTAATCCAAGATAATCTTGTACTGGAATAATGCAAAGCTTTGCCACACTTTGCTGCCCTAAACGTATAAAGTCCCAATGAACCTCGCTTAGATTAGAATGAAAATTATTCATATATTCTTTTGATAACTCTCTGTCCTCAAACGGTATGGTTTCATACCAGCCGCGTAGGGTTTCATTATCATGAGTCCCGGTGTAGACAAGACAATTCTCATTATAATTATGCGGAAGATAATCACTTTCTTCCCTGGAATCAAAGGCAAATTCCAGTACTTTCATTCCGGGATAACCTGTTTTTTTCACTAATTCGAGAACACTTTGAGTCAAAAAGCCTAAATCTTCTGCGACAATATTTACATTGCCTAATTGATTGTGGATTTCATGGAAAAGTTCATACCCTGGTCCCTTTTCCCATTTTCCATATTCTGCTGTCGGATTCCCGAATGGAATGGAATAATATTCATCAAAACCTCTAAAATGGTCTACCCGCAACATATCATAAATTCCAAGATTATATTCAATACGTTGAATCCACCATTTATAATTAGTTTCTTTATGATATCCCCAATTGTATAGCGGATTTCCCCACAATTGTCCTGTGGCAGAAAATCCATCTGGCGGACAACCTGCTACAGCCATAGGATTCCGATTCTCATCAAGCTGGAATAATTCCGGATGAGACCAAGTGTCAGCACTATCAAGTGCCACATAGATTGGAATATCTCCAAATAGTTGAATGGCATTTTGATTTGCATAATCCTTTAATTTATTCCACTGCTTCGTAAACATATATTGTAGAAATTCGTAGAATTGAATCTCATTAGCAAGTTCTTCTTGATACCTTTGTAGTGCAGATGCTTCCCGTAATTTGATATCATAATCCCATTCCGTCCAACTCACTCCAGCAAAATGATTCTTAACTGCCATGTATAAAACATAATCTTTGAGCCAGAATGCATTTTTCTCCTGAAATTCTATAAATAACTTTTGTTCCCGAATATCACAACGATCATATGCTTTTCTTAAAAGTTTGAATCTGGAAAGATATATTTTTTCATAATCAATATATCTTGAATTACTTCCAAAATCATAAGATTCACATTCCTCCACAGTTAACAGTCCCTCTTCAAGCAATGAATCTAAATCAATATAATATGGATTTCCTGCAAATGTTGAAAAAGATTGATACGGCGAATCACCGTATCCAGTTGGACCTAACGGAAGTATCTGCCAATACTTCTGACCTGCTGCTTTTAATACATCAATGAAGTCATAGGCGCTTTTTGAAAAAGTACCTATGCCGTATTTGGATGGTAGACTTGCTATCGGTAATAATATTCCACTCGCTCTCATATATGGCTCCCATCTGCGTGTTTAACACATTTAAATTCATAATCCTTTTTCTGCTTCCACTTTCCAGCATCGCTATCAATTTATAATTTTATAATATCATAGTTTACTAATAATACAATAGTTGTAACAAGCATAAAATTTCAGAATATTATAGTTGTATAATATTAAGGAGAAATACTGTGGCTATTAAAATCTTTATAGATCAGGGACACAACCCAAGTGGAATAAACGCCGGTGCAGAAGGTTTTGGATTACGAGAACAGGATATCAACTATAATGTTGGAATATATTTAGCTAATATATTAAATGGAGACTCTAGATTTGAGGCTCGTACATCAAGAACTACACCGGAACAATCTCTGGGGACCAGTAATGCCTCGAGTCTGGCCGAACGAGTTCGTATGGCAAATTCTTGGCCAGCAAATTACTTTATCAGCATCCATTCCAACGCCAATGATAATCCTGCTATTAATGGTACTGAAGTATATGTTTATGAAAATTTCTCTCCGTCATATTATTTAGCAGAGCGTATACTTCCAGCAATCGTAAGTCGTTTAGGTACTAAAAATAATGGTGTGCGAATAAACTCTTCTTTATATGTATTACGCAGAACTACAATGCCTTCCGTACTAATTGAGCTTGCATATATAACCAATTATGCTGATGCTGAAAAACTCAGAAACAATCAATATGACTTTGCTTATGCAATTTATACTGGGTTGCTGAATTACTTTGGATTTACGGCTTAAAAAGTCTATAATATAGCTAATCAAGATCTAACCCGTATTTAAGAAGGCCTTAGACAAGAAATCTTACATTCGATTTCTAGCCAAAGGCCCTCCTAGCATTTACTAAATCAACTTAAATAACTCTTCCATTACTGCCCCAATTACTTATTTCTTCAAATTTCACATAAACCTGATCTGGAGTAATACCAAGTTCCTCATTCAACATGTTTGATATTGCTGCAGTCAGATTATTATATGCGCTTTTGTCAGCACTACCTAAAATGTTAACTTCGACAAAAGCAATGGCTTTATCTGATTCACCTCTAAAATATAGGGAACATTGATCCTCAAAGGATATCATCAGTCCATTTTCATTCTTTCCTGGAATCAATTCAATATCTTTCCCGAGTTTCTGTTTCATTGCTACTTCTTTTTCTTTTGATATATTAATATTGGTTTTCATGTTAATAAAAGGCATACCTTAATCCTCCTTCGTAATTGTGCCTGATTTTACAAGCACATATAAGAATAATTTATGTTTTTTCTTCTATTTTGTCAAGTACGTTTTGTTTATTAGTATTAAACCTTTCGTAATAGTAAATAATCGTAATTAATTATTAATTCTATATTGACAATATCATCTTTTTTCGTTATACTTTAAATCAAAATAATTGAATAAATATTAATAAACCGTTGATTAAGAAGAGTACGCATACTATTTTATTTACAGAGAGCCTCAGGTGGTGTGATTGAGGTAATTGAGATTGTGCCGAATGGACTTAAGAGGTTAGGAAGAAAAGCTTGTAAGCCTAGTAATGCCTAACGGGATCTCCACCCGTTACCAATGGAGCTTATATGATAGTATAAGAATGAGTGGGTGATTTTTTCACCAAACAGGGTGGTACCGCAGAAGTAGATATAGACTTTTGTCCCAGTGAATTTGCTGAGACATAGGTCTTTTTTTATACCTTAAAATTAATAATCATTCACTGAAAGGAGAACAAAACTATGCCAAAAATACCACACAGACTTTATCTTACGGAGGATCAGATGCCAACCAGCTGGTATAACCTTCGTGCTGACATGAACGAGCAACCGGATCCCATGTTAAATCCCGGAACTCTGCAACCGGCAACTGAGGAGGATTTATACCCAGTCTTCTGTAAAAAGCTTGCCCATCAAGAAATGGATAGTCAGACAAGATACGTTGAAATTCCGGAAGAAATTCAAGATTTTTATAAAATGTATCGTCCTTCTCCACTAATACGTGCCTATAACTTAGAGAAAGCTCTTGGTACACCCGCTAAGATTTACTACAAATTCGAAGGCAACAATACCTCTGGCAGTCACAAATTAAACTCGGCTATAGCACAGGCATATTATGCAAAAGAACAAGGTCTAACCAGTCTTACTACTGAAACCGGTGCCGGTCAATGGGGTACCGCTTTAGCGGAAGCTTGTTCCTATTACAACCTTCCCTTAACGGTATATATGGTTAAATGTTCGTATGAACAAAAACCATTCCGCAAATCCATCATACAAACATTTGACGCATCTATTATTCCTAGTCCAAGTGATACAACAAATGCAGGACGAAAAATTTTGGCAGAAAACCCGAATACTGGAGGCAGTTTGGGTTGCGCAATCTCCGAGGCGGTGGAAAAAGCGGTAACTACCGAAGGTTGCCGTTATGTTTTGGGCTCCGTTTTAAATCAAGTCCTACTTCATCAATCTATTATTGGTTTGGAGTCTAAAATCGCTATGGAGATGTTAGATGAATATCCTGATATTGTAATCGGTTGTGCCGGCGGTGGTTCTAATTTAGGCGGATTAATTGCACCATTTATGCAAGATAAATTGTTGGGTAAAGCAAGTCCTAGAATTATTGCCGTTGAGCCTGCCTCCTGCCCATCCTTAACCAGGGGTCGTTACGCATATGATTTTTGCGATACAGGAAAAGTTACGCCAATGGCAAAAATGTACACTTTAGGCAGTGGCTTTATTCCTTCTGCAAACCATGCAGGTGGATTAAGGTATCATGGAATGTCACCTATTCTATCAAAATTGTATCATGATGGTTATATGGAAGCCATTTCTGTCGAACAAACTAAAGTATTTGAAGCAGCATGCTTCTTCGCAAAGCAAGAAACCATCCTTCCCGCTCCCGAATCGGCACATGCTATCCGTACTGCCATTGATGAAGCTCTTAAATGTAAAGAATCAGGGGAAGCCAAAACAATCCTCTTTGGACTTACCGGTACCGGCTATTTCGATATGATGGCTTATACAGCTTACTTAGAAGGTAAAATGGATGATTATATTCCAACAGATGAAGACCTAGCTATCGGTTTTGCAGGACTTCCTAAGATTCCCGGAATACAAGAATAATACTATAATAAATAATAAAAGTGGCAGATTAGATTGCCACTTTTATCATTTATAAAAAAATATTTTACTTCTTCCTAACAGGTTCTAATAAATTAAGTAAATACTGATTTCCACTTCCCTCAACATTATCATTTCGAATATGTTCTTCCAGACATAATCTTGATTTATGATCCATTTCATATTCAGGATTGTTTGTTAAGTATTTTATAAGAGCTTGCCACGAACCGTAGATATCATCACTGCTTTCTGCCATAGCATATAGTCCGCCAGGCAAAGTTTTCTCTTTTAAATGTGGTGGAACAATAACACCATCTGGTATAGAAGCACAGAATCCATATCCATATGGCTTTCCCTCGCCACTTGGCATAGGTTTCACATCTCCACCAAATAAGCGCGATACACCCAATAAATTAGCAGCTTTCAGCCAATCGACAACAGGTTTTGCAGCTTCCTCTTCGGGCGAAACGCTAATAGCTATGTTGTATGCTACCCGCATTGGATATAGTGTAATAAAACGCACATTCATACTATCTATTTCAGAATTTAACATATAGGTATCCTCTCTTTCATTACTCGAATTATAATCAGTCGTTACACAGTCTAATAACTTAGATAAAGATGTATCCAAAAGCACTTCTTTTCCTTTGCCCATTATATATGATAAAAGCTGCCTCAATTCATATTCTTTTAGCTGACTTTCTTCTCTTTGTGTTGCAAGCAAAGAAATTCTTTTCGTAATAACTTCATGAATTGCAGTAAAGGTTCTTTCATCCAATACTTTTTTTATATCTTTAATAGGAATATCAAGTTTTCTAAGCAATGTTGTGATTTGAATACATAAAATCGCATTGTTTTCATAAGCCCGCCAACCGGAATCGGGATCTCTCACACTTTTAAAAAGACCTTCCGATTCCCAATGACGCAAAGTACGACTCGTCAGTCCTACCTGTTCACATAGCTTATTAATTGCAATAGGTTTAGTCATATAAAAACTCCTTCCTGAGATATCTCTGATTTAATTATATCATTTGACGTTGGGGCAAGAGCAAGAGGTTATGTAAATTTTTATTGTAAAATATTATAAGAGTACTCTAGGAAACTATTTAGTTATTGAGGGTTTTTCCGAGAGTACTCATATTAGTCTTAAGAGGGATAAGGATGAGAAAATCTATGAACATACTAAGAAAAGGTATTATGTTTTAGCTAAAGCTGTACCGATGATTACCATATTAAAAATAGAAGTATTGCATATACTTATAATATCTCCACATTGTACCATAATAATGGCTTTGTTGCACCTTATAAAAAATTTAACTTTCCTTATAGGACAGCCTGTGCTATAATGTTATTTGGTGGTAATATTGTCCCAAGAAACCTATTTACTAAATATATTGCATGAAAAGTCCCTATAATATTCATACTATAGAAAAGGGAATCTTGATTAAGTAAATAGTTTCTTTTTTTATTGTAGAATATAAGCAACAAAACCCATGGAGGAATATGATGAACGAAGTAGCGCATAATTTTGAAGAAAAATTGAGAGAGTTATTATCCTTTGCTAATGATAATAAAGGTATTGTTGAAGTTGAAAAAGTAAATGACTTTTTTAAAGATATGAACCTGGATGTTACGCAAATTGATAAAATATATGAGTATCTTGAAGGACATAATATTGTCGTTTTAAATCCTATTGAAGAGGATGAACCTGATGACGAAATTATTCTTGAAATGGAAGATAGTGAAGAGGCTGCTTTAATTGAATTCGATGATTCCTCTGTTGCTGGAAATATGTCAGATGATCCTGTTAAATTATATTTGAAGGAAATCGGAAGTTATCCTCTACTTTCTATTGCCCAAGAAATTGAATTAGCTAAAAAAATAGTTGAAGGCGATACTCATGCTAAACAGGTATTAGCTGAATCAAATCTTCGATTAGTTGTTAGTATCGCAAAGCGTTATGTTGGCAGAGGTTTGTCTTTCCTTGACTTAATTCAAGAAGGTAATCTTGGTTTAATTAAGGCAGTTGATAAATTTGATTATAATAAAGGCTTTAAATTCAGCACCTATGCTACATGGTGGATTCGTCAAGCTATTACCAGATCCATTGCAGATCAGTCACGTACTATACGTATTCCGGTACATATGTCTGAGGTAATTAACAAGACTTACCGAATATCAAGAAATCTTTTACAGGAATTAGGAAGAGAACCATCTGAGCAGGAAATCGCCGATGCTATGAATCTTACAATAGAAAAGGTAAGAGAAATTTTAAAAGTCTCAGCTGACCCTATTTCTTTAGACACTCCAATTGGTGAAGAAGACGACAGCCATTTAGGAGATTTCATTAAAGATGATTCGATTATGGGACCGGAAGATGCTGCTTCTTATTCTGTACTACAAGATCAAATAGGTAAACTATTAGAGACCTTAACGGAAAGAGAACAACGTGTATTAATTCTTCGCTTTGGTTTAAAAGATGGAAGAACAAGAACATTGGAGGAAGTCGGAAAAGAGTTCAATGTTACCAGAGAAAGAATTAGGCAAATAGAAGCAAAAGCATTAAGAAAATTAAGACACCCAAGCAGAGCCAGAATGTTGAAAGGCTATGACCTTATGTAGTAAAAGATTATTTCGTGTTTTTTATAAGAATGTAAGTGTTCTTCACTCTAACTTAATTAGGAGGAATGTATGGAACGAATTATTTTAATGGTTCTTCGAAGTATCTTTCAATTACCATACTGGTTCTATAAAATATGTAAACTCTGTAATATTGATAAATATAATGAATCTGTCAGATATGCTTTTCTGCACTATCTGACTCCCATTGTAAATCGCCGTGGACGGGTTAAAGTGGAATGTCATGGACTTGACAATCTTCCTAAGGAGTCCGGTTATATTTTGTTTCCAAACCATCAGGGATTATTCGATGCATTGGTTATATTAGAAACTCATAGTCGTCCGGTTACGACAGTATCTAAGAAAGAAGTTGAAAATGTTTTCTTTTTAAAACAGGTGTTTCAGATGCTTCAGTCCAAATTTATAGATCGTGAGGATGTTCGTCAATCCATGAAGATTATGATGGAGGTAACGAAAGAGGTAAAGGAAGGCCGCAACTACTTAATCTTTCCTGAAGGTACAAGATCTAGGGATAAGAATAATATCTTAGAATTTAAAGGTGGTAGCTTTAAATGTGCTATGAATGCCAAATGTCCTATCGTACCGGTAGCCCTTATTGATTCTTATAAAGCCTTTGATACTAATTCCATATCTAAACTAACTGTACAGGTTCATTATCTGGCACCTCTCTATTATGAGGATTATAAAGAAATGAAATCTGTAGAAATAGCAACCACAGTATCTGATATGATCCGTGAAACGATTGAGAAAAATAAACCAACAGAAATTTAACCTAATAAGCAAGTTGCGAATATCCGCTTTGAATATAAAAAATAGCACGCTTTCATACATATTAAAGCAGTGCTATTTTTATTTTAGCTCATATTCATCAATTCTACTTAAATTTTACTTTAAAAGTTTTAATCTCATAAGGTTTAATAGGAAAGAATGCAGTATTGTTTTCATAGGTGATCTCATTCTCACCTTGTTCTAATAAGTTACATTCACTAATTTTTTCGATCTCTCTTTCAAATGTAATTCCAGTATTGGTTCTGCGATTATAACATTCATATAATCGTACAATAATATCATCACAATCTTCCGCTTTCTTTACAATCTCAATAACTACATTTTCATCATGAGAGCATACAGTTGAAAAGTTTGGTTCCTGTAATCCCGGTTCATCATCCTTTAATATAGCAACCAACGGATTATTAAATTGGTAAGCATTTGTGACAGTACCAGCTTCTCTCCAATCACCTTTGTGAGGATATAAGGAATAGGAGAATTCATGAAATTCTTTATCTGCTTCTGGATTTGGATAGATAGCTGATTTAAGCATTGATAAACCTATCACACTATCCTGTACACTACAGCCATATTTGCAGTCATTGATCACACTGATACCATAATTATCTTCGGATACATCCAACCATTTATGAGCACATACTTCAAACTTCGCAAAATCCCAAGATGTATTGCTATGTGTTGGTCGCTTAACATTACCATATTGAATATCATAGGAAGCTTCACTGGTATGAATATCAACTGGGAACAGTACCTTAACAAAGATTTGTTTTTCTTTCCAATCGATTTCATTCTTAATATCGATTCTTGGAATGTCTTTATAAACAAATACATATTGTGTTATGGTTGAGTCCAAATACGTTCTGGAGATTTTAACAGCTGCACGAACCGGTCCATCTTCAACTACATCTATACTATCAAGCTGATCAATTTCCCAAGATTTTTCAACATAATAATTATTAAGATCCCATGCGTCATAATTATGCGGCCTATCTTCATAACTCATGATGACGTTTCCACATTTACCTTCTTTTAAAATATCACGTTCTGCAACTTTATCATAGATTTTATTAAATTGACCTTTTTCATTAAATTTTATAATGAAATATTCATTTTCAATGAAACTAGTAGATACATTCATCTTCTTGCTGTCGGCTAATTCTTCATTTTTCAGATAAAATGTCTTGTAACCTTTAGCAGGAACATTGATAGCTCTAAACAATAAAGTTCCATCTTTACCTTTTTGCACAGAAAGCTTATCTTGATCATCATATATAGTTGGATTCTTTATATCAGTTGGACAATCAAAAGAAACGATATCGTTACCTACAAAGCTGTTTGGATTGAAAACAACAATCGAATTCTTTGGAGCATTAATTGCTCCTGTCATATTCTTTAGAGAAGTGTCCACCATTTTTCTGTTTATCTCTAATATCTTTTCGTATTCTTCCTTTGAGTCATCATATACCTCTTTAATCGAGGATCCCGGAAGAATATCATGGAATTGATTTCTAAGGATAACTTCCCAGCCTTCCTTAATTACATCTGAAGGATATACACTGCCATTCAGCTCACGATCCATAATTGCATAGAGTTCTGCATTCTGGTAAGCATATTCTGATTTTCGATTATATTTTTTATTACGAGCCATAGAAGTATAGGTACCACGATGATATTCCAGATACAATTCCCCTACCCATTTTGGAAGATATTTATTATCTTTGACATCATTCTCTAACCGATCAAAGAAATTCTTGGCCGTACTCATTATTGTCCTTGGACAACCTGGTATTCCTTTTTCTAATCTACGCTGGTTTTCCAACATCTCTATGGTAGGACCACCACCGCCATCTCCATAACCAAAGGACATTAAAACTTCATCATTTAAGTATTTTGGATTATATCTCTCCCAAGCACCCTTTACCTGAGATGGATTTAGAAAACCATTATAGGTTGTAAAATGTTCTGTTTCAAATCCATTTTCTATAGCGCCCTTTTGATAATCTCTAGTTGGTATAAAATGTGTCAATACTTTACTACCGTCGATTCCTTCCCATTCAAATGTATCATAAGGCATTTTATTAAACTCATTCCAACTAATTTTAGTTGTCATGAAATATTTCAGTCCACATTTTTCTAAAATCTGTGGTAGTGCTGCTGAATATCCAAATACATCTGGGAGCCACAAAATAGAATTGTCTTTCCCAAATTCCTCTTTGAAGAAACGTTGTCCATGCATAAATTGACGTACTAGAGATTCTCCTGAGGCAATATTACAGTCTGCCTCTAGGAACATACCACCCTCGGGTTCCCATCTACCTTCTGCCACTCTTTGTTTGATTTCTGCATAAACTTCTGGAGCATTTTTCTTAACATACTTATATAGTTGTGGTTGACTTGACATAAAAATATATTCCGGATATCTTCTCATCATTTCCAATACAGTTGAAAAACTTCTTACAGCCTTATCCTCTGTTACTGCTAATGTCCATAACCAAGCAACATCAATGTGTGTATGTCCTACACAATATACCTTCGAATCACTGTTGCCGCATTGTTTTTCATAGAATTCCTTTGTAATATATTCCTGTGCTAATGCTAAGGTATCATAATACTCTTTGGAATAAACTTTCCTTAAATCCAGCAGATTTAAAGACTCATTTAGGTTTGTGATAATTGTTATAAATGCTCTATCACTTGGCTTTAACATTCTTGCAACGTTAAATGGGACTACTAAATCATAATAATATTTTTCTGTCTTTCTATCCAATACTTTAAGTTTAGAATCAAGTTTTAAGCTGAAGTTTTGATCCCCTGTAAATGCTGATAAAACGATTTGATACTCATCACCGGCTTTTGCTGATTCCACCAGAAGAACCTCCCTGTGGTTTACATCAAGACCTTGTTTTTGCTTGCCATTTACATAAATGGAGAACTGTGGATTTGTTGCATCCCATCCGTCTTCTTTTCCGGAAATTAATTCATAAACAACGCATTTTCCATCAAATTCTTCTGGAATTCTGATATTTGTAGCAAACCAATAATATTCTCTATGTCCACCCCAAATATGTTCATGAGAAAAATCCTCCCAGTCACTTGTTTGTAAGCTTTCTATATCTGTAAAACGTTCCGTTGATTTCAACATTTTATAATGTGTTATATCAACTTTTGTTGGATAGATTAACTCTTCCAAACATGAAATCAATTTTCCTATTCTCTCTTTTATCAATATCATAATATAAATCCTCCTTATAATTTAACCTTATCCTTTTGCTGCTCCTGCCATATTAAATCCCTTTGACATGTAGTTTTGAGCTAGTATGTACAACACAATAGATGGAAGAGCATATATTGCCGAATATGCTGCTAATTGGCCATATGCGACCATTCCATAGTTACCAAAAAACTGATATAACTTAACAGATGCAGGTAATTTATTTAATGATTGTAGTAATATATAGGGGACAAAAAAGTTACCCCAGCTACCGGAAAATGTAAAAATTGCTGTTACACAGATTCCAGGGAACATAAGTGGTGCTATAATCTTGCAAAGACTTGTCAGTGTTGATGCTCCATCAACCCAGGCTGCTTCTTCTAATTCAATCGGTACACCATCCATGAAATTCTTCATTAACCAAATACCATAAGGCAGTGAAGATGCAGTTAGGAATAGGACAACACCAAAGGTATTATCATATAACCGAATACTTAAGAAAAGTTTGTATACCGGCACCATAACTGCTGTTATCGGAAGTGATGTCATGAAAAGTATCGTATACATGAACATTTTTTTATGACGTAATTCATATCTAGATAATGGATATGCTGCTAAACCTCCAATTATTATTACTAAAAAAGATTGTGTTAGAGAAATCATAAGCCCTACAACAAAACCCCTGATATTTGTTTGATTTGATAAAACTTCTTTAAAATTACCAATTGTCCAATCTCTCGGAATCTTAATAGATTGTGCAGCATTTTTATCAAAGGAGGCAAGTGCGACCCAAAGTAAAGGCAATATGAACGCGATAGCTATTATTACAAGTATTATATATGGTATTGCTTTACTTGATCTCAATTTCATAATTATCCCCCCTTAATCCTTAATAAGTCTTGTATAAACAACACTTAGCACAATTCCAATAACCAAAAGAATCATAGAGATCGCAGTACCATATCCTAATTGAAAACTTACAAATGCTTGTTTATACATAAAAATAGGCAGTGTTAATGTCTTTGTACCCGGACCACCACCTGTCATAGTGTATATCAATCCAAATACTCCTAATGTAGAAAGTGTATTTAACATAGTATTCGTTGCAATTGTATTCTTAATATTAGGTAAAATAATTTTTATAAGTAGTTGGAATTTATTTGCACCATCTACTCTTGCCGCTTCTTCAATATCACTTGGTATTCCATCAAGTGCAGATTGAAAATTCATCATGGAGAAGGCTGTTCCATGCCAAATATTTGATAACACAATCGTAAGCATGGGAAACATAAAGAGCCACTCTACTGATCGTACTCCAAAGAATCCTAAGATTGCATTTAAAGTACCTGAATCACTAAAAAATGTACTAGCGCATAATGCTACAACAATTTCTGGCATTACCCACCCTGCTAAGATGCAAGGACCTATAAAACTTCGAAACACTTTATTCTTATTTTTCATTAATAATGCTATGAAAAATCCTAATACTTGCTGTCCAATTAAGCTTCCAAGGAGAAAAATTAGTGTATTAAGTATACTAGTTCGAACTGTTTTGTCTTCAAACATCTTGCTGTAATTTTCCAAACCAATGAACTGCATATTCTTTGCGGATGCTCCAGTTAATGCAAGATTTGTAAATGAATAATAAACTGTCAGGATAATTGGTAAAACGAAAAATACCGCCATCAATATAATAGAAGGTGATAACAACATTGATTTTTTGGCTTCATTTATAAATTGCTTACCCTTTAATTCACTCATAACTGTAGCCTCTTTCATTTTTTTCTTTATGGTAAAAAAGGGCGACTTCCAATTAGATAGCGTACGCCAATAATTGTACCACCGCCCACAAGATATATACTATTTACTTATTACCTTATCCTCACCTACTGTGCGAGTTACGTCAACTCCATAGGTAGCCATAGCGTCTGCCGGACTTGTACCTGACACAACAGACTCTACCATTGTTTGTATATTTGTTGATACAGATGAATATTGATCATCTTTTGGTCTAAAACCTGCACTCTGTAAAAATTCGGTAGCCGTTTGTATAAAAGGTTGCTCTGAATAAGTAGGATCAGTTACTACATCACTTCTTGTTGCAATACTACCCAATGAAATAACACCAGGAGTATATACTTCCAGATCCATTAAATGTTTAATAAATTCAATAGTATCTTCTTTATTATCTGATTTCTCTGGAACTGACCAAGCCCATCCACCCGCTAAAGTAATTGTTGTAGGATCTTGACCTTTTTGTGTTGGCATTGCTGCAAATCCTAAAACCTCACTATACTCTGGCCATGGAGAAGCTCCTGTTTCATTATAGTTACCAGTAATCCAGCTACCATCTAATGATATTGCAAGTTTACCTTGTGGTAAATATTCTCTTGCAGATGAATTACTAGCCTGACCATTTAATACTTTAGATAAAGATGGTCCATATCCGTTTTTATAAATAGTATCAAGGAATGTTAGTGAATCTAAAATACCTTGACTTGAAATAATCCATTTACCTGTATCTGGATCTATTAATCTTTCACCTGTTCCATAAAGTAACATTTCGTATGTCTGCATGGAAGTTGCTTCCCCTGTAGCAACTGCTGAATTACACCAGAAAGGCACTACATCGGGTACCTTTTCTTTAATTGTAGCACAAGCTTGTAGAATTTCATCCCAAGATTTTGGTTGCCATTCTTCAGGTAGACCAGCTTGTTTAAATATTTCTTTGTTATACCAAAGACCACGTGTATCTGTATTGTATGGAACTCCATATACTTTTCCATCGGCAGCAGTTACGCCTTCCTTTAAGGATTCATAATAAGAACCATCTGTCCACTCAGTATAATCGGTAAGATAATCATCTAAGGCTGTTAGATAACCTGCTTGAACATCTGTTGCAAGTTGGAAAGTATCTTCCGTTACTAAATCTGGTGCTGTATCTTCTGATTGTAGTGATAAAGCAATCTTTGCAAAATAATCACCTTCAGAAGCTGTAATTGGTGCAATATTAAGTTCTATACTGTCTTTCTTATCGTATGTCTCATATGCATTACTCAACCAACGATATAGTGCACCTTTTTCACCTTGACCGTCATCTCTATATGTTACTGTAATAACGGATTTTTCAACAGGTGTTTCTTCTGCTGCTGGTTCTACTTGTGCTGCCTCCTCTTTTGTTGCTTCTTGTGTACCTTCAGTGGTTTCTTTATCTGTTGCGGCGTCTGTACTTACAGTATCTTTGGATTTTCCACACGCGGCAAGTGAAACCGTCATTACCACAATTAGAAGCAGTGCTAATAACTTTCTCTTTTTCATAATTCCTCTCCCTTTTTGTATTTACTATTAAATACACTTTGATGTTAACATTTTCTACTTTTTTTTAAAATTCCAACTTTTTAATAATGTAGTAATTTTTTAATATTTTGTATTAAAATCTAATTATCAATGATTGCAATTCTAACTTTATCCTGCATAACATCAGCTATTGTTTTAACAGAGGGATCTGTTTCAGACAACAAATCATAAATTCCCTTTGATACTGCACCGGAAATGTCAAACCATGAATTTAAAGAACTTTTTGCTATACCATAATTTTTTTGTTTATGAATAATTTCTCTATCTATTTGAAATTTTTCATTATCATATTTATATTCTAATGCCGCTAAAACCGGTATTGTATTGGTTGCATTTGCAACCTGCTGCACTATTTCTTCTTGGGCTAAGTAGTCAAGAAATTCTAATGCTTCTTTATAATTTGCATTCTTTGTAATACCTATATTCTTCCCATGAAACATATAACTTTCTTTCTTATCAATCGGTACCATACTAATTCCCACATTAAAGTTTAAACCATTCGCCTTTAAAACAGATATTGTGCTTAAATTATTAATCATGATTGCAACTTTTCCATCGGTGAACTCATTCGCTAAGTCAAGTTGTGTCCAATTAATACATTCTGGCGGAATTAATTTTTGTTCTTTAAAATATTGCAATAATTCAAATACTTTCATTCCTTCCTTTCCATTGATTTCTCTAATTGAACCACCTGTCGTATATAATAATTGCATAAATAATGCGGTAATTTCCTCATCTTGCTTTACGCCGATCCCAAATCCATATATTCCATTTGCTTGTACTAATTCCGTTACTTCTTTTAATTGATTCCAATTCTTTGGAACGGATACATTTTCCCTAATTAATAGATTTTTATTCCAAAACAGAACGTATGGATCATACATAAAAGGAATTCCATAGTACTTACCATCACTTCTTGTGTTATTCCACATTTCGGGATAATAATTATTCATCATCTTTGAAGCATTGATATGATAACTAAGATTTCGAAATACATTCATGTTAATTAAAGACGGCATTACTGTATTTTCACAAATTATTAAATCTTCTAACGTATCTTGATTTAAACTCATACTGATTTCTTTTTTATAATCATTTTTAGATATAAATTTCATTTCAACGATTGGTTTATTAGGCAATTCAGAATATTTCTTTGCTATATCCATTAATAACTGCTTATTTACCGTATTCTCATAAGGTGCTAATACCTTAATGATCGTCTCTTGATATTCATTCTTAGTTACTGCACTATCATCCTTATAAAATTTTATTATAGTACTCATAAGCGCTATTAAGGCACTCAAAATAATTATTATCATAAACCCTGTTTTTTTCATAATCATATGACCTTCTTATATTCAGATGGTGTAACACCGCACACCGATTTAAATACTTTATTAAAGTACTTTGGGTCTTTTATACCGACATGTCCAGCAATTTCATAAATGTGGTATTTTCCAGATAATATCATACGTTTTGCGATACCGATTCTGAAATTTTTAATAAATACTACAAAGTTAGTATTCATTTCCTGATAGAATAATTTACTTAAATATTCCGGCGTCACACCCACTAATTCTGCTGTTTCTGATAAGGTGATCTCACTATTATAATTTTCACGAATATAATTAATCACCTTCATCACTATCTTATTCTCTGTTTCTAATTGAGTATCATTTTTTGAAAGTACAACATTCAGTATCTTTTCATAATTTTTGGTTAAAGTCCTTTTTGATTTACTCTCAATTATATTATTTATGTAGTAATGAAAGATATGTTTTGTTTCTAATTCAGAGGAATATTCTTTCGCTATATTACAAATGGTGGAAGCAAATCTCGTCGTATATTCTCTGATATATTCGGGACTCCCGTTACTATCTATGATTAAACGTTTATATTGCATGCCAATTTCGATCGCTTTTTCATAATTTCCATTCTTTATTTCTTTTCGTATCCTATTTTCCATATGGATCGGATACTCTATGTCTGAGAACTTTAATTGATTTACAATATCTTTTTCAATTATAATGTCTCTTTCAAATACAAAGGAATAAATAAATAGACCTTTTAATTCATAAATTGTCTGTTCAAAATTATCCAAGCCATATATGTTGGAGTAGCTGCAATAACAGTCTCCTATAACACTTAATTTAGATAGGACATGCATGGTAAAGGTACTTACGATATGCTTGTTCTTCTCTGTATCTATAACTAAAACAAGTATTCCAAATTCCATTGACAATTGAACCACATGGAAATTCTCCACACATAAAGAATCTAAGGTATTTTCTATGGAATGCATCATTTCCGTTGTCGTTTCTTTATCCAGACTATCTGGTTTTATTAGAAATAGGCTAGTCTGAATTTTTTCATTTACTTGTAAAGCATTCTGTAATTGATTCTGAAGTTGATCTTTTTGCACTTGTTTGGTGGTCATCAGGCTCCAAACAATTTGTCCCACCGTTACTTTTTCCATTTTTTCTTTATGAATTTTATTTTCGATTTCTTTTAAAGTACTAATAAAATTATCAATTTCAATGGGCTTTAATATGTAATCTATTACGCCAAGATGTAATGCCTTTCTTGCATATTCAAAATTTGAATAACCTGTAAGGACTACTGCATAAACTTTTTCTCCATCTTCCTCTAATTTATGAAGCATAGTTAATCCATCCATCTCAGGCATTTGAATATCTGAAATAACGAAATCAGGTTTCAGTTTCTTTATAATTCCCATGCCCTCTAATCCATTATTAGCCATGCCGCATATTTCATGATTCGTATATTTTGTTATAATTCTGACTAATCCCTCTTTTGTTTTTGGTTCATCCTCTACAATTACAATTCTCATAAAATCTTCCTCCCAAATAATAATGTGATGCACTATGGCTGCCATTAATTCTCATAAGGTATAAGAAGTATTACTTTTGTGCCCATTTTATTGGATTCCATGTGAAAATGCCCTTTGTCACCATAATATAGTTTTACTCTTGTAATAACATTTCTTACCCCGATGCTGGTTTCAATTTTATCTTCTCTATAATCAAAATTATTGAATTTATCAACAAGTTCCTGATTCATTCCTTTTCCATTATCAGATACCTGAATTTCGAGATTAATATTGTCTTTTCTCCCAATATTAATAATAATTTCATCGTTACCTGTAGTACCCGGAAAGCCGTGTACTATTGTGTTTTCTATTAATGGTTGTATCAAAAGTTTATGTATCTTACAATCTTTCTCAGCTTCATCAAAAAGCAGTATACATTGAAAAGAATAATTAAACCGTTGCTGTTGTAAATAGATATACTTCTTTAAACATTCTAGTTCTTGGTTAATCGTAACAATTTCATTGCTTTTATAGATACTATATCTTAAGATTGTTGCAAGGCTTGAAAGCATTTTACTAATGGAGAATTCCTCATGTTCAATTGCAACCCAATTAATTGCATCCAGAGTATTATAAAGAAAATGTGGATTAATTTGCGCTTCCAGCGATTTTATCTCTGCATTTTTTTCCCGTAATAATGCTTCTCTCTCCTGCTGACTTGATTTTTTTATCTTATATATCATTTCATTAAAGTGATGTGATATTAAAGCAAACTCATCATTCCCTTTAATTGATATTTGAATATCATAATCACCTTTATCTGCTTTTTTCATGGCATTTATTATTTTTTTAACAGATTTATCTGTCGAATCCGAAAAGGACATAGAAATTAACATGCAAATAGCACTCACTAATATTCCAATCAAAATTATTATAATGGAAATATATCTTACACTTTTCAGTGTATAATTTATGTCCTGGACATTTAAAATAATAAATTCATTATCTTTAATATTACGAGTTTGAACATCTAACTTTTTCGAATCCATAAGTTTGTTCTTTTCAAAATAATTCGAAGTTGCTTGTAAAATATCTATATTCTTATCTGATCCATCAAATATATTTTCCCCCACATATTTATCCTCAGGAAATGAAATAATATCTCCTTCCTGATTAATAATAAAGGTAGCATTTGATTCAAAACCTTTTCCAGAAGAATACACGTTTCTTAATGCATTTTCATCTACACATAAAACAATACTTCCGATGGAGCCTTCGTCGTAATTATTAAAATCAGTGAGCATATGTACGATGTAAAAATAGTACTTTTCTCCGTAATTAGGATCAGTTTTATGTGTTGTACTAGATAATAATGTATGATTTGTAGCTAATGAAGTCTTAAATAACTGATTGCTCCAAAAGTGTTCAATATCAAAGCAAAAGCTTTCCACTCCGGATAACGTGACGGAATCATAGAAGGTAGTATCCCCGTTCAAACCAACTATTGCAATTCCCAAAATTTCTTTATTCACATAAGCGATATCTTCTAACTTCTCTTCTATTTCATGTTTCGCACTATAATAATTTTTTGAATCCCATACATTAATATATTTTAAATTTTCTACATAGCTGCTATTGGTGTAAATGTCCATAATTATTTGATCATATACTTCAAAGAAATCATCAACATTGTTACATGACTGTTCTAAGTTTGCTACATTTAACTCTTTCGTCTGTTTTTCAATCGTAGATGCACTGATTTTATATGAAATAAACTGAATTACCATAATTGGAATTATGGAGACAAGTAAAAGCATAACCAATATTTTTTTTGAAATATCCATAGATACATATTTTTTATAGAATCTTAGATCCATCATTTATTCATATCCTTTTCTTATATTTCAAATGATTTTATAGTATATGTAAGCATTACTACTGATTAATAAATTAGCTGGTTACCTAAAACTAGAACCTTGTATAAATATGTCATTTTAGCCGTTTTTGTCACATTTGTTATATTTATTGTCACATCACTTCATAATGAATAATATTATACAATTCTTTTTTCACACTGTAAAGCAAAAGCTGCTATATTGCACATTAATAAGTAAAATATGATTTGATAAATCGTCACTATCAACATAGAAATATAACAAGAATAAATGCTGGAGAATACTTAAATAAACGCATTCTCCAGCATGATTACAACTAAAATCTGTTAAATTAATGGTTACTGCATAACAATAAATTACTTATCGAATTCAGGATTAAATGCGTAGAAGTTTCTGGAATCCAATTTATCTTGGACAATACGTAATGCTTCTCCAAATCTCTGATAATGAACGATTTCTCTTGCTCTTAAGAACCTGATCGGATCAATAATATCAGGATCTTTTATCATACGAAGAATATTATCGTAGGTTGTTCTTGCTTTTTGCTCTGCAGCCATGTCTTCATGCAAGTCGGTTATAGCATCTCCCTTGGATTGGAATACTGTTGCTGTGAACGGAGTTCCGCTAGCAGCCTGAGGCCATAGACCAACGGTATGATCAACAAAATATGGTTCAAATCCTGCAGCTTTTATTTCATCTATGGTTAAGTTTTTCGTTAATTGATGAACGATTGCACAGATTATTTCCATATGAGCTAATTCTTCTGTACCTATATC
>CAUQEW010000013.1:0-144024 GCA_963517115.1 uncultured Lachnospiraceae bacterium | reverse complement strand
CTGGCAGAAAAGATTTATATTTTATTAATTGTCTACTTGACGGGAAGCAGTTCACAAGTAGGTAAGGAATTTTTATTATTATTTTATTTTAGCGAGGGATTTTACATTTACAAACGACTACCATATATTGTTATTGTCTGTGATGCTTTACTTAATATTATTTCAACCGGATCTATGAAACAGATTTATCCAAGAATAATGATATTTACAAGTGTACTTGGAGTTACATCATACATTACATTCGAGAAGAAATATGTTCAATATAAAGTTATATTGACTATTATTATTAAAATATTATACTGGTATTAAAAGGTTTATACAATAAGGTGGCACTATTAGGGGCATAACTATATAAAACTTAAGCACTTACATCAATGTTATAGTTAATTGTATTTTATCAGGAGGAAATTATGGGATATGAATATATTGAAATTTTAGGAGCAAGGGAAAATAATCTGAAAAATATTAATTTAAAAGTACCAAAAGGGCAGATAACAATTTTTACCGGGGTATCGGGTTCTGGTAAATCCTCCATCGTTTTTGATACGATTGCGCAGGAAGCTGGAAGGCAGTTAAATGAAACCTTCAGTAAATTTATTCAAGGGTTTATGCCGAAGTATAGACATCCTGATGTGGAAGCTATCAAAAACTTATCACTGGCGATTATTGTTGAACAAAAAAGAATTGGCGGAAATTCCCGTTCAACATTGGGCACAATTACGGATATTGATCCATTAATACGATTATTATTTTCACGCATCGGGCAGCCTCATATAGGTCCTTCCAGTAATTTTTCTTTTAATGATCCAAATGGAATGTGTAAGACGTGTGAAGGCATTGGAAGAATCATTACATTGGATCTTGACAAGGCTTTGGATAAAGAAAAATCATTAAACGAGGGTGCGATTTTACTCCCAGGTTTAAAAGTAGGTAATTGGCTTTGGAGATCGTATGCAGAAACAGGTTATTTTGATCGTGATAAAAAAATAAAGGATTATACAAAAGAGGAATACGACAAGCTCGTATTTTGCAAAGAAGAAAAAATAAAATCCCCATTAATGGAGGGCATTAATACTACCTATTTAGGGCTAGTTGAGCGATTTATCAGACAAAACATTAAAACTGAATTTGAGAAATCAGAGGCATCCAAAAAGAAAATTGAACCTTTTACAACGGAAGGACAATGCGATGATTGCTTAGGAAAAAGATATAATGAGACGATATTATCATCAAAGATAATGGGGTATACAATCGCAGATTTTACTGCAATGCAAGTAGATTCACTTTTAGAATTGGTTCAAAAGATTGATGACAAAAATGTAAAACCGATAATTGATAACTTGTCCGAGCGATTGAAAGATTTGATTCATATTGGGCTGGATTATGTAAGCTTGAATAGAGAAACATCTACCTTATCTGGTGGTGAGTCACAACGTGTTAAAATGGTTAAGCACCTTACCGGCAGCCTGATCAATGTTATATATATTTTTGATGAACCAAGCATAGGCTTACACCCTAGAGATGTCCATAGGTTGAATGAATTATTAGTCAAGTTAAGGGATAAAGACAATACAGTGATTGTAGTTGAGCATGACCCAGACGTTATAAAGATAGCAGATCATATTGTAGATGTTGGTCCAAAGGCAGGTACTAACGGTGGAAGGGTTATGTTTGAAGGCTCATACAAGGAACTTTTAAGTTCCAATACACTAACTGGTGAATACATTGGAAGAAGATTACCGATTAAGAGTGAGACAAGAATTAGTACTGATTTTTATGAAACAAAAAAGAGCAACCTACACAATTTGAAAAACGTTAGCCTAAGGATACCAAAAGGGATATTCACTGTTGTAACAGGTGTTGCAGGTTCTGGCAAATCAACACTTGTTAACGGCGTTTTTGCAAAGGAATATAAAGATGCTATTATTATTGATCAGTCAGCAGTAAGCGCTAACCTACGCTCTAATCCAGCCACTTTCACAGGAATTATGGATGAGATTCGTAAATTATTTGCGGAAGAAAATAAAGTTAGTGCAGGATTGTTCAGCTACAATTCGGAAGGTGCTTGTGTGGCATGTAAAGGACGAGGTTACATTCAAACAGACCTTTCATTTATGGATTCAGTGGAAACGGTTTGTGAAGAATGTGATGGCAAAAGGTTTAAAAGTGAGGTTTTAGAATATAAGTATAAGGACAAGTCCATCGTCCAGGTTCTTGCCATGACAATGGAAGAAGCCGCCCAATTCTTTACGCAAAAAGAAATCATCAATAAGCTGAAGCATATCGTGGATGTCGGTCTTCACTATATGACATTGGGGCAGCCATTGGATACGCTGTCAGGTGGCGAATGTCAACGTTTAAAGCTAGCTAGAGAGTTGAGTAAAAAGGGTAATATTTATATAATGGACGAGCCTACAACGGGTCTCCATATGTCTGATATTACGAGTATTTTGAAAATCATTGACCGCTTGGTGGATAAGGGTAACACGGTCATTGTTATAGAGCACAATATTGATCTCATACGGAACGCCGATTGGATCATTGATGTGGGTGTTGAAGGAGGCAGTCGAGGTGGACAAATTCTATTTGAAGGGACACCAGTTAACCTTAAGAACTGTAAAGAATCCATTACTGCAAGGTACTTGTAAATGGAAATACGATTTTATATTGACACATTTCTAAGGTAAAATAACAAACGGAACTCCAAAAATGGAATTCCGTTTGTTTCATACACGATTTAAAGTAACTTATTCAGTTCTTCTAATTTTTCGGATAAAACTTTTGCAAGCACAAAATCGGTATCTTTTAAAGCCAATGCTATTTTCGTTTCAACTGCTTTTTTATTTTGTTCAATTTCTAAATAGTCTCGATCAAAATGATTAGCATAAATTATCTTTCTAAATTTTCTCATACTCATTTTTCTAATCGTTTTATCTTCAATAATTAAAACATAATCCATACAGTTTACTATAGAATAGAAATCATGAGAAATCATTAGAATAGCACCTTTATAGTTTTCAATGGCTTTTTCCAATGCTATTTGTGAATAGGTGTCTAGATGACTCGTCGGTTCATCAAGAAGCAACATGTTTGCTTTACTATTAGAAATTTTAGCTAATTGAAGTATATTTTTTTCTCCACCAGATAAAGATTCTATCTTTTGATTAATGACTTCTTCCTCAAAACCATAGTTTGAAAGATATAAAATTATCTCTTGATAAGTTTTAAATCCAGCATCCAGAAACTCGTCAAGTATCGTATTGGATTCATTAAGCATTTCGCCTTGAAGCTGAGATAAATAAGCCATTTCAATTTCTTCATTTATCTCAATAGAATCATCATTATTTTTAAAGATTTCTCGGAGTAAAGTCGTTTTCCCGGTACCATTTGATCCGATAAGGGCTACTTTATCAGTAGATTTAATCTCAAAGTTAACGTTTTCTAGAAGTATATCATCGAAGCCTATACTGTAATTATTGACTTTTAAAGCAATAGTTTCTTCGATTTCATTATTGGTAACTAAACTGATTTCTGGTTGTTTAATATCTACAAATGGAGCTTTAATTCTACGCGCTTCTAATCTTTCTTTGATTTTAACTCTAGCATTAAGAGATTTTCCTCTAGCAGCTTCAGAATGGATAGATGATATAGATCTTAGATTATCGATTAAGTGCTCAATTCTCTCTATTTCTTCCGTATCAGCAATAGCTAGTTCTTGTAATTCAATTTTACTTTGAAGTAATGAGAAGTTATAATCAATATATCTTCCATTAAATTCTTGGAGCTCCTTGTTTTCAAGGTGTATAATTTTATTAAAACAATGATTCAATAGATATCTGTTGTGCGTAATAATAAGCATGATTCCTTTGTGTGTATTAATTAAATTTTTAAGAGAATTAATGTTATCAAAGTCTAAATACACATCGGGTTCATCCATAATCATTAATTCTGGACCTGTTAGCATTTCCTTAATCACTTGAATAAGTTTGAATTCCCCACCACTAAGTTTAGATACCATTTGATCTTCAAGTTGGTTTAGATTTGCCAGATTTAGTTTCTTATTAATATTGCTTTCGAAATCTTCCCCACCAATTGCATTAAATGCGTCTAAAGTCTTTTGATATTTTTCCAGTAAAGGATCAATATCTGAAGATGTTTCCATTTCAGTACAAATAGATGTTATTTCGTTTTGTAATTTAATAAATTCTTCTCCGATATATTCGAAAACTGTAATTTCTTTTGTTTTGTCAAGTTGTGAAAACTGACTTACATACCCAATTCTACAATTGGGGGTTATCTCTAACTTTCCATCAAACATATATCTTTCGGGATCCATAATAATATCTATCAATGTACTTTTTCCACTGCCACTTGTTCCAATAAAGGCACAATGTTGACCATCTTCTAATGTAAATGATATATTATTATATAGATCCTTTTGCGGAAATGAGTAGGATAAGTTATCAACTTTTATCATATTATTACCTTCCTTTATCACTAAAAAAGAGCCTATAAAAAATAAGCTCTTCAACATATTATCTTCCTAATCGCTATTTTACAAATGATTTTGATGTAGTAAAGACATTCTTTTGAGGTTACTGTTACTAGCATAACACTTTTAAAGACTAATTTCAATCATTTCATAGAAAAGCTTTTTTAGATTTTAGTAATATCAGTATAAAGTAAATCCCCCACTTCGAAAAGTAAGGGATTTATGAAGCCTTACACCTTTTTAAACTGGGGTGTAAGGTTTCTTCTATAAATTGATTACCAAACTCTGATATAATTCTTACCTTTTTTCAAAAGAGCAATTGGTCCTAATGAGCTTTTTTCAACTGTTTGTTCATCCAGAAAATCAGTATCCAGAATCACAGTACTACCATCCGGACTTTCAAACTCAGCATCAACGATACGAACTCGTGGTAATGTCGCCGTTGAATGTATTTCGCCAAGAATATTCTCAAAACTTTCCGGCAATTCACAGGAAAGATAAACTTCATTCCCTTTATCGATTATACTGAAATTTGGTTTAAAACTTTTATCAACTAGCTTGTTTTTCTCTTTTTCAAATGGTTCTGCTCCATTGAAGTACGCATTGTTATTAATGTAAACAGGTTGTTCAACTAATGAATATTCAGAAACATCACCATATTTTTTATTTGCTATTTCAATATATTCTTCTAAAGATGTAGTATAATTAATATAATGAGAAGTTCCAACACCTTCTAATCCATCGATTCCAATGAAGATATTATTATAAAAACGGTCATCTCCACCGTAAATCAATGAAAAACCTGCAATTTTGGTACTATGTGGGAGGTGATATTGTGTGGAACGATTTAACACTTTCTTTTGAACCATCTTTCCACAGATTAGATTGTTGATATATGCTCCACCTTGTGACACATTATCCAGGGCATATTCAGAAGCCATGATATTATGGTCGACGATATAAGGTCCATGGCTTACTTCCACAAATAAGTCACGATTATTATTGTAGAATAAGTTTTTGCTGATCCTTGTTCCTTGTGTCTGCCAATCCGACCATAATCCTAAAGAGCAATCATGAATACGGTTATGATGGATCTGGACATCAATCGCTGCATGGAATTTAATACCTGCAATTTCATGACCGTAATATTCACGTTTTAGAGCAATGTTATAAATATGGTTGTGATGGATTTCACTAAAGATACATCCTAAATGACCGACAATGCCATTCTGGCCGCAATCATAGATGGTATTATTTCGGATAATATGGGAACCGATCTTTTCTTTGCTCCAACCATTGCGCTCAGCAGAAAAGACAGATTCCAGCTGGTATTGGTATCCAGGTTTATCTTTACGGATGGAGCGATAGTTATTCCCTGTGGAGGCTTCTTTACCAATACTGATCGCACTACATTTTGCATCATGAATGATATTATTTTCAATAATCCATCCTTTACTCCAATTTGCACCAAGTAGTCCAGGTTGATCCGCTGTTGGAGGCGCCCATGGGGTTGCTGCATGTGCCATTTCAAAACCTCTTACAGTAATATAATCAATTCCTGTCTCTGTCGGATAGAAACAAGATCTACGCACATTTATTTCAGTAAATTCTTTGTTTGGATCAGCTCCCTGGAAATTAGCATAAATAATTGTATTATCAGCATTTACTTCTGTAAACCAAACATATTTCGTCTGTTCTTGGTTGTGGACAGGAACAATTTTTTGTGTCCAATGATCCAATACTTCTGTTCTGACTCTTGGATCAATCAGTTGTTCAAAACTACTGACCTCATAAAAAGACATACCATTTAGATAAACATCCCCTAAATGCTTGGTTTCCTCAATTGTGACAACCCAATCCCCAAACACTTCTTGTTTAAATGGATTATAGTCACCGAAAAATGTGTTTGGTAATACTGATTTCCATATATTACCTTCAACCTGTTGCCAGTCTTGAATATGCTCAGAACCCTTGATGACTACTTTTTCACCTTCAGCTGCTTGATAAATAATCCTTCTCTTGTCGCTTAGTCCTTTATATCTCGGGTTTACCCATTCACGGTATACTCCTTCATGGACTGTAATGGTATCTCCAGCGACAGCTACAGAAGCTGCTTTATTTATTGTTAGAAATGCATCTTGCTGAGTCCCTAAGCCTTGATCAGAACCAGTTTTTGCTACATGATAATCCATCGTTTTACATCCTCCTTTTAATTAATCTATCTAATTATAAAAGAATACAGTTGTTAGTTCAATCCAAAATGTAGTATACTTTAAGACAATATTAGTGTTTTTTAAAAGGAGAAAAATTTATGGTATTTTTTGAAAAACATGGAGTGGAGGCAAAAGAATTCTTTCGTTTTTTTCCGTTGAAGAATTATCATTTTCCCCTTCATTTCCATCTAGCATTTGAACTGATCTATATCAACGAGGGGCAGTTATACGTATCCATTGATCAAAAAGAATATCATTTACAGAAAAATGATTTGGCTTTTATCTTTACTAATCAGATTCATGAATTTAAGAACATTGATTATTCTGAGATTACAATCATCCTTTTCTCGCCGGAGTTGATCGGTGATTTTTTCATGAATTTTAAAGGCCTTATTCCAAAGGATAATGTACTACATTTAGAGGGAGAGCTTAATCTTAATAAACTGAATTCGATCTATAGCCAGAAAAGCTTTCTATATGCTGTTTGCGCTGATTTGATAAATCAGAAGTCATTTGTTCCGGTTAAGCAGTCACCCCAAACAAACGTACTCTATAGAATGCTGCTCTATGTAGAACAAAATTATTATACCGATTGCACATTAAAAGCAGTAGCAAAACATCTGCAATACGATTATCCTTATTTATCAAAGTTGTTTGTGCAACAGATGAACATGACCTTCACTGACTACCTAAATCATTATCGGGTTTCACAGTCATGTTATTTACTGAAAAATTCCCAGCAGTCGATTAGTGAAATTGCAGTCAATTGTGGCTTTAATAATTTAAGGACCTTTCATCGCAATTTCAGGAAAATAAGCAGTCACTCCCCTAAGGAATATCGGGCATTAGATTAATAATCCCCATTAGAAAACTTAAGAATTGACAAAATATAGCAAAGAGCTATAATAAAATAGTTATTATGTTTGGAGAGGACGATATACTACAGTAAGAATAATGGAGGCTTATATGATGTCAATAAGTGATATGCAGAATATAATTAAATCGTTTTGTGAAGAAAGAGATTGGGATCAATTTCACAATCCAAAAGATCTAGCAATTGGTATCTCGACAGAAGCTAGTGAATTATTAGATTTATTTAGATTTAAATCAGAGGAGCAAATTGATTTTATGTTTAAAGATAGATTAAATAGAACTAGAATAGATGATGAATTAGCGGATATATTCTTCTTTGTTTTAAGATTTGCACAAAAGAATGATATAAATTTAGAGGAAGCACTAATGTTAAAATTAGATAAGAATGCAACAAAGTATCCGGTTGAAAAAGTAAAAGGAAAGAATCTTAAATATAATGAATATTAGGGGATAAAATATGATTATTTATGAGTCTACGAAAGATCAGTTCATTAATGAAATACTTAATCAAACTTTAGTTGACCGGTTATATGAGGAATATCAGAAAAAGCTGGGAAGAACGAAAGAAAGTGAAATCAATTCATGGCGTAATTCGTTAATGTATATGTACCAGGTATTGGAATCTAATGCAATTCCAGGCGATAGCGGCATCGCTTTAGAGTATAAAATTCCATATGCCTCTAATAGAATTGACATACTAATCACAGGATATGATAATAACAAGAAAAAATCAGTAGTTATTATTGAACTGAAACAATGGACTGAGGTACAAACGACGGAAGAAAAAGTTGGTTATGTCGTTACCTATTTGGGAAAAGGATTAAACTTATCGGTACATCCATCCTATCAGGCCTGGTCTTATATGTATATGTTGGAAAATTATAATGAAGCAGTTCAAGAAAATGAGATACACCTAAAACCCTGTACTTTTCTTCACAATTACACCTTAAAAGAAGATGATCCGTTATATGATACTCGCTATTCCATGTATTTTAAAATGGCACCAATATTTGCAAAGGGCGATATACTAAAATTGAGACAGTTTATTAATCAGTATATTAAATATGGTGATAACAAAGCTTGTCTGTATACAATTGAAAGTGGTAAAATATCTCCCTCGAAAGCGCTCCAGGATTCCCTATTAAAAATGTTAAAAGGAAATAAAGAATTTACTTTAATCGACAGCCAAAGGTTGATTTATGAAACGGCAAAATATATGGCAAAGCAATCACAGTCTGATAATCAAAAAAGAGTTTTAATTGTTAAAGGAGGACCAGGAACAGGGAAGTCAGTTGTAGCAATAAACCTTCTTGTAAACTTAATGAATTCGAAGATGAATTGCCAGTATGTAACCAAAAATGAAGCTCCACGAAATGTTTATATGGAGAAATTAAGAGGTGGATATAAGCAGGCATATATCAAAAATTTATTCAAAGGTTCTTCATCTTATGTAAACGCAGAAAGTAATACTTTTGATGCTTTAATTGTTGATGAAGCTCACCGTTTAATGGCCAATTCTGGTAGATTTTTCCCCGGATCAAGAAATCAAATCGAAGATATTATTAATGCGAGTAGATTCTCTGTCTTTTTTATTGATGAATACCAGAAGATCAGAGTAGAAGATTCAGGCAATATAGAAGATATTGAACAGTATGCAAAAAATTATGATGCATCTATAAAAATCATGGAACTTGAATCACAATTCCGATGCAATGGTTCAGATGGCTATCTTTCTTGGTTGGATGATGTCTTAGAAATCAAAGAAACAGGCAATTATGATGGATTTAATGTAGATTATCTATTTGAGATTGTGGACAATCCAAATGATTTAAAAAATATCATTTATGAAAAGAATAGTAAAAATAATAAATCAAGAATTTTAGCGGGTTATTGCTGGGATTGGATTTCATCCGGCAAAAGTAAAAGTGATGTTCATGATATAAAAATATCCAACTATGGATTTGAAATGAGTTGGAATCTTAATAATTCATCTACCTGGGCTATTGATGAAAATTCTGTAAATGAAGCAGGATGCATTCACACCAGTCAGGGATTAGAATTTGACTATGTAGGTGTAATCGTCGGAGAAGATATGAGATATGAGAATAATGTGATAGTAACAGACTTTACGAAGCGGGCAGTGACAGATCATTCGATAAAAGGTTTGAAAGGTATGCATAAAGTTAATTCTAATAAAGCAGATAAGTTAGCAGATGAAATTATTAAAAATACTTATAGAACCCTAATGACACGAGGACAAAAAGGGTGCTTTGTATATTGTGAAGATCCTAAATTGGGCAAATATTTTAAAGAGAGAATAAGAGCAGCAATGCTTAATAGTGACTATTGGATTAAGTCGGGAGAAACAAATTTATTAGTTGAAGTAGATTAAAGAGAAAAAACAAATAATAATTGTATAACATTATTTTAAATAAAAATTTATTTGGAAACCAGTGAAGGAGTATGCATAATGCAATTACCTATATATGGAATTTTTATTCGGATACTGTTTAGAGAAATTAACTAGAATTATATATCAATATTTGTTGAATGAAGGAGATAATCGAGAACATTTATCGCAGTTATTTAATCAAATGGTTTTGAAAAGCAGGCGTATAAATTATACCTGGTAGTCAAAGAAAAATAAAATTACCAATGATGAAGAATTTTCAGAACAGGTAGGTGTTTTGTATCCCTATCGCAGAAGGGGGTAAAGGGATAAAACTACATTCTTAATTTTACCCCATTTTTTTTGCCATGTAGTATTCAAAGTCCGTCTAAATGTATGTGGAGACTTCTGTCATCTTATCAAATTAAACTAGATAATACGACTTTAGGGTAGGATTATCCTCGTTGAGGTGATAGTTGTAGAATAAATTAAGGTATTCATTAATTGACTAAACATATTAATCCGTAAATGGTATATATTAATATTCTATTTCAGACTTATCGTCTAAAATAGGAGTAGGGGTAGGAATGCCTGTAGGTATTGATGTTGGAGAGGGAGTAATAGTTGGTTCTGCCGTAGGCTCAGAAATATCAGTTGGCTCCGGTATAGAAGTGGGTATCGGCGTAACCAATGTCGAAGGTGACATTGCGTATACGATTGCTTTAGTAGCTTTTGTAATAGTGATATCGAATTCATATTTTTTATTACCCACAGTTGCAGTTATTATTGCGGTTCCAACTTTTCTTGCGGTAACCATGCCCTTGGAATTGACCGTGGCAATTGATCGTTTACTGCTTGACCACTTGATTTCTTTATTAGTATCGACTTTTAACGGCTGCTTTTCACCTATCATTAACGTATAATTCTTATTTCTCGCATCCACTGTTTTGGCTGCAATACAAGCTGTTAATGTTACAATAATAATTAACATAATTACAAGTTTAAATTTTTTCATATTTGGCTCCCATCTGCGTGCTTTAGCACGCGTACAAATCAAGGGGTGAGAAAGTGTTTTTCTATTGAAAATATTATTCTCAATTTCTAATTCCAACTTTCTCCAATCACAATCAACAGGGCATTAATATATTTACATTTTAAACAATTAATAAATGTTGCCAATTAAAGTGTAAAAATTGACAAATTATGCCTTTATAGCCCAACGTAATTTAGCACAACGAGCACGACTATTGGAATTACATTCTTCTGATGATGGTCGAATAGCTTCAGGAGCTATTTCACGATAAATACCTTCACGAAAAAAGTATTTAAAAGATTTTTTAACGAGACGATCTTCTCCTGAATGAAAAGTAAGAATAGCAACGCGCCCACCCTCAGCAAGGGTAGCAGGAAGTTTTTCCAAAAATTCATTTAACACTTCAAATTCATTATTGACATCAATTCGCAACGCTTGAAAGCATCGTTGACAGGATTTTTTAATCGCATCATTCCTGAGATCTTCCGGAATAAATTGCAGAGCATTTTTGATAATTTGTTGGAGCTGAGTTGTTGTTGATATGTCTTTTCCTTTTTTTATTTCAGAAATAATGGCGCGAGCGATTACTGCGGCATTAGGTTCGTCCGCGTTTTCTAAAAACATACCTTGTAATTCATCTTGTGAAATAGTTTTTAAACGAGATGCTGCAGATTCACCTTTTTGAGGGTTCAGTCGTAAGTCTAAGGGTCCTTCACTCTTAAATGAAAATCCTCTTTCTGGATTGTCTATTTGCATAGAAGAGACACCTAAATCTGCTAATATAAAATTCAACGGCCCTGATTCGGAAGTAACTTGATCTATATTAGAAAAATTCATTTGCTTAATTGTTAAAATTTCGGAGCCATAACCCAGGCTCTCTAAACGCTCCCTTGTGCGAGGTAATTCAATAGAATCTACATCAAGTGCATACAAGTGTCCTTTTGAATTTAGACATTTAAGCATCTCTAAAGTATGACCACCAAACCCAAGTGTTGCATCCAATCCAGTTTGTCCAGGAGTAATTTGCAAGAATTCTAATATTTCTTTCACACAGATTGAACGATGCATACCAGCAGGAGTACTTCCCTTTTGAATAACCTTTGCCACAGCATCAGCATATTTCTCTGGTTGCAGTTCCTTATATTTTTCTTTAAAAGCTTTAGGATGAGTTCCATTATATCGAACACGTCGCTGATGTTTTTGCTCTTGATTATCCATTGGGTTCATTCTTTCAACCACCTTTTTTAATATCTTTCTATAATGTTGTTACAAATCATATGATACCAAATACAATTCATAAAAGCAAACTATTAAGAAGAAAATCTGTCGGAAAAGTTTTTGATATTCAATCAGGAAGAACCAATTTTATTGATAGAAAACCCTAAAATTAAGATAATTGATAATTTAGCAACAGAGTATTATAATTACTATATTACTTTGTTCACGTAATTTTTGCTTCCCTAGTTATTTCTAATTCCAGTTGTTTAGAAAGGTATGTATAATGATCAATCTAGAATTAAAACAAATGAATGATTTGTGTTCCAATCTAATTATGTTAGATAGTGAATTAGCTGAAATGTTTAATAACTATACTATTAATAATTGTGCTAATAGTAATCTGGACTTTAATTACAAAAATGAAGAATTGGAAAAATATATTCTTGAGAAAATGAGCTTAATATCTAACAAATTATTAGGTAAATATGAGAACTACTCTTTATCAGATTACAGTCAACTATAATCACTTTTAGAATATATCAGTAATATAAAATATTTGTCTAATAAGCAAGAAATATTAAGGAAAGAAACCTTTAGTAGATTAACTGAGCTTTCTGGCTATGAGTTTTGTGATGGAAGAGTGCTGAAGCTTGAGGTGAACAACCAATACCATTTTTGTAAATGCTTTTTTACTAATGTGATATGTTATGATGAAAAGAGAAAAAACAAGCATGAAGATGTAGAGGTAAATAATATTTTACTACAGTTTAATAATGTAACAGAAGTTAAATTTAATGGAATTATTCGAACAGATGATTCGGATTTAAATAAAATTCTAGATTGGTTTGTATGTAAAACCTCTGATACATCCTACTGTTTCAGTCTATTATGTGCTGTTGGATATGAAAAATGTATGTTGGACATTATGTTTTCTACTGTACTATCTGCAAGTTTTTAACTAATATTTTTAATGGAGTGTGTGAAAATGAATAAATACAGTAAAGTATTAAAAATAGCCGTTGGTAGTGCTATTGCAATTATGATCGCATATGCATTGGGACTTAATTATGCTGTTTCAGCGGGAATTATTGCACTTTTGACTCTTCAAGATACAAAAAAGGAAACGCTAATTGTGTCACTTATGAGAATTAGTGCTTTTGTTCTGGCTGTAATGATAGCATTCATTACATTTACAATATTCTCATATAATCCTATAGCATATGGGATATTTTTGCTTTTATTTGTTGGAATCTGTTATTATCTGAAAATATATGATGCTATTCCAATCAATGCGGTACTAGCAACACATTATCTATTAGAAGAAAATATGTCCTTAACCTTGATTGGTAATGAAGCTCTTTTGTTACTAATAGGAGTATGCATTGGCATTCTTATGAATTTATATATTCCAAGCAATGTAAAACAGATACGAAAAGAGCAACGTATTATTGAAGGCGATATAAAAATACTATTATTACGTATGGCAGAAAAGCTTCTGGCACCGGATAAATCAGATTACAATGACAAATGTTTTGGATTACTGGAAGAACACATTTCCTTTGGGTTAAAACAAGCTTATACGAATATGGACAATTCCTTTTTTGAGGAGACACGATATTATATTGAGTATATGGAAATGCGAAAACAGCAATATAAAATACTTAGAGAAATATATGAAAAAATAGTAAGATTAACAACGGTTCCACTCCAGGCTCATGAAGTTGCAGCTTTTATTAAGAAAATAGCTGATACACTGGCAGAGTCTTACAATGCCAAGAACTTGATAGTGATGGAGGAGGCATTATTATCAAAGTTAAAGGAAAGTCCGCTGCCGGTAACCCGTGATGAATTTGAAAATCGGGCAGTACTATATATGATATTAATGGATTTTCATATTTTCCTTAAGATGAAAGAAGGATTTGCGGATTCTTTAACGAAGGAACAAAAGGATAGGTACTGGAAGAGTGACAAAAATATCTGATGCGGGTAAGAGGGTTCGCGAGTATGGAGAGATGCCAAATTAATCTATGATTATCTGGTCGAAGAAGATTGTTAATTCTTTACATGAACGCAAAAAAATGATACAATATGCAAGCATCATATTAGGTAATAATATAATATGATAAAACTATAATTAAGGGAGGAAGGCAATGATTTTTGACAACTTAGAATTCCATAATGTAATGGAATTACAAAGAATGGACGGATTATCTGGTGTGAGATTACAGAGATTCCCTGAGGATGTAAGAACAAAGTTAGGCTATGAAGATCTGATAAAGGGAAGGATAGTTTCTCAAGACTCAAATGGCTGTGAAATAAGATTCGTAACTGACTCAAAACATATCAAACTATATTTATCTACATTAGACTCGGATGGTGAAATTTTAGTATTTAACGGAACATTTTTTCACAGTTTGCACACTTTTAAATCAGGAGTGATTACAACCATTAATTTAGAGGTAAATGAAAGGTTTGATGAAATTGAACCTAACATATTACAAGGTCATGCATTCTCGCATAAAGTATGGAGAATCTTTATGAGCAAACGATTTGGTGCAGTATATCACGGAATCGATACCTTTGGATATACAAGACGCCCACCGATGGACCATGAAAAACCCAAATTGAGATGGCTTGCATACGGATCTTCCATTACCCAAGGCTTAAATGCTACTACACATAACAAAGCATATATACAGCAAGCAGCAGTTAGACTTGGCGTTGATGTTTTAAATAATGGACTTTCAGGAACTTGTTTTTGCGAAAGTATAATATCGGATTATTTTGCATCAAGAGATGACTGGGATTTTGCTACATTAGAAATAGGTGTTAATATGAGAGGGCCTTTTAACTCGGATCAATTTGAAGAACGTGCTCGATATATGATAAAAACAATTACGGATAGTCATCCAGATAAACGGGTTATTGTTATTACAATATATCCAAATAGAGCACTATACTTCAAAAATGAACAGGATAAGATTCGCCTTAGGCATATTGAATTTAACAAAAGGCTAAACTTAATATGCAATGAATTTAACATGAAAAATCTTCACATCATTCAAGGAGATATGATATTAACCGATTTTACAGCGCTATCTTCTGATTTAATCCATCCATCTGATTATGGACATACTATTATGGGTGAAAATTTAGCAGAGCAATTAAAAAGCATTTTATTTTAACCATTAAGTGCGTAAAGGTTTTGCAAATACGAAATACAAGGAGGGAAATGAATTGGATATGAAAGCATTTGCAGATAAAGGTATCATAAATCTTGGTAATCTGCATCGTGTGGCAAAAGTAATGAAAAGGGCAGCAGCTGGTGAAAAGATATCGGTAGGATTTTTTGGCGGTTCGATTACCCGTGGAGCACATACTACGGTTCATGAGAACTGTTATGCTTATTTAGTTTATCAATGGTGGGTAAATAAATTTGAGAAAAGTAACATTACATATGTAAATGGCGGTATTGGTGGCACGACTTCTCAATTTGGAGTAGCAAGAGTGAATGATGATATGCTGGATTTTAATCCTGATTTTGTAATAACAGAGTTCTGTGTAAATGATAAAGAGGAAGACTTATTTTTAGAGACATATGAAGGTCTGGTAAGAAAAATTCTATTATATAAGACAGAACCTGCAATACTCATTCTTAATAATGTAAGATACAATACCGGTATAAATGCACAAAAAATCCATAATCAAATAGGTATGGCCTATGATTTGCCTATTGTAAGTATTAAAGATAGTCTGTATCGGGAAGTTGAAGCTGGTCGAATTGTCGCTGAGGATATAACAAAGGATTATTTACATCCGAATGATTTAGGGCATAAATTGGTTGCAAATATTGTTATTAACGCACTTGAGAAAATCTATTATGAAGTAATGGCAAATAATATACCTAATAATTATGAAATTCCAATAGAGACAATTACTCAGAATAGATTTATGACATCCGTGCGTTATAATAATAAAAATTATAGCCCAATTATGAAGGATTTTTATTCGGATTGTGCTGAACAACAGGGAAAAGAAGATAAGTTCAAAAATGGATGGATCGGATCAAAAGTAGGTGCATCCATACATTTTGAGGTGACGGGTGAAATTATTGCAGTGCAGTATCGTAAGTCGCCAAGGACGGATGCACCGGTCGCCACTGCTGTAATTGATGGAGATACGGAACATACTGTTACATTAGACGTGAATAATTCTACTACAAAAGGAGATAGTTTATTTTTATTAAATATCCTAGAGAGTAAGAGGAAGAAACATACGATTGACATTATAATTGTAACAATTAATGAAGCCATAAAGGATAAATTCTATTTGGCTGCCATTATTGTTGCATAATTAAAATATAATGTATTTATAAGACAGATATATAGAACAATCCAATTTAACATGGAATGTTGCGCAAATGCTACGCATTTACAAAAAGGAGTATACAAATACAAAGAGATGAGATATAATAAAATTTAATAAAATTAAGGGGGAAAGTATAAAAATATGGCAGTTAGTAGGGCAGCAATGCGTACGATTAATATATTGGAAATAATTGCAAGTAATGCAAAGGGGATAACCTTATCGGAAATTGCAGCAGAACTTGATATGCCGATTACAAGTGCAAATGATATAGTAAAAGCGCTTCTTGAAACAGATATGATAGAAATAATAGATGAAAGAAGTAAACTATATGGAATAGGAGTAAAGGCATATTATATTGGTAACACATTTATAAGTAATACTAACTTGGTAGATAAAGCAAAGCCAATTGTAGAGGAATTAACCAACCAATTGAATAAGACCGTATTTATAGGAAAAGAAGTAAAAGAAAGAATAACTTACATCTATAAATGTGAAGCGAAAGATACGTTAGTAACTACCTGTCCAATCGGAAGTCGTACTTATTTACATACTACTTCTCTTGGTAAATGTATATTAGCTAATGATAGTGAATTGTTAGAACGTATTTTAAATAAAGGATTGATACAAAAAACAAGTCATAGCATTACAGATTCTGGTAAACTACTCGAAGAAATTGAGAAAGTGAAGAAAAATGGATATGCAGTTGATAATCAAGAACAAGATGAGTATTTACTATGTATTGGTGCTCCTATATTTGATCAAAATAATAAAGTGATAGCAGCAATAAGTGTAAGTGGTTTATATTCAGAGAATATAAATATTGAATATGAAGCAAATGTAGTAAGAGAAAAAGCTCTGATGATTTCTAAAAAAATGGGTTATATTGATAAAAAATAAGAGTAATACAACTATTTTTTAATTGTAAATACGTAAAGATTTCGCATATAAGCTCCGAATGCCTTGAAAACAGGCTATTTGGAGCTTGTTTTATACTATATACATAAGATTATATTTTATATTACTAATTTTTTGTAGAAAATTACAAGATAACTATAGACAAATTATAATGTATATGATAATATATATAGCGTAAGGGTTACGCAAATACGAAATAGGATGAGGCGGTAAAATTGAGCGATTACATATTTCTTGATCAAGATCTGGATCAATTAAGAAAAGATATATATGGTAACAAAAAGAGATTTTTTAAGAGGTTGGATGATCAATGCAGACTATATACATTAAAACAGTTACAGGATATACATCCCAATGAAAGCATAACTTACTTTGGGCTTGCTATTGCAAATCTTTCGCTGGCATTCTTACTTACAAAGCAAAAGCATTATTATGAAGAAGCAATGAGATGGATACGCTGTGTGGTAGGATATGAACATTGGGGTAATGCATATTTGGTAGATGTTGATCTATCTGCAGCCTGGATTCTTTTTGGATTAAGTATTGGATATGATTGGCTGAAAGACGAATGGGATGAAGATGAAAAACGAAAAATAGAACAAAAAATACTTCTTCAAGCAAGAAGGATGTATCAATATAAGATAAATACGGAAGGTGAAGGCTGGTCAACAAATTATTGGCAGAATCATAATTGGATTAATCTTACAGGACTTGCTACTGCAGGTTATGTTATACGCTATTTAGGTGATGAACCAGAGCGTTGGATAAAATGTGCAAAAGATAATTTCTCAATTGTATTCGAGGTTCTTCCAGATGACGGAAGTGATTATGAGGGAGTTGTATATTGGCGTTATGGAGTAATGTGGCTATTTGTATACGCACATTTGTTAAAAGAAAGAGAAGGTATTGATTATTTCGAAAAATCCTTATTCTTAAAAAATACATTTAGTTACCGGCTATATCAAGCAGCTCCAAACTTGGAAGAACAGATTAATTTTGGTGATTGCCATGACCGAAGAAGTGGTCATTCAACAGCAATTTATTACAAGACAGCCGCAGAATATAATAATGGTTATGCTCAATATCTGGGTGACATGGTTGTTAACCAGTTATTATACCGAGAAGCAATGGAGTCTCAGGTAAAACCAGGTATATTACCAGAATGTTTTTTTGAATTATTATTCTATAATCCAACAGTAAAAAGAAAAAGCTTCGAAGACTTACCTTTAGTAAAGTTCTTTGATGACCTGGGGCTGGTAGTGATTCGTGATTCTTGGAAAAACGATGCAACGCATTTTTCATTTAAATGTGGTGCTCCGGGCGGTAAAAAACAGTGGAAGAAACTTTGGGAGTTAAAAAATAATAAAAATTATAACTGCTTTGGTCTATCTCATCAACATCCGGATAATAATTCATTTATTTTACATGCTAATGGAGTTTTCATGGCTATTGATGATGGATATAATCGAAGTGTTAAAACCTCGGATCATAATATGGTATTGGTAGACGGACAAGGATTTCAGGGTGAAAATCAAAATAATGTTTATAAAGACTATGCATCTTATATGGTTGGAGAGATAGAATTGTTTAAAGAAATAGATGGTTATGTTTATGTAATTGGTGAAACTGCAAATACATATAAAAAAGAATTAAAGATGAATCAATGTAAAAGACATATCTTGTATATTCCTCAAAGATTTTTCATTGTATATGATGAATTAAATAGTGAAATCCAACACTACTATTCTTGGGTAATGCATGCGGATACAAAACCAGAAGTACAAGAATATAATAATACAGATTATCAGTATAAGCTGCATTATGAAAATGGGATTGGGATCATGGACATGTATCAGTGGTCAAGTCAACCTACAAACTTAATACAATCAGAAAACATTATAAGAGCGGTGATGACTACCCAGGAACCTGATAAATTCCGTGAAACAAAGATGAAAACCATACACTTAACCTCAACTTTAAAATCGAACTCAATCGAATTTATTAGTGTTTTAGTTCCGTTTCCTTCTTGTTTAAAGCCTGAGCTAGAATTAACTATCATTAATGATAACGGTTTACAAGGTATTTATACAAAAAAGGATGGCATTGAAACTATCTTTTTAATTACGAAGGATCAAATCATTACTTATAGAGACCAAACTTTTAATGCTAGGAGTGTTGTATTAACATATGAGCATGGAGAATTAGAGAAGGTGGTGAGATTAAGAGAATGAAGTTGGAACAATATAGAAGGTTTGATCTAATAGTTTTATCCGTTTTAGCATTGGGTGCAGAGGGACTTGGCATGTGGTTACATAATAAGTTACCCGGAGCTGGCTATTACTTAAGCTTCTCATCTTTAGTAGCTATCATAGCTTTAATGAGATGGGGAATTCATGGCATAGTCGTCAACAGTTTGTTAGCAATATTAACTACTTTGCTTAGCGAAACAATATCGGTACCGATGTTTTTATACTATTTCGTCTCGAATAGTGCGGTGTTAATTGTTCCTAAAATTTTTGGATTTATCGAGACGTCTAAAATTGTTTCTAGAAGTTATTGGTTACTGGGATATATTGTAACTTTTTATGGGGTTATAACGTTATCACGTGGTTTGCTTGGCGGTCTGATTAATATTACATTTACTGAGAGTGTTATGCTAACAATATCACAGATCCTATTTTGCATGATAATGAGTTATTTAGTTTTAATATTATTGAAAAATAGAGAAGGACTTCTCGTAGATATGAAGTCATATTTCATTAATGAGCAAAAGGAGATAAAAGAATGAAGTTATCTACAACAAAGAAAGGTAATAAGATAGTTCGATATGCAAAAATAATACTGGCAGATTGGCGGTTATATGTATTAGTTCTCCCAATCATTATATGGTACATTGTTTTTGCATATAGACCAATGGGTGGTTTACTTATTGCTTTTAAAAAATTTCAACCCAATCTCGGCATTATGGGAAGTGATTTCGTTGGCCTTTCAAACTTTATTACACTTATGCAAGGAGCATATGCCGAACAATTCTGGTCAGCTTTTCGAAACACTTTCTTAATCAGTTTGTATGGGTTAATTTTTGGATTTCCTATTCCAATTATTGTAGCTTTACTGTTTAGTGAAACAGGCAATTTAACATATAGAAAACTTATGCAGACCGTTACATATTTACCTCATTTTCTTTCTGAGGTAACAATAACTGGATTGGTACTTACTTTGGTCTACAATGGCGAAGCGACTACCGGTGTATTAGCCCACATACTAATGACGATTGGGGCTATACCAGAAGGAACACAAATAATACAAGAAGCAGCCTATTTCAGACCATTGTACCAAATTACTGGTATATGGAAAGAATCCGGTTATAATTCTATTGTTTATTTTGCTGCTATTATGAGTATATCTCCAACCCTATATGAAGCTTTAAAAGTAGATGGAGGCAATAAATTTCAGGAAATTCGTTTTGTAACGTTCCCTGGAATGGCTCCGACTCTGATAATAATGATTATTCTAAGAATTGGTAATATTTTGTCGGTAGGCTATGAAAGAATTATTTTACTTTATAATGGAAACACCTATTCGACAGCCGATGTTATAAGTAGTTTTGTATATAGAGTCGGTTTGGAAAGTGGTAATCAATCCTTAGGTTCTGCTGCAGATATGTTTAATGCTTTAATAGGATTTGCATTAGTAATAGGAGCAAATTATATCAGCAGACAAGTTTCAGAGACTTCATTATGGTAGGAGGTGGGAGTATGGATCGTTTAAATAAGAGTGAGATAATATTTAAAATTATATCTTACATTTTAATTGGCGCATTTGGTGTAATGGCATTATATCCTGTAATTTATGCTTTTTCAGCATCGATCAGCGGGAAAATGGCCTATGAATCAGGTAATGTAATATTATTGCCAAAAGATGTGAATTTCTCAGTGTATAAACTGCTTTATGAAGACAAAGGTTTTTGGATTTCTTATATTAACACATTATTTTATGCTGTATTTGGTACCATTTGGAGTATGCTTATCTCAATTACTGGAGCATACGCTTTATCCAAAAGTAGACTTTTATTTAGAAGACAATTAAATTTCTTAATTGTATTTACTATGTGGTTTAGTGCTGGGATGATACCTACCTATTTAAATTATATGGATACGGGAATTAATAATCAATGGGGTATTGTAATAGCCTTTGGTGTCCAAGCCTATAACATTATTCTTTTAAGAAATACTTTTTCAGGTATTCCAAAAGAAATAGAAGAAGCTGCTAAGGTAGATGGTGTAAATGAATTTCAGCTTTTAAACAAAATTTTTATTCCTATGTCAAAAGCGGGTATAGCAACGGTAGCGTTATTCTATGCAACCAGTAGATGGAATGGATATTTTTGGGTACGTATACTTGTTAAAGATTCTACAGAATTGCCTGTTCAGGTCTATATGAGAATTTTAGTTGAGAATTATCAAAAAATGTATGAGGATATGCCGATTGAGCTTCCATATGCAGCAGATTCTTATATATATGCAATATTAGTATGTTCCATAATACCTGTATTATTAATTTATCCACAAATTCAAAAATACTTTGCGAAAGGTGTAAATGTTGGTGGAGTAAAAGAATGATTGGATGCGAAAATATCGCTTCAATATAAAAAAAGAGGAGGAAAATCAATGAAAAAAAAATTAATTACATTACTTATGGCATTTGTTTTAACATTTAGCTTAACTGCATGTGGAGGTAAAGATTTACCGACAAATAGTAGTGAAACACAATCGACAGAATCAAATGATGTGAAGGAGACTGATGTTACCTCAGAAACGAATAAAGGTGGCACTCTTGAATTAGCTGAATCCCTAAATATTAATATTTCAAATGGGAATAATCAAAGAACAATTACTTACAATCAAGCAACACCGTTAACTTACCCAGATGGAACTGTATATTCTCAAGGTGACTTAAAACCTACATGGAAATACATTCAGGATCAGCTTGGGATCCAATTTAATGATGTAGCTATTCAAGATCAGACAAGTACAGAAATGATAGATTTGAATGCAGCAACAAGCTTTACTGAAGCAACTGTATTTGGTGGTAGCGTCGGCGAAGAATTAATGAGTTATGGAGCACAGGGATATTTTATTGACTTAACAAAAAGGTTAGATGATATGCCTAATGTAAAAGCTTACTTTGAAGCAAATCCTGATGTGGCTAAAGCAGTTACTGCTTATGACGGTGGTATCTATCATTTACCATATGTACATCCACTTGGCTATTATTCCAGAATGTTTATCGGAAGAGATCAATGGGTAATGGGATTACTTGATACAACAGATGCATTGGTAGATGAGACAGAGACATTAACAGTAGCATATGAAGGTTATTGGGATCGTAATGCAACAAATGTTGTAGAATTACAAAATGCAGTAGCAAATGGAACGTTAACACGCGAGGTTGCACTAAAGGTATTACTTGACTACATTAAAACTACATATCCTAATCTTGCGAAACCATCTGATCTTTATTTGGGTGTTAATGCTGAATATGATATGGATGAATTAATTGCATTATGGCGTGTAATAAAATTATCACCAAATACACTTTCTAAATTAACAACTGGTGAAGTAGTAGAAGGAGCAGTAATTTCTCCATTCTTTACAAGAACATCTGGCACTAGAGAAGATGCATTGAGACTTGCTAACTATTTTGGTGGTCAAAGAGTTTTTGGTACAGACTCCTACGGTTCTAAATGGTATTTGGATAAAAATGGTGAGTTAGAATTTTCATATGATGATGACGGAATGTTAGAAACTTATGATTATCTTAAACAGTTATATTCAGAAGGATTAATTTTTAGCGAATTCTCAGATATAACAAACAAAGATGATTTCAGACAAACTATGTTTGCAATGGATGCAAGTGAAGGACAAAAACAATTTGGTTTTATGGTATATGAGTGGGTAGCGTCAACAACAGCTGCGAATGAAAGTGTAGTAGCATTCCTTCCTCCAGTGACTACTCTTGGTGAATCAGAAGAATTTGTTCACTTTGTAGAGAATACACGTGTTATTAAATCAGAAGGCTGGGCAATTTCCGCAGCTTCAACAGAAGAAGAAATTAATGCAGCACTGAAATTATTTGATTATATGTATACAGAAGAAGGCCAGATCGTACAAAATTATGGTATCCCAGCTAACTTAGTTGAGGGTGAAACTTTTGTTGGACCAGATGGAACTGAATATCCGAAGTTTAATGATTGGTTTATGAATGCAGCAAAAGAATTTAAAAACAATGATATTTCTGCTTTCTTAAGAGATTTTATTGGTTCTATTATACCTATTGGCTATTCTGCAAGTATTGGTTATGAGTATCAAAATACAGTTAATCGTGGTTGGGAATCGTGGGATATTTATTTAGGTGCAGAGGTAATTACTCCATCATATGATTCAGAAGATCCATTATTAAAATTAGTTCCACCTGTATTTTCATTAATGGAACAAGATGAGGCTAAATTGGCTACAACAAGTGTTGATAATGAAATGAATATTGACCAAATATTTTTATATATTACAGGTGGAGAAACATCGTTTAAATCTACCGATGATATTAGGCAATTATTCATTGATGCAGGAGTTGAAACTTATGAACAAGTATATCAGGAAGCATATAAACGTGTGACCCAATAATTATATGTCATAGAGTTTTATGAGTATAGCAAAGGGGGAGAATAAATCCCTCTCCCTTTGATAAAAAACAATCTGTGATTGTTTTTAAACTGGTTTTAATGCCTTGGAGGTAATAAATGAAGTTAAAAAAATTTTTAAATGAACGATGGATAGGTGTATATATCTTGTTCTTCATTGCAGTTCTCTATTTTATTTATTCTCTATGTTTTATGACCAATTTCTATCGTTTTTTTTATGATGGAAATACGGCAATGCTTGAATTTTACGAAGAATTGCAATTATTGAATAAATATGTTTTTAAAACTGCATTAACCATATTAATATTAGCTGTTTTTACCCTATTTTTAGAAATAGATAAAAAGAAAGTAAGTATGTTCCACTGCATTTATCTAATAGGTTTTTTTGTTTATGAAATAAATGATTTTAGTATTTTTATTGGAACAATTCCATATTACAAGGATAAATATTTAAGTTTGGATTTTTCAATTTTAGAAAATTATAATGTGTCAACTCTAATGTTTTCCTTAAATTATATTTTAAACATTGGAATTCTTATATCATTGTTGCTGACAATTATTTTATTCATAAATCGTATGTTAAAGATGGTACGAGTGAAAAGAGGAGTGAAGTCGAATGGTTAAGGGTGAAAAACTCTATTATCAAGAAAACAAGTTGGCGTATAGTTGTGTAATAGGATTCATCATTCTTAATGTCGCTACAACAATTCTCACACTGAGATCGATGACCATAGATTTTTATATCGGTATTTTTACAATGTATAATATTATGCTTACTCTTATAAGTTTTCTTGCAGCAGTTAAATTAAAAAAATACTCATCTATTTGGGCAATTATTGCTCTTATTATCAGTTTTATACAGTTCATACGATGCTTTAAAATGCCAGAGTTGAAAAATGAAGAAATGAGTCTGGTTATCATAGTTATGATGTTAGTTTCAGCTGTTTTATTATTATTGAGTGGAATTATAACGTTGACAAAAGCAAAAGTAAGAGAAAACTATATGAACTATAAGAATGAGTAAGTATTATTTGCAATATGGGAGGAAATATGGCTGGATTACGGTGTGTTAACTTAAAAAAGTGCTTCGATAACAGTGTTGTTGCTGTTCAAGACTTTAATTTAGATGTAGAAGATGGAGAATTTATAGTTTTATTAGGTCCTTCTGGATGTGGAAAATCTACTGTACTTCGTATGATGGCAGGTCTTGAAGGAATTACGGAAGGAGAACTATATATTGGTGATAAGTATGTAAATACCTTGGCACCTTCCGATCGGGATATTGCAATGGTTTTTCAAAATTACGCACTTTATGGTAATATGACTGTTTATGAAAATATTGGGTTTAGTTTGATGGTCCGTCATCAGAATTCTGATATTATCCATGAAAAAACGATGAAGGCAGCAGATATTGTAGAGCTATCACGAGTATTAAATAGTAAACCTGCTAATTTGTCAGGTGGACAAAGACAACGTGTTGCCTTAGGAAGGTCTATGGTTCGTGATGCAAAAGTCTTTTTACTAGATGAACCATTATCAAATCTTGATGCAAAATTAAGAACAGAAACGAGAGGAGAACTAGTAAAATTGCATCAAAAACTAGGTTCAACTTTCATTTATGTTACTCATGACCAAGTAGAGGCGATGACAATGGCTGATAGGATGGTAATTATGAAAGATGGAGTAATACAGCAGATAGGGACTCCATCAGAGGTATACAATTATCCATGTAATATGTTTGTAGCTGGATTTATAGGTTCCCCAGCAACTAATTTCATTGAAGGTAAAATAGAAAATGGGTACTTTGTTTCTAAAGATTTGACATTTCCAGTAATTACAGAGCATAAAAAAGCATTAAATAATTATGATAAGCGTCCTGTTATACTAGGAATAAGATCGGAAGACATACTGGAATATGAAGCAATACCAGTCAAGACAGATGATATTACATCCATTAAGGTTTCTTTAGATGTAGTTGAATTGTTAGGTGCTGATATGCTCATTCACTTTAATCTGAATGAGAAGATGGTCACAGGAAAAGTTTCATCAAGAACTAATTTTAAACATGGGCAGAATGTTGACTTGTCTATATTGTTAAGACAGGTACATTTCTTTGACCCTGATACAACAAAAAGGATTATGATAGGAGGTGCATTATGCAGCGATTAGGCTATAAAATTACATTAATTATAATGGCGTTAGTCGGGCTGCTTGAATTAGCAATTTCTAAGATTCATATTGAAGCAATTTTAATTATGTTTGCACGACAAGTTGGATTTTACCTATTCCTTTTTATTTTGTTTGGAATTCTGCTTATTGCCATTCTAACTTCAATAAAAGCATTGGATTCAAGTGATATGTTTAAATTAGTTTTATCGAGTGGGGCTGCATGTGGATCAGGAATTTATACTGCATATCTTATGTGGAAAGATTGTATAGAACAAGAGTCCATTTTGTTTCATAACATTCAATATTCATTTATATTGCTACTATTTGGAATTGCAGTTTATCTCATTGGGACGTTGGTAATATTGGGAATTAGTATATCGGAACATAAGGAGGAAAAGAATTGAGGAAAAAATTCTTTACTGACAAACGTATTGAATCAATCATTCGCTTTTGGGCTGCCGGTGCTGTCTACTATTTTATAGGATGGGGAACCACTCTTGGTCAAAATGGCTATTTGGATTTTATATTTTCCCTTGGTCTCGTAATGGCAATATTTGAGATGGCTGTAGTAAATCCTATTGTAAAACACATGCTGAATGTAAGAAAAACAATCTCATATATTGACGTACCTATTCTGAAACGAGTTATATACCGATTAGGTTATGTTTTTAAAACAATTTTTATTATGATTGTTGTATCCGCTATCTATAGCATCATTAACCAAGCTGCAATTCTTATCTTATCGCTTTCAAAAGATACTACAATATTAGCAGGTGAGCCAATAATATTTGGATTAATTTATTTTATAGTTTATAGGTTATTAGATGATCTGTTATATAATATCAAATACAAAATGAAAGATGTGAATGAAAAATGATAAATAAAGAACTACTAATTCAACAAATTAAAACATCAAAAGATTTTAACGACATGGCTGAACAAATGAAACTTGAGGTTAAAGATTTCTTTCACTCGTTTGAAGATAGTCCAAGTAAACGTTCTGCATGGGGACATCACTATTTTTGTAAAGATGATGGAAATGTTCTTCAATATAATCCATCGGATCCCCATCACCATATATGCCCAATATGCAAGAAAAATTATTCTTCACCATTATTTGACGGTGTTTGGATTTATTTATATAGAAACGAGGCAGCATTAACAATTCTGAAAGCTTCTATACTCTACAAGATAACAGGTGAGAAGAAATATCTGGATATCGTAGTATCCTTGTCCAGTTTCTATATTTCATCATTTGAACAATTTGAATTACATAATAAAGAAGGAATAGTATTTGATAATCTAGAAACTATGAAATGGGGTTGTGGAAGAATTATGCCACAAAACTTGAATGAAGCTATCTTCTTTATTCGTATATTTACAGGATTGGAATTAGTAAAAGACGAACTACCTACGAATTTAATGAATACAATTCAGAACGAATTCAGTATAGGTATGTTTAACTTATTAAAACCACAAATAAATAAAGTTCATAATATTTCTTGTTGGATGAATAGTGCAATTGGCGTAATCGGCTTATTCTGTGATAATAAGAGTATGATTGATTTTGCATTTAATGGTGAAAATAGCATAAACAGACAGTTAAATGAAGGTGTTACAGAAGATGGTTTTTGGTATGAAGGATCCATACATTACAATTTCTTTACACTAGAAGGAGTTACTTACCTTGCACTATTTGCTCAAGCTTATAATTATGAATTTAGGAATCTTAAAATCGTTGAGAAGATGTTAATTTCCGCATATAATTATGCATTCTCAAATCAACAATTACCGAATCCTAATGATGGATGGCCTAATATAAATCTGAAATCATACTCCTATATCTATTCTGTAGGTACGAAAATCTTTGGATACAATAGCGAAGTTGGTAAAATTCTAGCACAGGTTTTAGCTAGTGATTATGAAAGAGGAGAAGTTCCATTATCCAAACCTTTTTACTTTGATAATAGACTTTCATTAGAACAATTTCTGTTTTTACCAGACTTTGATTATGATGTAGAAGTAGTACCAAACAGGCAATCCATGGACTTTGAAAAGTCTAATTACGCTTTACTAAAAAGCGATAACTTGGATGTGTTTTATAAGTATGGACATAATGGACCCTCCCATGCACATCCAGATAAGATGGCAATCGAAGTTATGTTTGGAAAGGAAACCTTAACCAGAGATTTATCAAATTCCGGATACGGTTCCATTATCTGCAATGAATGGCATAGAGTAACTGCATCCCATAATACAGTTGTTGTGGATGGAATGAATCATACTTCAGTTGAACCGGGGATAAAGCTAAGCTTTACGCCAACTTGCTGTAATGCACAAGCAGTAAATGTATATGAAGATGTCTCTTTTAAACGTAAAATTGAAATCATACAGGATGGATTTAAGGATGCTTTTGAGGTTGTATCTTCGACAGATAGAAATTATGATTTTATATTCCATGTAGAATCAGAAATGATAGATGATTTAAATTCCTTATTTGATATGAATGAGGATATCAATCTTAATTATCAAGAGAATGGATATGCATACTTTGAAAATTTAGCAAAATTAAAGCCAAAGAGTAACGATAATACATTAAGGCTTAATTGGAAATTAGGAGATTTGATGCTGGTAAGTACCATGGATATTGAAGACACAGAAGTATTTTTAGCTAAATCACCAGCTAATCCAATAACAAGATGGAGAACTTCAATCATTCTAAGAAGAAAAACAAAGGAAACCATATTTCATATGAGTTGGACGAGTATAAGGAGGTAACTAATGATTCAACATTATTTTAATTATGATGACTGTAAGTTAGAAGATTTAGGAGGCGGGGTAAAACGTAGAGTTTTATCTTACAATAATAATCTTATGGTTGTTGAAGTAAGCTATGAAAAAGGTGCGATAGGTGCCTTACACAAACATCCTCATGAACAAATCACATATATTATCGAAGGAGAATATGAATTCGAAATCGATGGAGAAAAAAAAGTTCTAAAGGCTGGAGATACAACGTATAAAGAACCCAATGTAATGCATGGAGCAGTTTGCTTAAAACCTGGTAAAATAATAGACATTTTTACACCATGTAGAGAAGACTTCATAGGAGGAAACTAAAATGAAAAAATATGCAATGATAACAGGTGGTACAGGTGGTATTGGATTAGCTACAGCGAAAGCTCTTGGTAAACAAGGTTATTCAATTATTTTAAACGGTATTGATGTGAAACAAGGTGAAGCTGCTTTAATAGAATTAGAGGAGTTGGGGATCGAAGTAGATCTTTTCTACTTTGATGTTACGAAAGAAGAAGAAATTGTAAAAGCTTTTGAAGAAATATCCAGTAAATATGATCACTTAGATGTATTGGTTAACAATGCAGGTGGATTAGGTGGACGTTCAAAATTTGAAACTATGACTACCGAATTCTATCGTTTTATCATGGCATTTAATCTTGATAGTGTATTTTTCGTTACACGATCAGCAATACCTTTATTGAGAAAAGGCGAAAATGCTTCTATTATTAACTTCGCGTCAAATGCAGCATGGAATGGAGGAGGTACAGGCGCAGGTGTCTATGGAACCGCAAAAGCAGGTGTTTTAACCTTAACAAGAGCTTTAGCAAAAGATTTAGTTGAGTACGGAATTCGTGTAAATGCAGTATCTCCAGGTACAATTGATACACCATTCCATCAAGCAACAAAAGAAACAAATATGGAATTATTTAACTCATTTAAAAATAATATCTTAATGAAGAGACTGGGACAACCAGAAGAAGTTGCTTCTGTAATTGAATTCTTAGTAAGTAATCAGGCATCATTTTTAACTGGCGAGGTTATTCAAATTAACGGTGGCCAAGACTTCCTATAAAAATGGCTAATATAACGGAAAAACGCCGCCAAGAGATTCTTGAGGGAAGTTTGATACATATATTACTCATCTTAGCTGTACCAGTTATGCTTGATAACTTTATGAATGCTACTTTTAATCTAATCGATACTTTTTTTGTATCAAGCATCGGAATGGTTGAAGTAGCTGCAGTCACCTTTGTTAGTCCAATCTATGATATGGTTCGGTCAATTGGTGTCGGAATATCAATAACTGGAACAATTATGATGGGTAGAGCGATTGGAAAAGATGATAGAGAAGAAGAAAGAGTTATCTCTAAATACTTGATGATAATAGCTATAATTGTAAGTGTTATCATTACTGCATATGTATTTATTTTCTGGGAGTCTATATTAAAATCAGCCTCTATACTGGATTCCTTATTACCAATCGCAGGTGATTATTTTAGAATCACAACCCTAAGTACACCTTTTGCTCTAATTAACTCGGTTTATTTTGGACATAAACGTGCAGAAGGTGATACTTCTAAAATTTTAAAGATTAATGCTATTTCTATTTTATTAAAAATTATAATTACCTATTTACTTATTTATATATTAGGGGCTGGATTAATTAGCCTAGCTATATCAACATTTTTTTCACAAATATTTATAACTATTTATGCTTCGTTTGATGGATACTTAAAATATAATTTACAAATATTTAAACAAAAGATATATCCTATTCGTAAGGATATATATATAAAGATTTTAAAATTAGGAATTCCTTCAGTTATTGAAAAAGCATCCCTATCATATGGATTTGTATTAGTTAATGGTCAGGTCATAAAATATGGTGAAAGTGTATTAGCGGCATATGGTATTACAAACAAAATTAATTCCGTTCTATTTTCAACAGTATCTGGACTTGGCACTGGATTAGCTATAGTTCTTACCCAAAATATTGCACAAAAACATATGGATAGAGTAAAAGAAGCCATTAGAATTAGTCTTATTATGGCCCTTGTATTTTCGACAATCCTTGGAGTAGGTTTATTAATATTTAAAATCCCGATTGCGACTTTTATGACAAGAGGAGATGAGGATGTACTAAAACATACCATTCATGCTATGTCCATTTATTCGATATCAGTTATCCCTTGGGGAATATTCCAAGTTATTCTTGGTGTATTCCAGGGATATGGAAAAACAAAATATAATTTATATATTAGCTTTATTCGAGTTTATTTGCTTAGAGTTCCAATCGTAATTTTTATAGCTTACTTAGTTAGTAATATAAACGAATTTAGTATATGGTATGGTATGCTGATTAGTAATATATTAACTGCTATGGTTGCCATTGGGCTATATTTGATTTTAAGATATAGAAGAAAACTCAATTTCTACTAGCTTAACAATTTACCTTATGCCTTGTTTAGCATCCGCTGAACAAGGCTTTTGCCATTTTTTGCGGTTTTGTATTGTTTCTACAGTTGCTGGGAGTAATTCCATAACTTTTTCTAAAATTGGTGAAAAATAATTAGAATATTTACTCCTTTGATTTATTTCATTTTTTGTTTTATAATAAGAAACTAGGCCTGCTTGATACTTTTATTAACAATGGGCAATGGAGGTAAATTATGAACAAAAAAGATGTATTTGAGTTAAGAAGTCGTTTAAAAAAAACCGGGTGTACATTCACAAAAATGTGTGGATGTTATGTGAATTCGGCGAAAGAAATCCTAGTAAACTTTAATGAAACATTTTTAAACTTGAAAGAAGAAGAATTTTATAAATATTTAGATATTGCAAAAAAAACATTATCAGGTACCACTGGAAATAATCTGATTGAACTAAATTTTCCTCGAGAAGAAGAAAAAGAAGGTGGTAAACAGCAATTCCTAATGGGACTTAGAGAAAGTAAATTAAAAAATGAAGGATTATTAGACACATTTTATCAGCTCATTATTGATAGCTATGATTATGCAGGAAATTATCTTATCTTAGCCTTTCATGATAATTATGATGTCATGACAAAAGCAACCGATAATTCTAGATTAGATGAATCGGAAGAAGTATATGAATATTTATTAATCGCTATTTGTCCTGTGGCATTAACAAAGCCAGGGCTTGGATATTTTGAAGATGAAAACAAAATCGGACCACGTAATCGAGACTGGGTAGTTGGAGCACCGGAGACCGGTTTTATCTTTCCAGCTTTTACAGAGAGAAGCACCGATATTCATTCTGTTATGTTTTACACGAAAAATGCAGCAGAAACACACAAAGAATTGATGGAATTGGCATTAGGTTGTCCAGCAAAAACCACTGCTACCGAGCAAAAAAACACCTTCCATACAATTATTAAAAATGCCATAAATGATTCTGAAAAAAGTAATAAGATCATTAGTGATATCCAAGAAAGTCTGAGTCAAATTGCGGAGGAACAAGCCTCTTATTCTGATTCATCCGAGGAACCAGTGGTTCTAACCAACCAATCGGTTCAGGAGATTTTGATGGAAAGCGGTTTGCCAGAAGATATTACTTCCAAAATCGAAACTTCCTACGCAGAAAATTTCAGTGATGCACCACCCGTAATCGACCACTTAATTGATAAAAAAGTGTTGGCTGAAAACGAAAAACGAAAAGTTGAAAAGGCACTTGTTGAACAAGTACAAAAATTACAAGAGAAACTAAAAGAAACGACGAAAGCTGCCGACTCTTCCCCTTCCTATGAAGATATAGACAATCAGACTGAAAAGGGATTAGATTCTGAGCCTGAAAGTAACACGAAAGCAAATTATGATGTGGTTCTTCGAGTAAATCCTGAAAAAATGAATCAAATAAAATCTCAATTAATTGACGGCAAGAAATGTATTATCATTCCAATGGATGAAAACGAACATGCAAATGTAAATGGAGTAACGGATTTTATATTTTCAACATAAAAAGATTCAATATAGCATTATATACTTATCGCATTTGAGCGAACAAATCTAGGATTGGCTTTGCCAATCCTTTTTTGTGCAATTTTTATACTTTTCTTATGGAAAAGGTGTATAATAAAAATTAATGGTAAAATAAAATTTATAAAACGGAAAGGAGAATAATTATGCTTGAATACAGATTTGATACACAGCTATTAATTGAAGGAGAAAATCTTTCAGAAGATAAAATAAACGAATATATTACGAAAAACATTGAAGGTGATTGCTTACTTGCGGTTGGTGATGAGGAAACGATTAAAATTCATTTTCACACAAATACTCCATGGAAAGTACTTGAGTATTGTACTTCATTAGGAGATATTCATGATATTGTTGTGGAAAATATGGAACGACAGGCCAATGGTCTTCAAGGTTAAATCATTTTAGTTTGACTTATATAGGGCTGTTGCAAAAGTGGTAAAATATGATATACTAAAAATACAAAGATAAAAACACATCTCGGTAGGTAGTCCGGGAGCAACAAATAATGTTGTCAGTAACCTGCCTCCTTGGTTGTCCGTTCTTTGTTCATTACAATCTTAAAGGAGTGATTATGATGGACAAAGTAACAGGAAGGTTACAAATATTTTTTGAAGAACCATTTTGGGTAGGAATTTTTGAACGAATTCAAGATGGAAGATTGTCAGTTTGTAAAGTTACATTTGGGGCAGAACCTAAGGACTATGAAGTTCAAGAATTTATTGCGGAAAACTACTATAAACTTCGATTTAGCCCTTCTGTTGATTCAGAGGTAGAATGGAAGGAGCGAATAAATCCAAAACGCTTACAAAGAGATGTAAAGAAACAAATTCAAAATGTAGGCATAGGGACAAAATCGCAACAGGCCTTAAAGCTGCAACAGGAGCAAGGAAAGTTAGAGCGTAAAACTCGTTCACATGAGCGTAGAGAAGCTGAAAAAGAACTACAATTTGATTTAAAACAACAGAAAAGAAGAGAGAAACATAAGGGCAGGTAACTGTCCTTATTAGGTGAAATAATTTAAGCCTGTTAAAGCAACAGGCTTATTTGTAGTACTACCATTTCTATGCCGAGCGTCGAACATGATGGTGTGATTGTAACAAATGATTACAAAGAATTAGAAGGGATACATTTTGTAAACCACCTAAAGGAAAGATATGGACTACCTGCTATTATTGAAAATGAAGAAAGAGTAGTAGTATATGGAAGAAGGACATCACGCTTTTCTAGAAAAATAAATTAATGTAAGGAGTTGATTTGTATGAAAAAATCATACCGTTTTCTATTTATAACCATGCTCGCTGTAAGCTTAGCTGTTGTATCTATCGTATCAGTAGATTACACACCATTCAAGGTGGATAAACCGACTATCCAAAATACTTCGACCAAGCAGCAGGTTACTGTAGTTAAACCGTTCCCACAGCATACTGCCTATACCTCGGGGGTTATTAAACCTAATTGCGTCTCACAGGAACAGTTGGATAATGATGTAAAACGAATTTACGATGAATGGAAAGGAAGATATCTGGTACAATCTGAAAAAACTCCCAATCAATACTATGTGTTTTATAATTTGGAACAAATGAATGAACCGGAAAATGCTGTTTCTTGTTCGGAAGGACATGGCTACGGCATGCTTGCCACTGCGTTAATGGCAGGGTACGATGACAAGGCAAAAGTTTACTTTGACGGGCTGTACCGCTTTTACAAAGCACATCCTAGCACAAAAGATTCGGCTTTGATGGGATGGCAACAAATTAAAACAAGCAATGGAGACATCATCAATACGCCTCCAAATGCTAATGAAGATGGTAATTTTTCGGCTACAGACGGGGATATGGATATTGCCTACGCTCTAATGCTGGCTGACAAACAATGGGGGAACTATGGAGAAATCAACTACTTGAAAGAAGCGAAGACCATCATCAATGCTATCATGAAAAATGATGTAAACACGGATGAATGGATTTTGAAATTGGGAGATTGGGCAAGCAGCAGTGATTCTACCTACGGTTCGGGAACACGGTCTTCTGATTTCATGTTAGGCCATCTCAAAGCATTCCAAGTCGCAACGGAAGATCCAAATTGGGGGAAGGTAGCAGCTAAAACTTACTCTATCATCAATTCTATATACGACAATCAAAGTTCAAATACAGGATTGTTGCCCGATTTTTCATTTAAAGAGGGCAACGAATACGTTCCGGTAAATCCTTATTATTTAGAAGCACCTTATGATGGGGATTATTATTACAATTCTTGTAGAGTTCCTTGGCGTGTGCCGATCGATTATTTATTGAGTGGAGATACCCATGCCTTAAAGCAGATATCAACGCTGAATCACTGGGTTCAAACGAGTTCAGAAGGAGATCCGAGCAATATCAATGCGGGTTATAAGTTAGACGGATCGGGAATAGTCGAAGAAGAGAAAAATGTAATGGTTTTCGTAGCGCCGTTTGCAGTGAGCGCCATGGTCGATTCCAGCAACCAAGAGTGGCTTAATATGTTATGGGATCATATGGTCTCTTCGCCTACCGATGAAGGTACTTACTTTGATAACAGCATCAGACTGCTTGTCATGATTACCGTATCAGGAAACTGGTGGACACCTATTTAAGATTTTAAAATCGAACTACGAATTTATAGCAAGTAGGGACACTTCATGAATGAGACTACAGTTTTTGTTAATTTGTGGGATTGCAGAATTATAGAAAGATATACAATGAAATCATGCAGAGATATTGAATTAAAACAATGTTGATATGCAAAAAAAGGATAGATTTAGAGTGAATGAAGCTTCTTCGGTTAACGAAGAAGCTTTATTAAGTATAGTACAGTATACACACCAAACCAATATCACAAAAAATTCGGCTCGAACCGCTAAGAAATCAATCTGCCAATCCCTGAGGAAGGAGAAACAGCTGAGGTTAATAAAGAAATTGTATTTGAAAACGGAAGTGCTATCATTAAGAGTGTAGAAAGACTGGCGGGCGATATAGGTAATGAATACGGATATCTGAAAATTTTCCTTGAGTACACCAGCCTGAATGAAAATCAGCAGCTGGTCAGTGTCGAATTCACTGGAAAGGATGCGATAGGCTTTTATCCGTATTTTGATTACCAAAACAGGATAACAGCCATCAGTTATATGCTGAATGAATCTGACACTAAGGAACTGCAGCTATCGGTTACCAAACCGCGGTATGTATTGATGGATCCATATCGGCTGGATATGAGTATAAAGTAGCAAATGGGTATAATTAAAATGGAGCATATCTCTTTTTCATAACGAGCTGTGCTCCATTTTTGTAACTTAACAGCAAACTGAAATAAAATAAGCCTGTTAAAAAGCAACAGGCTTATTTGTAGTATTCTTTTAATAATCAAATCTACATTTTCATTTTTTTTTGTGAAAGAGCTTTATTTTTTTATTCTTTACCACCATATACTGGTAAAAATTTTCACAATTTTCATATTTTTCAGAAGCAATCCAGCTTGCCGGAACTGCAGTATTATATTTCATAAAATCCAGATATAAATTTGTGCTGCTAATATACATAAAGGTATCCTCCTTCATTATGTTTACGATCAATGTAATCGTCTTTATTGTGATTTAATTATATGTAAATATTGACATTTTGTATATGATCTGCTAGTCTGAATATAGAGGTAAAATTTGTATTAATAATACAAAACAAATGTTTGGTATATAATATGCCGGACTGGTTCTGTATTTATAAGAAAATGTTAAAAGAGGAGATTGGTTAGAATGGCGGTACGTTTTTGGGAACTGTATGTAGAAACAAAGGAACAGTTTCGGCTTAAGATAGTTGCAGGGGAAGCAGGTATGGATACGGTAGTAAGTTGGGTGCATATGCTGGAGGATGAAACTATTGTTTCCAGATTCCACGGAGAAGAATTGGCCATAACAACAGGCATGAAAGCGGTACAACCTGGCTGGCTGTTGAAGTTAGTTCAGGAAATGGCTAAGGATGAATGTGCAGGTATTATTATAAATACTGGAATGTATTTGCAAAATATTCCGGAAGAAGTGGTAAACTGGTGTGAGGTACATAATTTTCCTTTACTTGAAATGCCTTGGGAAATCTCTATAACTGAGCTGATACAGGCTTATTGCATGAAAATTATTGATCAGAAGCAAGTTGAAAAAAAGATAGAAAATGCCTTTCGAGAGGTTATTCAGGGTCGTTATACGGAAGAGGATATTAGGCAAGTACTTGGAGAGAGGTATGATATAGAAGGAACTTTCCAAATTTTTTGTATTTGTGTTAAAAAGACTATTGAGGATGAACTAGGCTATAACCAGGCCATAATAAAGCTTGAAAATTTATTTGGTTTATGGAAGGGAAATGACAAAATCAATACTTCATATGGACTTATCCGGATTGAAGATTTTCTTGTGTTGATTCTTAATAGCAGAAAGAATAAACAATATATAGAGCTACCGAAGTTGATTATACAAAGCTTTTCTTATTTTGCGAAAGAGAAGTGTTTCCATTTAGGTATCGGACCTAGCATAAATCATATTGAAAATCTTTCTGCCAGCTATAAACGAGCAAGAACAGCTATGAAGATGTCTATGGGAACAGGAAGGGAAAGTATACATTTTGAGGAAATGGGATTCTTTAAAATACTCTTTTCCATTGATGATTCAGATGTCCTTACGAGTTATGCTAATGATATATTAGGATCCTTAGAAGCCTACGATGAAGCGCATGGCTCCAGTTATGTTAGTACCTTAAGAAGTTATATAAAGAATGACCGCAGTCTTATTCGTGTTGCTGAAGATACTTTTACCCATAGAAATACTGTAAATTACCGTATTCAGAATATTAAGCGGATTCTAGGATGTGAACTAATTGATACAGATGAATTATTTCCTTATCAGGTTGCTTATTACATCAGGGATATGACTAAAAAGAGCATATAGTCCTGCAATTTTAAAACAGACTATACACTTATCATATCAATGGTAAGTGTATTATAAAAGATGGGTCCGGCAAAATTAGTTAATGTTACTCCACAGACAATATTAAAATGGGAGAAGGGTATACATGAACGATACGAAATTTTTTGAGAGGGTTTATAATATTGTTTCCAAAATTCCGGAAGGTCAAGTTGCTACCTACGGTCAGATTGCGTTAATAGTAGGAAATCCATATGCTTCCCGAATTGTAGGATATGCAATGAGCAGGGCTCCATCGGAACTACCCTGTCATAGAGTAGTCAACAAGGAAGGCAGAATGGCACCCGGTAATATATTCGGCGGCCAGGAGGTTCAACGCTCCAGGCTTGAAAAGGAAGGGATAACTTTTATGGCAAACGGCTGTATTAATATGGAAAAGCACTTATGGAGATTTTATGTATCCGAAGATTAAGAGAAGGAAGTATACAATTGGAAGGAATAATTATATGAACAAATTTCATAATTTAGTAACAGATAGATTGTTAATCAGGATACTTGAGATGAAAGATAAAGATGTATTTTTTAAATATCGTTCATTGCCTGAGATTTATCAATATCAAGCATGGAGACCCAAGGACATTAAAGAAATTGAAGATTTTATTAATAAAAATGTTTGTTCTAATACAACAAATACATGGCTGCAATTGGCTGTTTGTTTGAAGGATGGACAGTTGATCGGTGATATCGGAATACATTTTTTAGAGGATGATTCTCAGGTTGAAATAGGTTTTACAATTTCACCTGATTACCAAGGTAACGGGTATGCTGTTGAGGCGGTAAAAGCGGTAATGGATTATATGTTTTTCAACTTGATGAAGCATAGAGTTTCGGCATCAGTTGATCCGAACAATAAGAAGTCTGTAAGGCTTCTTGAAAAATTTGGATTTAGAAAAGAAGCTCATTTTATTAAAAGTTTTAGAATGGATGACCAATGGTATGATGACTGTGTTTATGCAATATTAGCAGATGAATGGAAATGACTTTGTTCCACTAATTTTATTTATCTTAAATTGCTGTAAGTTAATGGATATGAGCGAAAAGGGGCCATCAAGTTGTGACAGCCCCTATCAATCATTATTAAAATATAATTTATTAATATAAAATAATTTGTTTATTCACATGATGTCGTCCCTTTGGTACGATAAAAGGTGAGCCAGAAACTGGATCTTTTATAACTGCACAATCGAGTCCAAAAACTTGCTTAATTAATTCCTCTGTTATAACCTCTGATGGAGCACCCTCAGAAATAAGATTTCCTTTATGAAGTGCGAATATATAATCTGCATACCGGGCAGATAAGTTGATATCATGCAGTACCATTACTATAGTAGTACCTCGTTTATGATTCAGGTCTGTCAATAAATCAAGAATTTCGACTTGATAAGTAATATCAAGGAAAGTCGTAGGTTCATCAAGAAGAAGTATATCGGTTTGTTGGGCAAGAGCCATAGCAATCCACACCCGCTGCCGCTGTCCGCCAGAAAGCTCGTCAACATTGCGGTTTGCAAGATCTGTAATTCCCATTATTTCCAATGCTTCTTCCACAGCCTCATAATCTTTTTTTTCCCATCCCTTAAAAAATGTTTGATAAGGAAACCTTCCTCTTCCTACTAAATCTGCAACGGCAATTCCTTCTGGGACTACAGGAGATTGTGGAAGAAGTCCCAAGCTACGTGCTAATTGTTTGGATGGGATATCACTGATTTTCTTTCCGTTAAGGGCAATCTCCCCTGAGACAGGTTTAATCAGCCTGGCAAGTGTTTTCAGTAATGTGGACTTTCCACAGGCATTTGCTCCTATAATAACACTGATTTTATTGATTGGGATGACTAAATCAATTTCATTAATGATGATTTTATTATCATATCCGGCAACTATATTACTTGCTTTAAATGATGGTGTTGTTTTCATGATGACCCTCCCGTTCGATTCATACGAATAAGTAAAAAAAGGAGATATGGCGCACCTAGAATTCCTGTGATAACGCCTACCGGAAACCTTATATCAAAGGCAAACTGACCGATAAGATCCGCACCAAGTACCAAGGAGGCTCCTACTAGGCCTGACGGTAATTCATTTGGTGCTCCTGTGCCTACAAGTTTTGTTGCAATAGGTCCTGCCAGAAAAGCTACAAATGCAACAGGACCAGTAACTGCAGTAGCAAAGGCAATTAAAAACACAGAACTTAGAACTAATAAAAGTCGTGTCTGGTTAGTTTTTACTCCAAGCGTAATGGCTGTTTGTTCACCTAATTCTAAAATCTTAAGATGTTTTCCAAGCAAGTTTATAATAAGTCCAAAGATAACTACGACAGTAATAAGTCCCGGGATGTTTGTCATTTGCATTCCGTTTAGACTGCCATTTAGCCATCTGAGAGCACCGGGAACATCATATTGTGATGCCCTGAGTAAGAGGAAGGATACGACGGCATTCAGCATTGCCTGTATGCCTATTCCAATAAGTATTAACCGTCCGCCTGAGAAGCTTCCCCCTTTAGAGAGAACGTAAATCAATGCTGCTACCAAGAGGCCTGAAATTACTGCGGCTGCCGAAACAATACTTCCACTTATTTTTAATACAAGTATACAAAAAACTGCCGCTAAACTGGAGCCGGAAGTAACGCCAACGATATCCGGACTGGCTAAAGGGTTCCTAAGCATTGTCTGAAAGGTGCTTCCGGCCATTCCAAATGCCATTCCAACAAGAAGTCCTGAAAGCATTCTTGGTAATCGTATCGTTCCAATTGCAAAAGAAGCTCCCTGAATTTGTTCGCCAAAAAGAACTCTGATAACGACTTCAAGGGGATACTTAGTGTTTCCAAGTAAAAGCATAGTGATACAAAGTGAAAAAACAAGAATAACCAGTAAAATGGTTACAATAATCCACCGGAACCGCCTATGGAGGTATCCTTTTTTGATGGTATCAAGATTATTTTTAGTCATAATGATCGTACCTTCGCTCTCATAGCAATGATAATAAGAATTGGAGCCCCTAGAAAAGCTGTAACAATCCCTGCCTCAAGTTCACTTGGGCTGCCAATGAGTCTTCCTATTACATCTGATATAGTTAAGATAATTGCTCCACCAATTGCTGACATAGGTATAATGAATCGCAGATTAGGGCCACAAATAAGACGCATGGTATGAGGAACCATAAGACCTACAAAACCGATTGGTCCCGCCAGTGCTGTAGTAGCACCGCATAGAAGCACGCCGGCAAAAGCACCTACGATCCTTACAATTCCCGTACGTACACCGAGGCCTGTTGCAACGTCGTCCCCTAAGGCAAGGGCATTTAATGCAGGAGCAGAGAGTATACCTATAATCAGTCCGACTATAAGAAAGGGAAGCACGGAAGATATTCCTTCCCATGTAGCGCCGCTGACACTTCCCACTTGCCAGAACCTGAAAGCGTTCATAACATCTGTACGGGGCAATATAATTGCACTAACCAAAGATGATAGAGCAGCGCTGGTAGCAGCACCAGCTAAAGCAAGCTTTATTGGTGTTGCGCCACCATATCCCATGGAACCTATCCCAAAAACAAAGACGGCTGTTATAGCAGCACCGGCCAAAGCGAACCATATATATTGACCGGCCGTGTTTATATGAAAAAAAGCGATTCCACTCACTACAAACAGTGAGGCGCCTGTGTTTACGCCTAAAATACTGGGATCTGCTATTGGGTTCCTGGTGATTGCCTGCATAAGGACACCGGATACCCCAAGTGAAGCTCCGGCGATTATGCTAAAAACAGTTCGGGGGATGCGCTCATGTACTACTATTTCATTTATCGAGGTTGTATCAGCATGTAACAAAGCATAAATAACTTCATGAAGACTTACATAGCGTGCCCCAAATGCTAAGGAAGCTAAAATACATAACACAAGACTAATTAAACTGCCAATCAGTATCGTAATTATTTTAGTATATTTCATTCTACTTTATCAGCTGCCTCTCCAATTATACCAAGATATTCATCTATAGTTGCAGGGATGGAAAGTGCACTAGGTGTACCGGATGCTGCCAGTGGTGTGCCGTCTGTAATAAGTGAAACCGAGCCTCTCTTAACTGCTGGAATTGTTCCAACTAGAGAATCTGCCTGTAATGCTTCCAATAAAGTATCATCACCATAGGCAATTATAATGTCTATATCTTGCAAAAGATCAACATTTTCTGCACTCAGCTCTATTGCAAAGCTTTCAGCTCCTTTAGCAAGTTTCGTTACACTTTCCGGAACTCCCATTCCTAAATCTGTAAGATATGCAGCACGTGGATCAGTAGGAAGATAAACATAAAATTTACCTAAATCGGATGGATTAAAGTAGAAAAAGGCTGCGGTTTTTCCTTTAATTTGTGGGTATTCACTGGTTTTTTCTGTTATTAGTTGCTCTAATTCACTAACCAGCTGTTCCCCTTCTGCTTTCATACCCATTCCAGTTGCATCGTTAATTATCTGATCGCGCCAAAAAGTCTGCCATGCGGCTGTCTGGTATGCCACAACCGGTGCAATTTCACTTAAAAGATTGTATTCTTCCTGGGTTATACCGGAATAAGCGGCAAGGATTACATCAGGTTTAGCATCACTGATGGCTTCGTAATCCAAACCATCTGTATCATTGAAAAGGACTGGGTTTTCCTCACCTAAATCAGTGAATTTATCTGCAGTCCAAGGTAAAAGGCCACTGCCATCGGTTACACCATAGTTTGCTGTTGAAATACCTACAGGAACGATTCCTAACGCTAAAGGTACATCTTGGTTACCCCATGAGATGGTAGCAATACGCTCTGGTTTACTTTCTATAATTGTTTCGCCGAATGCATGTTGTATCGTAATCGGATACTTGATTATGGAGTCTGTTGAAGTACTTTCTTCTGTAACAGATGTTGCTTCCGTATCGGAAGACGTAACAGATTCTGCCGTATCGGAAGATGCAATAGATTCTGCCGTATCGGAAGATTTAGTCGCAGAGTTTGAGCAACCTGTCATTGATAGGATTAGGGCAATAGCTAATAAAGAACTAATTTTTCTGAATTTCATAATGTTTCCTCTTTCTTTCTTTTATCACATGATGGTATAAAACAATTAGTTAGTCATGGCTAACAGAACACATTCTATCTATTTTTTTTGGGGGTGTCAAGTTCTTGTTTACATATTTCAGTCTAATGATAATAAATATCCATTAAGATAAGAAAATATATATAGAAGGTGTAAAACAGTAACAAAAGAAAATTCAAATGTTAACATTCACTAATATGTATATCAGATTTCAAAATAATGCATCATTAGTAGAAAAAATAGAAAATCATTTGAAATAAATAGATAAATAAACTATAATGTCTAAATAGTAGGACGATTATGAAAGAAGTTTATTCTCTTTTACTATGATGATAAAAGGAGAAAAATTATTTCTCCGAAGGCAGATAAATTGAAAGATTAAAGTACAAATCGAGGTGATAGGAATGAAAAAGGAAATAATTACTGAGGATCATTGCCCATATTGTAAGAGACATTGCCTATTAAGTAATCCGCATTGCAAGAAGGGGAAGACATTAGCGGAAGAAAAGAAAAAAGAAGCTAAAAAGCCCAAAACGGGGCTAGTTACCAAGCCTCTTGAGACCATGAAAAAAGAGAATACAGAAAGTATGAGTACAGAAACTGGCAATGAAAGAACCGTGGATCCTTACATAGAAGATTGGAGACGTGCGCAAGCGGAGATAAAACTGCTTCATTTATTTCAAGATTGTTATCCTTTGTTGTCTAGCAAAAAAGGTAGCAAACGAGGCAACAAAATGAGAAAGTTTTATATTTTATCCATATTAGCAGATAAAGGTGAACTGGCACAAAAGGAACTGGAGGATTATTCTAAATTATCTTCTGCGGATTTGACGGAGCATTTACTAAAAATGAAGAAAAAAGGTTACATCAATTTAATGCAAGAAGACGGGGAAGGTACGAAGGTTTCCTTAACAGAGTACGGTTTGGAGTCGGCGAAAGCACATATAAAAGAACGAAGTCAGGACAGACTTAATAATTTTTCTGTCTTGGATGAAGAAGAAAAAGGATACTTGGAGAATATTCTGAAAAAACTATATGCAGAATGGAATCAAGAATCGGATAAAGAATGATTCAAACAACAATCACCCAAAACTGAATAAGTAATGAAATGATGCACTCATTTTGAAAGGAATCCCAAGAACAGATAAAATCTAACTTTTGGTGTCCTATTTCAAAATGAGTGCGTTTTCTTGGAGTACATAATCTACCTATTGCTTTGATAAAGAATTCGATCTATCTCATTCATTTGATCTTGTGATAAAGGACCGAATTCCATCGCTTTTGCATTTTCTTCAACTTGTTTTATGGTTTTAAATCCGGGGATAGGTATAGTACTGCCACTTTTGCCCCAAATCCAAGCTAAAGCCCCCTGAACGAGAGTACGACCATTAATGGTTAAGATTTCTTTAACTGAATCAAGTACATTTAAGAATTCTGGTACAGGTTTTCCGTCTTTGAAGTATGGAACCCAAGAATGACCAGCACCTCGAACATCATCTTTTGATAATAAAGATGCTACAGTAAATTTACCGCTTAGAAATCCCATAGCCAGAGGACTGCGATTAATACTAGCAAGATTGTTGTTTTCACATAATTCAACTAATTGCGGAGCATCTTCAAAGACATTTAAACAGTGTTGAATGACAGAACAATTGGCTCTTTCTGCAAACAACGTAGCACCATCAACAAGATCTGTACTCCAACCATAAGTGCGAATCTTACCTTTCTCAACAAGCTTATCAAGAGTCATACATATTGGTTCTACATCAGATATTGATATATCCCCTACATGAAGCTGGTACACGTCGATGTAATCAGTGTTGAGTCTTTTAAGTGATGCATCACAAGCTCTTTCGATGTAATCAGGTGTTACATTGGTTCCATGTAAGATTTTGGTAGCCTCATTACCAAAAAATCCAAACTTCGTAGCAACCACAATTTTGTTCCTTTTTCCTGCAATCGCTTTTCCAATTACTTCTTCGCTATGACCAACACCATAACAATCAGCTGTATCCAGGAAGTTTATACCAAGTTCAAAAGCACTGTGTATAGCTTTCATTGACTCAGTATCATCAATATCACCCCAACCATCAGACATTCCGTTTAAAATAAACGGACCTCCAATAGCCCAACATCCTAATCCTAACGCACTAACCTCGATCCCTGATCTTCCGAGAGTCCTTTTGAATACTTCTTCCATATTAAATTCCTCCTTATTAAGAATTGATATTGTATTTGAAGCTACGAAATCATAGCTTTATACCGTCTAAAAATACAGTAATGCACTTAATAATATCCTGATCAATTTCATTTTCGTCATAAAACTTAATCGACATTGAAAAACCTATCATCATATAATAGAAGGATAAGGCTATATCATGGGAACTTATATTCTTGATTACTCTGTTGCTGATTCCTTGTTCAATAATTGATGTGATTTTATTTATGAAGAGCATTTCGATTTCGTAGGTTTTATTTAAAATATAATCTTTCAAATATGTTGGTGGGTAATAATAGTATCTATCCCAAAAGACCATTTTGTTATTATTCTTACAGTTTTTCACATAGCCAGAAAAGATATTTGTTAGTTTCTCTAGACAGTCTGTATTTTCATTACAAACTGTCAAATCATTAATAAATATAGAATAATCTTCAAAAATGTTATTGAATACAGCTGTGAATATGCTTTCTTTACCTGAGTAATGCGAATACAAGGAAGCTTTCTTAATTCCTACAGCTTTAGCGATATCATCCATACTGGTACCAAAGTACCCTTGATTCGCAAATAGTTCTAATGATTTATCTAAAATTTCATACTTTTTCATATTACCTCCATATGATAGCTACCTACCGTTTGGGAGTATTATATCACAATACAATTGTATTTGCAATATATGGTAAAAAGATTTTTATAACGCCAATAGTATAGGCGGTAAGTATTGTATATTACGTATTGAAATTACTTGTTATAAAAGTTGGTATAAGATATAATAATGACAAATAAATACATTTATTGTACAGTACATAAGGAAGTGGTAGCGCTTTTAGAGCGTTATCAAAAAACAATCAAAGGAGGTATAGCAATATGTTTGAACAAATTTTATTAGGCGGTGTTACAGTAGACTGTAAAGATCCAAAATCTCTATCAGATTTTTATATCCAAATGCTACAGTGGAGGAAAACATATGAGGATGATGGTTTTATTGTAATATCCTCTTCATCTTGTAATGTCAGAATTGGTTTTCAAAAAAATTGTGATTATGTTCCGCCTGTATGGCCAGAAGTTCCTAATGTACAACAACAACAGGTTCATCTTGATTTCAAGGTAAGGGATAAAGAGCACATGGAATATATGGTGAAACATGCTATTACTTGTGGTGCAACAAAAGCAAAAGAGCAGTATTCCGATTTGTGGACAGTAATGATTGATCCTGTTGGTCATCCATTTTGTTTCGATACTTTATAGAACCCACCTGATGAACACTATTGCTGAGTATTTAGAAGGTAAAAAAGAAGATATAAAATAGATCAGGAGGAATTAAATGGATATTTTAGAGTTAGTAAAAGTAGTTATTATTGGCATTGTGGAAGGTATTACAGAGTGGTTGCCTATCAGCAGCACAGGACATATGTTATTAATTGATGAATTTCTACAGCTTAGTATGAGTGAAGCATTCAAAGAAATGTTTTTCGTTGTAATTCAGCTTGGTGCTATTTTAGCAGTTGTCGTGATGTTTTGGAAGAAAATGTTTCCATTTCAGTTTAAGGAAAAACCAATCATTAAAAAAGACACTTTTTCTATATGGTTTAAGGTGGCAGTAGCGTGCATTCCGTCAGTAATTATGCTGTATCTGGACGATTATGTGGAAGCACATCTTGGAACTCCTATCGTTATTGCGACAATGCTTGTTTTTTACGGTATATTGTTTATTGTAATTGAGAATTGGAATAAAAAACATGACCCAAAAACAAACAGTTTAGCAGAAATAAGCTATCAAACAGCATTTATTATTGGAATGTTTCAAGTGTTATCCATCATTCCCGGTACATCACGTTCTGGAGCAACGATTATTGGTGCCCTGATCATAGGTGTGTCAAGAATAGCGGCGGCAGAGTTTACTTTTTTCCTCGCTGTACCATCCATGTTTGTTGCCAGCGCATATAAGCTTTTGATATTTGGTTTTGATTTTACAAGCGCAGAGAGTTTTACTCTTGGACTTGGCATGGCAGTTGCCTTCGTGGTATCTATTCTTGTTATAAAATTTCTGATGAGCTACATCAAAAAGCATGATTTTAAAGTGTTTGGTTGGTATCGAATTGTGCTTGGAATAATTTTATTATTGTATTTTGGTATCGGTGCATTTATAGGGTGAATCATATATATATTTAAAAATCTGTAACTTCTTTGTAACCCTCTTTTTATAGAAAATGTTTATACTTAAGATATAATATAAAAAAGGACTTACAGGAGGAATGTAAAGGATGAAGCATAATAAAAAATGGTTAATAGGATTATTCGCAAGTATGGCAATTGTGTTATTAGGTTGCCAGGCTACAGGAGATAGTGTCACACTTATTGATGCACCTAAATCATCAAATGAAAAGCAGGAAGATTTTAAAGAGGTTTTGGAGAAGTTTCTACCAGTAGGTTCAGAATATGCAACAGCTATGAACTCTGAGCCTAAACAATCTGTTTTTACAGAAGATATCAATAATGATGGTAAACAGGAAGGGTTTGTCTTGTACCGAGGCACGAAGGAAAATCGACCGGTTCATTTAATGGTGTTGGAAGAGAATAACGGGAGTTGGAATCAAATGTCTGATATAGATACAAATTATAACTATCTTGACTATTTTAAACTGGAAGATCTGAATGGAGATGGAAAAAAAGAAGTGGTTATCGGTATTGGGATGTCAGACACTGTACCTAAGAAACAGCTCCTCATCTATGAGTTAAAAGATAATAGTTTAAATAGTAGTGTAGATGCAGCCTATGAATGGATTGATATAGAAGATTATGACGGAGATAATCAGCCTGATATACTAATGTTAAACGGAGAAGTTAATTCATCACAGACCGCAGAACTGTATCGTTATGATAAGGGGCAGCTGCAATTACGGTCTTCGGTGGAATTGATTCCGGATGCTTATCATGAGAATATTATTAGTGGTAAATTGGCTGATGGGAAAAAAGCAGTATTCATTGATAGTGGCTATGGAGCACATTCCATGCTGACAGAAATTGTCGCATATAATAAGGATAAGCTAACCAAAGTTGGAGATGAAAAGGATGAAATCTTATTAAAAGCTTACCCCCTTTATAGTAAGGACATCAATCAGGATGGAATCATTGAAGTCGGAGGGATGTACATTCCGGAAGGATATGAAGATGCAGCATTTGCTGAAATCCCATTCATTGATACGTATCATGATTATCGTATCGATGGGACGAAACAAATAATGGAGCAGCGGTATAATGATAACAGTCATCTTTTTTATATCACTATCCCGCCGGAATGGTATGATAAAGTAACAATCAGTAAGCTTGATAATGGCGTTAGATTAGTAGCAAATGAGACTCAAGAAACATTATTTGAAGTAAAGTGGAGTGATCCAGCGTCTTATAATGGAGCCGGTACAAAATTAGAAGAAACGAAGAATACTGTTTTTTATACAGATAATGATGAAGATACGCCGATTTCAAGAGATAATTTCCATTTGCTTGAGGAGAATTTTAAATAAGATTTATAGCTTATGACTCGTATCATTGAGAACGAGGGACAAATAGGAGCGAACGATGAAAACAATTCTTGTTGTAGAAGATGAATTATCCATTCGGACTTTTGTAAGTCTTAATTTAAGAAAGAAGAATTATCAAATTTTTGAAGCGGATACGGGAGAAGGAGCGTTAGAAATATTTAAAAATAATAAGATTGATATAGTGTTACTTGATTTAATGCTTCCGGGTATGGATGGATTTCAGGTATGCCAGGAGCTTAGGAATCTTAGTTTATCCGTTGGTATCATCATTCTGACTGCAAGATCACAAGAGGAAGACAAGATAAAAGGCCTGGTGCAGGGAGCTGATGATTATTTGTCAAAACCATTTAGTATGGCTGAGCTTGATGCTAGGATAATCTCCCTACTGAGGAGGATGGATTATTTTATTAAAACGAGGAGTACTACAATTATTATTTCTGGTCTATTTCAGCTTGACTTGCAAAACAACAGAATTACTTCTTTGGGAAAGGATATTAAACTAACACCAACGGAATACTGTTTACTGCAATTTTTAATTACAAATAAAAATCAAGTATTTAACCGAAATGATCTTTTGGATGAAGTTTGGGGAGTAAATTATGTTGGAGATATAAAAGTAGTAGATGTGAATATAAGGCGTATTCGTACCAAAATTGAAATTGATCCATCCAATCCGGAGTATTTATTAACCGTCTGGGGGTATGGATACCTGTGGAAAGACTGAAGTGTGAAATAGAAATTGGGAAAGATAATTTCAATGGAAAAATGCTTTCACACTGAGGAAAGGCAAACTATGAAGCGAAAGATTACACTTTATTTTATGATAATAATTTTACTTACATTAGGGCTGGTTATGGCGGGATTTTGCATTGGGTTAACACAATATTATTATCATGGAATAGCAGCTACATTTCAAACCCATGCGGAAGGGGTTAGCCCTGTCTGGAAAAGCGAAGTTGATTTCACCAATGCTAAATTAACGAATTATAGTGATCAAATAGTTAAAAACTATAAGTATAAAGAAGGTGAATTGCAGCTACTTAGCCGAGAAGGAGAACTCATTCAGTCATCAAATGGCTTTTATGAGGAAGTAAAATATCCCATTGATCCATCTGTTTTGGAAACTATGACTATTTATAATATTGAAAAGAATGAAGCTACGAAGGAAAAAACTCTGGCTTTATATACACCTCTGTTTTATAATGGGCAGGTTATTGGAGTGTTAAGATATATTACCTCTTTAACAAATGTGAATAATCTAATCAGAAATTTAATTGGATATGGTTTGATTATTTGTATTGTGGTAGCTTTCATAGTGTTCCTGATCAGTCTTCGTTTAGGAAATTCGATTGTGAAACCTTTAGATGACATTATACATTTTACGCAGAAGATGGCTGAGGGGCAATATAAAAATAAAATTGAAAAAACATATCCCTATGAACTTGGAGAATTAGCAAAAATGCTAAATTATATGGGAGATGAGATTGTAAAAACGGATCGTTTGAAAAATGATTTCATCTCATCTATTTCACATGAACTTAGAACACCCCTTACAGGAATGAAAGGATGGATTGAGACTATGCGGGATCCAGACGGATTAACAGAGGAAGAGTTTCAATTTGGCTTAACAATAATAAATAATGAATCAGAACGACTTATCAATTTGGTAGAAAACTTACTTGATTTCTCCAGATATCAGTCTGATCGAATAAAACTGGTTCTAACATCAGTTCAGGTTGATCAATTGATTCATGAGGTAACATTTCAATTGCAAAAGAAAATGGAGAAAAAGGAGATTCGCCTGATTGTCGAAACCTCTTTGGTAGAAATTACAGCGGATCAGGATAAGTTAAAGCAGGTTATGCTTAATATCCTGGATAACGCTATAAAATACTCCAATAAAGGGGATAAAATTCATATTATTCAGTCAATAAGTCAAGATGATTTGTTAATTAAGATTAGTGATAACGGTATTGGAATTACAAAGAATAACTTAAAGCATATCATGGAATCCTTTTATAAAATTGATTCCAAATCAATTGGAGCCGGACTCGGATTAGCCATTTCAAAAAATATAATAGAAATGCATCAGGGAGCTATTCAAATCCAAAGTGAGTACGGAAAAGGCACATCAGTAATTATATCACTTCCACTACATTTGTATTAGGATATGAGTAAATTGGAGAAAAATTGTAATTTAGTTTAATGTAAGCGATGCGTTGCTCTTCATCAGAGTAACCCAAAACTATTAGATATACTATTTCATTTTTTTAGATACTTTTTATTTTTTACTTGAAAATTATTATAATTAGTGTTAATCTATACAAGAAATAAACGAAACTAAAAGAATAGAGATAACTTATGAGCAAATTTGGTTATACACCTATATGCAGTAGCAGTTCAATGATGAAAGCATTTATTTTTATGCAATCACGGGACTACTGCGCCATTTTCTAGGGAAACCAATAAATTGTTTCTGACTATAAATGCAGTAGCTCCTGAAGAACATAGTATCTTAAATGATGATATATGTTCTTTTTTTAATGCAGTTAATTATAAATAAGTGAAAATTAAGGAGCTTAACATAATGAATAAAAAAGTAAATAGAAATATTAGAATAGATTACATATATTGTTTTTTTAAGAATTTTGACATATCTAGTTCTATCTGGGTATTATATATGGTGTTCAAAGGAATGTCCTTATGGCAGATAGGAATCGTAGAAGGTATCTACCATTTAACTAGTTTTATATTTGAGGTACCAACAGGTGCAATGGCAGACTTGCTAGGACGTAAAAAAGTAATCCTAGTTGGGCGCATATGCAGTGCGGTATCTTCTATCCTATGTTTATTCGGCCATAACATGTTGCATTTTGCTGTTGCATTTGCAATTTCGGCCATAGGGCAAAATCTAAATTCCGGATCAGAAGAAGCTCTTGTCTATGACAGTATGAAGCAGATCGGACAAGAAAATAAATATTTGAAAGTAAATAGTCGTTTGAATGTGATTATAGAAATCGCCCAAGGAACTGCAACAGTGATAGGTGGCATTATTGCGGAGTATTCGTTTGCGTTGTGTTATATTATTTCAGTAGTCGTTGCGATTATTGCTTTAGTTCCGGCGGTGCTGTTTGTTGAACCAGATATCAAGGGAGATTCTAGTAAGGATAATGTTGAGAAAAGTAAAGATATTATTTCATTAAAGAATAAGTTAAATGTTTTTGCCATAGTGAAGGATCATTTCAGAATAAGTATTGAGATTATTCGTTGTGATTCCAAATTGAGAAAAATACTTTTATATTATCCGATGGTTTTTACGTTTCATACAATTGTATTTTTTTATGGACAAGAATTCTTTAGTTCACTTGGTATGAATAAAATTGAGATCAGTATGATTATGTTATTTGCAAGTGTAGTATCTTTAATGGGTGCAATTACCAGTGAAATATTTTTGTCAATATTTGGTGATAGGGCGAAATATGTAGCATCTACATTAATGGGAATTGGAATTATTGTAATGAGCAGGCATAATCTTATCATTTCCGTTATAACATTTGCAATAATAAACTATGCAAATGCAGTATTGTATCCAATACAATCACAAGCTGTTAATGAGTTAATTCCATCAAAACAAAGAGCAACTATTATTTCTGTGAACAGTATGATGTTTTCCATATTCATGTTTGTACTATTCCCGATTTGTGGATTTATTGCGGACAAGAATGATTTACATTTCGTATTTATGATATTGGGAGTATTTCAATTACTAATCATGTTAGGGATAAATAGAAAAGAAGTAAAAAGAATATAAGGCCTTGATATTCGCAAATGTAGAATATAATTGAAAAATGGACGTTCTATGATATACTAGATTAAATAAGCTTGACCAGAAAAAAGGATAGCGGGGATGGGAACATGAAGAGAGGGATATTTCAGAAGTATTTGGTGGGTTTTGCTTCATTTTTTTTAGTGCCGCTGGCAGTACTTTCTATATGCCTTCAGGTAATATTGTATCAGAATCTTAATAAAGAGATTCATAGATATAATGAGAATATCCTGGAACGTTTAGGAGATGACCTGATTACTATGAATGGAAGACTTATGGAAACGGGAAATAAGATCAGCTTTAGTGGACCAGTATTGTCAAAGCAACGTAATACAAGCAATGAGATTAGCATGATTGATACGCTTAGTAAGGAAACTTTAGATAATTCATATGTAACAAAGGCCTACCTAATTTATCGAGTTGGTAATACTTGTTTCTCATCACAAGGAAAGTATGAAAAAAAGACTTTATTGGACAAACAGTTGAGAATTCCTGCTGAAGAAAGCGAGTCATTTCTTAACAGACTTTATTCGATTAAAGAGCCGGAATATGATGTGATTAACAAACAATATAATTTAAAAGCGGGGCCTATAATACAGCAGCAAATGATTTTTATTTATCCGGTTTATAATTACACGAATAAGGAAGAATCGTGGGTAATATTGGAACTGAAGGAGTCGAAGATAAAGATTGATTTGATTATATCGCCAGGCAGTTATAGCAACGGAGTTACAGTACTGAATCAGAATGGAAAAAAGCTGATTACAGAGGGTAAGGATAATTCCTTTGATTTCCGGCTTGATGAGATTTTAGAAGTAGCGCCGGGAAAATCCAGTATTGTATATAATGAGGCAGATAAACAGAAGTTACTTGTCTATCCCATGGAAAATCCCCAGTTAATCATTGTGGATCAGATTGCTGTACCAAACTTGCTGATGAACATTATTGAAAGTAACAGTGTTTTGGTAATTGGTGTTTTTGTATTCCTGATGTTGGGGTGCGTAATGGCAATCTATATGGCATACCGCTATTATAAGCCCATTCACCAACTGGCACAGTATATGAGACAGGAAAATGAGCCAGAAATGCATAAGAATGAGCTGGATTACATTAAAAATCAGTATGACAGCCTGAATTTCGTGAAAGATTCATTGGCAAAGGAAATTGAGAATCAATGGCCGTTAGTGGAAGAACGTTTAGTGACAAGGCTGCTGTATGATGGCGTGCAGGAGTTTAAAGACAGTGACATTGTTGGTAAGGTTTTTGAAGAACAGATGAATCACAAAAAGCATTTTGTAGCATTAATTATTAGACAGAACCAGTCATCTCAGAGTTTTGAAGCTATTTACAAAGAAAAAGCGTCCAGTATCAAAATGGCATTTCAGGATGAGTATATTGTATACAGTGCTTATATTTATTATTATGAAGCAATTGCTATTATATTAAGTAAGGAGCAGATGGAAGAGGAAAACCGTAAGGGTGTACAGGCAAAACTGCAGCAGATTTTTGAACAGGAAAGCTGTATAGTTTCCTTGGGAAATATATCTGGGGATGCAGTTGGTGCGCATGTTTCCTTTCTTGAAGCACTGACTAGTATCAAGTACCGGTTATTGAACCCGCAGAAAGAATTTGAATTAGATACAATGACTCAAAAAAGTGGAGAAGAGTATGGTAGCATGATAAACCTTTATCAGACGGAGTGTCTTTTAAGCATCAATCGCTGCCTAGATAATGGAAATGTTAATGAAGTTGAAAAATCTGTAAACGAAGTTGTTTTAAACTTATGGGAACTTCCTGGTCAGATGGCGCTAATGTGCTGCTATGATATTGTCAGTCAGCTGATTAAAGAGGTTAAGAAAAAGAATATCCGACTGACTGAGATGGATTTGTATCAATTGACGACTTTCAGAACGGTAGATGAATTTGGAGAAAAATTGAAGAATGCTCTTGAGCGCATTTGTGAAGACATTACAGTAGCCCAGCGGGATATTCAGAATATACTAGTTCAGCAGATTTTGGATTATATTGAACAAAACTATCAGGATTCTAATCTAAGCCTGGTTGGAATGTCAGGGTATTTTGCATATTCCTCCAGTTATATGAGTAAGTTCATAACACAGAATTTAACTGTGAGTTTTTCAGATCTTGTGGCAAATAAACGGCTTACTTACACTAAAAATTGTTTGATCAATACTGATAAGCAGATTGCACAGATTGCACAGGAAGCTGGGTATGCTAATCTTTCGAATTTTACCCGTCGATTTAAAAGCGTGGAAAACATGACTCCAGGACAGTATCGTAGTTTAAATAGAAAAGTATAAAGAATAGAGTATAGTAACATCAAAGGGCTGTTTCAAAACGGCTCTTTTTTATTATTTTTACTAAAAGAATATAAAAGTATCATTGTAATAAGAAAATACATTTAAAAGAACATGAAAGTACTCTTGAATCATGAAGTGCAAATTGACGGAAAAACATACCTGATATATGATTGCATTGTGCAAAATAGCAAATATAATTGCAGCAAAAAAAACTAAATAATGTTTAGGAGGTTTATTATGAAAAAAAGATTTATCGCACTATTAACATGTGTAGTATTGGTTTGTACGACAATGGTGGGTTGTTCATCATCATCCGCAACAACGTCAGAAAACCAAGATACAACTACAGTACAACAGGAGACGGATGGTTCATCCGACGAAAGAGTCACATTGAAGGTATTAGACAATTATGGTGGTATGGTTGAGGAGATGATATCAGTATATGAAAAACTGCATCCGGAAATCGACATAGAATATGAATATGTTCCTTCGGATTCTTACTATTCTAAGTTCACTGCATTGAGTATTGCAAATGAATTACCAGATGTAGTAATGACAAATTCCCAGTTTATCGGCGATCAAGTTCGAAATGATCTATTGTTGGATTTGACAAATGAAGTCGGGACTGGACAGAATTATGAGAAAGATGCAGTATGGGGTGATACCTTTAATCCCACGCTTTTAAGTAATTGTAAGGCAACTTTAAAGGCAATAGGTTCCGAATATGCAGATAAATTGTACGGAGTGCCTTTCACCATGACGACAATAGCAGTTATCTATGACAAGAATGTTTATAAAGAACTAGGACTTTCTGTTCCTACTACATGGGATGAATTTGAAAAGAATTGTGAGGCAATTAAAGCAGCGGGTATAATTCCAATTTCCATGCAGCAGCAGAACATGGACTGGTGGCCAAGAATTTTCTGGGATCAGTATTGCAGGGATGAATTGGATGCAAATCCTAATGCATTTGAAGATGGAACAATGACTTTTACGTCTGAAAGTGTAAAGAAAGGATTAGAAAAATTTAAAAATATGTGGGATCAGGGATGGTTTCCAGAGTCCGGCTTAACAGGAAACAGAGAGACTATGCAGCAGTTGTTTGTTCAAAAAGAATTAGCTCAGGTTATATTGCAGCCAAGTTACCTTTCTTATCTTACTGAAAATATTCCGGAGGATGTAGAACTGGCATCGTATGCGTTACCAGGTGTTGATGGTAAGACAGCAAGATGTTTGGGTGGTTCTAGCAGTATTTGGACAATTACGAAGGCATCTAAACATCAGGAGGAAGCGATTGAATTTATTAAGTTCTTAACCTCTAAAACGGCTTTCTCAGAAGATTATGCAAAGTTCATCAACCCGGGTTTAACGAATTTTGAACTGACTAGTGATAATGAGGCTATGCAAGGTTTTATTGAAGCAGGTAAGAATGGCTTCATTCCGGATATTTATGTTCCAACAAATATTACTACAGAGATACAGAATTCTTTTTTAACTGATCTGGAACCTAATTACCTATTAGGTGAATATGATTTGGATTATGTGACAGAACAACTAAATGTGTTATACAAGGAAACATATTTATCAAATCTTAAATAACCCAGTCATTATTAGGGGCTGTCACATTTGCACAGCCCCTTCCTTAAAAACGACAAATGTTAGGAGAAACAAATGAAACATCATATGACAGTAAAAGAAAAGAAAGAAATGATAACGGCTTTTACATTAATAGCCCCGACAATTATTGTTTTTATTATCTTTCTATATATTCCATTTGTTAGTGCGCTTCAGACCAGCCTGTATAAATATAATGGTTTAGGTGATTTGACAGATTTTGTAGCATTTAAAAACTATATGAAAGTATTAGCTGATCCCAAGTTTTTAAGGTCTTTAATGAACACCTTGTACTTAATTCTTATCAGTTTTTCAGCAATACCGATTGGCTTTATTTTTGCTTATATTCTCTATATAGGTATTCCAGGTAAAAAGATTTTTAATGCGGGTCTGTTTATTCCATATTTAATTTCCATGGTAGTAGTTGGCTGCATCTGGAGAATTATTTACGACCCCACAATCGGACCGCTAGATCAGTTTTTAAATATGATTGGGTTAGAAGAGTATGCCAAAGCCTGGTTAAGTCGTCCTGAAACAGCATTAGGTGCAATTTCCGTTACCTGGATCTGGAGATCAGCACCCTTTAATATGCTGATTATATATGCTAATCTTTCAAAAATGCCGGATGATTTTTTAGAGGCTGCTAAAGTCGATGGGGCAAGCTTATGGCAGAAATTATTTTATATTATTATTCCGTATTTAAAACCTACCTTCGGCGTTTTGGCAATGCTGACAGTGACCAATGGACTTCGGCTTTTTGATTTGATATGGGTAATGACTCAGGGAGGACCCGGTGGGGCATCCGATGTTATGACTTCCTATATTTATACGAAAGCTTTTACAAATCGTGACTTTGGGGCAGGTACGGCAGCTTCCGTTATTTTAATGCTGATTATGATCTTAATTATGGTAGCCAAGACTTTATTTCAGAAAACTATGGCAAGGAGGAACGCATCATGAAGAAAAATGTAAGTAAATGTTTGTTGTTTTTATTTATGCTGCTAGCATTTTTAATCTCCGTATATCCTTTATTATGGGTAATTATTCAATCATTAAAAACAGAAACTGAGTTTCTTCAGAGTATATGGACCCTTCCTTCAAGATTGAATTTTGATAATTATGCTAAGGCTTGGAATCAGGCAGGAATGTCAAAATATTTTACCAACAGTGTTATCGTGACGGTAGTAACTACAGGTGTTAATTTGGCATTTGTTACGTGTGCAGGTTATGCCTTTGCCAAATTGAAATTTCCGGGAAAAACATTTCTTTACTACATGATAATTTTCAATTTGTTAATTCCTACGGCAATTATTCTTTTACCGATGTTTACTATTATTAATCGGATTCATTTAGTAAATACTCTTCCTGCATTAATATTCCCATATTTTCAGGGGTTTGCGCCTTTGGGACTGATTATCTGCCGTAACTATTTTGAAGACCTTCCAGATGAGTTGATGGAAGCTGGCAGGCTGGATGGATGCGGAAATTTTCAGGTGTTTACAAGAATTATGCTTCCATTGTCAAAACCAATTGTGGCAACTATGGCAATCCTTTCTTCCATGCAGGTATGGAACGAATATTTATGGGCACTGACGTCCATCACAGATCAAAGCAAATATACCCTTTCTGTTGGTATAGCCCTGTACAACAAAAAAACAGAAACCGTAGGATATACACCGGTATTCGCTGCGTTATCGATTAGTGCATTGGTGATTGTAATAGTCTACTTACTTATGCAGAAAAACTTTGTGAAATCCATTACAGCCGGTGCCGTTAAGGGATAAGAGGAGAGACAAGCATGGATTTTATAAAGAATTTTAGGCAGCCAGATAAAGAATACAGTGTTCTGGCATTCTGGTTTTTGAACGGGGAACTGGAAGAGGAAAAACTAAAACACCAAATTAGTGAGATGGTAGAAAAAGGAGTATATGGGGGATTCATGCATCCCAGGGCGTATTTGAAAACACCATATCTGGAAAAAGAATGGTGGGAAGCTATTTTGACATGTATTACAAAAGCGAAAGAGCTGGGCTTTGCACCGTGGTTGTATGATGAATATGCTTGGCCTAGCGGGACAGCAGGAAGTACTTTTGACTATGGATACCAAAAACCTTCCAGAATCCTTGCAGAAGGTAAGGTTAATATGGCAAAAGGGCTTTATGCCAAAATTTATGAACAACAAGTAAAGCTAGATGAAGCCTTGGCGGTTGATGAAGAAGATCAGTTAATCAGAGTAGTCAAAAGGAATGAAAAGTATTACGCTTTTTATCAAAAAGTTTTTCCGAAAGCAGTTGATTATTTGAATACTGATACTATCTCAAAGTTTATTCAATTAACCCATGAGGAATACAAAAAGCGATATGGCAATGAATTCGGCAGCCTCATTCCGGGCATCTTTTTTGATGAGATTTATATGATGGGAAATCCTATACCGTGGACAGAGGCTCTTCCTGCCAAGTTTTTAGAAAACTATGATTACAATCTCATGGAGGAACTCCCAAGTTTAATAGATGGAACGGAGGAACACGATAAACAGGTGCGGAAAGATTATTTCGCGCTGATTGCCGGGATGTATGAAGATGCCTTCTTTAAACAGATTTCTGATTGGTGTCGTAAAAATCACCTACAGTTAACAGGACATACGGAAGAATTTTTATGGGAACATCCTAGGCGTCAAGGCAATTATTTTAAAACCATGAAGCATCTGATGGTGCCGGGTTCTGACTGTCACGATTACCGGTACCGCTATCCAAGACGTATTACCTATTGTGAACCAAAATACGCTGTATCTGTAGCAAGGGCTTACAATAAAGAAAGGGCTATGTCGGAAGCCATGGGTGGGGCAGGATGGAACTGTACGTTGGAAGAAGTTAAAAAAGGAATTAATACCTTAGCTGCAATGGGTACTAATATGTTCATTTTACACGGATTCTACTATGAATGTGAGCACCAGGGTTCCCAATCCGACTGGCCTACCAGCTTTTTCTATCAGAATCCTTATTGGAAATATTTCAAAGAATTTGCCGGGTATGTACAGAGAATCTCCTACATGAACAGTATTGGCCGCCCTATTGTTAACTATGGAATTCTGTATCCAATAGAAGATATGAATGAACATATGTTGAACGGTGAGGAAGACCATATTGGAACTGAAATCAGTAATAAATTTCATGAAGCCTTGAATATCATGTTGGAAAATCAGATGGACACGGATATGGTGGATTCAGAGTGTTTGTTGAATGGGGAAATCGAAGGGGGGGAACTCTGTATTGGGCAGCAGCACTTTAAACTTCTGATTTTGCCACAGGGTACCAGTCTGAGTTCCGAATTAGAAAGTAAATTATCTGACTGGATGGATAAGGGTGGTAAGATAATATTTTATAAAATAGATGGACAAAGTGGACTGCCAGAAGCTTTTAAAGATTGCAGATTGTGTGAAACAATTGAACTCCCTCAGGTAGTCACACAGTTGGTAGCACCGGGTGCCAGGGTGATTGATGGAGATACAGAGAATCTTTTTATCAATCACAGAGAAATAGAAGGATATCATTATTATTTTATTACCAATAGCGGGGATGAAAAGAAACGATTTGTTATGGAATTTCTCCATGATAAAATGCCGGTAGTCTTAAATATAGAAACAGGAAATATAGAAAGAGCAGTAAGTGAGACCGTTCTAGGCGGAATAGATGTTCAAATGACACTTGAGGCCAATGAAGCCGTTTATCTTGTCTTTGGTTTACAAGATGTTAACTGTGCATCAAAAGGTAAATATACTGGAGATACCAAAGGGAAACAGGAAGAGTGGATTACAGGAAAATGGAATTTTCTGCCGTTACCTACTGATGTTGATAATAAATGGTGCATTGATGTTAAGGAAACAGAACTAGAAATTCCGTTGGCCGGTCTCACTACTGATTTAGGAGACGATTATTCGGTAATACGAATATGCAATACTAAACATGAACTAGGAAATTGCGCAAGACATATAAGTTTATGGAACGGCAGATGGATAACCCGCAGGCCTAGTTGGAACGACGAGATGAATGCCTCTGACTTATATTTCAGGAAAATTATTTCAATAGAAAATGAGGCTGATGCAGCAGATTTTTGCGTAGCAGCGATTGATTCTTTTGAAGTGTTTATAAATGGTACTTTAGCTATTAAAAAAGAAAGCAATGGGCAGCCTGTTAACTTTTCTTTAAAGCCATATTTGAAAATAGGAGTTAATTTAATTGCAATACATGTGAAAAATCACTACCCGTTAAATGATGTTTATGTTTGCTCTTCAGAAAATCTTCCGAAAGACAGATTTATCTCCTTACTGCTTCAGGGAACAATTAAAACTGCAGGCAGGGACATATTAGTTTTCAGTGACCATACTTGGATAGTTAATGATATCTGTGAAGAAGGCTGGAATCAGATTGTAAGTGATAAAGAATCTGGAATAGTTGATTTTGATGTTCAGAAGATAAAGAATTTCAATAAAGATATTGCAAACGGTGTATGGATTCCGGCATGGGAGAGGGGAAAACCTCCAATTCAACCGTGGGGGGATCTTCCTTTGTTTGGAAACGTGATACAATATCCGGTGAAGCTGTATTATACGGTCGTGATTCCGGCAGGTACTTACCGGATATTTAAGCCCTTGGTCTCTGGCCTAGCAAGGTTTTTCTTAGATGGAAAAGAAGTGTTGTGGATGAATGGAGTAAAAGAATTAGAAAGAAACAATCAGGTTCATACATTGGCAATTCAAATTACTACAAACCAAGGAAGCGAGGGATTACAGAAGCCGGTGCGCATTGCTGTGAAACCATTTAAGGTCAATTTAATTGACTGGGAACAATTTGGCATTCCTTGGTTTTCCGGCAGGTGTATGTATACGAATACCTGCAATATAGATTTAAAGCGCCAGAGATATACTTTAGATCTGGGCAAAGTTAATTTTTACACTGAAATCTGGGTTAACCGAAAACTTGCTTCTATTAAAATCTGGCCTCCATACCGCATCGATATTACAGATTTTTTACAGGATGGAGAAAATGAAATTACGATTGTAGTCGCCAATTCAGAAGGTAATGCCCGAAGGCATATGCTTGTGGATGAGGGAATTGCGTTAGGCTGGAATCGGTATTGGAATGAAGATAATATAGATAGGGACTGCCAAAACTATGTTTCCGGGTTATTGGGCCCTGTCAGGCTTATCACTGAAAAAATGTGAATGAAGAGATGTTGACAACCAGTATTTCAATTACTAATCATGTTAGGGATAAATAGAAAAGAAGGAAAAAGAGTATAAGGCCTTGGTATTCGCAAATGTAGAGAGATGATTCGCCCTAATGTGGACTTGAATTTGAAAGTGGCTGTCGTTGCACCGAATGGAAATTTTGTAGCTTATTGTGGAATCTGGTATGATCCGGAAGCGGGTTATGCAGTAATAGAACCAGTGGCAACAGATCCAGATTATCGAAAGATGGGGTTAGGGAGGGTAGCCGTTTTAGAAGGAATCCGTCGCGTTGGAAAACTTGGAGCAAAGACGGCTTTGGTAGGATCTTCCCAGCAATTTTATTATAGTATTGGTTTGCGTCCATTTGCCACCGCTACCCTGTGGCAAAAAAAATAAATGCTGATACTCGCAGATGACCCGATTGGTAAACTAGACCAGAAAAACTCAAGAGAGATTGTGGAATTCCAATCAAGTTTTGAAATTACTTGTTATAAAAGATAGGATAAGATATAATAATGACAAATATATACACTTAATCCTAAAGAACAGAATAGAGCTTCTAAAATAAAAGAAATAAAGCTCACAAATTATAATATCTAACGATGAGAAGAGGGAATTCGATGTTAACAAATTCATTCAGCGTTTTTGATCCGCTTACCGTGAGCTGGTTTACGCATTCACTTGGCACGCCTACAGCAGTGCAAGAGGAAGCGTGGCCAGCCATCGCTTCGGGTGCGCATACGCTTGTGTCCGCACCGACTGGAACCGGCAAAACGCTGTCTGCTTTTTTGGTGTTTATTGACAGGTTAATGGCACAGGCCCGAGAAGGTACGTTAAAGCAGGAACTACAACTAATATATGTTTCTCCGCTTAAGGCACTAGCAGGCGACATTCGTGAAAATTTGCGCCGTCCGCTTAACGGTATTTTAGAAGAGGAACACATTGCAGATCCATTTGCTAAGAGTACACCATATGATTTAAGCATTGCAATTCGTACCGGTGACACCCCTCAAAATGAGCGCCGCAGAATGATCAAAACTCCACCGCATATCCTTATTACGACTCCTGAATCACTATATCTGATGCTGACAAGCAAAACAGGACAAACCATCCTACATACAGCCCGTGTTATTATCATTGATGAGCTGCATGCAATCATCGACTCCAAGCGTGGTGCTCACCTTATGCTTTCTGTTGCCCGGTTGGATAAACTTTGCCCGGAACCTCTTCAGCGCATTGGGCTGTCAGCTACGATTGAGCCTTTAAGTACTGCAGCGGAATATCTTTCCCCTGATTCAGTCACGATTGTTGCACCAATAATGCACAAGGAGATCAAGCTTACGGTAACGAGTCCGTTGTCCGATATACGGATTAAACACAAAGATACCATCTGGAAGGATCTTGCAAGCACAATCTATGAACACTGCACCTTGGCAAACAGCATCATCGCCTTTGTTGAGGGGCGCAGGTATGCAGAAAAGCTTGCTTATTATGTGAATCAACTGGGCGGTGAAGGTTTTGCCCGTACGCACCACGGCAGTTTATCAAAGGAACAGCGTTTCGAGGTGGAGCAGGCATTAAGAGAGGGTAATCTTCGATTATTATGCGCAACATCATCGATGGAGCTGGGTATTGATGTGGGAGATATTGATCAGGTATTCCAGATTGGTTGTCCACGTACTATTTCAAGTACCATGCAGCGGCTTGGTCGTGCAGGGCATAATCCGGATCGCATTAGTGTTATGCATATGTTTCCACGTACTGCGTCAGAGGGGCTTTATTGCGGACTGACGGCGGAGGTAGCACGTAACGGTGGTGTGGAGTATTCGAAACCGCCAAGACTGTGTTTGGATGTGCTCTCTCAGCACCTTGTCTCGATGGCAACTAGTGACGGTTATAGCTTGGAGGAGGTCATGGAGATTTTACCACGCGCATATCCTTTCCGAGAGGTGACTAAAGAGGATGTGCGGGATGTACTTTGCATGCTGTCGGGAGATTACGAACACGAGCGTGATATACCCGTGCGCCCGAGACTTCTATACGACCGTATCCATGACCGTGTTGAAGGAGACCCATATAGCCGTATGCTGGCAATATCAGCAGCAGGAACCATTCCTGACAAGGGCTTGTTCACTGTAAAAACGGAAAATGGTGTTAAGCTTGGTGAGTTGGATGAGGAGTTTATCTTTGAATCACGCGTAGGTGACCGATTCCTGTTAGGTACCTTTGCTTGGCAGATTTCTGAGATAAAAAAAGACACTGTTATTGTGAAACAAACGAATACAAATAGTGCAAGACTACCTTTCTGGAAGGGTGAAATTAAGGGGCGCAGAATACAGACGGGAATTGCCTTTGGTACTATCCTTCGCAAGCTCGGCGAGGGACAGGAGGTTGGTTTACTGTATCAGGAACTATGCAAACTTGGTCTTGACGAAACGGCGACCCAAAGTGCTCGAAACTTTTTGGAGAGTCAGCTTAAGGCAACTCAAGTTTTACCGGATGACCGTACCATATTGATTGAACATTTTAAAGACGAGACAGGCAGCCATCAGATGATGGTGCACTCCGTATTCGGTCGGCAGGTGAACGAACCACTCGCAATTCTTACGAGCGAGGAAGCAAAACGTCAAACAAATGTGAATATTAATTATGTTGACGATGATGATGGATTTCTTTTGTTTCCTTATGGTGATTGTGTGTTGCCTGAAGGACTACTGCTAGGGATATCACCAGATATGGCGGGGTCTGTATTAGCGGCACTTCTGCCTGCAACCCCGTTGTTTAATATGACATTTCGTTACAACACCGCCCGCGCACTTTTGATGGGTGTGCGAAAGAACGGACGTCAGCCTCTGTGGGTGCAGCGCATGCGTAGTGCCGAAATGCTGAATTCCTTGGTGAAACAGGAGAACCATCCGCTCATCCGCGAGACAAAGCGTGAATGTCTGGAAGATTACTGGGATTTACCAGGTGTAGAGTTTGTACTTGGTGGTATTCAGTCGGGCGCAATTCAGGTGCGTGAAATGTATCTTGATACACCGTCACCTATGTCACTGCCACTTCGTCGGCAGACGGAAGCATCGATGATGTATGATTACGCGCCTACACCGGTTGGAATTCATATTGCTACTGAGGAAGCACTGAAACAAACCCAGATGATTGCACCGGCTCCGGAGCAGCTGGCACGGGTATCGGAACGGATACGCTTGCCCGAAGACGAAAAGCAGTTGCATTCACTACTGATGATTGAGGGAGACTTAATCGCAGGAGAACTCCAGGTTCCAATCGAATGGCTTGAGACATTAGCAAGGCGGGAACAAGCAAAATACATCGAGCCGGGATTATGGATTGCAGCTGAGCAGGAGGAAAAATACAACCTGGCGCTTCAAGGAGCGAACATGGAGGCGAGGATGTACCTAGTAAGACGGCTGTTACGTTATCGTGGGGCCGGGTCCCCGGATCAAATCGGAGAGCGCTACTTCTGGTCTGAGAAGATAGCACTTAAGGTACTGACAGCGCTATGCGAGCAGGGAAGCGCAGTGGAAAGCGATGGACTTTATTATCATGCAGATCTGTATGACCGGGCACAGAAGGAAACAGTAAAGAGCCGCCGAAGACAGATTAAGACGCTGCCACCGGAACGGTATGCTGCACTGTTAACAAGTCATATTCACATGACGGCGCCCGCTATTGAACAGCTGGAAAGAACCCTTAAACTGCTTTGTGATATGCCTTATCCGGCGGTTTTGTGGGAAAGTGTCCTGCTTCCAGGACGTGTGGGAGGATATCGAACAGAGATTTTGGATACCCTGCTTGCACAAGGCAATCTGTTTTGGAACCTATCAGATTCCGAACTCAGTTTTCAACGATATGAAGATATTGACTGGGATGCTGATCTTTCACAGGCTCAAGAAGCTCTGGAGGGTAACGAAAAAGTTGTCTATGAAGCATTATTAAAGCGGGGTGCAAGCTTTATGCAGAGACTAACGAGTCTTTTAGGAGGCGTTTCGCCCTATGACACTCTGCTTACACTTGCTGAAAATGGTCTTGTGTGTGCAGACAGTTTTCTACCGATACGTCAATGGTTGAATAGGGAAAAACTAAAAAAAGCTTCAGCAAGACAGCGAGTCAATGCACGTTTGGCGTTGTCGACCGGTAGGTGGGAACTGTCCCGTCCACTTATAGAACTTACCATAGAACAGCAGTTAGAACGTGCTTTTGACCGAGTTGTACTTCTTTGCCGTGAAACGGCCCAGGGTCTGTCATGGGGGAAGGCATTAGAAGTCTTACGTGTGTGGGAATACACCGGACGAGTGCGACGCGGATATTTTATTGAGGGGTTATCGGGCGTACAGTTCATTCGGGAGAAGGATTTTGCCGGAACGATGCTTACACTAGAACAGCCGAGAGACCAGATTCTATGGATATCAGCGATGGATCCGGCACAGCCATGGGGTAAAAGCCTGCCACATATGCAAGGTAGGTCATTTCTTAATGTATCCGGTACCATGGTCGCTCTGCATGTTGGCGTTCCAGTAGCAGTATTCGAACGACAGGGAAAAGTACTTCGCGTTTTTGAGGATACTATATTGCCCGAGGTGCTGCGCATTTTTGTTCAGGATTTTGCGAGAAAGCGAATATTTCCGATGCTTAATCGACTGACGGTGAAACAATATCCAAGCGAAGCCATTAGTGTATTGAATGGTGCCGGTTTTGCAAGAGAAATTCAGGATTATGTGTTGTACCAAAGGTAAATTATAAACAAAAACTTTTATTTTTTGAAATAGGATATGGAATGCCTTTTGATATGTGATGTTTGCATCTGTTTTCTTAATCATAACGTTTTTATCAAAATTGATGGTTCTGAAGGGAGGGGACTTTATATGGAAAAACACAAAAAAGGTATCATTACTGCTGCGATTATAGGGATACTGTATTTGGCAATCTTTTTTGTCTGCTACCAGTTCTTTTTCATTGGACAAGATTTTCATTTGTATACACCAGATTGGACGGCAAAACACTTCCTATGGATAGCTGCGATTATATCAGTTATTCCTGCGTTTTTTGGAGCGTATCGTTTTCCATATATCACATTAGCAGGTTATATTCTCGGTGTGATTTCCGGCGAACTGTTTGGAAGAACTATGCGCGTCATGCAAGAAAATTTACCGCCCATGCCATACCACAATGGCTGGTTAATTTGTATTTCTTTTTATCTTGGCGCTTGTTTGGTTGGTATTATAGTTGATTGCCAACTCTGTCACAACGCATGTAAAACAGACAAATGATATAAATTATCGCAATGCACCATCCAATAACTCATTTCCTGAACATAAACCAATAAGGCTTAAACGATGAATTAGCATAGGAATCGGTGTGTAAAAGCAGATATAAAAAATGATAAATTGAGGGCTTGGATATATTTCAAGCCCCTCTTCTGCATTTAGTTATAGGTTGCTTATAGATAAAGTTATAGACTAATAATATTTAGGTGCAATGATACAAGAATCTATATATTCAAGCAACTGATTTATACCAAAGACCGGAACACCTGAGATATTTTGTATGAGATTTGTAAACGGTGCAAAGTTTGTACACTCAAGGATTATAGCACCAGTATCAGGATTTTGCTCCATGTGTCTTAAGGTAAGCTCTTTTATACAATCCTCAAGTACTTCGAAGTCTTCCTCCAGATTGTCGTGGATAAAGAGTTTTGAGAATGGGGAATCTTCTGCCATTCCACTTATACTGACGGGAATATCCTTGCTTGACCAACCAAGCTGTTTAAAGTAATCATCATGGATAAGATCTGCTCTTTCGGTAAAAACGCCTATTTTTAATTTACTATTAAGCATGGTATGAATAAAAGGAGTAAGCATCAGTGTATTTGTAAAAACAGGAATATTAACGGCATCAGCAAGTTGCTTTTGAAATCCGGTCAGGAAACTGCAGCTTGTTGTAATCGCCTTGCATCCTTCTTTTTCTAATTCTTTCGCAGCATCTATAAAAGGTTGAAGTAATATTTTCTCAGCATTTGATGCATTCATATTATCGGTAGATACATTTCTCACAGTGTAGTATTTAACAGGAACTTGAAAGGTTCTCGCATTACCGATATCTCCAATTAGTCTCGGAAAAACAGTGTCCATCATTAAAATCCCTATATATTGTCCATAATTAGTATAACCGCCTTTTATTATCATTTGCCGGTCCCCTTTCCTATTTAGAGTGCTCTAAAATATCTTCAGCAACTACATTTTGTTTCGAGAGCGCTCATTTGAAATTACTGAGTTAAAAATAGCACATCGAAGATATGGATGTAAAGTATTATGAGGCATGAATGAAAAGAGTAGTCACTTTGTAAGAAAACGTGTACACATTGTCCTTATCACATAAGGTATATCAGAAAGCAAAGTAGTCGTGAAAGAGCAGAGATATGGACATATATAATCTGGCGTAATAATCATCCACAGTTATCCCGCAAAGATCATAGATTTTATCAAGGCGTTTTTGAAGAGTATGCCTGTGTATATAAAGCCGGGATGCTGATTTAGAGACATTACAGTTATCCGCAAGATAGAATCTTAAAGTTTGTACATAATTGGTATGGTTAATCCTATCATAGTTAAGAAGAATCTGTAGTGCCTGATTGTCAGACACAAAAGAGTGCTCATTCTGATGGAGAATGCCAAACATTTTTATGAAAGTCATGTTATCGTAGGAACACACACCTCTTTTGGCATGTATGGTTTGTAGCAATTCAGTACATTCTGTGACATGATCAAATGCTAGAAATAATGCATCGAAGGATTTTATTTTGTCAATTCCCACATAATAATGAATGCCCTGTTGTTCTGATAAAAATGTCAGTTCAATACTAAAATCATATATCATAGACAGGTACTTGTTCTCATTTTCAAATAAAATAAGAAAAGAGGCTGTTCCATTTTTGATTATTTTATAATCGCAGGAAACTGCCTGGTCGGTCAGATATGATTTAATTCGATTCATACTGCTTAGTGCGGTGGATTCACTAACTGCATATTGGTTAATAGGCTTAATATAAAAAAGATAAGCAACACGGTCTGTATCTTCCTCATACAACATAGGAGAATATTGTTTCAAGGTTTCATTCATATATTGAAACATGGACTTGGCGGCTTCATCGGATATCTCATTTTCTGATTTGTCTAAGTTTATCTTTTGAATCAGAATACGAAGAATTTCAGAGAAAGTTAAATTCTTAGGAACTTCAAGTACGGGAAAACCAAGCCGGTCAGATTCCCTAATAATATACTGAGGTATCTCATCAATGTAATATCCGGTTTGAATCGCGATACCACTTACGCCAATTTTTTTAAGTGTTATAATTAGATTCGAAAATAGTTCTTCATTTTGAAGATTATACCCGGTTGTTACAAGCAGTTCTCCCCGTTGTATTGAGTCAGGGGAATCCAAAATTTCCATTACATTAACCCAGGATATAATATTCGATTCACCTGAAAAACCCGCAACGATCTTAACTCCCTTTAGTATTTGATTTTCTACAATATGTCTGATCATTAAGCTCATAAAATCACCACACTTTCCTGTTTTACTAAGAATACAGCCAAACCTAGTCATACGTCAATAAAAAATAATTTAAAATAATATTAAAATGGACAAGATGTCCACTGATTTAAACCAAAATGGTACACTATGATTATTGTCAGAAAATAGGCAGGCTTTTATACTTGCACTATATCAAAAAAATAACGGAGGTGCTGCATGGGATATAATATTTTAATTACAGAGGCAATTGATAAAAAAGGAATAGATTATCTGAAAGAAGAAGGTTATGAACTAAAGATGGGCTCCGGTATAACGGAAGATATATTGATAGAAGAAGGAGCAGAATGTGACGGCATACTTACACGTAACGGTAATATTACAGAGAAGGTTCTAAGGTCATGTAAAAAACTAAAGGTAGTATCCATGCATGGCGTGGGTGTCGACTGCATTGATGTCGATGCCGCAACAAAGCTTGGTATTCAGGTTACCAATGCTGCAGGGTCCAATCAGAGTTCCGTAGCTGAATATGCAATCGGATTGATACTGATGCTCGCTAAGAGATCAATTCATTATAATAATGGGTTAAAAAGCGGTGATCCTGAAGTAAGAAACTTGTATGGCAGTGATGTATCCGGCAAAACACTTGGTATTATAGGTATGGGTAATATTGGAACTCAAGTGGCCCATATTGCAACTTTTGGACTTAATATGAAAGTAATAGGTTATAACCGAAGAATAAAAGGGAAAAAGCAGACCGAATATGCACTTTTAACCGATGACATGGATGAAGTGATTTCGTCAGCTGATTTCTTATCATTGCATCTGCCGGGAAGCCCCTCTACTAGGCGTATAATTGGAGAGCGTGAACTTTCTTTAATGAAACGGTCAGCATTTCTTATTAATACGGGGCGTGGTGAAATTATTGATGAGAAAGTATTAATCAGTGTCCTAAAAGATCATAGAATTATGGGAGCGGCACTTGATGTATTTGAAGGAAATGTGCCAAAGCCCGATAATCCTCTATTACATATGGAGCATGTCATTGTTACACCTCATACCGCAGCGTTTACTGCTGAAGCCCTTGAGAGAATGGCATATCAGTCTGCATTAGGGATATCGGAAGTGTTGGAAAAAAGACCTGTTTCCTATCCTGTTAATAAGTTAAGTGACAGCTTTGAGGAGAACAAAGGTATTTCTGCAGTAATGAATTATTACCGATATGAATTCGGTAATAAGTACTAAATTGGAGATGAGATATGAAATCAATGATTGAGATGCAAGGAACGTTGTTTCTGCTAATACTTGTTGGAATATATGCTCAGAAAAAAGGAATCATAACGAACCTGAACAGGAAGAAATTCACTGATCTTATCATAGAAATAATCCTCCCGTGCAATATTGTTAATTCGTTTCTGATTGATTGGTCATACGATATTCTTATAAATAGTATCACAGTTTTTATTGTAGCTATTATAACACAGGTTCTGTATGTGATTTTGAGCAAGATGCTTTTTAGAAAAAGTGTGAAAGATAGACAGTCTGTATTAAGATATGCAATCATTTGTTCCAATGCAGGATTTTTAGGAAATCCCATTGTAGAGTCTGTATTCGGGAGTCAGGGCCTTCTTTTCGCATCCGTTGCCCTTATTCCCCTTCGATTTGCAATGTGGTCATCAGGACTCAAACTGTTTACAGAAACAGATGGAAAATCAACGGCGAAAAAGCTGATTACACATCCCTGTATTATTGCGGTGTTTGTTGGATTTATTTTAATGCTAGCACAGATTCAGTTGCCGGGCTTTATGCTTAAAACCCTTTCTGGTATAGGAAGCAGTAATACAGCAATTTCCATGATTGTAATTGGTTCCATTCTGGCAGAAATACACGTGAAAGAAATTCTGGATAAAGAACTGTTTTATTATTCTTTCATAAGGTTAATCGTCATTCCTATCTCAGTATTGTTTATATTAAAGTTATTTGGGATTGACAATCTGGTAATCGGTGTTATTGTGCTACTGTCGGCCATGCCGGCTGGAAGCACAACAGTAATGCTTGCGGAGAAATATGATGGGAATTCCAGGTATGCATCCTCCTGTGTATTCTTAAGCACAATATTATCTTTGATTACAATACCGTTAATAAGTATCTTCTTAATTTAAATAAGAGAATACTCTTAGAAACACCTGTAAAAAGAGACTGCTGAAAAAGTCCCTTTTTAGGCTATTGAATGAATAAAGATGTATGGTTAGGGTGTCAAAAGCCCAATTTAGGCTGTGTAATGAATATCGCCGCATATATATTCATTTTGTCTACCTTGCCTTCCTGCGGCATGTCCTTTATAGAGCCTCAAAGACATGAAAAACATCGCAGTAGCTCTGTTTTTCACTGAGTCTCTAGTCGGACATAGACAGCCTTGTCAGCCGGTCTACGACAAAACGAATATATATGCACCGCTATTCATAATTTCTGTTATGAAGGGCTTTTGACACCCGAACCATACACCTTTATTCATGCCAAGTCTTGTGAAAGGGACTTTTTCAGCAGTCTCGTAAAAACAGGTTGTGAGAGTTTCCGAGAGTACACTAAGCATGAAAGGACAGTGATATAAATGAAAGTTTTATTGTTTCAGGTTAATAAAGATGAAGTAGATTATATCAATGACTGTAATAAAAAGTTCAAATTCGATTTTGAATTTGCGGATTTCGAATTTAATTCTGCCCCAATAGAGAAATTCATGGGTTTTGAAGCAGTATGGATTACAACTAATTGTAAGGTTACAAAGGACATGTCCGAACAACTTAAAAAAGCAGGTGTCAGATATATCGTATCGAGGGCAGCCGGTATGGACCATATGAATCTGTCTGCGATGAAAGAAGTTGGCATAAAAGGTGCCAATGTGCCCAGGTATTCGCCTAATGCTATAGCCGAGCATACCGTATGTCTGACATTAATGTGCCTTAGAAAAATGAAGCGTGAGCTGAATATGGTGGAGAATTTTGATTTTACATTAACCGGGCTGAAAGGTCGTGAGCTTCGCAATATGACAGTTGGAGTGATAGGTACTGGCAGAATCGGTGCAGAAACCATAAAAGATTTAAGTGGTTTTGGGTGTCAGATTATAGCATATGATTTGTATGAGAATCTGGATGTAAAAAATCTTGTCACATATTTAGATTTACAGGATGTGTTTTCAAGAAGTGATATACTCATTTTACACTGTCCTTTGACGAAGGAAAATGAAAGACTTATATCGACTGACACTATAGCCCTTATGAAGGACGGCGTAATACTGATTAATACAGCTAGAGGAGGTCTTATGGATTATGATGCAGTACGAAAGGCCATAGAGAATGGAAAGATAGGCGCACTAGCATTTGATGTATATGACGGTGAGACTCCATATATAAGAAAAAAAGTTGACCGTGATAAATTTGAAAGTGATACTCTAAAAAAACTTATGGAAAAAGAAAATGTCATATATACAGCACATATGAGCTTTTATACGGATACAGCAATAGAGAATATGATAATGACAACCTTTGACAACCTGTTTGAATACAAGATGACAGGACATTGTTCAAATGATATTATTTAGATAGGAGTGAAGATTATGAATACAGACTATGATATAACCCAAGATTCAAATCGTGTAAAAAAAGTTGAGCCGTCTCTGATTAGAACGGTTCTTAACAGAGTGGATGAGTTAAGAAAAAGTGGAAAAGAGATAATTGCGCTGAGCGCCGGTGAACCGGATTTTAATACGCCTGCAGATATTAAGGAGGCTACAATTAACGCCATAAATAATAATTATACACATTACAGTTCTAACAGGGGATATGAGAAATTAAGAAACAAAATAGCGGAAAAGATAGCAGAGGAAACAGGAGTCATATATGATTATAGGTCCGAGATACTTGTAACAAACAGTGGTGCTGAAGCCATAAATAACACGATTTTGTCAATTATAGACGATGGGGATGAAGCCATTGTGTTTTCACCGGCATTTGTGAATTATGAAAACATGATAAAAATAAGCGGAGGAGTACCGGTCATTATTGACCTGAAACGGGAAGATCAGTTTGAAATTGATATCAGGGAAGTTGAAGAGCATATCACTGAAAGAACAAAAATGCTAGTGATCAATAATCCGAATAATCCAACCGGAGCAGTTTATGACAGGGAGGTATTGAATCAGCTATGTGAATTATCAATCAAACATAACTTTATTATTGTTTCAGATGAAATGTATAGCAAGCTGGTATATGATGCCGGGTTTCAGTCTATCGCATCCTTCCCAGGTATGAAGGAACGTTCTGTAATTATTAATGGATTTTCAAAGACCTATGCCATGACCGGATGGAGATTAGGATATGTTACTGCCAATGAAAAAAGAATCAATGCAATATTAAAAATACACCAATATTCAACAACTTGTTCACCGACATTTATTCAGATCGGGGTAGGTGAGGGTATGGATACTGAGCATACCAAAAAAGAAATAAACAAAATGGTAGATAATTTTGCAGACAGAAGAATTCGTCTTATGAAAGGACTTGATAAGATAGAAAGGCTTTCCTACGTAATCCCGAAGGGGGCATTTTACATTATGGTGGATGTTTCTAGAACAGGACTAAGTGGAATGGAGTTTGCCAGGAGACTGTTAGAGGAGAAACAGGTTGCTGTAATTCCTGCAGTGGGTCTTGGAAATATGTGCTCAGATTATATACGAATCTCATTTGCAGCATCAACGAAGAATATTGAAACAGCACTTGATCGAATGGATGATTTTGCTAAAGAGCTAGTAAATCATGTTGAAAATACTGCTACATTATAACAGTACTGACAAAATAGTATAAAAGCTGTTTATGTACAGTATGTCCACCGTTTTTGTCGAAAAGTATACAATGTGGTAATTGTAAAGATGATTTACATTATGTATACTCTTTTCAACGATAGAACTTATCGAAAATTTATATTTCAAAAAGCGAAGAAGCAAAAGAAATAATTGCTATCTTCGCTTTTTTGTATATAATACATGAAATTGCGAAACTATGGAAAAGATAATCTTAAACAACTTAGAAAGGCGGAGAATGCAAATGAAGATAATTATTACTGGTGGTGGATGGGCTGGATGCTCCGCTGCATATTCGGCAAGAAAACAAGGAGCAAATGTTGTTTTGTTAGAAAGAACGGATTTACTTCTTGGAACAGGTCTTGTAGGCGGAATTATGAGAAATAACGGAAGGTATACCGCAACAGAGGAAATGATTGCTATGGGTGGAGGAGATATCTTCAAGATTATTGATGAAAACTGCCGACATACCAATATCAGCTTTCCGGGGCATGAGCATGCAAGTCTTTATGACATTGCAAAAATACCTGTAGCAATAACAAATTATTTAGAGGAAATTGGAGTTGAAGTGAAATTCCAAGAGAGAGTGGTAAAAGCACAGGTGGTAGATGGGGTCATACGGAGTATTGAGACTGCAAGCGGCGGGATTTATGAAGGAGATGCTTTTATTGATACCACCGGTACTGCCGGACCGATGAATAACTGTAGTAAGTACGGCAATGGATGTGCCATGTGTGTTCTAAGATGTCCTAGTTATGGAGGAAGAATAAGTCTTGCAGGTATTTGCGGTGTAACTGAGATAACAGGAAGAAAAGCTGATAACTCAATCGGTGCCATGAGCGGTTCCTGTAAGTTATATAAAGAGTCACTAGATCCTGAAATTGTAGAAACACTGAACAAGGACGGGGTAGCAGTTATTCCGTTACCGGAAGAATATATAGAAAATCACTTAAGCGTAAAAGCCTGTCAGCAGTATGCATTAAAGGAATTTTCAGAGAATATCATTCTTCTTGATACAGGTCACGCGAAATTGATGACTCCATATTATAAGATTGAAAAACTTCATAAAGTTCCTGGCTTCGAGAATGCTCGTTATGAAGATCCATATGCAGGAGGAAAAGGCAACTCTATGAGATATTTTGATATGTCACCAAGAACAAATGCATTACAGGTAAAGGGAATAAAGAATCTGTTCTGTGCCGGTGAAAAAGCAGGACTTTTGGTAGGACACACGGAGGCCATCGTGACAGGTGTTCTTGCAGGGTTTAACTGTACAAGGTTTATAAATCATAAACCGTTACTTGAGCTATCCAGAAAAATAGCAATTGGTGAGGCAATTGCATATGTTAATGAAGAGATGGATACAACCGAAGGACTTGGTAAAAAATACACATTCTCTGGTTCCGTGCTTTTTGAACATATGAAGGATCTTGGGTTGTATGAAACCGATGTTAATAGAATTGAAGAAAACATCAAAAATGAAGGACTATGGAATGTTTTTGCATAGTTAACAGCAGAAAGGGAGGAAACGTGTATGACGCTTACATCATTGCATATCGCTTATATAATTATTACATTAATTATTCTGATAGCATTATTATTTAAAAAGGAAATCGTAGTTCCTTGTATTATGGGCATACTCATCATTGGATATACTTATTCAGGAAGTTTTATTAAGTCAATTCAGATACTTAACAATGCGCTGATAAATTCATCAATTGAGTTATTAGGTATCATTATAGTAATTGCATTGGTTGTCTCAATGTCAAAAGCGATGATCAATTTGGGAGCGGATGAAGTAATGATACATCCGATTCGGAAGATAATCAAGAATAATAAAGCAGCATTCTGGATTATAGGCTTTACAATGTTAATTGTTTCCTGGTTAATCTGGCCATCACCAGCAGTAGCATTAATTGGAGCACTTCTGCTTCCGGTTGCCGGAGAGGTTGGACTTCCGGTTATATGGGCAGCCGTAGCAATGAATATTTTTGGTCATGGCATGGGTCTTTCTTCCGATTTTGTAATTCAGGGAGCTCCTTCCATTACAGCAGCTGCAGCAGGAATTGATGTGAATGAAGTAATGAAAGCAAGTATACCATTATGGTTAACCATGTCTGTTGTTACAGCCACTGTTGCATTCATCATGATGCTTCGAGAAATGAAATTAAATAAGGACACGCTTGTAGTAACAAAAAAAGAATTCATATTGAAAGAAATCAAGAAGCCAAGACTTGCCAAATTCGTTGCAATACTAATGCCAATCTCATTTATAGCTGATATTGTTGTCATGATTATCTTCAAGATTAATGGTGGAGATGCTACGGCACTTGTTGCAGGTACAGCACTCATACTGACATGTATTATTACTATTTTGGATAAAGGTGTTGGGCAGGCACTTGAAACAACATCAGACCATATAAAAGAAGGATTTAAATTTGCAATAAAAATATTTGCACCGGTTATTGTCATTGCTGCATTCTTTTTCATGGGAAGTGAAGGCTTTGCACAAAAAGTACTTGGTCCAGAAGTAACAGGTCTTTTAAATGACATCGGTCTTTGGGTTTCCTCTCAGATACCGCTATCAAAATTTTCAATTGTACTGACTGAGACTGCAGTTGGCGTCATTACTGGACTAGATGGATCGGGATTCTCGGGACTTCCGTTGGTGGGTTCCATAGCGCAGACATTTTCTACAGTTGGTAATGTAAATATAGCTACACTTGCTGCACTTGGTCAGATTGTTACCATCTGGGTTGGTGGTGGAACAATAATCCCTTGGGGTGTAATACCTGTTGCAGCTATATGTGGAGTTGAAGCTACCGAACTTGCACGAAAGAATTTAATCCCTGTCTTATGTGGGTTTGTAGCAACCATAATTGTCGCACTATTTCTTATTTAGATTACATATATTTTAGAAGTATATATTATAACTAATAGGTCAACATACGTATTAATTAGCGGATGTTGACTTTTTTTTATCACCAAAGTAGTATTGACAATCTGACAAGACTGTGGTAGTATGGAATCAACGATGAAACTACTGGTGTCTTATGAAAGGAAGATTTGAGATGGATATTAAACTTTTTGATTCTGAACTTAAAGTAATGGACGTTCTATGGCGGGAGGGTGACACAACAGCCAAGCATATTTCGGATATACTGAAAAAAGAAATCGGATGGAACATGAATACGACCTATACGCTCATTAAGCGGTGCATTAAAAAAGGTGCGATTGAGCGTAACGAACCTAATTTCATGTGCCATGTCCTGATTCCCAAGGAACAAGTGCAAGAACAGGAAACAAAGGAACTCATTGACAAGGTTTTTGATGGCTCTACCAATAAACTGTTTGCGGCATTAGTCGGCAAAAAAAATCTTTCTGCCGAACAAATTGAAAAACTCAAACAAATTGTTGGAGATTTGGAGTGAGGTGGTGAATATGAACTTATTGCAAATGAGCATTTCTGGTGCTGTGATGATTTTAACGGTTATTGTTATAAGAGCTTTGGCAATTAATCGACTGCCCAAAAAAACATTCCTTGCTTTATGGGGAATTGTGTTGCTACGGCTATTAGTGCCGGTTTCTTTCCCATCTCCATTTAGCGCATATTCTTTCATTAATAGACATTTATCTGTTGATCAATCAAATACAGGAATTAGGATTACAAATACTCTATCAATATCACCTACTACCTTGTCTGTCGTAGGTGATATCACCCCACATCAAACAGTGTCAAGTATTTCTCCTTATGTAGTCGTTTGGGTGATTGGTTTTGTTCTGTGCACTTTATATTTTACGGTTTCCTATTTCAAATGTCGCAGAGAATTTGGGGAAGCTCTACCGATTAAAAATGAGTTTTTGGCTAATTGGATTGTTGAACATCATACGACCCGACCGATTGCAGTCAGACAGTCCAGCCGTATTTCGGCACCGCTTACCTATGGGATTTTGAACCCCATTATTCTAATGCCAAAGAACACAAATTGGGGCAACACAAAGCAGATGAAATATATTTTAGCACATGAATTTGTTCACATCAGACGTTTTGATTCCGCAATAAAATTGCTCTTAACCGCTTCCCTTTGTATCCATTGGTTTAATCCGTTGGTTTGGGTAATGTATATTCTATCCAACCGAGATATTGAACTATCCTGCGATGAAACAGTGGTGCGTTCCTATGGAGAAACTACAAAATCCGCTTATGCACTTACGCTGATTAGCATGGAGGAGAAGAAAAGTGGCTTAGCACCTTTGTGCAATAATTTCAGTAAAAATGCAATTGAAGAAAGAATTACAGCAATTATGAAAATGAAAAAGACTTCCATTATCGCCGCTTTTGTTGCCATTGTACTAATTGTGGGAGTAACCACCGCCTTAGCTACCTCTGCGGTTCCTACTAATAAAACGCTGACAGCGATACCGAATACCGAGTTTACGCTAGATGAGTACGCTCAGTTGTTAGCATTACGCTTTGATAGTTATCAGAATATGACAGTTGCAGATTACCAAGAAAAAGTGTGGACGATAAGGGATACTACAGAATATATGGTATTGTTAGAACGCTTTAGCCAAGATAATCAACTTTATGATATGCGATATACAAATGAAACAGCCTCGTTTTTGTTCAATACTTTAGAACCGCTAACAGCTGAAAAATGGAAAACACAAGATTTTGGCAGTTATGTTCAAGCCCCCGAGGGCGATGTGCAAGGCGACCCTGCTATGCTGGAATATCTGATAACGCTAACCATTTTAGATACGAATGGGTTGACAGTTGGGGAATATGAACGGGCAAGACAAGGCATTATGGAAGGACTGCAAAAGTTTTTACAGGGAAAATCCAATGTCGAGCTGCAAAATGAAAAAGGAATGGATTCCGCAATTCGTACCGAAATAGACCGCTTGAAAAATCAATGGAATACTAATGCTCTGCAATTCGATATTACCTATTGGTTTACACCACTTATGCTTTATGATGATATGAATACTACAAGTATTAATGATTACAACTCAGAAAAACGGGAAGCCGAGCCAGGAACCGAAGCAGATTACCAATCCCTATTGAATCTGAAAACACCAGATTATCAACATCAATCCGTATCGACTTTTAATGCCGCATTGTTAGAATGGGCTAACGAAGATTACGATCGCAACGATCGTATCAATGTTGATGTAGCCTGGAATGATTTTCATGTATCATTAACGGACGAGGAACGCTCCTTTATTACTTTGACAGTAAGGGCATCTGGGGAGGAAAATTCAACGTGGGTACAAAGTAATTATACAGGTAGGACAAAAGAAAATCCGATTTTGGGTAACTACAATCTCTCAAAAGAACTGTATGACAACGAGCGCACAGCTTGGGCTAACCTATATTATCAACTAACCTACCATATTTCCGATGAAAACAGTGTTTCCATCGGAGAGCGCGACCGTATTCTTTCAGATGTTTTGAGTGGCATACAAAATCATTGGGATAAAACAGATATAGACAAGCTGCTGTCAATGAACTCCAAGGAACTCGAAGAACAGCTAAATACTATTATATCAAAATATAGCAATGATTTCGTCCAAGTTTCATTTACTGAAAATAACCTTCAACTTGAATCTCAATCAGAACCTAAAATCAGAGATTAAAAGCAAAAGAAAGCAGAGCAGTATGGTTCTTATGGGCGGACTATGCTGTTTGCTGGCGTGTATCGGTTTTGTAAATGTATTTTCTAACACACTTGGATATATTAACCAAAGAATTGAAGGGCTGGAATATGAGATTAGATAAATTTTTGGCAGAGGCATCAGTAGGGACGAGAAAAATAACCCGAAACTATGTGAAAGAAGGCATGGTTACTGTAAATAATCAGGAGATAGTAGATCCTGCAGCAGAAATTGAAGAAAATACGGATGTTATAAGGTATCTTGGTAAAGAAGTTGTATACACAGGAAAGATATATTATATGTTAAATAAACCAGGGGGATGCATTACTGCAAGGAAGGATATAAACAGTAAAACGGTACTTGATTATTTTGACGTTGATAACATAAATGGATTATTTCCAGTTGGAAGGTTGGACAAAGATACAGAAGGTCTACTTCTTTTGACTAATGATGGTGAGTTCAACCACAGATTAATGTATTCTGAGAAGCACGTAGAAAAGACTTACTTTTTCTGGGCATTCGGCTCCTTAGATTTCGAGGCTATGGAACATCTGAGAACGGGAATAATGATTGGAGAAGACAAAGTCTTGGCAAAAGCGGTAAAAATTGAAGTACAAGAGGAAGGAATATATCAAGAACTTAAAGATAAAATGAATATTGAAAATAGTAAGGACATTAAGAAAAACCCTTATTATCAGCCTGTTGTATCCGGATATATTACGATATCGGAAGGTCGTAAACACCAGGTAAAAAGAATGCTAAAGGCAGTGAGGTGTTATGTAGTTTATTTAAAAAGGGTTTCAATTGGTGAGTTAATGTTGGACGAAACACTTAAAAAAGGTCAGTACAGGGAACTAACAGAAAAAGAGATAAGGACATTGTTGAATATCGTATAAAGGTAATAATGAATGCTGATTCTCTACTTAATATCCTATGAAATGACACAATATCTTATATTACCTTACAATTAGACACAACATTATATTAGTTTCATAAATTATTATATAGATCAAATAATTTGATGTTTATAATTATAATGGAGGTAAAAAAATGAATAGATATTTACGTAATTGTCCATGTGAACAAATAGATTATGAAGAACCAGAAATGAAAGTAGATCCATCAGATCCAACAACCATTACTAAATTTGTAGATCCAATGCCAATGCCAGAGATAGCAGAGCCAATTAATCGATGCGATTTATCAAAAGGTGATGAATTATTTTATTATATTACAATGAGGGAAGCGAAACATAGATTTCATAGGTATTTTCCGCTAACAACTATTTGGGGATACAATGGGATCTATCCTGGCCCAACACTAGAGGTTCCCAAGGATGTACATGTTAAAGTGAAATGGGAAAACAAATTACCGGAGATGCACATTCTACCTGTAGATCATACTCTTCATGGAACAATGGATACTCCGGATGTTAGAACGGTTGTCCACCTCCATGGTGCTAATGTAGAAGCTGACAGCGACGGGCATCCGGAAGCATGGTTTTCAAAAGATTATGAAGTTGTTGGTCAAAGATATACCAGAGAAGTATATGAATATACGAATCATCAAGCCGGAGGAACTTTGTGGTATCATGATCACGCAATAGGAATAACAAGATTAAATGTATACTCAGGGTTGGCAGGATTCTACCTTATAAGAGATTATTTAGAAAAAAGACTTAAACTGCCGGAAGGTTCTTATGAAATACCAATTATGATTCAGGATAAATCATTCAATGAGGATGGAACATTATTCTACCCTGATAACTCCACTCCACCTGTTGATAATCCTGTTCCATCAACACCTTCGTTTTTCTTTGGAAATACCATAGTAGTAAATGGAAAGCTATGGCCATACTTGGATGTTGAACCTCGTAAATATAGATTTCGAATATTAAATGCATCAAATGTACGCCCTTATGAACTTAAACTAAGTAATGAGGAAGTGTTCCATCAGATTGGTACAGATTTAGGATTGATACACCATCCTGTGGATATTAGTTCTTTTATTTTAGAACCTGCTGAAAGAATTGATTTAATTATAGATTTTTCGGAGTATAAAGGACAAGAAATAATCTTACAAAATGTTGCACAGACTCCACCTAGTCCGGGTATGGAACTTATCATGAAATTCAAAGTAGGTGAAGTATTAACTTTTCCGGATACAAGTACCATTCCTAAGGAACTAATGCCTCTCCATAAATTGGATCCTACATTAGCTACAAAAGAGAGAACTATGAACTTAGATGAAACAACAGATCATTATGGAAGAGTACTGCATTTACTGAACAATAAAATGTGGAGTGATCCAGCAACTGAAAAACCTAAATTAGATACAATTGAAATATGGCATATTGTTAATCACTTTGATTTTGCACATCCAGTACATCTTCATCTGGTACATTTTGAGATATTAGGAAGGAAAGAGTTTACAGAAGAGGATTTCGATGAATCTGGAAACTATAAGTTTAATTTTGAGAGTTTAACACCACCACTTAATTATGAAAGAGGACCGAAAGATGTGGTGCGAACAGAGCCTAGACAAGTAACATCGATTATTATGCACTTCAAAGAGCACTATGGAGATTATGTATGGCATTGTCATATATTAGAACATGAAGATAATGATATGATGAGACCACTTATCGTAGAAAAGTAATAAAATATGGTTATATTTCTTCAAGATAAAGTTGGATTTAACTCGCAAGATAGTATAGGATAAATAGTAGATAAGAAATAGGCGTTTGCGAAACAAAGAGTTTCTGTGTGACAATACTATGAAACCAATTACGGTTATTGGTAGAATCACTCAGAAACCCTTGATATTATATTGTCAATTACATGACGAATAAGATTTAGCAACTATTTATTTAAAATTCTACTAGTTGAGTTAAATGTACTTCTTGGCTAAATTCAGGTTGATTAAGTAAATGAATACTTGCATAATCTTTAGTAGGGTTAATATCTTCAATGTAAATGGAATCCCCATTATAGCTCACATTAATCATTTCTGGTGATGAAGCAATTTCCTTTGCACGTTTTTTATCCATTGTATTTACCTCCTTTATTATTTTGTATTTCATGTATATTTTTACCTTAAGTACTTGAAATATTCTTAGTAAACTAAATTTCAGATATTATTTAATGTGGCTTATAAGTTTGGCTCTACTTACTTATTATACTAACCATCCACTATAACACCAGACTATTTTAATATGATACAATGAAAGCGGAATGAGGAATTGCAAGCTTGCTTGCAGATTCCGGTTGGAGTAACAAAATAATAAACACGCTTTCTGTAATATTAATATCGGAGGTGAAATTCAAGTGAATATATATACTACATCAGAAATCGCAAAAATAATCGGGATACATCCTAATACTGTGAGACTTTATGAAGAATGTATGTTCATACCAAAGCCAGAACGACAAAAAAATGGTTATCGCATATTTACAGATTTGCATGTAGAACAATTTAAACTTGCTAGAATCGCTTTACAGGTGGAGATATTGCAGAATGGTTTGCGAAAAAAAGCAGTTGATATTATCAAGATATCTGCTACCGGAGATTATGATCGTGCAATTTGCCTTGCCGAGAATTACTTACAACAAATCAAAGTAGAATATGATAATGCCGAAGAAGCAATTACTATAGTAAATCAAATATTATCTGGCTTTGAAGAGGTAGAAACTCCCAAACTGTTTCTTAGAAGAAAAGAAACCGCGGATTATCTTCAGGTTACGATTGACACTTTAAGAAATTGGGAAATGAATGGTTTGTTGGATGTTAAGCGAAAATATAATGGTTATCGAATCTATACGAACGAAGACATTAAATGCTTGAAAATAATTCGATCTCTCCGTTGCGCAAATTATTCGCTTGCATCTATATTACGAATGTTGAAAGCTTTATCTAGAAATCCCGATGTAAATATAAGGAATATTATTAATACACCTAAAAGAGATGATGATATAATATCAGTTTATGATAAATTACTTACATCACTAAAAGATGCAGAAAATAATGCACGATCTGTACTTTACATTCTAAATAAGATGAAAAAACAATTTAATTAAAAACCTTCCACTTTAACACCAGACTTTTATCTGGTGTTATTATTTTGGCATAGAAAGTTCGCGAAGCGGGTTTTCTATTGTATTATCATAAACCCAAGGAGGAATGAAGAGTATGGAAGAAACTATCAAAGTTGATAACTTAAGCAAATCATATGCAGGCATGATTGCAGTTAAAAACGTGAGCATTTCAGTTGGAAGAGGTGAGATTTTTGGCTTACTTGGTGCAAACGGTGCAGGAAAAAGCACCACTGTTGAGTGTATTTTGGGTACAAAAAGACAGGATAGCGGTACTGTATTAATTTTAGGAATGAGTCCACAGACAAACCGTAAAGAATTATTTGATAAAGTTGGTGTTCAATTCCAAGAAGCAAACTATCAAGAAAAGATTACGGTGGGGGAGTTGTGTGAGGTAACACAGTCACTTTATAAGTCACCAACCAATTACGAGATGCTATTAAAACAATTTGGTCTTGCCGATAAAAAGAAAAATGCAGTAAATGAATTATCAGGAGGTCAGAAACAGCGCCTCTTTATTATTCTTGCTCTATTGCCGAATCCCGAAGTTGTTTTTTTGGATGAATTAACTACGGGACTTGATGTAAAAGCAAGACGAGATGTATGGAAGTGTTTATCTGAATTAAAAAACAAGGGTTTAACTATATTTTTGACTTCTCATTTTATGGATGAAGTTGAAGCTTTGTGCGATAAGATATGTATTCTTAAAAAAGGACACACAGTGTTCTATGGTACGGTGAAGGAAGCTGTTACGACAAGCCCCTATGAGGAATTTGAGGACGCTTATCTTTGGTATGCAGATGAGGAGGTTATTGAAAATGAAAGCATTTAGAACGATGTTAAAAACAGAATTAAAGCTTTCCTTACGAGGAATGGACATGTTGATTTTTGCAATTTGTATGCCTGTTATAATGGTAATTATTCTTGCAATTATTTACGGAAACAAACCGGCATTTGACGGTGCAGAATACTCTTTTTTAGAGCAATCTTTCGGAGCTATCACTACAATTTCAATTTGCGCAGGGGGAGTAATGGGATTGCCACTTGTAATATCTGATTATCGAAGTAAGAAAATATTAAAAAGATTTAAAGTGACTCCCACAAGCCCCACAATAATTTTGGTAGTACAAGTAATGATTTATGCAATTTATGCTCTTACTTCTTTAATCCTTGTTTATGCTACTGCAGCTCTTTTAATTGGATTTCAGTTTAAGGGTTCTTTATTACATTTTTTGGGAGCTTATTTTATGGTTATGATTTCAATGTTCAGCATTGGTATGATGGTGGGTGGTATTGCTCCAAATACAAAAATTGCAGGCATTATTGCAAGTGTTTTGTATTTCCCTATGCTTATATTTTCGGGAGCGACGCTTCCTTATGAAGTTATGCCGCAGGCACTTCAAAAAGTTGTTAACATTCTACCGCTAACACAGGGCATAAAGCTTTTGAAGGCTACTTCACTTAACCTACCCATGGACAGTATTTTACTCCCTGTTATCGTGATGATTGTTATTGCTGTTATATGCATAAGCATTTCCGTAAAGTTTTTTAGGTGGGAATAATGCCATTTCAAGTTGTAAAATCAGACATGGTATGCTACCCTATAATTAGGTAATATAATGAATGAAAGATGAAGTAAAATAAGAAAAGTAATTATTTATAGTTGTAAATTTATCTTATTAATGATACGAAAGGAGATCTTAATTTATGAAAGTAATTAACTTTGGAATTATAGGTTGCGGAGATGTAACTGAAAAGAAAAGCGGCCCTGCTTTTCAAAAGGTTGAAGGGTCCAATCTTTTAGCTGTTATGAGGCGAAATGAGGAAAAACTAATTGATTATGCTAAAAGGCATAATGTTCCAAAATATTCAACGGATTATTTAGAACTATTGAAAGATGAAAATATTGATGCTATATATATTGCAACGCCACCAAATAAACATCACTTTTATACTCTAGAGGCTGCTAAATATGGTAAAGCAGTTTACGTTGAAAAACCTATGGCTACTTCAGTAGCTGAATGCGAAGAAATGATTCAAGTGTGTAAGGATTATAATGTTCCATTATTTGTGGCTTATTATAGAAGAGGGCAGGAAAAATTTAAAAAAGCAAAAGAAATCATTGATTCTAATGAAATTGGTGAAATAAAATCTTTTAATTATATTTATACATCAAAAACACCAACAATTGATCCAAATCGCTCATGGCTTCTGAGTAAAGATATAGCAGGTGGAGGAATGTTATACGACATTGGATCCCATATGATAGATATATTAATATATTTATTTGGTGAAGTAGAGATGGCAACTGGAATATCAAACAATCAGAATAAAGATTTCAAAGTTAATGATGTTACTTCAGGTATTATTAAATTTAAAAATAATATTCAAGGAAGTATTCAACTTTCTTTTAATGGAAGTGAAAGAAGGGATGAACTAGTTCTTATAGGTAGTAAGGGAACATTAAAGTTGTCCATTATGTCAAATGATAATTTGACCATAATTAAGGATGATAAAACATATGAAATTTCATTTCTTGAAATGGAACATGTTCAGTTGCCCTTTATTAAAAAAGTGGTAGATACATTATTAGGAAAAGATAATTATGATAGTAGTGGAATATATGGACTAAGAACCCAAGAAATATTAGAAACATTTGATAATAACACCACAATCAAATATTTCACTATGTAATATCCAAGGTCCGTCACAACCCATATGAAAAAAAACTGTCTCCTTATCAAAAAAATAGTGATATGATGTTAGGATGGGACGGTACATCTTATATGGGTTTATAGAAAGATATATGGGTTTATAGAAATATATGTTGACAATAGTTTGATATAAAACTATAATGGGATTATGAATACAAGAGACGTTATATCATTAATTTCAAAGATTAAACAAAAGGTTAATGTGTTTATAGTATCAGAAATCTCCAAAAACGGGATTGATGGAATTGTAGTTTCACATGGTGATATCATCTATGCTCTTTTTAAGAAGCAAAAACTGACTATGGCAGAAATTGCGGAAAAGATTGCTAAGGATAAATCTACGGTCACAGCACTTGTTGACAAATTAGTAAGACTCGGATATGTAACAAAGGAAAGAGATGCAGGGGATACGAGAGTTGTTTATGTAACCTTAACACCTCAAGGGCATGAATTGGAGCCTATATTTGAAGCAATATCCCATAAGGTATTGGAAGTCTTTTATTTAAACATCTCAGAAGAAGAAAAGGAGGATTTAATTAGAATTTTAAGTAAGATAGAAAATAATTTTTGATTTTTTAATTAAATAGTTTGATGTCAAACTAAATAAATATTATCGGAGGATTTAATGATGAATGATTACACTAAAATATTACCACTTCATATTGAAAAAACTATTGGAGAGAATGATTTATTCTTAGAGATATTCGAAGGTGAAGGTCCTTCAGAAGTATCTGAAAACAGACCCCCTCTACTTTTCGTCCATGGTGCATACACCGGAAGCTGGATGTGGAGCAAATACATTCCCCATTTCATTAGTAAAGGATGGAAATGCTATGTTATGAACATGAGAAGTCACTACAAAAGCAGAGTGATGGATATGACCATGGTAACCTTTGAGGATTATTTGGAGGATATTAAAGCGGTTATTACGGAGTGTGGTAAACCACCGATTATCATAGGATTCAGCTTGGGTGGAATACTATGTCAAAAATTAGCTGAAACAGTAAAGCTCTCCGGTTTGGTACTGATTGATTCAAGCATAAGCAAAGAGGTTAATGAAATAGCTCCATACGATTCACCCTCTGAAGAAACACTTGGGATTATCATGCCTGCCCCAACCCGTGAAGAATATTCCAGTATAGATGAATCAGAGGATGACATAACATTTCAAAAAAAATATCTTTCAATGGAATCATCAAAAGCGTTTAGCATTTGTGCTTGCTGGATCAAAGGAATTGAAGGGATTTCTATAGACAGAAGATTGATTTCATGTCCGACCCTGGTTATAAAGGCCTTAAGTAGTAATACGGATGACAAACAGGGTAGGGTGACAGCTGAACACCTTAATGCTGAATATACCGGCTTTTGGAATACAACGCACACTGGTTTGCTTGTAGGGCAAAGATATATGGAGGTAGTAGATAGAATAACAGAATGGCTTAAAAGATTTTAAGTTCATGGTTAACACTTGCCATTTCAGTCATCCTGTTTTCTTTCAGGCTATTTTAAAATTATTTTGCATACAGTTTTTAGAAAAAGAAACAATTTTAACGTTTCATATATGAAAATATAAATAGGAGGACGCCCATGAGTAAATACAATATCCACAGTGACTTTAAAAAATACAAGAATGTGAATCCCCCCTTATCTCCATTGCTATTACCCCTTATGAATACACTAACAGCTAGCATGACTAATAAAGAAAAATCTACGAAGGGTGTGAGAGCAACAAAAAAGAAGATTCCAAGCTATCAAAATGGTATGATAGAGCTGACGATTTATGAACCTGAGGAAATTGAAAAAAACGCTCCTTGTCTTATTTATTTACACGGAGGTGCCTTTGCCTTAAAAGCAGCACCCTATCATAAAAAGTTAGTTTGTGAGTATGCTTTAAAGACACCTTGTATAGTGATTTTCGTTGATTATAGATTGGCGCCAAAATATGCTTTTCCCGTTGGTGTTGAAGATTGTTATGCTGCATTTGAATGGGTTTGTAAAAATGCAGAAGTACTTGGCATTGATAAAAATAGAATAGCAATTGGCGGAGATAGCGCAGGCGGTGCGCTTGCAGCCGCGGTCAATCTAATGGCTCGGGATAGGAAAGCTACTAGTGTTTGTTTTCAAATGCTCATTTATCCGGTAACAGACGCAAGACAGATTACGGAATCCATTAAAAATTATAAAGACACCCCTATGTGGAATTCTAAACTTAATGAAAAAATGTGGAAATTATACCTCAAGGATGGAGTACATTGTAAAAGAGAATATGCATCTCCTATGGAAGCAACTTCTTTCGAAAATCTGCCTGATACATATATTGAAGTTTCAGAGTATGACTGTTTACGGGATGAAGGGATAAATTATGCAGAAGCTTTGCAGAAAAGTGGTATTCATGTAGAACTATATAAGCCAACGGGAACAATTCATGGGTACGACATAGCAGGTAAAAGTGAAATTGTGATTCAAAGTGTAGAAAGAAGATTAGAGGTATTGAAAAAAGCCTTTAATCACGCAGATAATTAAGATTATTTAGCCAAATGATGAAAAATAAAGTTGTATTAAATTCGTTATATAAACACGTCATATTTTTGACGTGTTTTTTTCTTGTCTGCATATCATATGGAGTTGATGAAGAAAAAAGGACGCGACGCTTTATAACTTTCTAAGTTATAAAGCGTCGCGTCCTTACATAACAGTATTTAAATCATATTATAATGGCAATACGGTTTTTCCAAACTCCTGATTCAAAACTTGTCCCATTGCATTGTAAATAGCTGAGACACCACAGAAAATTCCAACATATCCGGCAAGGGTATGAATAGTTTCAGATTCCGTAAAGTTCGCAATAGATAGAAGTAAGAATAAAAGGGTGAGGGAACCAAATACTACTTGGCTTGCGCGGTTATGCTTTAGAGTTCCGATGAACATAAAGCAGGTGAATATACACCAAAGACCTAAGTAATAACCCATGCTTATAGGGTCGGCAGCTTCGATTCCTGAAAAAGGGTTGATCCAGATTAAGATCAAAGACCACCAGAAGAAGCCGTAAGCCGTAAATGCTGTTGCTCCGAAGGTGTTATTTTTCTTAAATTCCATGATGCCAGCTATAATCTGAGCAGCGCCGCCTAATGCAAATCCCATTGCAACAATAACGATGGAAAGAGGGATAAATCCTGCATTATGTAAGTTCAACAAACAGGTGGTCATGCCAAATCCTAAAAGACCAAGAGGTGCTGGATTGGCAATGTTAGATTGAGTTTCTTGAGTTGATTGAGTTGACATTGTTTGACAAACTTCCTTTCATTCATTCTATTTGAGCTAAAATCGCACGACATATAGTAGCATTTTTCGGATAAGAATACAATATAAAGTTTATATTATTTGCCTCCATTTGCTCACCTCCATATCAACACTATAAAATTACTAATATTATTAATATTTTTCACCAAATATTGTAATACTAAATATACAGTTTTTATATTTATTTACTAATCTTGACGTAAGCATAAGTTTGTATATGAATTATATACATTTTGTTTATATAAACGTTTATATAATATGCATATAAAAAATTTATAAATTAGCATAAATGATGGTAAAAAATTAGGAAATATAGATAGAATATTGCATAGAATTCAGTATATATTGCACAAATAGTATATAACATTTCATGAAGGAATTTAAAATTGCATAAAAATGTTTTATTATCATATTTAGTGAAGGGGGAGTAAAAATGAAAGCTAATATCAGAACAATCAGCAAAATAACAGGATACTCTCCAGCAACAATTTCGAATGCATTAAATCATAAAAAAGGTGTGAATAAAGAAACTGCAGATGAAATATATCGAATAGCAAACGAAATTGGATATTTGAATGAAACCAAAATATCAAGGATAAGGTTTGTAATTTATAAACGAAATGGTTCTATTATTGATAATTCACCGTTTTTCACCAACCTTCTTGAAGGTGTTGAAATGGAGTGCAGGGAGTTTGGATATGAGTTAATGATATGTAATCTGGATCGCCGAAGTGATTATTATGAACAACGTGTGGATGAAATTCTTAATGATAAAACGACAGCTGTGATTATGTTAGGGACTGAGGCATTGGATGAAGATTTTGAAAGATATAAGACTGCCAAATGTCCAATAGTTATCCTTGATAGTTGGAGTACCTCAATGAATTTTAATGGAATAATGATTAACAATTCAGACTCTGCTAAGAATGCAGTGGAATATATCATTAATAAAGGTCATAAAGAGATTGGATACCTAAAAGGAAAGTTTCGTATTAAAGCGTTTAGCGAACGAGCCTCTGGATATTCAAGAGCGTTATATAAACATGGTATTAATATGAACGAGCAATTTGTTGTTCCTTTAAATACAACAATGGATGGAGCTTATAAGGATATGCTACTTTATTTAAACAAAAGGCCAAAACTTCCAACTGCATTTTTTGCAGATAATGACATGATTGCACTCGGTGCAATGAAAGCGTTAATAGAAAAGGGATATCGGATCCCGGAAGATATATCTTTGATTGGATTTGATGATTTAACATCCTGTGAAATATCAACACCTAGATTAACTACGATAAAAGTTTTTAAACAGGAGATGGGGCAATTAGCAGTAAGAAGACTTAGGGATGTAATACGGGATGCCAATGGAATTAAAAGTAAAGTTCAGATTTGTACTGAATTTATGGAAAGAGACAGTGTAAAAGATATGACCAAATAAAGTTTATGGAGGTAATAACGAATGAGTAATATAAAGATTGGGTTTGCACCAACGAGAAGAAGCATATTCAGTGCTCCGGATGCTATTAAATATGGAAATCTTACAAGGGACAGACTGATGGAGTTAAATGTGGAGATCGTTGATATCAGCGATATTAATGAAGAAGGATTACTTTATAATGACGAAGATATGCAAAAGATTGCTGAGAAATTTAAGAATGAAAAAGTGGATGGATTGTTCTTGCCTCATTGTAATTTCGGAACCGAATATATTTGTGCAAGATTGGCAAAAGAGCTAAACGTACCGGTTTTATTATGGGGACCGCGGGACGAAAGTCCGGATGAAAAGGGAATTCGCTTAAGAGATACGCAATGTGGACTATTTGCAACAGGTAAGGTGTTAAGACGATTTAGAGTCCCATTTACTTATATGACAAATTGCAGATTGCACGATCCTGAATTTGAGCGTGGATTAAAAGATTTCTTAGCAGTTTGTAATGTAGTAAAAACATTTCGGAACACAAGAATATTACAAATATCTACGAGGCCTTTTGATTTTTGGACAACCATGTGTAATGAAGGTGAATTACTCGAGCGATTTGGTATTCAATTAGCGCCAATACCAATGCCGGAACTCACTTATGCTGTAAAAAAAGCTTTAGAAGAAGATAGCGAAGTAGCAAAAGTTGTTGACTTTCTAAAAGAAAACACGGATGTACAAATTAAAGATAAGGATTTAGTAAGTGTAGCAGCAGTAAAAATTGCAATGTATGGACTCGCAATGAAGTATGGATGTAATGCAATAGCAATTCAATGCTGGAATTATCTTCAGGCAGAAATAGGAATTATGCCATGTGCAGCCAATTCTTTATTAAACGATTTGGGAATACCGGTTGTATGTGAAACAGATATTCATGGAGCAATTACCGCTTTATTAGTTGAGGCAGCAGGAATGGGAGAGACAAGATCCTTCTTTGCGGATTGGACAGTTCGACATCCGGATAATGAGAATGGAGAATTACTACAACACTGTGGCCCATGGCCAATCTCAATTGCAAAGACAAAGCCAATACTAGGATTTCCCTTAGCATTTGAACATCCTGGTGCATTAGAAGCTGAGGCGAAACACGGTGATATAAGTTTATGCAGGTTTGATGGAGACAACGGGGAGTATTCACTATTGTTAGGGAATGCAAAAGCAATTGATGGACCGCACACAAAAGGCACTTATCTTTGGATAGAAGTGGATAATCTAAAGAGGTTGGAAGATAAATTAGTATGCGGGCCATATATTCACCATTGTGTCGGAATTCATAAGAACGTTGTTCCAATCTTATATGAAGCATGTAAATACATCAATATAAAACCGGATTTTTATGATCCGATTGAAGAAGATGTAAAGGCATATATCAGAGGAGAGTAAATATTAACAAATTGAAAGGAACAGGTATAATATGGAAAATTTAAAAGCATTGTCCTTTGAACTTAGAAAAGATGTAATCGATATGGTTTACAAAGCTAAGACAGGCCATATCGGCGGAGACTTCAGTGTGATGGATATTCTGATAACTCTCTATTTTAAGCATATGAATATTAATACGGAGGATGTGAATGACCCGGAGAGAGATAAATTTATTCTAAGCAAAGGGCATTCTGTTGAAGCATTATATTGTGTCCTTGCGAAAAGAGGGTTCTTCCCGAAATCCGACCTGGAAACTTATTCACAGTATGAGTCAAAATATATAGGCCATCCCAATAACAAGGTGAATGGAATTGAAATGAACTCCGGTTCACTTGGACATGGATTATCTGTATCCGTTGGTATGGCGCTCGCTGCTAATATGAATCATGCTTCTTATCGCGTTTATACCGTTATGGGTGATGGAGAACTTGCTGAGGGCTCCGTATGGGAAGGGGCAATGGCAGCGGGACATTATAAACTGGATAATCTTACAGCAGTAGTAGATAGGAACCGTTTACAAATTTCTGGAACAACAGAAGAAGTTATGTCACAAGATAACCAAGATGAACGCTGGAATAGTTTTGGCTGGAATGTAATCCATGCAAAGGGAAATGATACGGATTCCCTCGACGAGGCTTTTCAAATCGCAAAGGATACAAAAGGAAAACCTACAGTAATAATTGCAGATACAACAAAGGGCTATGGGGTTTCCTTTATCGAAAACTCAGTACAATGGCATCATAAAATACCAAATGGGGAAGAATATGAAAAAGCTAAAGTAGAATTGGAACAAAGGAGGCTAGCAGCAAATGAATAAAATATCGAATCGTCAGATAATATGTGATGTACTAATGGAAAAGGCAGGCACAGATAAAGATATCGTAGTTCTTTGTAGTGATTCGCGAGGTTCTGCATCCTTAGCAAGCTATGCCACAGCTTTTCCGGAACAATTTGTAGAGACCGGTATTGCGGAACAAAATATTGTATCAATTGCTGCAGGGTTGGCAAGGTGTGGGAAAAAGTCCTATGTTGCTTCACCGGCCAGTTTCTTATCTACAAGAAGTATGGAACAGGCGAAAGTTGACGTGGCATATTCCAATACCAACGTTAAATTAATCGGTATCAGTGGTGGTGTCAGTTATGGAGCACTTGGTATGACACATCACTCTGCTCAGGATATAGCAACGATGGGCTCCATACCAAATATGAGAGTATATATTCCAAGTGATCGACATCAAACCAGATTTCTATTTGAGAATTTGTTAAACGATGAAAAACCGGCTTATATCCGAGTAGGGCGAAATGCAGTAGAGGATGTATACGAAGAAGGTAATGTTCCCTTCGAATTTGATAAAGCAACCATAGTTCATGAAGGAATGGATCTTACCATCATTGCATGTGGCGAGCTGGTACATGCAGCACTAAGTGCTGCAAAAGCTCTAGAAGAACAAGGAATTCAAGTTAGAGTATTGGATATGTATTGTGTAAAGCCAATTGATCGAGAAGCTGTAGAAAAGGCAGCAAAAGAGACCAAGGCAATTATTACGATAGAGGAACATACAATATTAGGTGGCTTAGGTTCGATGGTAAGTCAGATTGTATCTAGTACGACTCCAAAAAAAGTAATCAATCTGGCACTACCCGATTCTCCTGTTGTTACCGGAGTTTCAAAAGAAGTCTTTGATCACTATGGTTTGAGTGAAAATGGATTAGTAAAGGTAGCATTGGAGCTGATTAATGATGTTAAATAAATATATTTTATCAATTGATCAGAGTACCTCAGGAACAAAAGCTTTGCTATTTAATGAGGTTGGAGAGTTCATTGCCAGAACTGATTTACCCCATGACCAGATGATATCGGACAAGGGTTGGGTTGAACATAATCCTACCCAAATATACGATAACACTTTGGAGGTTGTAAAATCGGTAGTGAAGCAAGCTGGAATTGACAAGAATAACATCATTGGTGTTGGTATCACGAATCAGAGAGAAACAGCAATGGTATGGAATAAATTAACCGGTATTCCGGTATTTAACGCAATCGTCTGGCAATGCGCACGAGGAGCTGAAATCTGCAGCAAAATCGATAAGGATGGCCACAGCGAAATGATAAGAAACCATACGGGCTTAAATCTCTCCCCCTATTTTTCCGCATCGAAGATCAGTTGGATTCTACAAAATGTTGAAGGTTTAATGGAAAAGACAGATAAGAGTGAGCTTTGCTGTGGCACGATGGATAGTTGGTTAGTATACAAACTAACGAATGGTAAATCCTTTAAAACAGATTATTCCAATGCTTCAAGAACCCAGCTATTTAATATTATTGAATTGCAATGGGATGAAGAAATATGTAAGTTATTCAAAATTCCGATTACTATGTTAGCAGAGGTATGTTATTCCGATGCAAATTACGGGGAGACTGATTTTGATGGCTTCCTGGATAATAAGATACCAATTCAAGGGGTCTTAGGAGACTCCCACGGAGCGCTTTTTGGACAAGGATGCCTAGAAGAGGGAATGATTAAAGCTACCTATGGTACTGGATCCTCCATTATGATGAATATAGGTGATAAACCTGTTTTTAGTAAAAATGGTGTTGTAACTTCATTGGCTTGGGGCATTAACGGTGAAATCATATATGTATTGGAAGGAAATATCAATTATACCGGTGCAGTAATTAAATGGTTGATTGAAGATGTAAAGCTGATCCAATCAGCCAAAGAAAGTGCAGAATTGGCTAAAAGTGCAAATCAAGAGGATGGAACATATTTAGTTCCGGCATTTACAGGACTTGGAGCGCCCTATTGGGACAGTAGTGCAACAGCAACCATGAGTGGAATGACAAGAACCTCCGGTAAAGCAGAGATAGTAAAGGCAGCCGTAGAATGTATTGCTTATCAAATTACAGATATTGTAAGAGTAATGAGTGAAGAAGCAGGAGTCACCATTGGTGAGCTAAGGGTAGATGGTGGACCAACAAAGAATGAATACTTAATGCAATTTCAAAGTGATATGCTGAGCATTCCGGTGCAGGTACCAAATCTGGAAGAGTTATCAGGCATGGGAGTTGCTTATCTAACCGGAATTACTATAAAACTTTATGATAAGAATAAAATATTTACCCAAATAAGTAGAAGTAAATATGAACCTACCATGAGTGTGGTTAGGAAAGAAAAACGCTATCATGGATGGAAAGAAGCTGTAAAATCAGTTCTAACAAAAGATGACAGGAGCAATCAAAGTTGAAATGCATTAAGGAAATCCCGACGATAGAAAGCACGCTTCGTGATCATTCTATTGTCGTGAACAAGGAGATCTAAGGAGGGTAACCTCGTAGTATCTATAGAAACTATTATTTATTAATTCATGGAGGGTTTATGATGAGAAATTACAGAAAGTTTTTAACGGTTTTAATGTCAGTATTAATGATTAGTACTCTATTATCAGGTTGTGGAAAGAAAAATGATACCAGTACCACAGAACCTACAAAAGCTGCAACACCGACAACAGCAGCAACAGCGACTACGGCTCCAACAGAGGCAGCAGCGAATACAGAGGTACTTACCGGTGGTGGATCAAATTTAATTTATATTATTACACCATCCCATTCAAATCCTTTCTTTAAGACAGAAGCTGATGCAGCAGCAGCTAAGGCTAAAGAATTAGGTTACGAAGTAAAAGCCGTATCCCATGATGATGATCCGACAAAACAAGCTGAATTATTTGATACCGCGATTTCTGAAAAAGCAGCTGCAATTATCTGTGATAACGCAGGTTCTGATGCAACCGTTTCAGCAGTACAAAAAGCAAGAGACAACAATATTCCTACATTTCTTATTGATAGAGAAATCAATGAAACTGGAATTGCAATATCTCAAATCGTTGCAAATAACTATCAAGGTGCAAAAGGTGTAGCAGAAGTTTTTGTTGAAGCTATGGGCGAAAAAGGTAAGTATGCGGAATTATTAGGTAAAGAATCCGATACAAATGCCGGAGTGAGATCAAGTGCATTCCATGAAGTAATTGATCAGTATGAAGATCTAGAATTAGTTGCAACTCAAACAGCTAACTGGGAGCAGACCGAAGCTTATTCTAAGATGGAAACAATTCTTCAGACAAATCCTGATATTACCGGTGTAATCTGTGGTAATGATACAATGGCTATGGGTGCGGCAGCAGCGATTAAGGCCGCTGGTTTAAAAAATGTTGCAATCATCGGGGTTGATGGTAGTGACGATGCTAGAGATGAAATCATTGCAGGAAATATTACTGCTACCGCTCTTCAACAGGCAGCATTAATATCAGAAATGGCAGTACAACAAGCCAACGATTATTTAAAGAATGGTAAAACAGGAGTAGATGAAAAACAACTTGTAGATTGTGTTATTATTACAAAAGATAATGCAGATAAATTATCAGCATTTAAACTATCAGAATAATTAAAGAAATAGATAGAGAACTATTATCTTAAAAATAATTAAATAAAAATGATAAGGTACGATTTTATCTAAGATATCATCGTACCTTTTCAAAAAGAATTCAGCACAGCCGAATTGCTTTTTGATTCATAATAATAGAAAGTTTGTGAAGAGTTGGAGGTTAATATGAAAAAACGTTTTTTAGTATTAATAATGGTTACAGCATTAGCGATGTCATTGATGACGGGTTGCATGAAGATTGTTAAGATTGGTGAAGAGGGTAAACTAACCGGTGAAGAACAATTTAATGCAGGAGATAATGTTGCAGGCATTTGGGAATCCGAGGCGCTGCCTGAACTTACTGGAAATGCAGTAGATTTGACAACCTTTTTAACAGAAGCAAATGGTGATTTAAAATCCTTAGCTGATAAATATGGAAGATATTCCATGGGAACCTCAGGAGAACTGAACTATACGGTAAAGGGATCTGCAATAGTTCAGGAAGTGAACATAGAAAAAAAAGCTGGTTTCATAGTCTTAGCTCTCGATGGGTATACAGGACCAATTACAATTGAACTTCAGATCGGTTCGGTATTTCGAGGTACAGCAGTCAGAGATTCGTTGAGTATTATAAAATTTGAAAACTATAAGAACCAAGTGGATTATGCAGCAGTATCCCAAAGTATCCATGAAATTTTAAAGACAAAAGTAGTCAATCAGATAGACATTTCTACAATAGAAGGTAAACAAATTGATTTTGTGGGATGCTTTACAGCGGATAAAGAAGATCTTATTTTAATTACACCTGTTGCTTTAACTTTGAAATAGAAAAGGGGGACATTACAATGGATAACAATATGAAATCTAAGAATGAGGTGTGTCTTCGTGCGGAATCTATTGATAAAATATATCCAGGAACAAAGGCATTAGATAATGTTTCTTTCGAAGTACTCACAGGAAAAGTGAATGTATTAATTGGTGAGAATGGCGCGGGTAAATCTACCCTGATGAAGATAATAGCCGGTATTGAACAACCATCCTCCGGTAAAATCTATATGGGTGATGAGGAAATATCCTTTAAAGATCCCACAGAAGCGCGTAAATATGGAATAGGTATTATACATCAAGAATTGAGTCTTTTTCCAAACCTTAATGTTTATCAAAATATTTTTATGGCTAAGGAAAAAACAAAAGGAAAATTCAGTCTCGATAATAAAACTCATATTGAGTTGACTAATAAAATCTTGGAAAAACTGGAACATCCGATTAATGCGAATACGCTGATTGGAGATTTAAGAGTTGGTCAGCAGCAGATGATAGAAATTGCAAGAAATTTGATTCAAGATGATCTTAAAATTTTAATTATGGACGAACCAACCTCTTCCCTAAGTCAACAGGAAGTTGATGTACTTTTCAAAATAATGAAAGAATTAACCGCTGAAGGTATCTCTATCGTATATATTTCTCACCGCTTGGAAGAAATTATGAGAATTGGTGATCATGTGACAATATTCCGTGATGGTAAATTTGTTGCTGATGCTGATGTCAAGGATATTGATGTACCATGGATTGTGCAGCAGATGGTGGGTAAAGGAAAATCTTATCCGAAGAGAGAAAGAAATATTGACTGGAAGAAACAAAAGTCCGTAATGCAAGTAAAGAATTTAACACTTCCGAAACGTGGAGGTGGTTATCTTCTTAATAAAGTCAGCTTTGATCTTAAAAAGGGTGAAATATTAGGTATCTATGGACTTATGGGTTCCGGACGTACTGAAGTATTTGAATGCATTATGGGCCTGAGACCAGAACATAAAGGAACGGTTATTTTAGAAGATAAAGTCTTGGAAGTAAAAAATATATCTGATCAGATTGATAAAGGGTTTGCGATGATACCCGAGGACAGACAACGGGATGGAATTGTTCAAACCTTGGATATCGGTAAAAATATTTCTCTATCAAGCATGAAAAATTACTTAAAAGGAATCTTTCTTGATACTAAAAAAGAAAATATATCGGTCGACGAACAAATAAAGGATATTCATATTAAAGTAGCTGATAAGAATTTACCAATCCTATCACTGTCGGGTGGTAATCAGCAAAAAGTAGTTATTGGTAAAGGTATTTTAACCAACCCTAAAATATTACTTTTGGATGAACCAAGCAGAGGAATTGATATTGGTGCTAAGACAGAGGTTTTTGATATTATTAACCAATATGCTGAAAAGGGTTTGTCAATCATCGTTATTTCCTCGGAATTAAAAGAAATAATTGCAATTGCAGACAGAGTTATAATTTTATCCAATGGAATAAAGACAGGCGAGTTTGTGGGTGATGAAATTAAGGAAGACAGTTTGGTATTAGCTTCCTATCACGGCCACCATACACACTAAGGAAAGGAAAAGGAGTAAGAGAAATGAACCAGTCAGCAAAGAAAAGAAATAAAAATGCTTTCATTATGACTTTATTAAAAGGAAGAACTTTAATCGTATTAGTTATGTTAGTGATTTATTTTGGATTAGCAAGTCCAACATTTCTTACAGCAAGCAGCTTATTACTTATTGCAAAGCATGTCGCTTTATATGGTATACTGGGCATTGGTATGACCTATGTTATTATCTCGGGAGGTATTGACCTCTCCGTTGGTGCAATCGTAGGTCTTTCCGGTATGATAGCCGGTGGATTGATTAATGAAGGTTTGACCCTGGCCATGTTTGGGTATACAATCTATTTTAATATTCCGGCTATCGTTATTATTACGATGATTTGTGGTGCACTCATCGGTATTGTAAATGGATGGGTAATCACAAAGTTTAATGTGGCTCCATTTATTGCTACTTTAGGTATGATGTACATTGCCCGCGGATTTGCAATGCTTCGTTCCAAGGGTGCAACCTTTTCAAATATTACCGGTAATAAAGCATTGGGTAATACCGGTATTGAATTCTTTGGAAAAAACATCGGGGCAATACCAGTTGGTGCCATCATTCTTTTAATTATTGCCATCATAGCTGCTGTTATATTAAAAAAGACTCCGTTTGGATGGCATATATTATCCATTGGTGGAAATCAAAAGGCAGCAAAATTATCCGGTGTAAAAGTAAATAGAGTTAAAATTTTAGTTTATCTATTTTCGGGAGTCTGTGCATCAATTGTTGGTATTATTACGGCTTCTCAATTAGTAGCAGCGCATCCCGCATCAGGTACCGCATGGGAGATGAATGCAATTGCAGCAACCGTTCTTGGTGGAACATCAATGTCAGGTGGTGTTGGTACAATAGGTGGAACTATTATTGGAGCATTTGTTATTGGTGTCATTAATGATGGTTTAGTTATGTTAGGGGTATCAGAATTCTGGCAGATGGTTATTAAAGGTCTTGTTATAGTTCTTGCTGTAATTATTGACCAATTCCAACGTAGCTTACAGGCGAAGATTGCATTGCAATCACGTAATGAAGGCTAAAAGTAAATTCATAAAATATTATTGTCGGTAATCGACGAGTATCACGATTAGGCGGAAGAGAGGTCGAGATGAAAAAAAGAGGAATACTGAATGCGCAGTTAGCTGGTTATATTGCTGCATTAGGTCATAAAGATTTGTTTTTAATTGGAGATGCAGGGCTTCCCATACCGGAAGGAGTTCCTATTGTAGATTTGGCGGTGTGCGGCGGAGTGCCAAGTTTTGAGCAAGTATTAAGTGCAATACTTGAGGAAACTGAAGTGGAATATTATTATCTTGCAGAAGAAATCGTGGAAAAAAACAAACGTATATTTAATTTTATTCAAGATTCTTTACCGAGAGTCGAAAATGAAATGATGCCTCATATTACCTTTAAGCAATTTACGAAGGAAGTAAAATTCGCAATACGAACAGGAGAATTTACACCTTATCCTAATATTGTATTGCGGGCAGGAGTTGCATTCCCGGCGTAAATCTGGAGATTGGGAGCTATAACTAACGACTCCCGGAAAGGCTTATGCGATTATGAAAATATTAAATATTGGATCATTAAATTATGACTATGTTTATACGGTACACCATATTGTCAATCCTGGAGAGACCATTTTAACAACAAAGATGGAAACTTTTTGTGGTGGTAAAGGTCTTAACCAGTCAGTTGCCCTAGCGAGAGCAGGCGAAAAGGTATTTCATGCAGGCATGATTGGTATCGAGGGAGAACTACTATTAAATACCTGCAAAGAAAATAACATTGATATTACTTATATAAAACCATTGAATGAAAAATGTGGTCATACAATCATTCAAGTAGATGAAAACGGTCAAAATTGTATTCTACTATATGGTGGAAGCAATCGAAGCCTGACCGAAGAATATGTGGATAGTGTTCTAAAATGTTTTGAAAAGGGAGATTGGATTTTACTTCAAAATGAGGTCAATCTTTTATCATACATTATAGATAAAGCTTATGAAATTGGCATAAAAATTGCACTTAATCCGTCACCATTTAATTCAGCTTTGAATGAATGTGATTTATCTAAGGTTTCCTTATTCTTATTGAATGAGATCGAAGGAGAACAAATTACAGGTAAATCTAAAACAAATGAAATACTTGATACTATGATAGCGAAATTTAAAGAAGCACAAATAGTTCTTACGTTAGGTTCCCAAGGGGTTATTTACCGTGATAAAACATTGGAATGCTCACATGATATTTATAGGGTACCAGTGGTGGACACTACAGCCGCTGGTGATACCTTTACCGGTTATTTTATTTATGCTATACTCCATAAACTTTCCATAAGTGATGCACTCGAATTATCTTCGAAAGCATCTGCGATTGCAGTATCAAGACCAGGAGCAACAGCATCAATCCCGTATATGAGTGAAGTGAGAGATACTAGTTTTTGAAAGAACTACAATAAGATAGCAAATGCAAGTTTCCCTGTAAAATAACACTGTTTTTTCTGTGTTATCTTACAGGGCATTTTTTACCTTCTTTCCTATGACTGGTAAATGTTTCAAAAGATAACGCTACATCCATATACAACAGGATTACTGCTTGTAAGCTTAAGGTATGTCTAGGAAATACTCAGTTTATAAAATTATGATTGAAAATCAAAATCCAAAGGGATACAATGGTATTTATAAATTAATTAAGAATAGATATGGGGATAGAGATAATGAAAATTAATGCACCACTGGTAACGGAGTTAAGAGAAGCGGGACCGATGATAAACCAGATCATTGAATTACAGGAGCAGGAGCGAGCAGCAGAAAAATTATTGTTTTCATCGGATTACATTTCTGGTGAAGACTTATCAGGAATTGATTATAATTGTGTTGAATTTGATAACTGTAAGTTTTTGAATTGCAATTTTAATAAAGTAGGGTTTACAAATGTGTGTTTTAAACACTGTGATATTTCCAATTGTACCTTTGAGAATGGCTATTTTAACCAGGTGGAATTCATCTCCTGTAAAGGTGTGGGAAGTAAGTTCCAAAATTCAACTATGAAGCATATACTTTTTTCAGATTCTAACTTTACTTACTCTAATTTTGAACATTCTAAATTACAAAAAGTAATTCTATCATCTTCAGACTTCAGTAATGCTTGTCTAGCGGAAGGTATTTTAAAAGAGTTGGAATTAAAGGATGTAACATTAAATAATTGTGACTTCTTTAAGACTCCTTTGAAGGGGATTGATTTCAGAGAAAGCCGTATTGATGGAATCTTGATTTCCGATACCTATAAAGAACTGACAGGAGTAATTGTGGATACCTATCAGGCGGCTGTCTTAGCACGTTTTTTAGGAGTAGAGATTAAATAGGCAGGCAATGCAGAATAACAGAGAAGTAAAAAAGGTAGCGAAAGAGCTTAAAAAGAAACTTGAAGAAACAAAAATGTCATGGGGGTACTAATGAATATATGGAGTGTTTTGGGCATAGATCCTAGTGAAAACACATCAGTGGTAAAGAAGGCTTATGCAAAAAAGCTTAAAATCAATGGACCAGAGAATAATCCGCAAGAATTTCAACAGCTAAGGGAAGCCTATACACAGGCACTAGACTATATAAAGCACTTGAAGTCTGATAAATCAGCGAATAACTTGGATTCATATGAAGATGATAATGATGATTATGATGAGTCAGCGATTCAAGTGAAAGAACTTTCAGAGGAAAATCTATCCAGTACAGCAGAGTTCTATGCAATGGTCGATGACTTTATGGAACAGGTTAAGGAAATATATGAAGATCCTTTAACCCGTAATGATATTGAAAGCTGGAAGACTCTTTTGAACTCGGAAAGTCTCTGGAATATAGAGGTTAAGGAGCTTATAAACTATCAGATGATGGATTTTCTAATGGAGAAATATTTACTTCCACGCCGTGTATGGGAGAATCTGGACAGTTATTTCCAATGGAGCATGCTTGATGAAGCATTTTCAACCCTAGTCAGTAATAATTTGTGCCGTGCCGTAAGCTATGGTGATTCGGAAATTATAAAACGATTGCTGGAAAACAAAGCTGATATGGAAGCAAGAAATAATAAAGGCATGACCCCACTAATATCCGCAGCAGCGCATGGTTATCTAGATATTGTAAAGTTGCTATTGGAATATGGCGCTGATCTTGAAGCAAGAGATGATTATATGTATGGTGCGCTAATGCAGGCTGTGGATAATGAACACTTAGAGGTTTTAGAATATCTGATAGATATGGGAGCAAATATGGAAGCCAGACATGGCAAAGACTGGACACCTTTAATGTCGGCAGCTTATGATGGGCATTTGGAGGTAGTTCAATGTCTGCTAAAAAACGGAGCTTCGATTAAAGAAACCAGGAATAAGGGGAATACAGCATTATATTATGCGGCAGCCCATGGTCATTCAGAGGTTGTAGAGTGTCTAGTGGAGTATGGTGCTGATAACAGTATGCTGAATATAGTATATTCAAGTAGTAGTGGACTTCTGGCTAGGGTAAAGCATTTACTCGAAGTAAAAGGGGCTGACATTGAAGAAAAGGGCGATGAAAGCAATACGGCATTATTTTCGGCAGTAAAAAATAAACATTTGGAAGTGGTAAAATATCTGATACAAAACGGAGCTGATGTTGAAACACATGATAGCCTACAAGATACGCCAATTTCGATTGCGGCCGCGGCTTCGAATTATGAAATAATGGATATTTTACTGGAAAATGGTGCAAATTTGGAAGTAGGAACCGGCTTTTTGGGATCTCCAGTATTGATGCGTTGTGCACTTAGTGAAGACTACGCTATGATGGATTACCTTTTGGAGAAAGGTGCCAAGATTGATGGCAGAGATAATTACGGAAATACAACACTTAAGGAGGCTGCAAAAAGTGGAAAATTACACCTCATAGAGTACTTACTGGAGAAAGGTGCCGAAATCAATGCTAGAAGCAGATCAGGATTTGATGCGCTGTTAGGTGCAGTATGCGCGGATCAGCCGGAAGCATATGAGCTTTTAGTGGAAAGAGGTGCTGATATCAACACCAGAACGAATGACGGTGAAAACCTACTCTTGGTTGCCGCTTTATTTGGAAAATCCAGAATGGTTAAATTTCTGTTGGAAAAAGGTTTCAGTCTAGAGGAAAAAGATAACAATGGGAATACAGCATTTCTAATTGCAGCAAAAAAGAAGCATTTAGCTATTATAAAATATATACTTAAAAAAGATTATAATATAAATGAAAAAAACAAGGAAGGGAAAACAGCATTGATGTTGGCGGTCGAAGCGGAGGACGTTGATATCATCAAGTTTTTGGTTGAAAATGGGGCTGACATAAGTGAAAAGGATAATACGTGAAAACAGCTTTTAAAAGTGTTCCCTTTTAAAATATGATAGTTATTGTATAGCGTCAGTATTCTGGAAACAGAGTACCGACGCTTTTTTCAAATTCGTCTAATCAAATCCGATATAATTAAATGAAATTAATAATTTATCTTCTGGATAATTAAAAATTTACTTGACACATCCTTCCTACAAGTGTAATCTATTCTTGGACTACATATGTAGGAAGGAGGTAGTAATTTGAAAGGAAATAATTGCAAAATTTCAGATGCTGAATGGCATGTCATGCAGGTATTGTGGAAACAAAATCCATTAACTACGACTCATATAATTGAAGCTTTAAGTAGAGAGATGAATTGGAAACCCAAAACGATTCACACACTTATTAGCAGATTGGTCAAAAAGGAAGCGCTTGGAGTTGATAAGAATTCCGGACAACATAAGTTTTATCCATTAATAACAAAGGAAGAATGTGTAAAAGAAGAGACAGGATCTTATATCCGAAAATTTTATGAAGGCTCATTTTACAATATGATAGCAAATTTTATTAATGATGATAAAATATCACAGAAAGAAATTGAAGATTTAAAAAAGTTATTGGACGAAAAACTAAAGTAATGAGAGGCAGGTGAATACCATTATTATATCAAATCTATTCGAATATTTTTTGTTATTATCTGTAAAAGTGAGTATATTAGCGATAGGAATATTGTTAATAAAAGGTGCTTTAAGACAAAAGCTTAGTGCGAGATTTCATTATTATATTTGGTTTTTACTTATACTTAGACTTTTAATTCCTTTCAGTGTGGAAAGTCCATTAAGTTTAATGAATCTAATCCCTCAATATATACAGCAAGTAGATAACAATTACATATCTGACCCAAACTCATCAAGTATACAAACTTCCAATATAACTAAACTCAATAGGAATGATACATATAGTAATAACCATAGAAACTCAATATTTACATCAAAAGAACTTAGATTTAATTTAAATACAATTGCTTTGATATGGTTGATTGGAATTGCAGGAATTATGATATATATCATGTTTGTAAATATATTATTGCTATTGAATTTGAAGAAATATCCTCTTTGCGATAGAAAAGATATCATTTTAATTCTGGAAGAATGTAAATCGAGACTTAATGTCAATTTCAAAGTAACCGTTCTTTATGACGAACATTTTAAGTCACCAATGCTGTGTGGATTCATTCATCCTAAAATTATAATTTCTCCCGAAATTATAAACAGACTGTCGCAAGAAGAACTAAAATATGTTTTCTTACATGAATTATCTCATATTAAAAGAAGAGACCTAATCATAAATGTTATAGGTATGCTGATACAAACGGTTTATTGGTTTAACCCAATCATATGGTATTCGATTTATAAAATGAAACAAGATTGCGAAATTTCTTGTGATGCAACGGTACTAAAGGTATTAAGTCCGGAAGAGAACAAAAAATATGGACTAACAATTATTAACATGATGAAAATGATTTCTGAGTTAAAATGGGTTCCAGGAACCATTGGTTTTGCAAGTAAATATAATTCAAGGAGGATAATTATGATTACACTATATAAAAAAGTATCTGTTAAGTGGACGGTCGTGGCTCTTCTGACTTTAACCCTATTGACAGGATGTTCAAGTTTAACTAGCTCTACAGATCAAGATGCTGAAAGCAGCAATGCTTCCAATACCTCAAAGCAAGATACGACAGGGTTATCAACTATCGAAGACAATAATTCTGTGAATGAATCAAAATCTGATGATAAAGATAACAGTTTTGTAAAATATTTAAAATTTTTAGGTTTAAGTAAAGAGGATCTGTTAAGTACCTTGAATGAGGAGCCAACTACAGTGGATGAAGGTGGATTGGAGTTTAAAGAAGCCGGTATTCGAGTTTGGTTTGACCAAATTAACTTTACAACAGTCAGTCAGGTGTTCACACAAAGGGAAGATATTGATTTTAATGGCGCAAAAATTGGTGATAAAATTGATGAATTTAAGAAAGTATTTGGTGATCCTGTGAGTGATAAAAATGGAGATATGCATTTTAAATATGATGAAAATGTTTATCTATCTGTAAATTATGACACAACAACAAATGAAACCTTTGCAGTATATTTATTAAGTGAGGATTTTTAAAATATTACCCTACGCAATGATATAATATAATAAATGATAACTTGACTCGATGTAGTCAAGTTATCACTGGTATAATTTGAGATATAACAATGAGCATACTATTAACACAAGTTATTGAAACTTACTTCAGAAAGAGGCGATATGATTGGCTGAACTATTAAAAGATATCTATACTAAAAATTTTTTATTGGACTTTGCTAGGAAGGTTCAATCGGCATACAGTGCTTTTAATGTGGAGGCATTTATTGCTGCCGTAATAGATGAAACATGGGACGATTTAGCACTCAAAGCCCGGACCCGGCGAATTTCCGAAAAGCTCGGAACCTTTCTGCCTAACCGATTTGAAGATGCATTGGACATTATGTATGCAATTGCTGACACCTGTGTCGGGTTCCCCTATCTGTTCTTTCCGGATTTTGTAGCGGTATATGGACAGGCGGAAGAACACTGGGAGCATTCCATGAACGCACTGGAAAACTTTACACAGAAATCGTCCTCAGAATTCGCCATAAGACATTTCTTGTTGCATGATCCAGAACGGGTGATGCGCCGGATGAGCATTTGGGCGGAGCATTCAAATGAACATGTGCGGCGGTTTGCCAGCGAGGGCTGCCGCCCTCGCCTTCCATGGGGAGAAGCACTTCCAATCTTCAAAAAGAACCCGGCTCCGGTATTGTCTATTCTGGAACGGCTCAAAGAAGATCCATCGATTTATGTGCGTAAAAGTGTCGCAAATAACCTCAATGATATCGCTAAAGACAATCCAACCCTTGTGCTCGAAACATCACGCCGATGGATAGGCAAAAATTCTGAAACAGATTGGATTATAAGACAGGGTTGTCGCACACTGATTCGAAAGGCGAATCCCGAGGCTATGGAATTATTCGGTTATGCATGTTCCACAGATGAAATATTGCTTACCACTTGCGCTTCATTATCTGTGCAGCCCTCCGTGATAACGATAGGCGAAAGATGTGAGCTTCAATATAGCCTTGATATACGCGAGGGCGAGCCAGTGCATGTACGTATTGAGTATGGGATTGATTTTGTAAAGTCAAAGGGTTATATTTCGCGTAAATCGTTTCTTTTGTCAGATAAAACAGTATCCGGCGGCGCACATTTAACCGGGACGAGGTCACATAACTGGTCTGATTTGACAACACGCCAACATTATTCAGGCGACCATCACATGGTGCTTTTGGTGAATGGACAAGAAGTCGCTGATACATTATTAAAACTCGAGCCTTCACAGATAAAGGAATTGAAAAAAAATTCCTAAAGCCTCTTCAAAATATCTTTCTTCGTTAGACCATTCTTTTTAGCAGTTGCATTCCAAAAAAAGTGTGTTCCAGAAAACCTCCAAGCGAAGCGTGGAATATTTGGACTGAATAGTTTAGGCTTCTCAACACTCCGTAAATGTATATTATTTGCCAGGGTTTTCATTGCACAACCTAAATTCTTTAATGGGCCGTGGCCAAGAGGTACATTTTCAATAAAACCCATCATTTCACCAGCACCTTGACCGATTCCATTACCAAAGTGTAAGCCACAACGTAAACACCAGTTATTGATAATCTCAAAAGCAACGTGGCTTTGCTGTCCTTCAAAAAACCCATTGTTTACAATCGCATAAACGTAAATTTCCTTCTTTCGCTCTGCTTTCATATATTCTTCAAGGTTGACGAGCATCTGGAACAAATGGGATGGTAGGGCATCAATATATAGAGGAAATGCAATAACTAGTATATCCATGTTGCAAAGTTCACTGTATTGCTCCTTGGTAAGGGGCTTCTTGTTAATATTGTAATGAGTTAATTCATTTCCGGGGTTTATCAGCGGTTCTAGTGCTTTGAGCATGAAGGATGAGTTGCTTTTTGCCAGTTTAGGGCTTCCGTTTACCATTGCGATTCTCATTTTAAAACCTCCTTGATAGTTTGCAGATTGTCGTGGAAATATACCATGTTCCCTGTGGAATACAGGTTTACACTGTTCGCAGCGACCAAAGTTTTTGCAGTATTTTTTTCTGATTCGGTTATGTCGTTGCCGTAAAAATGCACTGATAGAGAGAACTTATGATCATATCGGTTTCGATGATGAGTTTCTCCGTTTTTTGTAACAAAATAGGGTAACAAGTAGGGAATGCTTCTGTCCAATACATTGCGGATAAAAGGACTGTAACTTCCATAAATGCATTTACTGATGATAATTAGCTCATCGCATTTGGATAGCAATTCTCCCATATTTTGATAACCGTCCTTTAAAACACAAATTCCTGGTGTTTTGATCCAGCATCCAAAGCAGCCAATACAATTATGAATTGTGTTATTATCAGAGATCACAGTCGTATTAGCATTCTGCCTCTCATTAAGTGATGCAAATTCCTGTTGATTTAAGTCATGAATAATCATTATCATAAATTTCCCTCCTTGCGCACAATAACGCTTGTAAAAATATCACGCCAATCCCCAGAATATTGGACACCATTATTGGTGAGCAGAGAGGAGATGCCATGTACCAATGACCATTGAGCGATCAATTTCTTAGAAAAATCTTCTTCCGGCAATCCTCTGCTACGAAACATTTGATAGGCTGTTGTCCGAAATAAAGCGAATGGTGGATAATCATATGAGTTTTCATTGTCTAAATTAATAGTTAATCCTGAATGATAAAAAAGGAATTGAAAATACTGCGGATTTTCAATGAAGAAATCAATATAGGCCTGTCCGAGCAATGAAATCGCTTCCGGACTATCTTTACGACCGTTTATGGATGCTTGCAGTTTTTCCATAAATTGTTCAGTTACATGCTCTCCCATAGCACAGATTAATTCATCAATGTCTTTGAAATGACTATACGGTGCAGTATGACTGACATTGCATTTCACTGCGACCTTGCGCAAGGAAAAGCTCTTCAGCCCATCTTCGTTAATCAGTTCTATACCGGCATCTATCAGTTGATTTCGCAAGTTGCCATGGTGATATGGTTTTTCTTTCATAGGTGTATTCTTCCTTTCATGAATCTTAACACTGTAAAGATTGTATCACTATATCTTTACAGTGTCAAGATGCAAAAGTTTTGTTGACACGGAAGCATAAAAATTATATAATAGAAATTACTTCCTTGGAAGTAATAATGAGCTAGGGGAAAGAGATGAACATTTCAGAGGATATTTTTGAAACCTTGCAAAAAATGCAAGAAGATACTGAGCAAATAACTCATAAGTTAGATGATACTCTTAATTTTTCACAAATACACTGTATACATGCTATAGGAAATATGGAAGATCCTAATGTGACCAAGTTGGCGGCTGAATTGAGAATGACAACAGGTGCTATTACAAAAATGTGTAAGAAGCTTTTTAATGAAAATTACACTGAGAAATATCAAAATTCCGAAAATAATAAGGAGGTATATTATAAGCTGACTGAAAAAGGATGCGAAATATACAAAGCCCATAAAGTTATTCATGACAAAGCTTATAGTTGTAAAACTGATATTATAGACAAATACAGTGATGATGAACAAACTATTATTTTAAAATTTTTAAAAGATATATGCGATAATGAGTAATGTATCTGCGGTGGTAATGGGTAATGAACGAAAGTTTAAGTAATAATTATGGGCGTTAAAAAGGCCCAACCATTTAGGTTGAGCCCATTATATTTATCTTCCGCAGTAAGCTAGTAATTGGTTAAGTAAGTCTTGAATGTTACATGATCTAAAGTTAAAACACATAATTCATTTCCTCCTTTATTTTTTTATTCCTTGGAATAATGAAATTGTAACACATCTGTAACATATATGTAATATATAAAGGGTGGAAAAACAGGAGATAAATGGATGATGTTAATAAGGAGGTAATGCGAAATGAAAATTGAAATATGGTTTGATTTTATTTGTCCATTCTGTTATTTAGGCAAACGTCGTTTAGAGAACGCGTTAGCCCAATTACCAAACCAAGATAAGATAGTAATAGAATATAGGAGTTTTGAACTGGATCCAGCTCAACCGCTCTACTCAGGCAAAAATGTGTATCAATTACTCTCTGAGAAATATCGGATGAGCATAGAGGAGGCTATAAAAGCAAACGAATCTATTGGGAGACAAGCGACTGAAGCTGGTTTAAGCTATCATTTCGACGAAATGAAGCCCACTAATACTTTTGATGCTCATCGACTTGTAAAATATGCGAAAACTGTTGGCAAAGAAAAAGAAATAACAGAAAAGATCTTTTATAGTTACTTTACAGAATCTGAATTGATTAGTGAGCATGACACGCTGGTTGAAATTGCAGTAGCTGAAGGATTAGATAGAGATGCAATTTTCGCTGTATTAAAGGATAGATCTAGGTATGAAAATGATGTACGAATTGATGAAGATCTGGCTCAGCGAAACGGTGTAACAGGTGTGCCATATATACTAATTAACCAAAAATACGTTATTTCAGGTGCACAACCCGCTGAAGTTTTTAAGAATACCATACAAAAAATATATCAGGAAGAATCACTGACTTCGTAGCGACTTAAATGTTGAGCCTAGAATTCTCAGATGGACAGTGGATATTACCAAAGTTAACGAAACTAGCCAAAAACTCTCAAGAATATATAATTAATATTCTTGAGAGTTTTTACGTTTACTGTGAAGTTATTGCGTATATTTTTCATGGTCTTTATGGTAAAATAATATAAGAAATGGTAACAGATAAACCTAATAATTTGTGTATTTAAATTATAAATGAGAATGATATAAATAAAAATGATATAAATAAAAATGATATAAATAAAAAAGAGGTGCTATTATGAAACAACAGAAAGCGAAAGCATTAAAACAGTTTAAAATTTCAGATAAAATTTATGATTACTATTCTTTGGAAACCTTAGAGGAAGACGGATATGATATTAAACACTTACCATATTCTATAAAAGTTCTTCTGGAATCAGTTCTTAGACAACAGGATGGATACGTAATCAGAGAGGAGCATATAAGCAGCCTTGCTGATTGGATAAAGAGTAAGGCTGGGTTTGAGGAAGTTCCTTTTAAGCCTTCTAGAGTCATTCTACAAGACTTCACGGGAGTACCTGCAGTACTGGATTTGGCTTCCATGAGAGCCGCGATTGTTGAGCTTGCAGATAAAGGGATGCCGAAGGAAAGATCAGCTGATAATAGTACTTTAATTAACCGAATTAATCCAGAAGTTGCAGTAGATCTCATTATTGATCACTCAGTCCAGGTAGATTACTATGGGAGTGCAGATGCACTTGAAGAAAATAGTAAATTGGAATTTGAACGCAATGTTGAACGATATCAATTTCTTAATTGGGCAAAGAAAGCATTTGACAATTTCAAGGTGGTTCCGCCTGCAACAGGTATTGTCCATCAGGTTAATCTTGAGTATTTGGCAAAGTTGGTACTTCAAAAGGAAGAGGATGGCAGAACTGTAGTATATCCGGATACATTAGTAGGTACGGACTCACATACGACAATGATAAATGGATTGGGTGTACTAGGATGGGGGGTAGGCGGAATCGAAGCTGAAGCCGGATTGTTGGGGCAACCCTCATACTTACCAATTCCCGAGGTAATTGGTGTACGCCTGATAGGCGAATTACCAGCTGGAACAACTGCTACGGATTTAGCATTGAGGCTTACTAAAATTTTGCGGGAACATGGCGTTGTAGATAAATTTGTAGAGTACTTTGGTGAAGGTGTGAGACATCTTTCCTTAGCAGACAGAGCAACAATAGCTAATATGGCTCCAGAGTATGGTGCAACCTGTGGTTTTTTCCCCGTGGATGAAGAGACCTTGAATTATTTGAGGCTTACTGGTAGGAGTGAAGAACAGATTGAGCTAGTTAGAACTTATATGTTGAAAAATGGTATGTTTAACGAATATCTGGAGGAGCCGATTTATACGGTGGTATTGACACTGGATTTAAAGACCGTAAACAGTGCATTATCCGGACCTAAACGTCCTCAAGATTTGATACCGCTGGATCAAATGAAAGATAAATTCCTTCAATCGGTTACTGCTCCTTATGGAAATGAGGGGCATGGATTATCTGAGAAAGTTTTCAACAAGAGAATTGAAATCAACCTGACAGACGGGAGAAAAAGCATTATGACGACAGGTTCAGTTGCGATTGCTTCCATTACCTCTTGTACCAATACCTCCAATCCTTCTGTAATGTTGGGTGCTGGAATTCTTGCCAAAAAAGCGGTAGAACGAGGACTTAAGGTCCCGGCTCATGTGAAAACCTCACTTGCACCCGGCTCAAAAGTAGTAGCAGCATATCTGCAGGCAGCAGGTTTGCAGGATTATCTGGATCAGCTTGGATTCCAGATTGTAGGATATGGATGTGCTACTTGTATCGGTAATTCCGGTCCACTTCTCCCGGAGATAGCAGAAGCAATTAATTCAAATGATTTGCTAGTTGCATCTGTTCTGTCCGGTAATCGTAATTTTGAAGGACGCATTCATCCCCAGGTGAAAGCAAATTATCTTGCTTCTCCTCCACTTATTGTAGCTTATGCTCTTGCCGGAACCGTAGATATTGATTTGATAAAGGAACCCCTTGGCATGGATTCTGAGGGGAAGAGCGTGTATCTTAAGGATATCTGGCCTACGTCAGCAGAATTATCGGAGGCTGTTACAAATTATTTAAACCCCGAGCTATTCATCAATGAGTATAAGACGATTTATGAAAATAATGTTTTGTGGAATGGGATTAGTGCAGAAGACAGTAAACTTTATGAGTTTAAAGAGGATTCAACTTATATCCAGAAACCACCGTTCTTTAAGGATCTTTCCATAAATACAGAGACAATAAAGGAGCTTACAGGGTTGAGAGTATTGGCAAAATTCGGTGATTCTATAACTACGGATCATATTTCTCCTGCTGGCACAATCGGCAATAACACACCCGCAGGAAAATTCCTTCTGGAGCATGGAGTAGAACAGGATCAGTTTAATACTTATGGATCGAGAAGAGGAAATCATAAGGTAATGATGAGAGGAACTTTTGCCAATATCAGAATTCGCAATCAGATTGCTCCCGGAAAAGAGGGAGGTTATACGACTTACTGGCCTTCCAAAGAGGTAATGTCGATTTATGATTCCTGCATGAAGTATAAGGAAACCAAGACGGGATTATTAGTACTTGCTGGAAAAGATTATGGTATGGGTTCCTCCAGAGACTGGGCAGCCAAAGGTCCAAGCTTACTTGGAGTGAAGGTAGTACTGGCTGAAAGCTATGAGCGTATTCATCGTTCCAATCTGGTAATGATGGGAATTCTCCCACTTCAATATATTGCTGGAGATACAGCACAAAGTCTTGGATTAACCGGAGAAGAAATCTTTGAGATAAAGATTGATGAATCGGTAAAGCCCAAGGATATTGTTTCTATTATTGTTACTTCAGAAGATGGCAGCAGAATGGATTTTTCTGCGTTAGTTCGTTTTGATTCCTATATTGATGTAGATTATTACAGACATGGAGGAATTCTTCCTATGATTCTTCGGAAAAAGCTTGTCAGATAAGACTTTTTAGTTGAGTTTATAATGGTAAAAAAGGAGATTCGATTGGAATCTCTTTTTTGAGTGAGCAAATATAGTTGAAAATATTATTGATTAGGTATTTTGCTAAATAATACTAATAAATACCATTAATAGAACTATTTACCTATTATACTTTTGTATAAAATATAGTAGAATGTATCACTGAGATAAAATTTTACTATTTATAACAAACAAAGGAAAATGTTCTTGGGAAGAAATGACGGGATATTAAATTTCAGATATTGGTAAAAGTACAGGTTAAAAATAAGCAGCATCAATCACATGATTGGCTATAAAAATTACAAAAGAGGTGGGGACTAATGAATTACGAATATTCAAAAACAATGAAAGAATTAATGAAAAAAAACCCAAATCCCATAATACAAGTATTTATCATTTTTATTATGGCCTTTCTGGTTGGAGGAATTATTTTAGGTTACACATCAGCGAAGGAAGATAAGAGTCATCTAAAAGAAGATATACAAGAATTTGATTCTAACAATGAAACTCTCAACTATAGTAAACTGACTCCGGAATTTTTGTCCGAAGGTTTTGCATCGAATTATGATGATAGTGTCTTTTATTGTTTTGCAATTGATAAAGAATATAATACGTTTATTGTAGCAATAAAAGCAGAAGATATGGATCAATACCAAGAATTAATAGATTATACATACGATGATACAATTACTGAGGTTCCTGCTCAAATTACATTGCAAGGAGTACCAGAAGAGATTGATGATGAAATAGCTGAATTTGCAGTTGAATCATATAGCTCATTTTGGGGCAGTGATGAAGTCGATATAAATTCTTACCAGGATGTATTAGGATATTATTATTTGGATACGACACAAGAGCCAGCAGCGGATTATGGGTTAATGATATTGTCTATATTCCTTTTCATCGTACTAGGTTCAGTATATATACTATACAAAATGAATGCTAAAAAAATAACTAAACGCCGTCAGGCTACTTTGGATAAATTCGATGATAGAGCAATTTGGGCCGTGGATCAAGAAATAAATCAATCAACCGCTATTTATTTTAATTCACAAAAAATGTATTGTACAAATAATTATATTGTTAGTTCAATTCGTGGATTTGACATTATTCCTTTGGAAGAGATAATCCATGTTTACGGTTGTATTTATGGAAGCAACAAGAAGGGAACTAATAATTCAATCGTTGTTATAACTAGAGATGGAATAAAACATGAAATTGCAATCGTTAAGATGGATAATAATGGGGAAACCATTTACAATCAAATAATGGAACAAATAAAACAACGCCTTCCTGAGATACAATATGGATTTGAAAATAGTTTCTATACCATGGCAGCTCCCAAATTTAATGCGGATATAGATAATAATGAAGGTACAACAACTGTAAAAAGTAATATGCTTCTTGGTATTCTTGGTGCTATCTTAGGCGCTGCTTTAGGTGGTGTTATATGGATTATTATTGGTAAGATGGGATTTATAGCTGGATTAGCAGGATTTGCCATGATGATATTTGCGATAATGGGATATCGTATGTTTTCTGGTAACCTAGATAAGAAGGGACAGGTTATTTCTTTATTAATCGCATTTGTAATGATTTTTGTTGCTAACTATACGTTATATGCATTAGAGTATTGTAAATATTACTATTCAAGTAATTATAACCTGGTGAATATAAGCAATGCATTTAAAAAAATACCTGAATTTTTAACATATACAGAAAGCTGGGTAGATTTTATAAAAGATCTTGTAATAGGCTATGCTCTTTCAATCTGGTCTGGTATTGGAACTATTAAATCTACATTCTCTAGAAGAAAGTAATAGGAAAACTATCGGAGGAAGCTATGAATGAAATTATGGGAAAGATTTTGCCATTTGCAAAAGGATATATATAGATTATAAAGATGACTAATTAAACACGTCGATGGGCGTGTTTTTTTACATAAAAATTGAGGATATACAATTTTATTACTTCATACAAATCAACCCTATAAATCAACCTTTCGGTTGATTTGTTTTTTTTCATATTTTTATAGAATAGGGACATCAAATAAATGAAAAGGAAAGGATAGATGAATTATGAATTCAATTGTAGCTGTAAACAGCTTGGAAAAAAGCTTTGGGGAAAAGAAGGTAGTAAAAGAAATATCGTTTGATGTAAAAGAAGGGGAAATATTATGCCTTTTAGGTCCAAATGGAGCAGGAAAAAGTACAATAATTAACATTCTTTGTGGAATTTTAGGATATGATGCTGGCGAGATGAATTATAAGGGTAAGAACATAAACTCCTGCTTAAATGATTTTAAGAAACATTTAGGGGTCGTACCACAGGATTTAGCCATATATGAGGAATTAAGTGCAGAGCAGAATGTTAGATTTTTTGCTTCACTTTATGGTTTGAAAGGAAAAGTACTAGAAGAAAAAGTTACTAAGGCACTTGATTTTGTAGGCCTTTTGGAAAGAAGAAAAGATAAAACCAAAACCTTTTCCGGTGGAATGAAAAGAAGACTTAATATTGCCTGTGCCATAACACATGAACCGGAATTATTAATTATGGATGAGCCAACAGTTGGCATTGATCCACAATCCAGAAACCATATTTTAAGTTCAATAAAAAAGTTGAGTCAGCATGGAATGACCATTCTTTATACAACACATTATATGGAAGAAGTTGAAGAAATCTCTACACGTATACTGATTATGGATAGTGGAACTGTTATTGCAGAAGGTACCAAAGAGAGTCTGAAAGAGGATATCTTTGACGAAAGACAATTCATTTTAGAACTACAAGAGGATATATATCTAAATATTGATGAATTTTATAAGATTGAAGGAATCAAGAAAGTTGAGAAGATAGAACAGCAGTTAACAATTACCACTTTAAAGAACATAGAAAATCTGGACAAAATAATTGCATTGGTAATAACCAGCAAGGCAAAAATCATAAATTTATTCTGTAGAACAGCAAGCCTAGAAAATGTGTTTTTGCGTTTAACTGGAAAAAGTCTGAGAGACTAAGAGGAGGGAAAATGAGAAATTTATACTTGATAAGTAAAGAAGATTTAAAAAATCTAATAAAAAATCCCATGTGGCTATTTTATGGTACCTTATTTCCAATCCTACTTGTAGTGATTCTTGGATTTCTAGGGAAAGAGAGTTATGGTAGTGAAGTGACTTCTTATGATTATTATGGGATTACATTAATCATATATGCCATTTTTACCAGTGGAATGACTTCAGCAAATGCATTTATGGAAATAACAATACGCAAACCTAATATGCGTATCATTTATGCACCAGGAAATGCAAATGTAATCTATTTATCAAAAATAGTATCCTCCTTCGTATTTTCTTTTGTATGTCACTTATTTGATATGATTCTACTTTGCATGATTTATCATATTCATATGAATGCTATACCACAAATAATTATTTTGTTTGGTATGACTGAATTATTTTCTGTTGGATTAGGTGTCATGTTTTGCTGTATTTTTAAAACAGAAGCAATGGCAAATCAGATATTAAGTATAGTCATTAATTTATTTGCAATACTTGGAGGCCTTTTATTTCCGATGGATGGATATGGAAAAGTAGTTCGTGGTATCAGCTATATTTCACCTGCCAAATGGCTGGTTAAGACATCGTTCGCAATGATATATGATAACGATTTCTCAAGGTTCTATCCTACTTTCATAGGATTACTGTTAGCAACCGTAGCAGTTTTAATTGTCTGCGAAAAAACATTTAGAAAAGAGGATTGTTTATGTTAGAAATAGTTAAAAATGATTGGAAGAGACTATTGGAGGAAAAGTTATATTTATTTGTATCAATGGGACTTACGATTTGCGCGGTTTTGGCAGCTATTGTATTAACAAATGCAGTTGAAATAAAAGGAAATATTGCACTGGTGTCAGCGGAGAATCTCTCTTTGTCAGGTGTCAGTGCCCAATTTGCGGATAGTCCATATTTTAATATTTCAGTATTGAAAACGGCACCTCCAAAATCAGAACTGGTAATGAGCAGATATGATGCGATTGTTACTATAGAAAAGGACGGTTCGTACAATGTGGAGACCATAAAAAGTGATGAACTAAAGGAAAGGATCGTTGCGGCACTTAATAATTCGGGTAAATTTGTTACTTATACAAATACAGAAAGAAAAATCGGAACAAACATTATTGGATATATAATGATGTTTATTCTAATGCAGGGTGTTCTTTATGCCAGGTTATTTGCGGAAGACAAGGAAAAACATATGATAGAAAGGGTAGTCATGTCCCCAATTGCCTTTCGAAAATACTTGTTCGGTCATGCTACATTTATAATCGTAATAATATGTATCCCAACCTTTTGTGTGATTGCAGCAGCTAAAATAACAGGTGTTTCCGTAGGATTTTCGTTGCTCACCTATGCAGGACTCATTACCATGCTAGCGATTTTATCAACTACCTTTGCATTGTTTCTTAATTCATTTTTCTGCGTGGCGGATACAGCAAATATGCTCGGATCATCTTTAATTGTTTTATCTTCCATACTTGCCGGTAGCTTTTATTCTTTTACAAAGGAAGAAACTTTATTTGACAAATTAATTCATATTTTACCACAAAAAGATTTTATTAATTTTGTAAATGCATTGGAAAAAGGGAATATTACAAAAAGTATAGAATGGCAGTTTTCATACGTAATAGGTCTTTCTGTAATATTCTTTGCCATTGCAGTTATTAAAACTAGAAAAGACTATATTTATCATCAATAATCCTTCTTGACTGTAATAGCCATAAAAAGTACAATGAAGCGATGGAGGTGAAAATCCGTGGAATGTAACATACCAATCCTTTCTGTGAAACTTAAAATGCCACAGCCAAGGAAAAACTATATTATAAGACAAAATTTATTTAAACAATTAAAAAAATTACAAGAATTTAAAGTAGTGATCGTAAAAGCAGGTGCCGGTAGTGGCAAGACTACATTACTTTCCAGCTTTGTTTTAGAAACTGGATTAGAAAATGTGAAGTGGATTACACTTGATGAAAATGCGAATCAAACATTTATATTCTGGAATTATGTAATTGAGTCACTTAAGGAATATATAGAAGATTCGAATGCAGATTTTAAAACTTATTTTGATAGTAATATGCAGAAGGAGAATCTTTGGCAGATTCTCTCTCTTTTCGTGAATAAATTAAATAGTGAGAAGGATATTGTATTAATACTTGATGATTTTCAGATGGTTTCGGATAACTTCCTTATTTCAACGATTAACTACTTTATTGAGAACATGCCGGATAATATACACCTTGTATTACTTACAAGAATAATACCTGAAATTTATCTTGGAGAATTGGCTATTGAAGATAAACTTATGGTAATCGATGAGGATGCTATCCGATTGACGGAAAAAGAAAGCAGAGAATTCTTGATTGATACATTGAAACTGAATAAAGAGGAAGGTCAGATTACATCTATGATAGCGGTGTCTGAAGGATGGATTGGAGGTCTTCAATTACTTGCAATATCTACAAAAGATAGAAATGTTCAAACGATGGAAAGCTTAAAAGTGTCTAATCGTGTCCTCAATGATTATATTACAAAAGAAATTTTTGAATTTTTATCAGAGGAAGAGCAGGAATTTCTGGTTGAGACCTCCATTTTGAGATACTTTAATAAAAAAATCTGTAAAAAATATAAAACATACATAGATTTTATCACTATGATGGAAGCGATATTACTGAAGAATTTATTTGTAATCAATATTGATGATACAGCGGGCATTTACCGCTATCATGCTATTATGGCCGAATATTTAAATGGAATCTTCGAAAAATTAAATCATGAGAAGAAAATAGAGTTACACAATTTAGCAGCTTCAATATATTACGAATTGGGAGACTATGAAGAAAGTCTATACCATCTTTTTAGTATGAAAGAATATGAAAAGATTATGATATTGATACTTAAAATGCCACAGACTGCACTGACGTTTTCCTACTTAATGAAAGTACCTATGTCTGAAATATCGAAAAATATAGATTTTGCATATCAGTATTTTTTCTATTATTATGCTAGTGTGGATGAAGAAGCCTGTGAAAAAATTTATCATTTCATCACTACAAATATGAGCAAAGATAAGTCATTTGAAGCATTCAGACGTTCTGATATGTTTTTTAATGCTAAATGGGACTTTAGTAATGACAATATTCTATCATTGGAACAAATCAATAAACTTCCACTGAATTCGATTACTACCTCGTTTTTATTAATTAAGGAAGCGTATTTCCTTTATGCAAATTCAAAATTTCAGGAAGCAATTGAATATCTGAATTGTGCAGGTGAAGTATATAAGAAAACAGGTAATATATATATCGGTTTTTTTGTACTATCGGAAAAAGCACAGATTTATGAAGATATGGGAGAATTAACTACCTGTCTTAATTTGTATAAAGAAATGGAACCAATGGTTTTACAGATTAAATCTCTAGCATGTTCCTATTGCATTGGGATTGCCGGAGTTTACATAAGACAGCTGAGACTGGATAAAGCATTTGAAATGTTACAAATGACAAAAGAATATATGACTAAGGATTCAAATAGTATTTACAAAGCATATCAATATACGCTGGCGGAATATTATTATTTGATTGGAGACGATGTAACAACTGAAAAACTTTTAATGGCTGTAATAGGACAGGAAGCCTTTCACAAAATTTATTTTTCTGCTAAATTATTAAGATATCCTATATATAGAGGACAGCATTTTGAACTGGCAAAACAATTTGCAAAAGAATATGAAGTTAAGGACAATTTTGTGGAAAATATGGATTGCGATTTACTGTATGCAAGTATTCAATATGAAAATGAGAATAAAGAAGAGGCAATGAACCTTGTGGAAACATTAATTGCAAAGGCAAGAAAAATGCAAAATAAGTTAAAGATTGTAGAAGGGGATTTACTAAAAACACGCATGCTTTTAGAGAATCAAGGTGATAAAAGGGATATTCAAAATCTATTTATAGAAGCGGTTACTTATGCCACAGAAGATAAAATTGCACATCCTTTTTGGTTTGAAAAAGAAACATCTTATAAAATATTATCTGATTTGAAACTGGTGCTTAAAAAGGAACTTTCAAAAGAAGAATTTGAATTTATATCACTTGTTTTATCAGCAGATGTTAAACATGGTATGAAAGAGAAGGTAGAACATCAAGATAATAAACATCAGAATGATTTGACGGAACGTGAAAAAGAAGTTCTACACGAATTGTCATGTGGTAGTTCCAATATCCAGATAGCAGAAAAACTATGCGTTTCACTTGCAACCATAAAATCACATATTAATAATATTTATGGGAAACTTGGTGTTAATAATAGAGTTGCAGCTGTAAATAAAATAAAAAGTGATAATAGCTTTAGATAATTTAATAATGTACATAAAAAACCCCTGACAAATTAGAGCGTTCAATAATTTTTCAGGGGTTAAATTGTATTATATAACTCTTATAATTTAATGGCCATGTTTCTCTTCAGCTGCTTGTGCATCTGCTTTCGTTTCATGAACTGTACCACGTGGATGCTGTGGTGGTGCATAAATTGAATATAATTTAAGTGGTACACAGCCTGTATTAACTATATTGTGCCATTTACCAGCAGGTATCATGATTGCAAAATCATCATTGACTTTTTCTTGAAAATCTAACCTATCTCTTCTATCTCCCATCATTACGACTCCTTGACCTTTTTCTACACGTAAGAATTGATCAAGGTCAGGATGAATTTCTAAACCGATATCTTCCCCAACCTTTATACTCATTAAGGTAACTTGCAAATGGCATCCTGTCCATAAAGCAGTACGGAAATTATTATTTTGAATAGTTACTTCATTTATATTAACGACAAACGGTTTTGGTCCATAATCTTTAATAGGCGGTTTTGTATACTGATTCAAATGACTTGAGTTATATCTTGGATTGTTTTGGTTATTAGAAACTGTATAAGGCTTGTGGTCATTATACATATTGCTATATCCTTTCATATAATTATAATATTATCATATGCGGCGCCTTTAGAGTAGGTGCGGAGAGGCAGTGGGTTATAACGTAGACATTTTAACATTATTTTCATTAAATATTGAATAATTTGTCAAAGTATGATATGTTTTATTAAGAGTTGTAATATAAACATGTCTTTATTTATAACGAGTTACTAAGAGGTGCTATAATGTTACTGTATTTACTGTTTGCATTTGTTTGTGCAAAGAAAAAAGGCTACAAATTAATGCCTGTCTTTAAGGCATATTCACTCTACCCATATGCCATTGTTGAGCTTTTATATTTGTTTTTGCAAGTAAGTATATTTATGCATAATTATATCTTTGTGCAATATACAACAATTATTAATAGCGTGTATATGTATACTCTTATAATTCCAATTATGGTCTACAAATTATATAAGCCAGGAATATGTGGTTCGGTTTTAATCATGATAGGAACACTTTTAAACAAATTTGTAATGAGTCAAAATGGTGGGAAAATGCCAGTATATGCTTCATTATCAAAGATTACAGGGTATTACAATCAATCATCAATTCAATCGGTTGATAGTATTCATATAATTGGAAATGAATCGACTAAGTTTAAATTTCTTACTGATTATATTGATACTGGAACTAGCATATTAAGTGTTGGTGATTTACTTATTCATTCTTTTATCTTTATAGTAATTTATTACACAATAAAAGAAATTAATAAAAGTCTTTGAAATACATAAAAAAGCAAAGGTTAAATAAAAAATGGAACTACTTAAAATTATAATTTTTGAATATTTATTAGGTTATTGTTTGCAAGGATTTACTTTTGTTCTTGGCGTTTTTGCCTTTAATCGACAAAAAATTGTTTTAAAAATTTATATTGTAACAAGTCTCCTTGTAATTATAATTTCTTACCTCGTGAGATTGTTACCAATCAGCTTTGGTGTACATACGATAATAAATATGTTATTTTTGATGTTGATTTGCATTATTGTACTAAAAATGCCTGCTTATAGCACAATTCGATCTGCAATGCTAATTATAGTGCTTTTACTTATTTGTGAGATGGCTGATATAGCTATCATGAGTCAAATTTTAGGAAAAGTTAAATTTGAAAGTTTGATGCTTATACCATTAGAAAAGGCAATAATAGGTTCTCCTGGTGCTGCTTTTTTTACAATACTAATTACTCTGACATATTTTATTTTAAACAATCCCAAAAAGAAAAATGGTGAAAATATTGGAAACATTAGCGTTTAATATAGCGGGAAAAATAGCCTTAGAAATGAATTTTGATGAAGATAAAAAGGCAGTAATTGCTTATGGATTAACAGCGATATTTCAAATGGCAACCATTTTTGCAATGATTTCGTTCATAGGCGTACTATTTGATTTTTGGTATGAGAGTATTATTATTTTTCTAGGGGTTGGAATTATTAGAAAATCTACTGGCGGAGCACACTCCCAAACAATGGAGGGATGTATTGTAATTAGCGTTTTATCAATCACAATATTGTCTACATTGTCGAGGTATTTTTTTGATTTTCCTATCAGTAGATTAGTTAATTTTAGTATTTCCGTAATTGTTTTTATAATTTGCTTTATCATTTTCTATATTCGTGTTCCGATTGACTCTCCGAACAAACCAATTGTTAAGCCTGAAAAGATCAGAAAGCTAAGAAGACAAAGCTTTTTTATATTATCTATATTTTTTTTGTTATCCATTGCTCTTATAATTTTAACAACTTGGTATAATCGATTTTACAGTATTGCAGTAAGCATAAGGCTATCAATGCTCTGGCAGCTATTTACACTAACTAGAATTGGAGCTCAATTCGTAGGCAAAATCGATTCTAAATTTAAGGTGATTATTGACAAGAGGTAACATAATTTTTATTGCCTACCATCAGTTATAGCCTATGTTTTAATGCTTTTTTAATAGTGTATAGTGTTTTTTATTCTATATATTTTATTGAAAGGAGATTCATCAAATGAAAAAAAGAAAATTATTTGCATTTGTTACTGCAATAGCAACTGTTTTTGCTACTACAATTGCTACTTCTGCATGTTTTTGGTACCTTTATCAGCCCGAAGAACCAAAGTGTTTGGAGAATAAGTAATTTAGAGCCTAAAGACTTGTGGAACTATTTCACAAGTCTTTCTTTAATAAAAATTTTATGATTATATTTTTATATATGTAAAGAAGGTGAAATAATTGGGAAAAAGCATCCCGAATTTGAATAATACTAAAAAAGAGCAAATCAGAACAATGTTTTTCACGTTAAAGATTCTTGCTCTTTTCTTTTCTACGATTCCTTTATTTCAAAACTTTTCTAAAAAGTTTAACATTAATTTCAACTATAACGGTTATAGTATATTTGCAATAGGAATAACTTTAATATGTATTTGCATAGTAATGTTTCTTTTGATGTTTATCTTCAATAGAAATGAAAATAATAAACTTCTGCAAATATTGGAAATGTCAATATTTATTGTCGTTTTTATTATAGTAATATACGTTAGCGGAGCAAATGAAAGTTATAATAAGTTTATTTTCTTGTTTATTATCATTTCTTATACAATCGAATACGGGATGAAAACTGGTCTTGCCATTTCCTCTATATCCACAGGAGTAATCATTACAATGGATTTTGTATTTGGAGATAATAGTGATGTAAATAAGTATTTTGAAAATGACCTTGCACTGTTTGTTATGTTTTTTCTTGTTACATGGACACTAGGCTTTTATGTCAGACTTGAACAATCACATATACAGGAATTAACGGAATATGCAAATGTTGATGGCTTAACGGGAGCCTATAATCATAGATATTTTCATGAACTCATAGGTATTATGTGTGAAGATAGTATGAAAAACAACAATCAGCTTTCTTTGCTGATGATTGATATTGATTATTTTAAAAAATATAATGATATGTTCGGGCATGCGAAGGGTGATGAATTATTAAAGGAGATAACATCATTATTACATAAAACTCTTAGAACAAGCGACATTCTTTTCCGATACGGTGGGGATGAATTTTGCGTCATTTTACCAGATACGACCAAGAAACAAGCGAGTTATATTGCCAACAACCTAAGAGAAGCCATGTATAATTACAATTGTTTTGGACAAGAGCATTTACCAAATGGTAATATAACTATTTCAATTGGTGCTTCCAATTTTAATAATAATTCTGAAAATAGTAATAATTTTATTGAAAATGCTGATATGGCTTTATACAGAGCAAAGTTTTTACGCAGGAACAAAGTTGAAGTGTATTCATCAGTTTTTGACCAGGTTATAGAAATTGACAATATGAATACGAATTTGCTAGAAAATATGAAGACTTTAAAAGCTCTTATAACTGTAATAAATGCTAGGGACACTTATACATTCAAGCATGTTGATAGAGTATTTAATTATTGCAGTATTTTTGCAGATTATCTTAAGTTTTCCGTTGAAAATAAAAGGTTATTGTTGTTTGGTGCCTACCTTCATGATTTGGGGAAAATCAACATTTCTAAGGAAATCTTAGTTGCAGAGAACCTGACACAAGAACAATGGGAAGAATTAAAAAAACATCCTCAGGATAGTGTAGATATTATAAAACAGATTGAAGGATTTGAGAACGTTGTTCCTATTGTTTTACAGCATCATGAAAAATATGATGGAACCGGATATCCCAAAGGTTTAAGCGGTGAAAACATATGTTATTTAGCTCGTATTTTGACTGTTGTAGACAGCTACGATGCAATGACAAATCTGAGGACATATCAAAAAACAAAAACTATAGATGAGGCATTAAAAGAAATAGAAAGATGCAAAGGGACACATTTTGATCCAATTATTGCAGATAAATTTATTGAATGTATTAAATCATTATAATTGAGACGAAAGTACTGGCTATAATGGAAAGTTATTTGTGGAGAAACTGTCAGCAGGAAAGGTAATTTCGGCTTCAGTTCCTTCACCTACAATACTGGCGTAAGATAATCCGTATTTATTACCATAAAGAATCTGTAGACGTTGATGGGTGTTGTATACGCCAATGTTGTTGCCGTTTGGACTTTTTAATTCACCGGTTAGAATATGAGAGAGACTTTCAGGAGGAATGCCAACACCATTATCGGTAATCAGAATCGTATTGGTACTATCATCCGTCCAACCGGTTATAATAATAGACCCTTGTCTGCTTTGCTTTTCCATAATGCCGTGTTGGATTGAATTCTCAACAAGAGGCTGTAAGGTGAGTTTTGGAATGCTTTGGTTTAACAGTTCGTCCGGAATATCGACGATAAAACTGATGTTGTTATCAAATCTCATATTTTGTAACTGAACATATAACTGCACATGTTGGATCTCGTTTTCAACAGTGGTAAAGGTTTCGCTTTGGCTAAAGGTAAGTCTGTAAAAATGGGAAAGAGCCTGTACGGCTTCAGTAACTTTTTGACTTTTGCCATTAAGAGAGAGCCAATTTATCATAGTCATAGTGTTATATAAAAAATGAGGATTAATCTGTGCCTGAAGAATGTTGAATTCAGAAATTCTTAAATAATTAACTGCTTTTATTTGTTGTTCATTTAATTGATTTATTTGGTCAATCATAAAATTATAGGTGTCGATCAGGGTGCTGATTTCATCATGAAAATCAGATTTCTGCATCGGCATGAGTTTACCGGTATGGACATTATTTCCCATCTGACTGATGACAGATCCAATTCGTTTGGTAATGGAATGTGTCAAAATGGTAGCCATGAGATAAGCACCGGTTAAAAAAAACAGATAAACAGCGGAAATTATTATAAGCGTTATGGTGCTTTTTTTAAGAAGGGGGGCTTCGGGCAGAATGGAAACCATATACCAGTCCGTGTCGACTATATGGTAAAAGCATGCATACACATTGTTATTGAGAATGTTTTTTTGAATGAAATTATTGGAGGACATGAACATGCTCTGCACTGATTCATAATCCATTAAGTAGGTGCCGGATAGATTGTAATCGGAGGATGCCACCAGTGTATCGCGTTCGTTGATGATATAGTTAACGTAGGTGTAGGCGCTATTGTTTTCATCTTCTGTCAGAAGGACAGTTAAGTAATCACTACGAAAATATACAGCTACATATGATGTGGTGGTTTCACCGGAGAGTTGGTAAGAGGTAATTTCTGTTATTAATGCATAATCTCCGTATAGATTGATTTCTTTAGAAGTCAAATAGAAAGACGGGCAGTAAAGAGAGGTAATGGAACTACCATCAAAAATGCCACTCCAGTAAGAACCTTTGGTTTCAGAAATGGGTTGAAAGGCGGAGTAAGTCTCATAAAGGGAGGTGTCGGAAAAAGTAGTATATATTCTAATGTCTGATATCTTGTCGTTTCCCATAAGAGAGTGGATTGTTTGTATGAAATCCTTTGTTTTTTGCGAGGAGTCCTCGGTTGACTGGGAGCTAATGGTATCAATGAGGATGGATGTTCTAAAAAAAGAATCGGATAAAATAGTATCAGAAACAGAAGTTACTTCAGCAATAGAGTTCTCTAATGCATGGTATGTTTTCGTTGCATGTTCCTGCTCAAGACGGATGGTATTCGAAATAATCATATCATGTAATTGACTAAAAAAAAGTATAAGGACTAATAGGGTAGGGATAAGGGTCATAAGAAGATGGATTATAGAAAATTTTGTTTGAAGATGCAACTTTAAATAAAGAACTTTTGCTTTTTTTATAATGAATTTCATTAGTAGGAAGCCTCCGAAGATTACATAATAATTCACCAATAGTAATTGTAGTCATTTTAACAAATTTTGGCAAAAAGAGCAATACTTTTAAAATGACTATTCTAATTTTCGAAAAATTAAACTTGTATTGATAAATATAATGAGTTATTTTTAAATAAGAGTACTAATGAATAAATTTAGTGAAAAATGGAGGTGATTTATGTTTTCTAGAATGAAAAATGATAGAAAGGCACATCTTGTTGTAATCTTAGCGCTGCTTCAAATGTTTATTCTTATAGGCTGCAATAATGCAAGTAGTAATCTAGAGGAAGCAAACGAATCTGTTGATATCAGCAGTAAAACACTTGCTATCGTATCAAAAGGAGCTGGGAATTTATATAATGAAATCGAGGCAGAAGGCTACGAAGAAGTGATTGAAGAAGCCGGCGCGACCTGTATTGTGGTACATCCGGAAAATACAACGGTAGAGGAGCAGATTACCGAGATTGGAAATCTTGTTGTAGATGGCGTGAATGCCCTCGCAGTATGTGCAAATGATGAAGATGCACTTGGAGATGTTTTATATATGGCTTCTCAGGCAGGTGTTGTCGTAACAGCATTGGACTCTAATGTGAATCCAAAAAGCAGGCTTACATTTGTTAACCAAGTTGGAACGGAGGAGATAGCCAGTGCATTGATGAAAGGCGTATTAGATATCACAGGTGGAGAGGGACAATGGGCGATTCTTTCTGCCACTAGTCAGGTAAGCAATCAAAATGCATGGATTGCGAAAATGAAAGAAATTATGGAAGAGGAAGAGTACTCGGGGTTATCTTTAGTCGATATTGTGTATGGCGATGATGAATATAATAAATCGGTGTCAAAAACGAAGCAGTTGCTGAATAAATATCCGGATCTGAAAGTAATCTGTTCACCAACTGTAGTCGGTATGTATGCAGCTGCTGAAACGATTACACAAGCCAATGCCACAGGTAGAGTAAAACTTACCGGACTGGGACTTCCATCTCAAATGGCGGATTACATAGGTTATGATACTTCCCATTGCTGTCCCTATATGTATTTGTGGAATCCAAAAGATGTTGGTAGATTATCTGCCTATACTTCAATCGCACTTCTGAAAGGTGATATAACAGGAGTTATGGGTGAAAAATTTATCGCCGGTGATATGGGCGAATATGAAATTACAGAAGCATTGGACGGTGGAACAGAAATCATCTTAGGCCCCCCGCTTAAGTTCGACGAAAGCAATATTGATTATTGGAAAGATCTCTACTAATGAATAATTCATGCCAACTAGTTCAAAAGAATCACTACCTACCTAATTTAGAGGGAGCAAGGTGACCGGTGAAATACATTTCCGGTCACCCTTGCTCCCTTTAAAATTATCCTTCTAGCAGTTTGTCTTTACAATTGTGTAGCAGCACATAAAAGTACCACAAATAGAATGATTTTCAGATAGAAAAGGATAAAATTATTAGTTAAGATAAAATAGTGTAAGAGTAAACACAAATATAGTAGGGAGGTATGTGCTTTGGAATATATTGAGTTGAAAAATATTACAAAGAGTTTTTATGGCGTGAAAGTTTTGACAAACATAAGCTTATCCGTGAAAAAGAGCGAAGTGCATGCGATTGTAGGTGAAAATGGTGCGGGAAAATCTACGATTATGAAAATTTTGGGTGGAATGTATTTTGCTGATAGTGGAGAAATTTTTATCGATGGCAAGAAAAAGAATATTCATAATGTGTCGGATGCACTAAAAAGTGGAATCAGTGTTGTTTATCAGGAATTGAATCTGATGCCGGAATTAACGGTTGCAGAAAATATTTATTTACATAGACTTCCCCAAAAAGTTTTTTTGGTAGACCAAATCAAGATGAATAAGGATACACAAGCTTTGTTGAATGAAATGGAAATGGATTTTAAACCAACTGAAATTGTAAGTATGCTCAGTGTATCAGAACAACAACTGTTGGAAATAGCAAAAGCATTATCCTTTGATTCAGATATTATTATTATGGATGAGCCTACCGCTGCCCTTAATAACAAAGAGGTAGATACACTGTATAAGCTAATAGATAAGTTGAAAAAACAAGGTAAGACAATTATTTATATTTCACATAGACTAAAGGAGATTTTTGATTTGTCTGATCGACTAACCATCTTGCGGGATGGTACTTATGTCGGTACCTATGTGACGAAAGAGATTACTCAGAATCAGATCGTTGAATTAATGGTAGGACGGAAAGTGTCCGGAACGTATACCACAGCAGATCATGAACCGGGAGAAGTGATTTTAGAAGTAAAGAATCTTTGTAAAGAAGGCAGATATGAGAATGTATCATTTACGTTGCGTAAGGGAGAAATTCTAGGATTTGCAGGACTAATGGGGTGCTTTCGAGAAGAAATTGTGAAAACGTTGTATGGCCTAGTACATGCAGATTCCGGTGAAATAATACTAAAGGGCAAAAAGATTAGCCCACAGAATCCGGCAGAGGCAATCAAAGAACATATTGGTTATGTTACGGAAGATAGAAAACGTGCTGGTATTTTTGGATTGATGAATGTAAGGGAAAATATTTCTATTATGTTGCTTGACCGTTTGAAAAAATTTGGACTGATTAATGCGACTGCTGAACAGAAATTGTTAGATGAATATAAAGGCCGGATGAATATGAAATACAGTGGTTATTATCAAAGACTATATAGTTTATCGGGTGGTAACCAGCAGAAATTCCTGTTGGCAAGAGCACTTACCAGCGATTGCGAGGTACTTATTATGCTTGAACCTACAAGAGGAATTGATGTCGGGGCAAAGGCAGAGATATATCATCTGTTGGAAGAGTTAGCAAAAGAAGGCATGGCTATTATTATTGTATCCTCTGAACTCCCGGAAATCATTGGTAATTGTCATAGGGCCTTAGCTGTTTTTCAGGGAAGGATTACCGGTGAGATTTTAAAGGATGAGATGGACGAAGCTTTTATTCTTCAATGTGCTACAGGAACTAGAACTTATTTAGGGGGTAAAGCAAATGACTAAAAGTGCTAAGAAATTCTGGTATATTTGGGATAAAATAGGGGTTATTTGTATCCTATTGGTAATAGGGTTGATCTATGCTATTTTAAATCCTGCTATAATCGCTCCAGAACAGCTTTTGACAGCGCTATCACGTTCCGCAATAACAGGTATCGCAGCAGCAGGAATGACATTTGCAATATGTGGTGGAGGTTTTGATTTGTCGATAGGTTCTATTATTTCTTTTACCAGTGTTGTAGCGGCAAGCTATATTATAAAGGGAAGCAATATCGGCGTGACTTTTTTAGTTACCTTTCTGGTGGCAATACTCTGTGGATTAATTAATGGCCTTGTAATTACAAAATTGAAAATACCGACTTTTGTTGCCACATTAGCAACTTCCTTAGCTTTCGCAGGGGCTGCACTTGTTTATAGTGACGGAAGTGCTATTCAGCTTACGTCTAAAGTAAATAAGGATATTAAGTTTCTTTCGACTGGGACTATATTTGAAGTTATTCCAATTTCGATTGCACTTATTGTAACCGTATATGTAATAGCATTTTTTGTATATAAATATACTTCGTTTGGAATAAAGGTACGTGCGGTTGGCTCGAATGAAGCAGCAGCACGCACGACAGGTATTAATGTTGACCATACCCTGATATTAATATTTGTTGTTACTTCCGTAACTGCAACGATTGCAGCAATGCTTAATTTAGGAAGATTGTCTACTGGAAACCCTACCATGGGTGCCGGGTATGAATTGGACGCAATCACAGCCGTTATATTAGGAGGAACTTCGCTTGCAGGTGGAAAAGGTAATATATTAGGAACTTTAGTAGGTGCTGTTTTGGTTACATTTGTAAAAATGGGACTTAATATGTTGGGAGTTGGAGAAGCATATCAGAAACTTGCGGTTGCTGGTGTCTTGCTTTTGGCATTAGCTATTAACGGTATTAAATTAATCATGCAAAAGGAGGAAAAATAATATGAAAAAGGAGAAACGGTTTCATATTGAATTTGGTGATTATGGAATTGTATATGCCTTAATCATATTCTGGGTGATTTTAATGCTCACCAACGAAAATTTCCGTGGGATCACGTTTTACCAGAATATTTTGAGACAGGCAGCATTCAATGCAATTTGTGGCATTGGCATGACCTTTATAATTATTAGCGGAGAATTCGATTTATCAGTTGCCTCTCAGGTGGCTTTAAATTCGGTCATTCTTACGTTACTACTTCCGGTTTTGGGTATTATACCTTCTGTATTAATTATTCTTGCAATTGGTATTTTATTAGGTCTGTTTAATGGTGTTTTATATGCAAAATTGAGGATTCCGGCATTTATTGCTACACTAGGAACACAGCTGGGATATCGCGCATTTGCACAGATGATAAATAGTTCTCCGGTAGTTGTATCAAATAAGGCATTTAAGCAGATGGCTACCGCAAAATTCTTAGGGTTACCGGTTCCATTTCTTATTATGGTTGTTCTTGCCGTTATTGGTACGGCAATACTGCGAAAAACAAAATTTGGTAGAAACGTTGTTGCGATAGGTAATTCGAAAGATGCGGCTAAAATATCTGGAATTAACGTAGCAAAAACACAGATAATGCTATTTGCCGTGGTCGGTTTATTTACCGCATGTACCTCCATAATGCTAACATCCTACTTGGGTTCCTCGAACTATGGAATGCAGAATGGTCTTGAATTTACAATAATATCTGCAGTTGTGCTCGGGGGTACGGCATTAATAGGTGGAAAAGGAAATATTTTCAACACGGTGGTTGCTGCAATTTTTCTTGTAACGATTAAAAGTGCGATGGATGCTTTTGGAATCAATAGTTATTATCAGAGAATTGTAGAAGGTGTTATTCTGATATTTGCCTTTTCAGTCACAGAAATACGTGTTATTATCAGTAATAGTATGACAAAGCTAAAATCAAGAAAAGAATTAGAAAAACAAAGAATCTGAAAAATAAGAGGTAACTATGCGCTTACTTATAGTAGAAGATGAAAAATTAGCAAGAGAAGGCTTATTGAAGATTATTGACTGGACAAAATTTGGAATAGACAGGATACTTGTCGCAGAAGATGGTAAACAGGGGCTGCAAATGGTGAAAATGTACCGACCGGACATTTTGCTAACCGATATCCATCTTCCGGGAATGGACGGTATTGCGCTTGCAGAAAAGGTCTGCAAACTGACTCCACAATGCCGAATTATTTTCTTGAGTGCATATTCTGATAAAGATTATCTGAAAGCTGCCATTAAATTGAAAGCCTTGAGCTATCTTGAAAAACCTGTTGTCGTGGAAGAACTGATGCAGGTTATGGCTGAGACAGTGAAAGAGTGCAATGAAATAGCGAGTGAGACATTAACCAGGAGATTAAATTTTAGGCAGAAGATTAACCGGATTGCCTTAAAAATGACAATGCCTTCTATGGAAGAAACAGTGATTGGTGAACTGAACGATTTAATGGGCAAAACTTGTGTTAACAATAATATGGCAGCCGTGACATTCCTAATTAAGGCTCGCACTGACATGCTGCAGGAGCCGGATACCATATGGAGTGACGTTGAGGATTACATAGACCAACTAATGAAGGAAATAAACAATATGGCGACTTATGTACAAAAACGAGAGGACTGTCTGGCACTTCACGTTTTTTTTACACAGGAGCCATCTACGACATCATTATATTATATCTGTACGCAGTTAAAGCAAAAGATATCATCCTTTTGCAATTGTTATGTAGTTTGCGGAAAAGCAGTATCACATATTGTAAGGACATATGAATCGTACAACTCGGCGGTTGTATTATTACAGAAAACATTTTATTATCCAATGGGGCAGATTCTTATATACGATAAGAATGAAAGTGAGTTTGATAAGCCGTTTGTAAGCAGCGACTACCAGGATATCACTGCGGATATTTTACGGAGTCTTGAAACTATGGATGGCGAAATTGTGTTAAACCGATTAGGAGAGCTATACGAGAAGCTGCAGCGGAAGAAAGTTATGTTCGTAGAACGTGTAAAAGAAATTTATTTTGATTTGCTTTTTGAAATATTCAGGAATGCTCAGGTAAATATGATTCATATTGGAATGGATGAAAGTGAAAACAGCACATGGATTGATAAGATAAGGTCCTATAATCTAGACGAATTGAATGATTACACAAAACAGGCTACCGTCCTTTTGTTTCAATCCGCTGAGAATTTTAGAGATGAAAAATCATTGATTAAGATGATTAAAGAATACATTAACCGCAATTTTTGCGACTATAAGTTGTCGGTAAAGACAATTAGTGAATATGTTAAGAAATCCAATTCCTACATTTGTACCGTGTTTAAAAATGAAACAGGAACTACAATTAATCAATATTTAACGGATGTGCGTATGGAAAAGGCGAAACAGTTCTTAAAAGATCCAAAATATAATGTGGCGGAAATCAGTATTAAAGTGGGCTATAACGATAATAGTTATTTTGGTCGTGCATTTCGTAAAAATATTGGAATGACACCGGTGGAATATCGGGAAGGATGGAACAGATATCAAAAATAGTCCCATAAATAGAAAAATAGTACGGTAGAATATGGAAGAACAATAATATATGATGACGTTGTGAGGTACATAGTACCCACACGATCATTAGGAGGAGGAAAAGATATGAAACAGTTTAAGAAGTTCGTAAGTATTGTGTTATCAACAATGATGGTATTATCCTTGGTGGCATGTGGCACATCAAAGACAGATGAAACATCAGGAAATGTAACAACGAAGGAAAATACAACCGAAGAGGCAGTAACAACAGAAGAGGCAACAAAAGAAGAAGCAACAGTAGAAGAAGCAACAACAGAAGAAGCAGCTAAAACAGAAGAGACAGCGACAACAGCAGAAGGATATACAATTGGTTGGTCTGTATATAATAGTGCTTATGAGTATTTCCAACTGATGGAAGATGGCGTTGTTGACAAGTGTAAGGAACTTGGCATTACTGTAATTAATCATGATGAAAAAGAAGATGAAGCAGAGATGATTACCGGCTGCTCCAACCTGATAGCTCAAGGCATTGATGCACTTGTTATTTCTCCTTGTAAGCCAGAAGCAATGAATACAATTGTTGAACTTGCAAAAGAAAAAGACATTCCTGTTATCATCGTTGATATAGGTGATGGCGGTTCTGATAAGGATGCAATTATTATTTCAAATGTATTTGGCGGCGGTCAGATGGGCGCTGATTATGCATTGGAATTAATTAAAAAATATGCAATTGCAAGCAAAAATGCAGCTATTATTAAATGTGAAGAATCAGCTGTATATGCTATTCGTCGTGGAGAAGGTTTCAAAGAAAATATAACAGCAGCAGGTTATACTATCGTTTCTGAAATTACAGCTAACTCAGCACAGGATCAGGGATATGAAGCTATGCAGGATATTTTGGCATCCTATAAAGACGATTTAGCAGTAGTGTTCTGTGAAAACGATAACATGGCTCTTGGTGCAGCACAGGCAATAGATGAAGCTGGAAAGACAGGAGAAATCCTTGTTATCGGATTTAATGGTGATGCAGCAGCAGTAGAGGCAATCAAAGATGGTTCTATTCAAGGTACAGTAGCACAAGATCCTTATGGCATGGGTGCTTTGGGTGTTGAACTTGCAGTTACAGCAATCGAGGGTGGTACTATAACATATGATGATGAGACTACCAAAGAGGTATATGCAGATGTATCTATGATTGGTGAAGACGGTGAAGCTATTAAGTAGAAATCAAAATCAAAATAAAAGTAAAAAAGATGTGGCTGCTAAAAAATAATATATAAATTTTGCAGCACGATCAAAGATAGTTATACCAATAATAACCCCCCAAACTATTGTTTTGTTTGGGGGGTTATTATGTATTACCAAAATCCCACCGCTAATGAAAATAACCTAGACTAATACTAAAAGTTTCTTGACTAATGTGATATAATTAAAACAAAAATTTGTCGCATTTTAGGAGCCATTGGTTAGATTTGAGGAAAGGATACAAAATGAACGAATTGCAAAATATACCCCAGGAATTTTGGAAACTTTTTCGAAGTAGTAACCGTTATACCTATATAGAAGCCCTGATCGAAATTTATGATGAATATTTGTATAATGACTATTTCATGACAAAAGAAACCTGCATTTATTTGATATCTGAGCATTTTGCCGGCCGCCTGATTGATGTTTCAGCGGATGATGATGAGATGGATATGGACAATAATGAACCAACGTCAACGCAGATTGCTAATAAATTAATTTATTTCACTTGGCTTAAAAAAGTGGAAGATTACAGCTCTTTTAAAACAAATATAGTAATCCCGGATTACTCGGCAGCCTTTATTGAAACGTTTAAAAAGATAGATAATGCTGAGTCACAAGAAACGGACATTTATATTCAGAACATTTATTCTAATCTATATTTGTTTTATCATGATAGAAAATCCGGAATTGAACTGTTAAATACAGCAACACAGAATACTACTAAGCTAAATAGATCCTTGCAGAATATGCTTCATAGTATGGACCATTTTTTTGAAACTTTATTAGAAAAGAAAGATTATGAGTCGCTTCTTGAGGAACACCTGAATGGCTATGTTGAAGATATTGTAAATAAGAAATATAGCTTATTAAAAACCAGCGATAATTTCTATAAATACAAAAATGATATCAAGGATTTGTTACGTATTTTACAAGAAGATGAAGATAGGTTGCACATCTTAAAAAGAAAGACAATGGTTGAAACCAGTAAAAAAGAAGAAGAAATTGAAATCGAATATAATGATCTGATTTATGAAATTGAAAGAGGTATTAGCAATATGGAAAAACGAATTTCTCATATTGATTCAGAGCATAACAAATATATTCGTGCAACTGTCAGCCGTATAGAATATCTGTTGAGTAATGATAGCAGCATAAAAGGAAATATAATCGCTTTATTCAATATAATCGGCAGTTCTATTAATGAAAAGATCATACAAAAAACCTCCAGGATAATTCAGCTAAACGATTTCATAGTAAATTCTGAAGATTCTTTCTATGTAAAGAGAGCAAGGAGACAGGTGTTTGAAAAAACAGTAGTACCGGAAGAATACGTAGAAGAATTGTCAAAAGAAGATATCCTAAAAGCTAACAAAAGTAAAAAACGCTACAGCAAAGTTCAAATTGAAAGTTTCATTACTGAAAACATGGATAATGGAGTCTATAAAGTAAGTAATCACGTTATTGAAAATGATCAAGAGTTTGATTTTCTTGTTTTAGCCTATGACCATAGTTTTCGAAAAGACAGTCCATTTAAGTTAGTTGAAGAACCGGAAGAAAATATCAAAAATGGCAGGTACTCTTACCCAAATATGACATTTATACTTAAAAACCTTAAAATAGATACTGATTCAAACAGAAAGGAGTAATCTATGCTTGCATATTATAACGGAATATCCGATGAAGAAAAGGAAAAATTGACCGATGTAATTAAGAAAATGTTTAATCAGACCTATATTATGGAGCGAAAATACGATAAGAAAACAGAACGGTATCCAGTAAATGAGGATTACCGTGTTTGTGAAAGGCATCTGGAGTTTCTAAGAGACTATTATAGAGTAGCTGATATTGAGGTTATAGAAAACAGACAGTATGGCATTATATATATCAAAACGCCGACTCAGCAAGGCGAAAAAATTAGCCAGTTATCTACATATTACATTCTTTTGTTAAAACTGCTTTTTGATGAACAAATGAATGCCGCCTCCAGTTCCATACATGTATATACTACATTAGGTACGATAAATGAAAAATTGCAGCTTTTTCAACTTTGGAAAGGCAAGATTCCTGTTACGGAAATGAAAAAGACTATTGCTTTCCTTAAGAAATACCAAATTGTAGAAGTTCTTGATGAAGTAAATGAATTAAATGGTGAAATTAGATTTATCATTAATCCCATAGTCAATTTGCTGATTGATGGTAAAGAAATTGAAGAAGTAATCAGGCAATATCAAGATAATGAGGAGGGAGAAGAAAATGGACAGACATCTAGTGATGACGAGATTGTGCCTGAACAATTGGCATTACATCAATAAAAAGATATTAAACTTTAACGATGATGTAAATTTCTTTACGGGTCATTCAGGAAGTGGAAAATCTACAGTAATAGATGCTTTGCAGATGATTTTGTATGCTAACACTACCGGACAGGGATTTTTTAATAAAGCGGCGAAAGATGATTCCAACCGTACTTTATTGGAATATCTTAGAGGTATGATCCGAATTGAAGAAAACAACATTGTGAAATACACAAGAAATAGCAATTTTTCATCTACAGTTGTAGTTGAATTGCAAGACATCGAGACACTAGAATGCCAGAGTATTGGAGTTGCATTTGATATAGATACAATCTCAAATGAAATTACGAAACAGTGGATTTGGCATGCTGGAGAATTGTTGGAAAACGGATACCGAGAAGAAAATAAACCGCTTTCTACAACTGAATTAAAAACTTATATTGAGAGAAATTGTACGGAATTTTTCTTCACTAAGACGGATAAGAGATTCAGGGATGAACTGTATAACAGTTATTTTGGAGGATTACCGGCTGACCATTTCATAGCATTGTTTAAAAAAGCAATTCCTTTTAAAATGGATATGAAGATTGAAGATTTTGTCAAGAATTATATCTGCACCGAAGTGAATATTCATATCGATGATATGAAGGACAGTGTAGTCCAGTATTCTAATTTGAAATTAAAACTTGAGGACACCAAGAATGAAATTAATCTTCTGACCGGCATTAACGACCAATACAAAAAATATGATGATTGCTGTAATAAAGACCTTCAATACATCTATAATTTTGATAAATTAGATATCAAAACATTAGAACAGAACATGGAAGACAGCAGATACAAGCAGGAAGCGTATGGACAAGACATCGATGTTTTGCAGGAATCCATTGAAGTCATTGGAAAGAATATAGACAAATTGCAGAAGGAGAGAGATGAAGTAATCCGCTTTATCAATGATAGTGGTGTCGGACAATTGGAAGATACCATCAAATCCTTGAATGAAAGTATTGAAATGCTGGGAAGATCCAAATATCAATACGACACTTTGGCACATCGTCTGATGGCATGGCTTGATACAAATCAATTGAAGCCGTCTACAGCTGAAAACATCAAAGACTTCGAGGAATACAAAACGGACCATATAGAAATGGAACATATCAAGGCAAATATAACAGAAGTAAAGGATGCATTGGGAAAGGAACAACAGGAACTATACTCGCAGATTAAAGGGTTAAAAGAAAAAATTGACAAAACCACAACTGAAATAAGCAAGCTGGAGAGTGGTCATAAGGATTATGACCATGAACTACTGGAAGCCAAGACTTATATTGCAAAAGGCTTGGAAGAACATTATGGAGTCTCTGTTAAAGTTGACATATTAGCAGATGTATTGGAAGTAAAAGACGTAACATGGTTGAATGCGGTCGAAGGTTACATGGGAAACAACAAAACGACGTTAATTGTTCCACCGAATTATGCAAGGAAAGCATTAGAACTGTATCGAACACTAGATGCTAATAAATACTATAGAGTGGCTGTTGTAGATACTGAAAAAGTACTGCAAAACGCTCGCCCAGCTGTAAGAAATTCTCTAGCTGAAGAAGTTTTAACTGCCAGCGATCATGTAAGATCATATATTGATTTTTTGATGGGAAATGTCATCAAATGCAATAGCATCGATGAACTGAGAGCCAATTGGAGTGGAATAACGAAAGATTGCCTTCTATATCAAGGTTATAAATTGCAGCATATCAATCCTAAAAACTACAAGGATTATGCTTATATTGGACAGGGAGCTATAGAAAGAAGATTAAGCTATGCACGGGAAAATCTAAAGCAATACAAATCAACTAAAATCCCTCTTGACAATCAGATACGAGACATTTCATCCTTGTTAAATCTTGAGTCTTTCGAAAACATTAGCGATTACGAACAGTGGATTGGGGATATGAAGAAGCTTCAAGAAAAAGAAAAAGAAAAGCAGTCAAACATGCAAAAGCTGGAGGAATTAAAAAAGACGGATATCGCTGCATGGAAGGACAAACAGAAAACATTGGAAGAAACCCTTATAAATATTCGCAGTGAGAAGACCCAGGCAGAAACAGCTTTAAGCAAAAAGGAAGACAAACTGACAGAGCAAAAAGATAATACTATCATTTACAATGAGCAATTGATTGAAAAACAGAAAATATTTGTTCCAGACGCAGAAATGGATGAACAATTCCAGGTCTTCATGATGAATAATGAAGGCAAGAAAACGGAAAGCTTAAAGTTGGATTTGCAGAACAAAAAAGTGGAGAATCTCGAACGAAAAGATGGGGAATACCAAGATCTGATTGAAAAAAGAAATGACTATCAAAAACTCTACGGCTACCGAGGTTATTCTGTATCCAGCAAGGAGAATACAGAATATGAAATACAGTTTGAGATTTTGAGTAGCGACAAGCTGGAAGGATTCACTAAGAAAGCTGATGCACAGGCACGACTTGCCGTAGAACACTTCAAGTCCGATTTTGTCTACAAGATCAGAGCTGCTATTATCGAAGCGAAAAGACAAAAAGAAGATTTGAATCTGATCTTGGATCAGTTGGATTTTGGTAAAGATAAATATCGCTTTATCATTACCAAGAATCATGGTGAAGAAGGCAAATTCTATGACATGTTCATGGATGAGGACCTGGACATTAATCCGAATCAGTTAGACAGAAAAATGGATGGGCAAACAGATTTATTTAGTATGGGACATGAAAAAAATTACAGTGACTTAATTAACGAATTACTTGAAATGTTTATGCCACCAGCCAACAGCGATTCCAAGACACTAGAAATCGCTCGCGCAAATATGGAGAGGTATTCAGACTATAGAACTTACCTATCTTTTGATATGGAGCAACGCATAGGAGATGATAAACCAACGCTTCTTAGTAAAATGTTGTCTAAAAATTCAGGAGGAGAAGGGCAGAACCCATTGTATGTTGCTTTACTTGCCAGTTTTGCACAGATTTACAGAATAAATCTGAATTCTAAGATAAAGAGAAGACCGACTCCAAGACTCGTTGTTTTGGATGAAGCATTTTCTAAGATGGATGGTGAAAAAGTAGCAACTTGCATTGGTTTAATTAAAAGATTAGGTTTTCAGGCAATCATAAGTGCACCAAACGACAAGATACAAAACTATACGGACAATGTAAATAAGATTTTCTTATATGCCAATCAAAACAAAACCAACATATCTATACAGGAATTTGAGAAAGGAACCTTTCAGGAACTTTTGGAGTTCATAGGGGAAGCTGAGCCGGGAGAGGACTACGATGAAGAATAAAACACTCATAGATCTTATTATCGACCAGTATGAAAGAACTCAAAAATGGAACAATGTAATAGCAGGAAATTCGAGTTACCGGATAAATGAAAAAGACTATGAAGAGCTAGGGAGAGAATATATTATCTCTCAGGCGAGAGAACTTGAAGAACGAGGGCTTGTAAAAATTGTGTGGGTGAAAGGATTTCGTGGATTCGACATTGAAAAGGTGATTTACCCACTTTGTAACATGGACTGTTTTTGTAAAACTGCAGAAAGAGAACCGAAATACCTTGTAATTGCAAGACAGCTCCAGTTGGCGCAGGAGTGCTATAGTAAAATCAGCACTCCATGGATACGCAAGTACATGAAATCAGAAGTATTTCCTAGCCTTGAAAAAGGGAAAGTGGCTGATGACACCAATAAAGTTGATATGCAGTACAAGTGTCTAGAAGGACTTGATTCCTTAGACTCACCAATCTTTAAAAGGGTATTCAGTAAGCGGTTTCTAAAAAACTCGAAAGAATTTGAAAGAAAGTTTCAGAGTTTTATTATACGTATTGCTAGAAAATATTCAGAGGATATTGATGAAGCCATGGAAGATTCGGATGTATTAAATCAAATATATATCGAGGAATACTCCCAGGAACTGAGTATAAAAGGTAGTTTGAGAATCGAGTTAGAACATAATGTTATTGATACAGGAATCTTCCGGTTCGGGACAGTTTTGAACACGCAGACTTTGAAAAATGCAGTTATCCTGGAAAATCCTCAAATTAAAAAAATTCTTACTATCGAAAATAAAGCAAATTTTGTAGCAGAATCCTATGAGGAAGGGACCTTAATCCTATTTACCCATGGCTTCTTCACGCCAACCGAAAAAACATTCCTTAAAAACTTATATGGGAAAATACAGAACCAGGAAGTTGTTTATCGGCATTGTGGTGACATGGATTATGGCGGTGTATGTATTTTCAAGTATATAAAGAACAAGATTTTCCCAGAACTGAGACCTTACAAGATGGATGTGGCAACTTTTAAGGCGTATATCAATTACGCGGAGCCAATTACGGATAGCTGCTTGGAAAAACTGAAAGCCTTTGAAGAACCCTTACTGAAAGACATCATTGAATTTATCATTGAGACTAGAGAGGTACTCGAACAAGAAGCCTATTTATAATAAAAAGATGTGGAACTAGTTTTCCACATCTTCATCGCAAGCACCTTCTTGCGCAATTATCGTTGCTAAAGTGTCACCTAGTTGAGTAAAAGTTGCAGCTATGACGGGAAGTTCTTCTTTGGAACAGCTGTTTGAAATAGCACATGCGATAGCTGTAATGAATGTAACTAGTTCACAGGATTGCATAATATTCACCTCAATAAAGTATATGCAGGATACAAGAATTTGCGTAAAAAATTTATTATTGATTTAGAGAATATTAAGCAGATAATACTTGCTAGTTATCAAGTACCCACAAATGATCCTTTACATAAAAAGTCAGGTTGATTTGCTGTTGCCTATTATTTCCGCTACTAATTAAGCAGCAAAAGGTAATACAGTTATCTTTATCTTTTGTATACTTGATACCATCAATTTTAGTCTTACATACATTACCGTACATATCTTCAAGCGATACATAGACAGGCTTGATTTTACGCTCAACATTAAAAACAGCGATGACTGAAATTGGAGTACAATGCGAGTAATCAATATTAAAATTTTCATCATTAGGATAGTAACCAAATGCCATAATAATCACCTCGTAATAGCATTGTAGCAAACAAACGTTCGATAATCAATAGCTAAAAATTGGAAATAATAAAATGATAACAAAGGTTTGGGTGTCATAAGTCCCTCATAACTGAAATTATGAATAGTGGTGCATATATATTCGTTTTGTCGTAGACCGGCTGACAAGGCTGTCTATGTCCGA
>CAUQEW010000012.1:0-144564 GCA_963517115.1 uncultured Lachnospiraceae bacterium | reverse complement strand
CATGCCGCCGGAAGGCAAGGTAGACAAAATGAATATATATGCACCGCTATTCATTCCACAGCCTAAATTGGGCTTTTGACACCCTAACCATGCACCGCTATTCATTTGATACCCTAAATTGGGCTTTCGTCACCCAACCCAATGATTAATATTTAAATTTACCGATTTCAACTTGAAGTTCCTCAGCAAGTTTAGCTAATGACTCACTTGCGTTAGCTATTTCTTCCATAGAAGTGGTTTGTACTTCAACAGAAGCGGCAGCTTCTTGTGTTCCAGCAGCGTTTTCCTCTGAAATGGCTGAAAGATTTTCCATCGTTGCCACCATCTCTTCCTTCTTATTATCCATATTGTTTCCGGCACCATTTAAGTTCTCAATAATAAGTTTTATTTTCTCTATAGCCTGATGAATACCGTCAAATTTATCACTAGTATTTTGCACGCTAATCGTCTGGGATTCCATGCTTGTGCCAACTTCTTCAATTGCTTTAACTGATGCTTCTGTCTTGTTAGAAAGATCCTGTATAATGATAGAGATCTCATCTGTAAAACTATTTGATTGTTCTGCAAGTTTTCTTATTTCTTCTGCAACTACAGCAAAGCCTCTTCCAGCATCACCAGCTCTTGCTGCTTCAATAGCTGCATTCAGGGCAAGGAGATTTGTTTGGTTTGCTATATTTTTAATCATTTCACTAGCAATTTCTATTTTATCCGCACTTTTATTTGTTTCAATAATAAGTTTATGTATCTCCTGCGCTGACAATGTAGTTTCTGCATTTTTTTGGCTTAAGTCTTTTATAGCATTAAGTCCATTGTCTTTCAGATCATTAACTATATTAATTGATGTGTTTAACTCATTTAAATATTGTTGATCTTGAGCAATTAACTGTCCTAATACGTGAATATTTGAGGCGCCAATTTCTGTTTCTTTAGCCTGATCATTAGCACCTTTCGCTATTTCTTCAATAGTCCTAGCTACTTCATTAGCGGAAGTAGCAGATTGCTGAGTTGTTGATGTTAATTCCTCAGAAGAGGCTGCTATATGCTCAGAACTTGCAGCAACCACTTGAATTAATTCCGTTATATTCTTTTTCATAGTTGTAAGGGCTTTCGCTATAATACCAATCTCATCTGTTCTTTTTAATACTTTTAGCTCCTTCTTGTTTGAATCTGAGGTTAAATCGTATCTGGACATTCGTTCAACAGAAGCCAAAAGAATATTAATTGGTCTGGATATAAATAATCCTACACCAGTTCCGGCAATAATACCTAATATCAGAACAATAAAAGTAGCAAGGAATATAAAATTACGGAGGGTATTCATTTCTTGTAATACATCACTTTCATAATTACCTATTGCAAGAGTCCAAGTAGTACCTGGAATTGGCGTCATAGCTGTAATACGTCTATCACCATTATAATCATACTTTAGTAATCCAGTATTACCGGTACCTAACTTTTTAAGTTCTATTCCAAAGGCTTTTAATTCACCATTTGTATCAATTTGTTCGAATACATTGGTTTGTTCCATAACCAAATCCCTGTTTGGGTGTGAATACATGGTTGAATCTGCACCAACAATAAAGGAATATCCTCTTTCACCAGTTCCTAGTTCATCTGTAATATCATTTAATGCGGCACCATCTTTTCTTCCAATTAGAACACCTACTACTTTTCCGTCTGCTTCAATTGGTGCAGCATACATAATTACGGCACTATTTGTGACCTTACTGATAAGTACGTCGGATACATTTGATTTACCTTCAAATGCTTTTTTTATATAATCGCGATCACCTAGCTGAGAAGTTTCTTCACTTTTTACATACCGCGCAGTTCCATCGGGGGTAACCACCGCCATATCTAAATATCCAAGTCTTTCAACATCATTAGAGAGAGAATTTCTCTGAAAAGCCCAATTCATAGAGGTCATTGTTTCTCTTTTTCCAAGCTCATATAATACCTGTAGACGCATTTCTAATATTGCTTGTACACGTTTTGCACCTTCATCAGATAAAACCTTGATATTCTCTTCTTGACTCTTAATAAGGGAATTAGAACTATATGTAATTGCAATTATACCAATGGATAAGGATACTACAAGGACAAGAGCACCTACAATTGCGCCTATTCTCTTAGATAAATTAAATTTCATAATTCAACCTCTCTCTCTACGTGGTTGTACATACAAATAACGAAGGTAACTAATCAGAAAGTACAACTTACTATATTTTCTATATTATAACATTAATCGACATATATTTGCAACTTAATTCATTTTGATAAATGTATTGAAGGAATATACATAAATAATGGTTTGAGCGCCATTTTAGCACTCAAACCATTTATTAAACACCCGAAGTTTAACCTCGTCTTCGCTTAATTACTTTAAGTCTTGTAAACTCTTCACGTTCTTTTTCTTCCAGTGAGTTCTGAATATCCACAGATAAGGTTGTATAATATGGAATCGTTATATTCTTAAGTGCGTTGGCACGTTTTTGGGTCTTCTTAATATTAGTAGCTAAGCGATAGGCAGAATTCTCAATCATGGCCAGGTGAAGGGTAAGCTCCTTTACCTTCTTAAAACGATTGGTAGCCTCATCTAAGGATATTCTTGTATTATAGAAGGAATAAGTTGGTAAATTACTGGAAGCATCGAATTCAACAAGAGGTATTTCAGTTCCCATAATACTTCGTTGCTTAATAACAATCGAATTTTCTTCCGGCACGGTACTGCTTAAATCTTCCACATTACGAATACCCATTTCGATGTTAGCGTGTTGTAGAGCCATATAAGCAGCTGTAAAGGTACTATCAATCTCTGATTGGATATTCTTGGCTTTATCAATTAACTCCATTAACTCACGAATCAAGATATTACGTTTTTTGTCCATTAAATCAAAGCCTTGTTTTGCCAAAGCAAGAGAATTTTTTGCGAGTATTAAATTGCCCTTGGTAGGGAAAGTATTCGGATCCATAGTCTCACCTCTACTCTTCTTCCTTTTCTATTTCTACTGCAACAGTATAATATTTCTCTAAAGTCTTGGTGTCAACACGGTCTAATTCTTCTTTCGGAAGAATGGATAACAATTTCCAACCTTTATCTAAGGTTTCAATAATAGACCGATCTTCTGTAATGCCCTGAGCAATGAAATCTTGTTCCAAGGCAGCACCAAAGGCTAAATATTTCTTATCGATGGAAGATAACTCGTCTTCACCGATTACACTTGCTAAGGCTCTCGCTTCACCTACGCGTGCATAGGAAGAGAAGAGTTGATTGGCAAGGTCTTGATGATCCTCTCTGGTATAACCAGCACCAATACCATCCTTCATAAGACGAGATAAGGAAGGAAGTACACTGATTGGTGGATAAACGGAGTGCTGATGCAGGACGCGATCTAAAACAATCTGCCCTTCTGTAATGTACCCGGTTAAGTCGGGAATTGGATGCGTAATATCATCATTTGGCATTGTAAGGATTGGGATCTGTGTAACGGAACCTTTACAACCTCTTACAATACCGGCTCTTTCATAAAGAGTAGCTAGTTCGCTGTATAAATAACCTGGATAACCTTTTCTACTTGGAATCTCACCCTTTGAGGAGGACACCTCACGCATAGCTTCAGCAAAGGAAGTCATATCGGTTAAGATAACCAGAATATGCATGCCTTTATCAAATGCAAGATATTCTGCGGCTGTGAGTGCTACCTTAGGAGTAATTAACCGTTCAACAACGGGGTCATTAGCAAGGTTTAAGTACATAACAACGTGGGAACTTGCTCCGCTTTCTTCAAAAGTGCGGCGGAAAAACTCAGCTACGTCATGTTTAACACCCATTGCAGCGAATACGATAGCAAATTCCTCATCAGAATCCTCACCAAGGGAGGCCTGCTTTACTATTTGAGCAGCCAGTTGATCATGAGGAAGTCCATTGCCAGAAAAGATTGGAAGCTTTTGTCCACGAATTAAGGTGGTAAGACAGTCAATGGTAGAGATACCTGTCTTGATATAGTTACGAGGATATTCTCTGGAACAAGGATTCAAGGGTAGACCATTAATATCCCGTTTTAAATCGGATACGATATTACCAAGTCCATCAATAGGCTGACCGATACCATTAAAGGTTCGACCTAAGATATCTTCGGAAAGGGCAATCTCCATAGGATGACCGGTTAATTTGGTATGGGTATTTTTAAGGGACATATTCTCTGTTCCTTCAAATACTTGAATAATAGCTTTATCTTCATATATTTCAACAATTCTGCCTAATTTTTTATGGTTACCTTCTACGGTTAATTCAACAATTTCATCGAAGGAGGCATCACGAATGCCCTCTAGAACAATCAAGGGGCCATTAATTTCACTAAGTCCTAAATATTCAATTGACATAATATGCTCCTCCTTACGCGTTCTTTGCCATGACACTGTTATAGAATGTATCAATCATTAACTTGTAATCATCAAATTTCTGAAGTTCATCATTTGCCACGTCATATTTTATAGATATAAGCTTTTCGAAAATAACATCCTCTTTCAATATGGACATTGGCATGTTCATAGCAATTAATTGCTTTGCTTTTGTATAGAGATACAGAATAGTCTGCATCATTTTCAACTGTTTTTTCATCGGAACATAGGTATCGGATGGATGATAAGCGTTTTGCTGTACAAAGCCTAAACGTATTACGCGGGCAATCTCAAGAAGCAATTTTTGATCATCCGGTAATACATCACTACCAATCAATTTAACAATTTCATTCAATTTACTCTCTTGAGTTAAAATGCTAAGAAGTTGATTGCGGCAATCTACAAAATCACTACCTACATTAGCAATATACCAAGGAGCCAGATCGGTTAAATATTCACTATAACTGGTGAGCCATTGGATAGCAGGAAAATGTCTTGCGTAAGCCAAGGATTTATCAAGTGCCCAAAAGCATCGAACGAAACGCTTGGTATTCTGCGTTACCGGTTCAGAGAAATCTCCGCCCTGAGGAGAAACCGCACCAATAATGGATACACTACCTTCGGTACCGTTCAAGTTTTGCATAAAACCGGCTCTCTCATAGAAAGCAGATAATCTAGAGGCTAAGTATGCAGGGAAACCTTCCTCGGCAGGCATCTCCTCTAAACGACCGGATAGTTCCCTGAGTGCTTCTGCCCAACGAGAGGTGGAGTCAGCCATGATTGCAACATGATAACCCATATCGCGATAATATTCAGCGAGAGTAATTCCCGTGTAGATACTAGCTTCACGAGCTGCAACGGGCATATTAGAAGTATTGGCTATTAGAGTAGTACGGTCAAGTAGTAGACTGCCTGATCTTGGATCTACTAGCTTAGAGAAGTCCTCAAGAACTTCGGTCATCTCATTACCACGTTCACCACAGCCTATATATACAATAATGTCAGCATCACACCATTTTGCCAGCTGATGCTGCGTCATGGTCTTACCTGTTCCAAAACCACCGGGTATTGCAGCAGTACCACCCTTGGCAATTGGAAATAACGTATCTAATATACGCTGACCAGTAATTAAAGGTCTGTCGGAAGGGTAACGTTTGCTTGTTGGTCTTGGAATACGAATAGGCCATTTTTGGGTTAACGTTAACTCCATTTCAATTCCTGCTGTATCCTTTATGGTTACTATAGTATCATTAATCGTATATTTGCCATCGGGTACAACTTTAATTACTGTACCAGAAACATCCGGAGGTATCATGGATTTGTGAACAATAGCGCTTGTCTCAGGAACTTCAGCAATTATTGTACCTCCATAGATTTTATCTCCTACTTTTACCGTAACATGTACATCCCAAAGTTTGGTAGTATCCAAAGATTCTACACTGATACCTCTTGATATAAAAGCACCGGAACGTGCTGAAATCTCTTTCAGCGGACGTTCAATACCATCGAAGATATTGCTGATAATGCCGGGAGCAAGCGTAACTGAAATAGCGGAACCTGTGGATATAACTTCTTCGCCAGGCTTTAGTCCGGTGGTTTCCTCATATACTTGGATCGTTGTTCTATTCTTAGTTAGCCCAATTACTTCGCCAACTAATTTCTGGCTGCCGACCAAAACCATTTCACCCATCTTGAAACCAAGGTTTTCGGATAGATATACGATTGGTCCATTAATACCAAATATTTTTCCTGTTATACTCATAATGGAGAAAACTCCCCCTTTCTTAGTTTGAGCTAGTATGAAAGCATGAAGTTATTTTTTACTTCAGTAAGTTTTGTTAAAAATGAATTATCAATTAAAATGTGCTGTGAAGCAATAACCGCTCTCGTTCCGCCTATAAAATCAATTGTACTAACCGTAAGGGCAACACCTGTTTTGGTTTCTAAAGAAATTCTATGAATTTCATCGGAAGGATTGATGTAGTAAGTCACTTCTTCACCTCTAGCAAACTGCTTTGCTTCTATAATTTGCTCCGATAACAAATCTATATATTCAGCTGTATTCATAAAAACGTCTAATTTCTCAGCAACTTCCGCAAATAATTTATCAATTAATTCGGAGGATTTTTCACTGAGTGTTCTCTTGATATTGATGATCTCACCAGAAAGATTACGATTCTTCTCGCGAATGAGATTATTAGAGGCCACACGATAAGAAACCTCCGATTTCCTCAATACATCTTCTTTATGATCATCATATATTTTCTGAAGAGACTGTTTATATTCATCAATGATCTGAATATTTTGACTTGTAGCACTATCAATTGCTGCAGTATAAAATTGTTCTAATTTTTCGTCTAAAGTCATAAGGTGATCTCCTCTTCTTTATATTTTAATTCCTATGGCTTCATTTACATAAGCTGTAATGAAGTCAGGTTTACGTCCAGTTCCATGCCTGTCAGGTATTTCTACAATTAGAGGAAGTTTTCGATTTAATTTAACGTCATCAATAATATCTGGAAATTCACGACTAAACTTCTCTGTAATTAGTAAAACACCAATACTTTTGTCAGCAATTGCTAAGTCAAGTTGTTGCTTTAAATGCTTTTTTGAATGTATTACAACTCCATCAACACCGGCAAGACGCATCCCTGTGTAAGTATCAACGTTATCACTGATAAGATACATACGCATATAATAACCTCCTTAGAATTGGCGCGAGGGTTTATTAGCCCAAGATAGTAAAAGATACAATTAACCCATAAAGAGCGATACCTTCTGCAAGAGCAACGAAGATAAGGGCTTTACCCATAATAGTGGAATCTTCACTGATTGCACCTAAAGCGGCAGAGGCAGCAGAGGCAACAGCGATACCACCACCAATACATGATAATCCAGTGGATAATGCAGCTGCCATGTACTTCCAACCATCGGTCGAAGCAGCAGCTACAGCAGTTGTTTCTGCGGCAGAGATTTTACCACTAAATAATAATATATCTGCAATAACTAAAGTTCCAAAAAAGAAAAATGCATTACATGCTAAAGTTGCTTTTAAACCACCCTTTTTCTTCTCGCCCAAAAGAAATGCTCCAAAGGGGATGATAATACTTAAAATTAATGCTGCAACTAAAATAATTTTTTCTGTCATAATATGTTTCCTCCTTAAAATAATGAATTATTTATTTTTATATGGTTTAAATTCTTTGCCGGTTCCCTTATAGAAACGGCTGAACATTTCATAATACTCTAATCTGAGTACTTGAATACCTACGATCAAACCCTCCATTGCAGCAACAAACACGTTGCCTAAAACTAATACAAGAAGGTTAGGGTCTGAAGTTTCCGCATGGGCCAATAACAGAACTACACCCATCATAGCTGCATGGCTCATTGCAAAAGCGCCCACACGCAAGAAGGAAATGGTATTGGTTACATAACTTAACAATACTTCAAATAGCTCAAAGAAAGATTCTACAAAGAACATACCCTTATTATCAGGAAATATCTTGCTTTTCTTCTCAATAAGATGAGTAAGAGGTTCTTTGAAGAAAATGATTAATAACGGAATAGCAAAAAAGATAACTAATATAATAGTTGCCGGTAAAGTTTTTCCTGTAAACACCAATACTACGCAAGCAATTATAGCACTATAGAATACAAGGCCAGCGACACCGTTGGTGTCAAATAATACTTCACCAATATCTTTTGATTTAATACCATTGATGATATTCATAATCATTGCTATGAGAATTAACACGACACCAAAAGCTACTGCGGTTAGCAGTACTGTCATTACATTTTCCATCGGATTAAGCCATAAATGAGGAATAACATCTTCAAAACCAAAGATACTTCCGTACATGATTCCAAATATCGTCGAGAAAATTCCTGCTGAAGATATAACAGCGGCTATGTTCATTTTCTTAAACTTATAGATAAGTGCTCCACCTATTACTAAGCAAAGCCCCTGGCCCACGTCTCCAAACATAATACCAAAGATAAGGGAATAGGTAATAGCAACAAAGGAAGTAGGATCAATCTCATTGTAAGCTGGTAATCCATACATTTTTATAAACATTTCAAAGGGTTTAAATAATTTAATGTTTTTTAGCTTTGTTGGAGTCTTTGTATTCATACCAATATGAGTGTCGTCTGAAAGACAATATACATTTGGATCCCCATCAATATCTTTTAAGAAAACTTTAGCATTATCCTCTGTTATCCAACCACATAAAATATAAAACGGATCTTTATTCGATTCTTTTGTGCAGGCAGCTAGCTTCCTAACATCATGATTTTTAGTAAACACACTCAAGGTTTCATTAGCAAGGAGTAATTCATCTGCCATATTGCCAAGCTTTTCATTGATCTGACTATAAAGATCTTTAATCTCATCTAGGACAACCTTTTTCTTTGCAGTGATTGATTCATAGGCTTCTTCTGGGGTTCCCTGATATTCGGCTGGTAAAAATATTCTTTCAAAATGAAGGGAAGAATAAATTGCATCAATTTTTCGGGAATAGGAATCCGGAACGAAATATACACCCCATACATAATCGCGGTCTCTATCACTTTCATAGAATACTGTAGTTAAATTATCGTAAACATATTTAGAGAATTTGTTATAGTATTCATGTGAGATTTTCCCAAAACGGAATTTTATAAACTTAAAATCCAGAATTTTGTTCAGGTCATAGTTAAGATGGCGAAATGGTTCAATCTGATTCAGCAATTCGTTCAAATGGTTCCTCTCCGCTTTTAATTCCTTCTTCTTAGTATTTAAACCTTCTAATGCAGAAACAGCTGTGGAGATGATATGCGATGCTTCTGAAGGAGTCATATTGCCATTAGTTGATAGGCTTCGCTTTTTTAGCCGTTCTACTAATTCTTCGGATTTACTTAATAAATCTTTGTAGGGATTAATCTCAACAAAGGGTTTTAAGTCATGTACGGAACTAAGTTCTGTCAATGCATTTTCAAGATGTATCTCATATTTATTCAGATACACTTTTACAAAGCGATCGAAGTCACTGGTAGGACCTGTTATGCTTAAAAACTTCATTTTTTCAATCAATGTTTGAACCTCCTGTTCGTATTATTGTAATACATATCGCAAAGTATCTTGTGGCTCTAATTTATATCGTATACACTCTAAGGCGGTAGTTAAACGACCCACCTCGGTTAGCTTTTGAAACAGGTAATTGTTGATTGGTGCCATAGAAAATGGATAATCTGATTTATTATCTTGGTTAACTTTTGACATAATCCGTTGGGAGAAAATCTCCATGGTGCCATCTAGCAATGAGGGTATCATTTTTTCATAATAGGTATGCTTTAGTATCGCTAGAAATTCGTCAATCGTTATTGCTATCATTAAAGTTGCTAATTGCTCTTTCGTTAATTTATAATTAACCGGTATAATAAAGCCATAAGAGTCTGAAGAATGAATATCATAGAATTTCTTGGAACGGTATAACCACATGATATTGAGTAAATCAATTTCTGTTCCCAAACTGTGGGTCATTGCTTTTAGATCATCACCTTGTAATTGTTTGTCCTTAAGTTTCCACATTTTACTAAAATAATAGATGTCTAACTGCATCTCATAATCGAAGGAAGTTAAACGATTGGTGCTTTGTAACATTACAAACGTAGAATGATATTGTGTGTTCTTTAGATTATTAATATATTCTTCCATAGTATGAGAAGCTGCTAATGTTTTCACATCTATTTTAGAATGACTATTGAAAAAGGAACTAAACAAAGACAAATCATAGCTATCTTTTTTATTATAAACTAATTGGATACAGTCCTTTAGGATGGTTACCTCATAACGAAAGAATATTAAGTCTAAATCATTTCGTTGGGGTATCGTAGCAAATCGATATATCTTTGCAAAATCAAGGAAAAGACCATTAATAAAGATATCTTCTGCTTGCCCTCGATGTATTTCGTGCTCATCTAGCCCGGTAAAGATATTACTATATCCCGGATGGTTTTTAAGAAAACCTATAAATTCAGCGACAGTCTCAAAATTTGCAATCTTCTGATAATCATTTTTACTGATAAAATTTGCTTCCATAGCTTTCGCCTTCGTGATAATTCCACTATAGGATAATAATTTATTCATAAGAGACCTCCTGAAAGCTGTCTATACTTTAATTATACTTTGAAATACTTTATCGACAAGAGCACCATGATTATGTTCGTAATATGTCTCCATCTCAGAAAGCTGCTTATTACAATCATCAATTAGAGATTGTTTTTCATTCAATAAATCTTTATCGGCCTGCGCCTTAAGGGCACTTAACTTTGCAGCGTTTTCAGCATCAATAGTTTGATCTAGCTTTTCCAAGTCTTTTTCAAGAGCTTTAGACAGGCTGACTTTTTCTTCACTGGCACGCTTGACAATCTGGTTGGCTTTTTCTTCTATATCATATAAAAGATTAATTACTTTTTCCATACTATAACCTCCTGTACATTTTTACAAAAATCATGTATTAAGCCTAATATCACTAGTCTATAATACTACAAAATTTTAAAAATACCATATACAAATCACACTAAACTTTGAGAAATAAAAGATGTGGATTTGTGCATTGTGAATAACAATTTACATATTAAGTAAACGAATGGTCAATATTTTTAGAATATGTGTACATTTTTGTTTATTTTTAGCTTGTTATGACATATAAACGAAAAGGAATAGAGGATTTAAAATCCACTTGTCTTTATAAAGGTCTGTGTTATAATGAAGAAAAAACACGATATGTACAGCTTGGGATGATAGAAAATTTGTTATTTCTTATTGAGGTACGGTTTATGGGAGATAAGATATATGAGATTAAGAAATGTTAGCGGTTCAAAGGAAAATATTGCTTCTAATGAGTTTGTAGTTCATGAACCAGAGAGTTTAAAAGGTAAGTGGAAAGAGGTTTTTGGTAATGAACATCCAATTCATATTGAGATTGGAATGGGAAAGGGCAAATTTTTGCTACAGCTTGCCAAGGAAAACCCAGAGATTAATTATATTGGTATTGAAAAATTCTCAAGTGTATTGATACGAGCAGTAGAAAAGAGAATGGAACAGGAACTACATAATCTGTATTTTATTCTATTTGATGCAGAACATATTAATGAGATTTTTGCAGAAAATGAAATTGCTCAGATTTATTTGAATTTCTCAGATCCTTGGCCTAAAGATCGTCATGCGAGGAGAAGATTAACTTCAAAGGAATATTTGGCAAGATATGATCAACTACTAGCACAAGAGGGTGAGATTATATTTAAAACAGATAACAAAGAATTGTTTGAATTTTCTTTAGAACAGGTGTCATTAACAAACTGGAAACTTCGAAATAGTACTTATGATTTACACCATAGCGAATATGCTAAAGATAATGTTATGACAGAGTATGAAGAGAAGTTCTCTGCCATGGGTAATCCTATTCATCGGTTAGTAGCTTATAGATAATTTGTGAAAAATAGGGATAATATAATAGTGATACTAATAAGTTTATAGTAAGATAAACGAAATTAGGTGATATTACATGAAAAAATGTTGGAAGCTAAAGATCTCGAGAGTGTTAGGGTGTAATATAGGGTTAAATAGAAAGGTGATATGCTTAAAACATTCTTGGGATGAAGTGGAAGCATTAATCAGTAAAGGAAATAAGTGTAAGCCAAAATGATTAAGTAAAGCAGAACACAATAAATGCATAATCTAGAATGTATGAGGTATGATATATATCATAGCGAAAGAAGAAAATACCATCCTAAGGGTTATAATAGGAAAAAGAAGGAGGAAACAAAATGGCACTTAAATTCACAGATGAAAATTTTGAAAAAGAGGTACTTAAATCAGATTTATTGGTAGTAATTGATTTTTATGCAGACTGGTGTGGACCATGTAAGATGATGGCACCCGCTATTGAAGATATCGCTACAGAGTATGATGGTATAGTAAAGGTAGGAAAGTTGAATGTCGACGAATCACCAAATACAAGTAGCAAATATAGGGTAATGTCAATTCCAACCTTACTATTTATTAAAAATGGAGAAATAGTTGACACTATAGTAGGTGCAGTATCGAAGGCTCAGGTAAAAGAGAAAATCGAGCTTTATAAATAAAAAAAGGGTTGTCATATCAAAAAATTACTTGATTTTCTATGATATGACAACCTAAAATAAAAAAGTTAAAAAAACACTTGCAATTTGTTAAAGTATCGTATATAATAATTTTTGCGTTCCAAAATAAGCGTTTCTAGCTCAGTTGGTAGAGCACCTGACTCTTAATCAGGGTGTCCAGGGTTCGAACCCCTGGAGACGCACTAAAGGTCTTAGTTCGGCAATCGTAGTAATTGCTGGGTTAGGGCTTTTTCCACGTGAAGAACTGAGACCTGCACAAAAAAATGGGGATACACACGTTGCGAGCTTGCTCGTATAAGTGTGTATCCTTGTTTTTTTGTATAGGCGAAGCCGACGTGACTGAGTGACCGTAGGTCACGAAGTTACGGTGCAGGTCGGATAATAGGAACTTTGGGCAGGGGATTGTCAAGGAAAGCATTTATTTGCATGGTGTTACGGAGTGACAGGATGGTCGGAAAAGAGAGACAATAGATGTTGCTTTTTGTGGCAAGAGCACAGAGATTGGGTATAACTAGGAAATGTCTGGGAGTGAAAATTGGTGGAAGCAAGAAGGATATAGTGGTACCAAGTGGAGGTAACTTGGTCACCCGATGGACACCACAAAATAAATAGTAATGGTGAGTAGAGTATACTTTATTCCCCTTTTTCCTTTTTGCCATATAGTATTCAAAGCTGTCACATAATAAGGAATACTCCCAAATTTCAACTTTAACTACAATGTTTTTCGATAATTACTTGGAGTAGTATGAAATTTTTTCTTAAATATCCGATTAAAATAGGATAGGTTTTCATATCCAACTTCTTCAGCAACGCAAAGAATCGATGATTCGGACGACTTTAGCAGTCTTAAAGCAATGGTCAGTCGGTATTCATTGAGATAATCAATAAAAGTAGATCCCATGGTATTCTTAAAAAACTTCATGAAATGCGATTCACTGAAACCGGTAATGTTTGCCATATTTTCTATCGTAAGATGTTCGGCATAATGTCCCTCTATATATTTGATGATGAATTTCATTTTGTTCAGAGATTTTTTCTTTTTATACGGAGCAACTTCGGAGGTATAATTTTTAAATAAAATATAAAAAAATGAAAACAAATAGCTCTTAATGGCTAACTGATAAGCATCCGGATATGTTTTACAGATTTCATCCGAGTTATTAAGGCAAGTTGCAATTTCTATATAATGAGGAGATTGTGGAGTTATTATTTCAGGCAGTGTAAGACTGTTATGGATTAGTGGTTGAAAATAAGAACTGGTACATATATCTGCCTTTTTTGCAACTAGCATTTTCAAATCAAAAATTATATTTTCATATTCCATCCGTTGGTTTTCAAACTGTCCGATTGAGTGCAGATGACCTGGCGGGATAATGACAATGCAGCCAGAAGTTACGGTGTGTTGGATTAGATTAATAGAAACAATGCCAGTTCCTTTTTTGATATAGATTATTTCAATTTCATCATGCCAATGAAGTGGAATCTGAGTAAAATCCAACGGAATTGTGCATAAGTAGGTATTATATGGAAACATTGGATCGTAGTGTAGTTTGTTTTCATGATAATTTTCATATTCCTGTAGGTTCATTTGATGGTTCCTCCTTTTTGCCGTATAGTACTTGTATAAAATAAATTATAACATAATAGTATTAATGATTGATAATATTTGCAATAAAAAACAACCAATATGATAGTATTGTACTATGTTGGCATAGAATATTGCAAGAATTTATGAAAGGAAGGAAGTATAATGCTTTATATACAAGGAATACATAAATAATTTGTTTATCAACTTATATGGAGGAGAATTATGGCAGTCAATGAATATGTAAAAAAGAGATTTGATCATTATTTAAACCAATGTACAAAAGAAGAGATTTATATTGCTTTACTTGAATATTTAAAAGAAAAAGCAAAAGCAAGAGTAAGTAATCAGGGTAAGAAGAAATTATATTATATCTCAGCAGAGTTCCTAATTGGTAAATTGTTGTCCAATAATTTAATCAATCTTGGCTTGTATGATGAAGTAAAGGACGAATTAGAAAAGTATGGAAGGAGCTTGGCGGAGATTGAAGAATTCGAGCTAGAACCATCTCTTGGTAATGGTGGACTGGGAAGATTGGCAGCATGCTTTCTGGATTCCATTGCAACACTGGGGTTAAATGGTGATGGTGTTGGACTTAATTATCATTTTGGCCTTTTCAAACAAGCTTTTGAGAATAACCTTCAGAAAGAAAATCCAAATCCTTGGATGAGAGATAACAGCTGGCTTACAAAAACGGATGTTACCTATCCAATACATTTTGGGGGATTTTCTGTTAAGTCGCGTATGTATGACATTGATGTAGTCGGCTATAATAGCAGAACAACAAAGTTACATCTTTTTGATCTTGAATCTGTAGATGAAACTTTAATTACAGATGGAATTAATTTTGATAAAAAGCAGTTTGCGGGGAACCTGACTTTATTCTTATATCCAGATGACAGTGATGAGGATGGACGTCTGCAGCGTGTCTACCAGCAGTATTTTATGGTTGCTAATGCAGCCAGACTTATTTTAGACGAATGTATCAAAAAAGGCTCAAACCTTTATGATCTTCCCGATTATGCAGTGATTCAGATTAATGATACCCATCCGACCATGGTTATTCTGGAACTGATTTATTTGTTAATGCATAAGGGGCTGATCATGGATCAGGCAATTGATGTCGTATCCAGAACCTGCGCATATACGAACCATACAATTCTTGCAGAAGCACTGGAAAAATGGCCGATTTCTTTTATGCAGAAAGCGGTTCCACATCTGGTTCCGATTATCTATGAGTTAAATAACAGAGTCAATAAAAAGTATAACGATCCATCCGTAGCGATTTTCAATAAAGATAACTGCGTATGCATGGCACATATAGATATTCATTATGGATTCAGTGTGAATGGTGTTGCTTATCTACACACAGAGATTTTAAAGAACAGTGAGTTAAATTATTTCTATAAATTATATCCTGAGAAATTTAATAATAAGACAAACGGAATAACATTTCGGCGCTGGCTGTTATACAGCAATCCGGAATTGACTAAGTTCATTGAGGATCTGATTGGACCTGGATTTAAGACAGATGCCATGGAACTGGGCAAATTAGAAGATTTCATGAATGACGATGAGGTATTAGAGAGACTGCTATCTATTAAGAAGGAAAGAAAAGTAATCCTGAAGAAATTCTTGAAAGACACCCAAAATATTTCTATTGATGAGAATTCTATATTTGACATCCAGATAAAACGTCTTCATGAATACAAGCGCCAGCAGATGAATGCACTATATGCCATCCATAAATACTTTGACATCAAGAACGGTAAAAAACCACTTCGGCCGATTACAATGATTTTTGGCGCAAAAGCAGCCCCAGCTTATATTATTGCAAAGGATATCATCCATTTAATTCTCTGTCTGCAGCAAATCATCAACAATGATCCGGACGTAAGCCCATATCTGAAGGTTGTTATGGTAGAAAACTATAATGTGACTCTGGCTGAAAAACTGATACCTGCATGCGATATATCGGAACAGATTTCACTGGCTTCAAAGGAGGCAAGTGGAACCAGCAATATGAAATTTATGCTAAATGGTGCAGTGACACTGGGAACTATGGATGGAGCTAACGTTGAGATTGCAGACTTGGTTGGGAAAGACAATATCTTTATCTTTGGAGAATCTAGCGAGAAAGTAATAAATCATTATGCAAAAGCAGACTATGTTTCTAGAAAATATTATGCATCAGATAGTGTTTTACGAGAAGCCGTTGATTTCATTATCAGTGACAAGATGATGAGAGTAGGACAGAAAGAAAATTTAGAACGCCTCTATGATAATCTTTTGAATAAAGACTGGTTCATGACGTTCTTGGATTGGAAGGAATATATATCCAGAAAAGATGAGACTTTAACTGCATACGAAGACCGTAAAGCTTGGGCAAAGAAGATGTTAATTAACATCAGTAAGGCGGGATTCTTCTCCTCTGACAGAACGATTGCCCAGTATAACGAGGATATCTGGAAATTAATATAATTTCAGCGGAAAGGAGGTAAATTGAATTATAAAACTAACACATTGTACATAGTGCACAAAAATATAAGAAACAATTGTAAAATAGTAACGAAAACAAAATTTTGTACATAAAAGATTGTATATTCGATGCGTTCATGCTACAATTTACACATTGGAAACGTTACCGGTAACGATGCCGGAACCGTTACCAGTAATCCGTAACAATGATAAATAGTATAAAGGAGAGAGGAAAAATGAAAATGAAAAAGAAATTAATCAGTGCAATACTTTGTATGGCAATGGTATCCACAATGTTTGTAGGATGTGGATCAAAAGAAAAAAATGCACCTGAGGATTCAGTAACAACAAGTACTGAAGCTACAGACACAACAACTGAGGACACATCAGCAGAAATTGCAGACAGCAGTTCTAAGGGCGCAGGCTCCGTATATTATTTGAACTTTAAACCAGAGCAGGCAGAAGAATGGGTTACATTAGCAGCGAAGTATACAGAAGAAACTGGTATTGAAGCTACCGTTGAAACAGCTGCTGCCGGTACATATGAGAAGACATTAAAATCTGAGATAGCTAAGTCGGAAGCGCCTACCTTATTCCAGGTTAATGGCCCGGTTGGTTTAGCTTCATGGAAAGACTACTGCTATGATTTATCAGACAGTTCCCTCTATACTTATTTAAAGAGTGATGATTTTGCTTTAAAGGGAGATGCAGGAGAAGTTTATGGTATAGCATATGTTATTGAGACATATGGTATTATCTACAATAAATCTTTATTAGCAGATTACTGTGCACTTGATGGTGCAGTTATTTCTTCCGCAGAAGAGATTAACAAGTTTGATACTTTAAAAGCAGTTGCTGATGATATCCAGGCACGTAAAGATGAACTTGGTGTTCAAGGGGCCTTTGCATCCGCAGGTATGGATTCCAGCTCTGACTGGAGATTCAAGACACATCTTGCTAATCTTCCAATCTATTATGAATATCAGAATAAAGGAATTGGTGCTACGGACGCTATTGAAGGTACCTATCTTGATAATTACAAACAGATTTGGGATCTGTATATTACTGATTCTACTTGCAGCGCAAGCTTATTATCCAGTAAAACAGGTGAGGATGCAACCGCTGAATTCGCTAGTGGCGATGCAGTATTCTACCAGAATGGTACATGGGCTTATTCTGATATTGTAAATGACGGGCTCACAGATGAAGATTTAGGAATGCTTCCTATCTATATTGGTGCAGAAGGCGAAGAAAATCAGGGACTTTGCACAGGATCCGAGAACTACTGGTGTGTTAATAAGAATGCTTCCGAGGAAGACATTCAGGCTACATTAGATTTTCTTGACTGGGTAGTAACAAGTGATTTAGGTCGTGACTCTTTAGCTAATACCATGGGATTTGTAACTCCATTCTCTACATTTGATGATGGTTATACAACAGCAAATCCATTAATTGCAGCAGCAGATGAATACATTGCTAAGGGCAAAGTATCTGTATCCTGGAACTTTGCAACAATTCCTTCTGAAACATGGAAAAATAACGTTGGAAGTGCTTTACTCGAATATGCTCAAGGAACAGGTGAATGGTCTGTAGTTGAGACAACATTCGTTGATGGATGGGCTACGGAATACCAGGCAGCTAATTCTGCTAAGTAATGACAAAATAACAATTAGTATATGGTGGGCGGTAAGTCTTACCGCCCACTTTTTAAGCTTAAAATAAGGAGAATAGTAAATCATGGGCAAATCAATCAAAAAATATTTCCCTATATTTGTGCTTCCTACCCTGGTGGCATTTATTATCGGGTTTGTCATTCCATTTATATCCGGTATCTATCTGTCGTTTTGTGATTTTACAACAGTAATAGATGCAAAGTTTGTTGGAATACAAAATTATATCAAAGTTTTTTCTGATGCTACATTTATCCATTCATTGGGGTTTACTACTGCTTTTACCATTGTTTCAGTCATTACCATAAATTTATTTGCACTCATTATTGCAATGTTTTTGACAAAAGAAATTAAGGGAACAAATCTGTTTCGTACCGTATTCTTTATGCCAAACTTAATTGGTGGTATTATCTTAGGCTATATTTGGCAGTTAATTATTAATGGCGTTTTACTTCATTTTGAACGTACGCTTACGTATAGTGCCACTTATGGATTCTGGGGATTGATTGTTCTAATGAACTGGCAGCAGGCTGGATATATGATGATCATTTATATTGCTGGCCTTCAGAGCATACCGAAAGAGTTAATTGAAGCGGCTAAGATTGATGGAGCAAATACATGGCAATTGATAAAAAGAGTTAAACTTCCAATGCTGATGCCGTCCATCACCATATGTACATTTCTTACATTAACGAATGGATTCAAACTATTTGACCAGAACCTTGCATTAACGGCAGGTGCTCCATCTAACGAGACGGAAATGCTCGCACTTAATATTTACAATACTTTCTTTGGAAGAACCGGTTGGGAGGGTGCAGGTCAGGCTAAGGCTGTGATTTTCACACTTCTGGTTGCAGTGATTGCATTAATTCAGCTATCGTTAACGAAACGTAAGGAGGTGCAGCAGTAATGGATGTAAAGAAAGTAAAACATGGAGGCTTAATGACACTGATGTTCAGCATAATATCAATTATTTATGTGAGTCCGATTGTTATCGTAGTAATCAATTCATTTAAGAAAAAGACGTATATCAGTAAGGAACCATTCAGTCTGCCCAGCGGTAAAACTTTTGTTGGGTTAAAGAATTATATGAGTGGTATTGAAAAAATTGATTTTTTTGAGTCCTTTGGATATTCTATGTTTATTACTGTTGCATCAGTCCTTTTGATTATTCTGTGCACTTCTATGTGCGCATGGTATATATCAAGGGTTAAGAGTATAATATCATCAGTGATGTATTATTTATGTGCATTTTCTATGATAGTACCTTTTCAGATAGTCATGTATACTCTTTCTAAAGAGTCAGATATGTTGCAATTAAATAATCCGGTCGGCATAGTTTTTATATATCTTGGATTTGGTGCGGGTCTTGCGGTATTTATGTTCTGCGGCTTTATAAAATCGATTCCGCTGGAAATAGAAGAAGCTGCAATGATTGATGGGTGTAATCCACTCCAGATTTATTTCAAGGTTGTTTACCCGATTCTGAAGCCAACTGCAATATCAGTTGCAATTCTTCAAGCTATGTGGATTTGGAATGATTATCTGCTTCCATACCTTGTACTTGATATTAAAGAATATAAAACAATACCGATTGCTATTCAGTATTTAAAAGGTGGTTATGGTTCCATAGATATGGGAGCTATGATGGCTATGATGGTATTATCAATTATTCCAATTATTATTTTCTATATTATATGTCAGAAGTACATTATTGATGGTGTAGTTTCTGGCGCGGTTAAAGGATAAGGAGGTAGTTTATGCGAGCAAGTGGAATCTTATTCCCAATCAGTAGTCTGCCTTCAACATATGGTATCGGGTGCTTCTCAAAAGAAGCATTTGAGTTCGTCGATTTTCTTGAAGAAGCAGGACAAAAATTCTGGCAGATACTTCCGATTGGACAGACCAGTTATGGTGATTCTCCTTATCAGTCTTTTTCAACATTTGCGGGGAACCCATATTTTGTAAGCTTGGATTTTTTGATTGAACAGGGCTTTTTGACAAAAGAAGAGTGTGATGCCTGTGATTTTGGCAATAATCCGATGTATGTGGATTATGGTAAATTATATATAGAACGGTATCGTCTACTGAGAAAAGCATATGGAAGAAGTAACATTACAACAAATAAGAAATTTCAGAATTTTACAAAAGAACAAAGTTACTGGATTTATGATTATGCTCTCTTTATGGCATTAAAAGACCATTTTGGCGGTGTGAGCTGGAGTGAATGGATTGAAGATGTCAGAGTAAAAAGAGCATCGGTATTACAGGAGTATCAAATAAACTTAAAAGATGAAATAAAATTTTATGAATATATTCAATTTGAGTTTTTTGAACAATGGCATGCATTAAAACAATACGCTAATAAAAAAGGAATCAGCATAATAGGAGATATTCCGATATATGTTTCATTTGACAGCGCAGATGCATGGGCGAATCCAGAATTATTTCAGTTCGATCAGAACAGGCTGCCTGTTGCGGTTGCAGGATGTCCTCCAGATGGCTTTTCTGCGACTGGCCAGTTATGGGGTAATCCGCTATATCAGTGGGATTATCATAAAAAAACACATTATGAGTGGTGGGTAAGAAGAATTGCTGCTAACTATGAGATGTACGATGTGATTCGCATTGATCATTTTCGCGGGTTTGATGAATACTATTCCATACCGGCTAAGGCTAAGACAGCTGAACACGGTCAGTGGGTAAAGGGTCCAGGAATAGAACTGTTTCAAGAAATAAGGGAGCAGTTAGGAGATTTGAAAGTTATTGTAGAGGATCTTGGATATATTAATGATTCAGTAAGAGAAATGGTTCGCCAAAGTGGTTTCCCAAATATGAAAGTATTGGAGTTTGCATTTGATACGAGAGATTCTGGAGGGCCAAGCGAATACCTGCCATATAACTATGATAAGAATTGTGTTGTATATACCGGAACTCATGATAATGAGACGTTAGCAGGATGGTTAGATAATATTGTGCCGGAAGATTTAGAACAGGTTGAGAGGTATCTAGGCGGTACCAAGTTGAAGAACGAAGAGATGGTCCGTGGTCTGATTCGGCTTGCACAGTCTAGTACGGCAGATTTATGCATTATCCCAATTCAGGATTATCTTGGACTTGGCAATGATGCCAGAATCAATAAACCAGCGACGATAGGTAATAATTGGAAATGGCGTATATTAAAAGAGCAGATGACCGGACAATTGGCAGCTGAAATTAGCAATTATACAAAGACCTATGGTCGTTTGTAATTAATAGAAAAGAGACAGAGATATATAGTTGCACTTTTTGTGAAGTATGCTATAATTTTACTATCAAATATTAACATAACTGTATATCACATGCCTTGTCATTTGTTACAATGATCCATATATTCATCTGTAATATGATAACGGCATGCTTTGATGTATGGAGATAAAGAGGTTCAGAATGAGGAGTATAACAATTAAGGATGTAGCAAAAATCTGCGGAGTCGGGGTCAGTACAGTCTCACGTGCGCTTAATAATCATCCGGATATTAATCCGGAGACAAAGCAGAAAATTATGCAGGTTATAGTAGATAATAATTATATACCGAATAATAGTGCCATTAATTTGAAACGTTCTGAATCAAATACCATAGCAGTTTTAATTAAAGGTATTGACAATCCATTTTTTCAGGGAATGTTTAAAGTCTTTGAGAGTGAATTGAATAAGCAGAGTTATTCATTTATTCTGCATAGAGTTCAGCAAAATCAAGATGAAGTCAGTGTTGCTTTAGAACTTGTAAAAGAGAAAAAACTGAAAGGAATCATATTCCTTGGTGGTGAGGTAAGCCAGAATAACGCGGCGCTGAATCAACTGGAAATACCATATGTACTTTGTACAGTTACACCTGTGATTGATTCTCCAGAAATAATTCAAAATTGTATTTCGATTGATGATATTGCTGAAAGCTTCCGCTTAGTTGATTACTTATGCAGTCTTGGACATAAGAAGATAGCAATCATTACAGCGGACGAGGCGAATCAGGGTATTGGCAGGCGAAGATATGAAGGATACAAAAAGGCTCTGGAGAAAAATGGAATTCAAGTAAACCCTAGGCTGGTATGCAGAATGTGCAATGATGTTGAGGAGTTCACGCCTGCAAATGGATATGAGGTAACAAATAAGCTTCTGGCTTCAGGAGAAGAATTTAGCGCACTTTTTGTGATTTCAGATGCTACGGCTTTCGGTGCCTGCAAAGCAATTCTGGAATCCGGTAAACGCATTCCAGAGGATTATTCAGTCGCTGGTTTCGACGGTATTGATATGACGCATTATTATCATCCGTCACTGACTACAATGAAACAACCCTGTGAAGAGATGGCAAGTGCGTCTATTAATAAGTTAATGAATCTGATTGAGGGTAAAGCAGGAAGCAGTCAGTCGATTTTCCCGGCTGTACTAGTTATTGGTGAATCAACACGGACAATATAAAGTACGCTTGTATTAGGAACCTATAATTATATATGATTCTGAAAGGAGCTGTTGCACTAAAAATTAGTGTAGCTGCCCTTTTGCTATATAATAACCCATGTCAATCTGCTTTTGACTTGGGTATGTACAGATTTAAGCTCTGTTGACCGCACTGTGATGAAGAGAATCAAACTTTTGTGTTTGGTTCTTTTTTTGTTGAATAAAGTAGTTATAAAAAACATATACAGAATTTGCGAAATATGATACTATATGTATAAATATGTCGTATTTGGATAAATATGATATATTTATACTTATATCATATGCTGGAGGTAGTTATGAATACAAAAGAAAGTTCTTTAATAAGCTTTAATAAAAAATCCCTTAAATATGTACTAATAATATATTTAGCCTGCTGTTCTATAGCCCTTTTATTCTTTTGTGCATTAAAAATAGTAGGACTTAATGATAAAATAAGTGTAAAATCATTAATCATACTTGGAATATCAACTTTGATTTATACTTTATTGTTTCGTATATGTTATAAATATACAATTACAAAGAATGGTTTCAACACGAAAGCATTTAAGATAACAAAGATAATAGTTTTAATAGTAACTTATTATCAGTATTTACTTTTGAATTTAACAATGCATTTAAACTCAATATGGATTGTAATTTTCTTTTTCGTTATTCTTGGAGCGTTATTTTTAGATGTAAAAATGCTTATAGTATCTATCGTATTAAGTGTGTTGTGTCAAATTATAGTATTTGTAAATAATCCGTCTATTTTGGAATTTAAGCAAATGGCTGTAGCAGAATCAACTTTTACGATTATTGCTATATTTTTAACTTTATCGGGTATTTTTATGATTGTATATTTTTCATCTAAACTATTAGAATCAATTAGTGAAAAGGAAATTGAAATGCAAAAGGAAAATCAGATATTAGTAAATTTATTTAAAAGTATATCTGAAATTTCAACTATCATTTTGGCATCAAGTGAAAACTTAAGTGCTGCTATTGAAGAACAGACAAGTTCACTTCAGGAAGTTTCAGCAACAAGCCAAGCTGTGTCTCATGATTCTGGTGAAATGCTTGATAAAACAAATAAAAATCAAGAAATATTAAATATTTTATTAAATGCTAATGAGGTAGTTGCTAATAAAACAAAGGATAGTGAGGATAAAATAAAAGAATTTGTTGATATTACAGATAAAAATCAGAAATCGTTAAATGAAACCCTATCAATTATTATAGATATAAAAAATAGTATAGAAGAGACATTCAAGTCTACACAAGAATTGGAGCAAAAATCAGGCCAAGTTGATGAGATATTAGCTATTATAGGTAATATCTCACAAAGAACAAATCTTCTTGCTTTAAATGCATCAATTGAAGCAGCCAGAGCAGGTGAATTTGGTAAGGGTTTTGCTGTAGTAGCCGAAGAAATAAGAAAATTGGCTGAAGGAACAAAGCAATCCCTTAATCAAGTAAGTGAAATAGTGAATGAATTAAAAACCCAAATCAATGTTGTACAAGAACAGATGACTCATAATAATCAAAAATCTCAAGTGGGTAATGACCTTCTGGATGAAGCAGTTAAAGAATTAGATGGCATGACTACCAATTTAAAGTTATTTAGTAATAATATTATAGATATAAGAGAAGCATCAACTACATTACTCACAGAGACTAAGAATGTAGTTCAATTTAATGAAGAAGTATCCAATATAACAAAAAATACAATATTAAAGTATGAAGTGGTAACAGAAGAGATAGTGAGAAGTGCTTCCGTTAACGAAGAAATCGAGACTAGTATAAATGAACTTAGAAATGTTACCGAAGATATGAATAAGCTTATTGAATAGATTTGTATAAATTATATTCCAAATACAGGCGTTATATGGAGAATAACTAAAAAGTAAATTATATAGGGAATACATCATCCTATGCTTAGCAATGGATTGCTTCTAGATATAATGAAATTACATTATATCCATTCCGTTTTAAGTAAACTTTTTAATAGAATAGCATTTTCTGAACCTATTTTAGCAACTACGTCTCTTTCAAGAGTTTCTTTCATTAATTTATTTTCTAAAAAACACTTTTCACCTAAAGGTGTAAGCTTTAGACATTTATTTTTGTTATTATATTCAACATTATTTATTATGATTAGTCCTTTTGAACTTAACGATTTAATACTTTTATGAACTGCCTGTCTGCTTATGTTAATGAGCTGTGCTATTTCTGATATAGTAGGCTGATTACCAAAAATAAGGGATAGGATGAACCATTCGGAGTTAGTTATAGAAATATTATATAAGTTGTTCCACATTTGTTCATTTATTTTTCTTAATTTAAAATACTTAGCACTGAATAAATCTAATAAATCTAAATTATCTAATTGGGAATCCATACATTTTTCACCTCGGCAACAGTGTACACTGCAATGGGTAAAATGTCAACTAGGTTGACATAAAGTGAAAAATATGTTATTATAAGCGTTGTCAACCTAGTTGACAATACGGAGGTGGTAACATGTTTAAGCAAGGAGACTATATTATGTACTCTAATCATGGAGCATGTTTAGTTGATGAAATAAGAGAAAGAATTATAGATAAAGAGAAAAAAATGTATTATATTTTGCATCCCCTCAATGAAAATAATTCAAAGATTATGACACCTATTAATAATAGTAAAGTCCGGATGAGAGCAATTATGACACCAAAAGATGCTGAAGTAATTCTTTCTACGATTGCTAATAGTAAGGTAACTCAGATTTTAGATAAGAAGCTAAGAGAGCAAGCTTATACTAAAATACTGAAAGAAGGAAATCCCAACGAATTAGTAGAAATAATAAATGCTTTAGTAATTGAAGAAAATGAAAAGATTTCAGAGGGGAAAAAGGCTTCAGATACAGACAGGAAATATTTGTTGCGAGCAGAAAAACTACTGTATTCAGAATTGTCAGTAACCTTAAATATAAAAATAGACTTAATTAAAGATAGAGTTACATGCATGTTCAAAAAGAAAATATAAAAGTATCTACTAGTATAAAACATAGAAGGCACCTTACGATATCAAGTTTATTACTGATATCGTAAGGTGCCTTTATAGTTATTCATTTTATTCATGAAGGCCTATTCCATGTATCCGCCCTTCATAGGAGAAACGGCATGTTGTGAAAACAATTTCAAAACACCAGAGGTATATTTCTCAGGCTTTGGTTTCCACTCTTTTTTACGCTGTTCCAAAATAGCGGTAATTTCTTCTTCTGTTTTTTTCTCACCCTTCACACCAATGATCTCCAACACTCGTTCTTTTACATCAATACGAATCAAATCATTTTCTTCAATCAATGCTATTGGTCCACCTTCTGCGGCTTCCGGTGATACATGTCCGATTGCCGGACCTTTCGAAGCGCCTGAGAACCTGCCATCCGTAATTAATGCAATGGTACTGGCTAGTTCTTCGTCCGAAGAAATAGCTTCGGTTGTATAAAACATCTCCGGCATACCACTGCCCTTTGGACCTTCATATCGGATAATTACCGCATCACCTGGTCGAATTACTTTGTTTAGTACCGCAGCAATAGCATCTTCTTCGCTGTCAAAGGGTTTTGCCTTTAGAACAGCACGATGCATCTCCTTTGGTACTGCGCTATGCTTAATAACAGCGCCATCGGGAGCAAGATTTCCTTTTAATATCGCTATAGTACCATCGGTACCAATAGAGTGATCAAAAGACCGGATTACATCAGTTCTTTGCAGCCCGACCTTCTCCATATATTCATTGCATTTTTCATAAAAACCATTTTTCTTTAAATCTTCCAGGTTTTCGCCTAAGGTCTTTCCTGTTACTGTCATAACATCCAGATGCAGCATGGATTTGATTTCTTCCATAATTCGAGGAACACCACCTGCATAGTAGAAGTATTGTGCAGGCCATTTTCCTGCAGGACGTATATCTAAGAGGTAATGTGCACCACGATGCATTTTATCAAAGGTTTCAGCGTCAATATCAATTCCGAATTCATGTGCGGCAGCAGGGATGTGAAGAAGTGAATTCGTAGAACCGGAGATAGCAGCATGAACCATAATTGCATTCTCAAAGGATTTCTTTGTTACGATATCTCTTGCTGTGACGCCAGCCAATGCAAGTGCTACGGACTGCTTACCTGCATCCACTGCAACTTGTTGCAGATCCTCACAGGTTGCAGGCATTAAGGCACTTCCTGGAAGCATTAATCCAAGAGCCTCCGCCATAATCTGCATAGTTGAAGCAGTTCCCATAAAAGAACAGGCACCACAGGAAGGGCAGGCGTGATGCTTATAATACGTCAATTGCTCCATCGTAATCTCTCCGCGATTATACATAGCGCTATACATTCCGATCTGCTCTAAGGTCAGCAGATCCGGGCCGGCATCCATAACACCTCCAGTTACAAGAATTGATGGTATATTTAATCTTCCTACAGCCATTAGATGTGCTGGAACTGCTTTATCGCAACTTGCAATAAATACGCCGGCATCAAAAGTAGTTGCATTCGCATGTATTTCAATCAGATTAGTAATGGTATCTCTTGAAACGAGAGAGTAGTTAATTCCATCGTGGCCTTGCGACATTCCATCACAGATATCAGTAGCATAGTAACGAGCGCCTTTTCCACCGGCAGCAGTAATTCCCTGAATCGCACTTTCTACCAGGCGATTTAGGTGAGCACTGCCCGGATGGCTGTCTCCATAAGTACTCTCTACAATAATTTGCGGCTTACTTAAATCATCCACACTCCAACCCATACCTATTTTTAAGGGGTCCATTTCTGGAGCTATTTTCCTTATCTCTTGACTTCTCATTATATTTCCTCCAATGCGGTATATGACCATCTAAACATATATTATCGTATAAAGTTAGTTACAGCTCTAGGTTCCTTTTCAGGAAGTGAAATTCCTGCTTCTTTACCAGCTTTTATGGATTTTAAGAGCCAAGCCATGTTTTTACCTAAGACTCTCATAACTTGCATTCCCTCTAGATCTTGTTTTACTTCCTCAGGAGTATTGCCATGAACCATATTCCAATATTGAGAGGAAACAACAGGCATATTAGAAATAGTAAAATATTTATTTAATTGATCAAAGGCAGCAGTAGAACCACCACGGCGGCAACTTACAATAGCAGCACCCGGTTTATATTGAAAACCATCTCCAGCATAGAAAAAGCGATCTAAAAACGACGTTATTTGGCCGGATGCAGCTGCATAGTGGACAGGAGAGCCAAAGACAAAACCATCCACTTCTTTTGCTTTTTCTAAACCTATATTAACAGTATCATCATCAAACACACACTTTCCAGAGCCTGTTTTTGAACAGACGCCGCAGGACATGCAACCACGAATCGGATTCTTTCCTACATGAAAAATTTCTGTTTCAATGTTTTCTTTTTCTAATTCTTTCGCTATTTCACATAAAGCTGTGTAAGTACATCCATGAACCTTAGGACTTCCATTAATTAGTAATACTTTCATAATTAACACCTCATTCTTTTCTATTCATTACTTTTAAGACCATATTACTGCACAGACAACAAAAAGTAAAATACTATTTTACATAATTAAATTAATTTATCCATACCAAAGGATAAAAATCCAATATAAAAAAGATTGAATAAACCTCCTATATTGAGTACAATAAAAACAGATAAAATTGGATTAGAAGATGTTTTAATATAGAAGGAAGGTAATGCTTTAGAATGAATCTATATGAGAAACTAGTAGAATACAGTAATGATGATTATTATCCTATGCATATGCCTGGACATAAGAGAAATAAGGAGCTACTACAGATGCAAAATCCTTACGCCCTTGATATTACGGAGATAGAGGGATTTGATAATCTTCATCATGCAGAAGGAATTCTGAAGGATGGAATGAATCGTGCGGCCGTTCTATATGGCTCTGAACATACAAATTATCTGGTTGGTGGTAGTACATCTGGAATACTTTGCGGAATTGCTGCCTGCACCAAGAAAGGTGATAAGATAATAGTCGCAAGAAATTCACACAAGTCAGTTTATCATGCAATCTACTTAAATGAGCTACAGCCCATCTATATTTACCCACAACAGGAAGAGGGTTTTGGCATAAATGGTGGAATTTCTCCCAAAATAATAGAAGAATTGTTGATAGAACATCAGAATATTAAATTGGTGGTTATTACCTCGCCCACCTATGAGGGTATTCTATCCGATGTGAAAGAAATTAGTAAAATGACTCATAAATATGGTGTGCCCCTTTTGGTTGATGAAGCACATGGAGCACATCTGGGCTTTCACTCCGGATGGTCAAAAAGTTCAGTAAAACTTGGCGCGGATGTAGTAATCCACAGTGTTCATAAAACTCTCCCCGCATTTACTCAGACCGGTTTAATTCATGTAAATGGTAATTTAGTAAATTATGAAGAGGTAAAAAGGTACCTGGATATCTACCAGAGTAGCAGTCCCTCCTACTTACTAATGGCAGGTATTGAGCAATGTATCTCATTACTAGAGCAAAAAAGTGATGAATTATTTACTATTTATGAGAAACGACTTCATGTGTTTTATGATAGAATGAAACTGCTAAAGAAACTTAAGATACTAACGAAGGAAAGAGTTAAAAATTCTGGATTTTATGATTTTGACGCTTCAAAAATTATGATTTCTGTAAATGGAACTAATATAACTGGGATAGATCTATATTACAGACTGCTAAATAAGTATAAAATACAAATGGAAATGGTCTCTAAGGACTATGTTCTGGGAATGACAAGTATTTGCGATACAGAGGAAGGCTTTCGAAGGTTGGGAGATGCTTTACTTGAGACTGATGTTGAAATTGGGTATAATAGACAGGAAGCAGAAGAAATAAATTACAGGAATTATAAGATCAGCTCTGTAATAGAGGATAGAAGGAATACAAAAAAACGACCGGATATTGTAATGTTACCTCATAATGCTTATGAAGCACCTATAAAAACGCTGCCGCTGTCTGAGTGTGCAGGGTATATAGCCGCAGAATATATCTATCTTTATCCACCGGGAATTCCTCTTCTTGTACCGGGTGAGAGGATTGACACGGATCTTATCGTGGAAATATTAAGATATAAAGAAAATGGTCTTTCTATCCAAGGGACACAGGATACCAGCGGAGAATTAATTAGAATAGTTGAGGAAGCATAAGGCATTTAGTTTTTAAGAAAGGAAACATCCATTATGTCTAAAATATTTATTGTAATTGGGAAAAGTGCTACAGGAAAAGATTCTATATTCAAGAGATTACTAGAAATTCCTGAGCTAAAATTAAAGTCAGTAACAGGATATACCACCAGGCCTATTCGAAGCGGGGAGACAGATGGAGTGGAATACTTCTTTGTTAATGAAGATAAATTACGAGAACTGCAGGAAAATAATAAGGTAATTGAACACAGATCCTATCCAAGCATGCATGGTATATGGAATTATTTTACGGTAGATGATGGACAAATAGATTTGGAGAAGGCAGACTACCTATTAATTGGAACTCTAGAAGCCTATGAGCAGATAAAGAATTATTATGGTGCGAATGTAGTTATTCCCATCTATATAGAAGTAGAAGATGGACTTCGGCTAAAGCGTGCACTGCGCAGAGAACGTAAGCAGGAGAACCCAAAGTATTCAGAACTTTGTCGCAGGTTTTTAGCGGATGAGGAGGACTTCTCAGAAGAGAACCTTAAAAAACTAGAGGCTTTTTATAGATATGAGAATGTGGATATCAATATTTGTCTTTTTCAGATTATTAATGATATAAAGGCAGTACTTATGGATAATAGTTCTGTATAAAATTTTTCTATTTATTGTGTAATTATTATGTTATAATTATTATGCAAGATTTAAATTTATATAGAACATAATTTAGAGAAGATGAAGTGAGGAAGTGATGCTATATGGATATTAAGGTAAATCAAACGCCAATAATTAATCAAGTGGAACAGAAGGCTCCCATTGCAGAGACAGATGGGGCTTTTAAATTTACCCTAATTAGTAATATAGAAGAACACGAACTGCAATCGCGATTGAATCTGCTGATAGAGGATATTACGCAGCAGGGTAAACGTCTTGCTAAGCATATGGATGTACGCGATATGAGGAAATATCGACAATTAATTAAAGATTTCATGAATGAAATAGTGAATCATTCTCACAAATTTAGCAGAGAGAATTTCTTAGATAGAAGAGGAAGACACCGTGTTTATGGAATGATTAAACTAATAGATCAAAACTTAGATGAATTAGCATTGGAATTAATTAAGGAGGAAAAAGACCAGATAGATATATTAAGTAAAATAGATGAAATTAGAGGTATTCTTTTAGATATTATTGCTTAGCGGAAGTGAGGTGTTGTGATGTTAAATTTTAGTCATATTGTTGGACATGAACAAATACTCCAACATTTGAAGAATGCAATTGGGCTCAGAAAGATCTCACATGCTTATATTTTTGCCGGTGAAGATGGTGCGGGAAAAAATATGATAGCTAATGCCTTTGCGATGGCTATGCAATGTGAGGAAATGGGTCAGGTAGATGGAACACATATAGATCAAGTGAATTCTTGCGGTAATTGTAAGTCTTGTATTCAAGCAACATCGGATAATCATCCGGATATTATTCGTGTTACCCATGAGAAGGTTAGTATCGGTATCGATGATATAAGAACTCAGGTAAATAATGATATTCAAATAAAACCGTATAGTAGTCCTTATAAAATATATATTATTGACGAAGCAGAGAAGTTAACGGAGCAGGCACAAAATGCCTTATTAAAAACAATAGAAGAACCTCCGGTATATGCAGTTATTATTTTACTTACCAATAATTTAAATGCTTTGCTTCAGACTATATTGTCTAGGTGTGTGACCTTAAAACTCAAGGCAGTAGAAAAGGAACTGATAAAGGAATTCCTTATGCAAAAATATCAAGTACCGGATTATCAAGCAGATCTTAGTACCGTATTTGCGCAGGGAAATGTAGGAAAAGCTGTTAAATATGCTTCTTCAGGTGAATTTGATGAATTGAAAAAAGACGCACTTCATCTATTAAAATATATAGATGAGATGGAGCTTTATGAGATTATAGATGCATTAAAAAGGATTTCGGACCAAAAAGGCCTAATTTATGATTACCTCGATTTGATGATTTTGTGGTACCGCGATGTTCTTATGTTTAAGGTAACAAAAGATCCTAACCTGTTGATATACAAAAGCGAATATACTGATATATCAAAACAGGCTAGTGCGAGGAGTTATGAAGGAATCGAGAAGATAATAGCAGGTATAGAAAAAGCAAAAGTTCGGTTAAATGCCAATGTTAACTTTGATATTGCAATTGAATTGATGTTATTTACGATAAAGGAGAATTAGTAATGATTAATGTAATCGGTGTAAGATTTAGAAGTGCAGGAAAGATTTATTTCTTTGACCCTGCAGGATATGAGATAAATCAAGGTGATAATGTTATTGTAGAAACTGCAAGAGGGGTCGAATATGGACGTGTTGTGATTGGACCTAGGGATGTAGAGGAAAGTAAGATTATACAACCATTAAAACCCGTAATACGTACTGCAACACCAGAGGATGATGAAATTGAGTGTAAGAATAAGATAAAAGAAAAAGAAGCATTTACCATTTGTTATGAGAAGATTCAAAAGCATGCCCTAGAGATGAAATTAATTGATTCGGAATATACATTTGATAACAACAAGGTATTGTTTTATTTTACCGCAGATGGAAGAATCGATTTTAGAGAATTAGTTAAGGATTTAGCATCAGTGTTTAAGACTCGTATCGAATTACGCCAAATTGGAGTTAGAGATGAAACAAAGGTTGTTGGTGGGATTGGAATCTGTGGAAGGCCACTTTGCTGTAATACCCATTTATCTGAGTTTGCACCTGTTTCGATTAAGATGGCGAAGGAACAGAATTTATCTCTGAATCCAACAAAAATCTCCGGAGTTTGCGGACGTTTGATGTGCTGCCTAAAGCATGAAGAAGAAGCATATGAAGAATTGAACAGCAAACTGCCCAATGTTGGGGATTATGTAACCACCAATGACGGTTTAAAAGGCGAAGTTCAGAATGTGAGTGTATTAAAACAATTAGTTAAAGTTGTGGTTACACTAGAAAATGATGAAAAAGAAGTAAGAGATTATAAAGTAGATGATTTGAAGTTTAAACCGAGGAAAAGAAAAGAAAAGGTAGCAATTGATGAAGAGTTAAGAGCTCTTGAAATGTTAGAGAAAAAGGAAGTCAAATCTCATCTTGATGATGAATAGAGGTTGAAGATGTGAAAAAGGAAGATTTTTTACTTGACAATGAGAGAATAGATGAACTGCATAGAAATCAATATAAGATAATTCAGAATGGAAAAAAGTTCTGTTTTGGAATGGATGCAGTACTTTTATCCGGATTTGCCAGAGTAAAAGCAGAAGAAGTAGCACTGGACCTCGGAACAGGAACTGGAATTATTCCTATCTTGCTTGAAGCGAAGACAGAAGGAAAACATTTCACTGGATTAGAGATTCAAGAAGAAAGTGCAGATATGGCGAGAAGAAGCGTTGCTTTGAATACATTGACGGAAAAGATTACGATTGTGACAGGAGATATTAAGGAGGCTACGAAGCTTTTTGGTGCAGCCTCCTTTGATGTAGTGACCAGTAATCCGCCTTATATGAACGATCATCATGGGTTGACCAATCCGGATCTACCAAAAGCTATTGCCCGTCATGAAATCTTATGCTCACTAGAGGATGTAGTACGTGAAGCGGCAAAGGTACTAAAACCGGGTGGAAGATTTTATATGGTGCATCGTCCATTTCGGTTGGTAGAGATTATTAATACTTTGACCGAGTATAAATTAGAACCCAAGCGATTAAAAATGGTGCATCCTTTTATAGATAAAGAACCAAACATGGTTTTAATTGAATGCACAAAAGGTGGAAGGTCAAGGATTAAAGTCGAGGCACCCTTGATTGTTTATAAGGAACAGAATGTATACACAGATGAAATTTATGACATTTATGGATACTAACAATAGAATAGGGGTAAATACCATGGCAGGAAAATTATATTTATGTGCGACCCCCATTGGCAATCTTGAAGATATAACGTTTCGTGTTATTCGTACGTTGAAGGAAGTGGATTTGATCGCAGCTGAGGACACAAGACATAGTATTAAGCTTTTAAATCATTTCGAGATTAAGACACCAATGACGAGTTATCATGAATTCAATAAAATTGATAAGGGACGATATTTAATCGACCAACTAAACCAGGGAATTAATATAGCATTAATTACAGATGCAGGCACACCGGGAATATCAGATCCAGGAGAAGAATTGGTTAAGATGGCATATGAAGCAGGAATTGAAGTTACTTCACTTCCGGGACCAGCTGCCTGCATTACCGCGCTTACCTTATCTGGATTGTCCACGAGGCGCTTTGCCTTTGAAGCTTTTTTACCAACGGATAAAAAAGAAAAACAGATGGTGTTAAAGGAACTGCAGAATGAAACAAGAACAATAATTTTGTATGAAGCACCACACAGATTGGTAAAGACTTTAAAGGAACTGGAAGAGGCTCTAGGGGATAGAAAGATGACCTTAGTGAGAGAATTGACCAAGAAGTTTGAAACGGCATTCTGTACCACAATTACGGCAGCAATTCAGTATTATGAGGAGCAGGAACCGAAGGGAGAATGCGTCCTTGTTATAGAAGGCAGACAGCGTGAGGAAATGTTGAAAGAAGTACAAGAGCAATGGATGACCTTATCTTTACAAGAGCATATGGATATCTATCTTAACAAAGGTATAGACAAGAAGGAAGCGATGAAGATTGTTTCTACTGATAGAGGCGTATCCAAAAGAGAAATATACCAACTGCTTCTTGAGAATAAATCTTAATGATAATTTTATACAGTAAAAGGGGTATCTCACAATTAGTATATTATGAGATACCCCTTTTACGGAGCTATTATTATTCGACAATTCCTGCTAATTTAGCAAGTTCTAAGATAGATTCCTTAGAAACTTTTTTACCACAATATTCAAATAGGTCATCTTTTGCACCATTAAAAATATCGGTTGGTTCATATTTTTTTAATATGATTCTATCTTCGTCTACAAAAATTTCTAGAGGATCTCTTTCGCTTACGCCTAAAGTCCTTCTTAGCTCAATTGGAAGTGTAATTCTTCCCAATTCATCTAATTTCCTTACAATACCTGTGCTTTTCATATGTGTACCTCCTACAATACTTATATAAAATATCATAGACCAAAACCAAAGTCAATAAATTAATCATAATAATTTAGCAAAATTTTTGAATTTTATAGGAAATTATGTAAAAAAGTATTAAAAAGTAAAATAATGGTGACTGCATGTAGGTCTTTAGCATTAAATGTAATGTATTCTGTCTTCCACGAATATAGTATTTGTAAGAATAGAGTTAGGGAATAAATTATGCTAAATTATCTGTGGGGTTTTATGATTGTAATTGGAATTATTGTAGGAGTTGTAAATGGAGATATCGAACAGGTCAGTATTGCATCCATTAATTCTGCAAAGGAAGCGATTACATTATGCATTACCATGCTAGGTGTTATGTCTTTATGGACCGGAATTATGCAAGTAGCGAAAAGTGCAGGTATAACAGTTGCATTTACAAAAGCACTGAGACCGATTATCCGATTACTATTTCCAGACATACCCAAAGATCATATTGCAAATGAATACATTGCCTCTAATATGATTGCTAATATTTTAGGACTGGGATGGGCTGCAACACCGATGGGGCTTAAGGCAATTGGAGAACTTCGCAAATTAAATAAGGATAGTACAACAGCAAGTTGTGACATGTGCACTTTTCTTATTATTAATATTTCATCGCTTCAATTAATACCAGTTAATATTATTGCATATCGAAGTCAATATGGCTCAATTAACCCAACCGAAATTCTAGGAGCAGCGCTCGTGGCGACGACAATATCAACAATTGGAGGTGTCATTTTTTCTGTTGTTGCTAGAAAGTTAAGTCAAACGAAATCAAATTCTTAAATGGATGAGGAGGTTAATACATGAAATTTTTATTATACATATCAGATTTTATTATACCTTTTGTAATATTTTATATTGTAGGATTTGGTTTACTAATGAAAGTTCCGGTTTTTCATGAATTCACCAAGGGCGCAGAGGACGGCTTTAAGGTTGTTTTGAATATAATGCCAACATTAGTTGGTCTTATGGTTGCAATAGGCATTCTGAGAGCTTCAGGAACCCTAGATTTGCTATCCAAGCTTATAAAACCGATTACCGATATCTTACACTTCCCATCAGAGCTAGTACCGTTAGTAACAGTAAAGTTATTTTCATCCTCAGCGGCAACCAGTTTAGTCTTGGATATATTTAAAGAACATGGACCTGATTCCTACTTAGGAAGGCTGACATCCATCATTATGAGTTGTACAGAAACAGTGTTTTATACAATGAGCGTCTACTTTATGACAGCAGGAGTTAAGAAGACCAGATATACACTAGCGGGGGCACTGGTGGCAACACTGACAGGAGTTGTGGCCAGTGTAGTTTTAGTTGGATTTATGTAATTTGTTGGAATATTGTGAATTAGACTTAAGGGAGTTGGAAACGTCCGGCTCTCTTTTTTTATTGATATAAGGACGATTTCTATAAAATTATTAACGCTTACTAAATGGAAGGCCAGAATTCTTATTAATAATTTTTAATAATCTACCCATTTTTATTTTATATTTATACCTTATTATAATTAATGTAAGATAAAAGAGAGGAAAAAAAATATGTGGGTTAAAAATTTTAGGCACAAAAAAATGCAAACTCTAATGATGTTTTTGATAATTTTGCTGTGCTCCATTCTGTTAAATGCTTCTGTGAGTATATTGATATCGTTGGATGAGCCATTTAGAGAGTTTGCGAAAGAATGTGAATCACCGGAGGCTGTTTTATACCCTTATTATACAGAGGAAGAGGAAGTGATTGCTATGGGAGAGCAATTTGCTCAGCTTGATGAGGTAGAAAGGGTAGAATATACAAGATACCACTATATAGTTGAGGAATTTACATTTAAAGACAAGAAAATAGAGGGATTTTATGACCTAACCGAGTATAGTAATAAAGTGTATGGAAAAGTTCGCTATCTAGTGGGTGATAAGAATACAATGGATAACCTTAAGGAAAATGAATGTATCCTACCAGCATGTCTCACTAATAAAAATCACATTAAAACCGGTGATAAGATAAAACTGCAACTTGCTACGGAAGAGATAATATATACAGTAAGGGGAGTATATTCTGAGCCATACAATACTTCTATCGCATTTGATAGTGCAATACTGGTAAATAAGTTACCGGAAGAAATAACTACAAAGTTAGTTATTAATCTATACGGAAAAAATGAAAGTAACGGAAGTGTTATGGAAGAAGCCTATAGAGAAAAACACGATGGACAATTGATGGGACAAATGCAGACACTTGACGATAGGATAGACAATAGTTTACTTGCAGGTCACGTCATTGGTGCTCTTTTTCTGGCTATTGGATTTATTATGCTTTTGGTTAGCGGCCTAATCATTAATTTTATGTTGCAAAATGTAATGATTACAGATGCCAAAACCATTGCAGTGTATAAGACAATGGGTTATCCCTCCAGTGACATATTAAAAATGTACTTATCGTTCTATTTTGTAGTAGTTTCTGCCTCTTGTATTATAGGTATTGGAAGTTCTGTATTCTTGTCTAATACTATTTTAAGTTCTGTATTTAGAGATATGGGGCAAGTAGTCACTAACAATATATTAATACCCGGAATTCTTTGCTATATATTAATAGTAAGCTTTGTTATCGGGATTATCTATTCGATTATAGGAAAGACCAAAAATGTAAAACCTGTGTATGCATTAAATGGAATGACCAATATAAGTACAAAGAAAAAGAAAATATATAAAGGTAATAATAAGTTGCAATTCTCTGCTCTTGGCATTGCACTTAGAACATTAACAAGAAATAAGAAAAGTGCAAACAGCATCCTCATTACTTCTATTGTAACTATATTTAGTATTAACTTTGCAATTATATCTTTGGATGTTGCTAATACAATGAAAAATAATAACGATTATTGGTTGGGTGTAGATAAATGTGATGTAATGATTGGTGTATCCGACAGCGAACAGTACGAGGAGGTACAAAAGGCGATTGAAGCGGATGATAGGGTTGATTACTATCTATGCAACAATCTAGAGAATATGATTACCATGAAGTGGAAAAAGGGAATGAAAACAACATTTTTGCATGCTTTTATCTTCGAAGATTATACTAAGGCAAATTTGCCTATTGTGATAGGAAGAAATCCGAATGGGGGTAATGAAATAGCAATTGCAAGTAAAATTGCAAATGAACTGAATAAAGAGGTAGGAGATTATTTGGAAGTATATTTAGGCGGAGAGAAACAAGTTAACTTGCTAATAACAGGTATTTTTCAAACCTACTATAATCTGGGAGATGCATGTAGAGTCACAGAAGAGGTATATTCCGATAATAACTATAAATTTAAATATAATAATTTTTCAATATATCTGAAAAATCAATCTGAAAACAATGATTTTATAAATGATATAAAAGATAAGATTGGAAGTAGTGGCAATGTACTTCCGAGGACAGAAAAGTTTAGCAGTATCATGGATATGATTGCAACTCCACAAAAAAATGCAATACCACCAGTTGTTGCCTTGGTACTTTTGGTTGGAGGGATCAACATTTTCTGTATCGTAATGCTTAAAAATGCTAACAGTGAAAAAACAAATGGAATTTATAAGTGTCTCGGTTACACAACATTTCATTTAGTTCTATCTAATTTATTCTATGTTGGAATAATTGCGGTAGCATCTATTATTGTTGCTTTACCAATAACAATTGTATTCTATCCTAGTATTATGAAGATCAGTTTGGGAATGTTCGGATTCTTGGAATATCCCGTAAGTTATAATGTTTTGCATATCACATTAGCTAATTTGGGAATTCTTATTATTTTTATTGTAAGTACGTTGATATCCTCACGTTCCTTAAGAAAAGTAAGCGTGAGAGGGTTAGTGAAAGAATAGAGGGGAGTAATGTGAAAGAAAGACGCTTTCACACTCTTGATTTGAGTGCCTGTAAGCAGGCAGAGGGGGAATAAACATGAAAAACACTATTATAAAGACGGAGTTATTATGTAAAAGTTTTATTAGTGATGGTGAAGTAAATAACGTTATTAAGAATCTGGATCTTGAAATATATGAGGGAGATTTTACGGTTATAATGGGAAGCTCGGGTTCTGGTAAATCAACATTACTTTATGCGCTAAGTGGAATGGACAGTGTGACCGCCGGAAAGGTTTCCTTTGAAGGAACAGATATTACCAGTATGAAAGAAAAAGAAATAGCAAAACTGAGAAAAAAGAAGTTGGGCTTTGTATTTCAAGGAATTAATTTAATCTCCAATCTTACTGTATATGAAAACATTCTCAGCCCCACATATAAAACAAAGGTAGAGCGCAAAGAGATAGAGATTAAAATAGAAAGCTTGTTGGAGAAAATGGATCTTGTTACTCATAAGAAGAAATTTCCGAATCAAATGTCGGGAGGACAAAATCAAAAGGCTGCTATTTGCAGAGCCTTAATAAACAATCCCAAAGTTCTATTTGCAGATGAACCAACAGGTGCACTTAATTCTTCACAAGGACAAAGTGTTCTTAATATCTTTACAACGATTAGCAGAGAAGGGCAATCTGTAGTTATGGTAACTCATGATTTAAAAGCAGCTTTACGTGGTAATCGTATTATTTACTTAAAGGATGGGAGGATTGACGGAGATTTGAAGCTGGATAATTATAATGAAGAAATTGCTTCGGAAAGAGAAGAAACAGTATATAAATTTTTGAAAGAAAAGGGGTGGTAGAACTTGTCAATCCTATAGGTTTAAGATATAATTTATAAAATGGTTCAAAATTTATTATATTCCGGAATGAGATAGGGCAGTCGAAGGTTTGAGTGAGCTACCCTTCTAAGAAATGAGGTCAAACATGGGACACCAAGTATTAATCATAGAAGATGAAAAAGAGCTGGCAGATATTTTAGGTGCATATTTAGAGGTGGAAGGATTTGATCCTATCATAGCACTGGATGGTAAAGAAGGTCTTAGAGCATTTTATGAGAAGGGGCCAAGTTTGATTTTGTTAGACATCATGTTGCCTAAGGTAGATGGAATTCATGTATGTAAAGAGATTCGTGAAAAATCAGAAGTTCCAATTATTATGATTTCAGCCAAAAGTGGAGAGATGGATAAAGTCATCGCACTTGGAATCGGTGCAGATGACTATGTAACAAAACCATTTAGCCCCTTAGAATTGGTAGCCAGGGTAAAGGCTCAGCTTAGAAGGTACGATAAAACGCAAAACACCATTACGACAGGCAAAAATGAAATTAGAATCGGGGAGCTTATGTTAAACCAATCTGCTTATTCGGCGATGGCTAAGGGGGAGAATATATCCTTAACGACCAAGGAATTTGATATATTGTTTTTGCTTGCAAAGAACCCTAACCAAGTTTTTTCGAAGGACCAGATATACCAAGGTGTATGGGGTTATAGCGGATATGGTGACGACAATAGCGTAACGGTATATGTAAACCGCATTCGTGAGAAATTTAATGTATATGGTTTAGATTACATAAAAACTGTATGGGGAGCAGGTTACAAGTTCTCAGTATAGTAAGATAAGATTGTACTTCAAAATGGTGTAATAAAAGGAGACGGCTTATGAACAATCGGATTTATAAAAGAAATATAATAACGGCTGCTATGATAGTAGTCGTTCTTTTTGTGTCAATTTTAATCAGTCTTTATAGATTTCTAACCTTAGATTTTGAGGTATATGATAATGAGATAAGAATGCTTGTATCGACACAAAGAAATGATATAGAGAAGGGTATCTATAATAAAGGGGAATATCCTTACATTGTGTTTGGACTAGATGGTAAAGTTGTATATAGCGAGGAATCTTTTGAAAACAAAGTGGGAGACAGAATAAATGTTCAAGAAATGCTGCAATTTGATAAGAGTTTCAAAAAAGAGAAAGAAAACTTAATTAAGGAAACCTTTGTATTGCAAAAGGATGGGAAAACGGAAGGATTTGTAGTCTTTTTGGTACCTAAAGATAAGGTGATGAAGGATACAGTAATGGAAAGAGCAAGGAATACCTTTTTCCCGATTGTACTAGGAGTGCTAATAAGCGTAGGTATCTTAATAGTAAGAACTGTTTACTGCAATACGCGCATTCTAAAGCCATTAAGAGAGATTAGTAGTTCTGCTAAAGGAATTATTGCCGGAAATTATGATCTAGAGGTTATTCGAACTTATGAGAAAATAATAGGTGAAAATGAAGTGGGTGATTTAACCTTTTCCTTTGAATTAATGAGGGATGAGCTAAAAGCAAAACAGGTGAGAGAAGAAGCCCTTAAAAAATCCCAGCAAGAATTAATCTCTTGTATATCCCATGACTTAAAGACACCTATTTCAACAATCAAAGCTTATAGTGAAGGGCTTAGAGATGGTATCGCTAAAACACCGAAGAGCCAAATGGATTATGTAAATATTATTATTTGTAAAACAGATTTGTTGATTGGGATGATTAATGAATTGCTGGAATACTCAAACACGCAACTGAATCAATTGGATATTAGTCGCCAAGAAGTTTATTTCTCAGAATACTTTTATGCAGTAATGAAAGAGCTGGAGGTTTTGGTAAAACAAAATGGTATGGATTTTTCTTATGAGATAAAAACATCGGACATGTTATTATTTATTGATACCAAACGAATCACAGAGGTTTTATACAACCTGGTTGAAAATAGTATGAAATATATTGGAGAAAAGCAAGGGAAGATTGTAATTGAAGCAGAACGAGAAGGTCCATATATGCTTATTAAGGTTAAAGATAATGGAAACGGAATAAGCGCAGATGATATACCTTATGTTTTTGACAAATTCTATCGAGCCGAGAAATCAAGAAGTTCAAGTATACCGGGATCTGGGCTAGGATTATCTATTTGTAAGTATATTGTGAATGAACATGGAGGAGAGATATATTGTAAAAGCCGTCATAATATGGGCTGTGAAAGTGGATTTACATTAACATAAATATCTGGAGTTAAAGCAACTAATAGTTGTCAGTTATGTAAGTTACGGTTGATGGATATCTAGTTTAATTAATGATATCATTATTTTGTAGCGCAGAACCAACTATTTCAGAACGATTGTTGCCGTTATACAGAAGGGAGTTATAATGAATTTTTCAGACAAATTACAAATTATAAGAAAAGAACGTGGACTTTCTCAAGAAGGATTAGCCGAATTAATAGGAATATCAAGACAGGCAGTTGCTAAATGGGAATTGGGGCAAGGATATCCCGATGTGGAGAATCTAATTAGCTTAAGTGATTTATTTAAGATTAGCATTGATAAATTAATAAAGGCAGAAGAACCTAATTACTTTCTCGCCCACAACAAGGGAGAGATAGCTTATAATGAAGAGCTGATAGACTTTTTATGCAGGGCTAAGAAGGTTACTTATGCCGGAAAAGGTGCAGAAACTGTATCGTCAAGACCGGAATCCCATGATTTACAGTATAATGAGGGAGAATACAAATATATTGATTCTTATTTAGGCGGTGAGAAATTTAGCGGGGAAGAAGCGGTTTGGTATCATGGTACCCCACATTGGTGCATGAACTATACTGGGCGAGTATTGATGGACAGCTTTTCAGGTGATTTTTTAAAGGAAGCTATGCTGTTAGTTCCTAAAGAATTACCATATCGTGGTCCAATCTTATACCAGAAGGGTGATTATATCTATCATTGTAATGTAACTGGTAAGTTTGAATGGTTCCAAGGATATGAAGAAATTTTTTGTGAAAAGCAAAAGGTATACGAATGCTACTTTCATGGTGGCTTTGTGAGATAGGAGCTTCTAACGAAGGGAACTAATTAAAATACTAGCGAAGGGAACTAATTAAAATATAGTTGACATATTTATCCAAGTATTATATAATTATGTTCCTTTCGTAAAATGTGGAAAGAGAATATTTACCGCGCTTTTCTTGGCAAAATCCAAGAGAACTTAACGCTTGGCAAGATATTTTTGAGATATAGAGTTTGGATATGGCATTTAAACCTTTAACGGAGATGCCCTCTGATGAACGAATTATTTCAAACAAATATTACTACCAGGAGGAAAAGAAATGATTAAAGTAGAACACATCAGTAAGACCTTTCAGGTCGCAAGGCGTAATTCGGGCTTTTCGGAGGCTTTTCGGGCTCTATTTAACAAAAAGTATGAATACGTGAAAGCACTGGATGATATCTCATTTACCATAAAGGATGGTGAGATGGTCGGTTACATTGGACCAAACGGTGCAGGAAAAAGTAGTACAATTAAAATCTTAAGTGGTATTCTAACCCCTGACGGTGGAACTTGTGAGATCAACGGAAGAACTCCGTGGAAAAATCGAGTTGCCCATGTTAAGGATATCGGTGTTGTTTTTGGACAACGTTCTCAGCTTTGGTGGGATGTACCTGTTATTGATTCCTTTGAGTTGCTACGGGATATTTATTGTATTCCTAAGAGTAGGTATAAGGACAATTTAGAGGAACTGGTAACCCTTTTAAAGCTCGAAGAAATTATTAAAACCCCTACTAGACAACTGTCCTTAGGACAGAGAATGCGATGCGAAATAGCGGCATCCTTATTACACAGTCCGAAGATACTATTTCTTGATGAGCCTACTATTGGCCTTGATGCAGTATCTAAAATTGCTGTGCGTAATTTTATATTAGACATGAATAAAAAACATAAAACAACCGTTATTTTAACAACTCATGACATGCAGGATATCGAGGCTCTGACGAAAAGAATTATACTAATTGGTAAGGGCAAAATTCTTATGGATGGTAATCTGGCAGATATGAAGAAACAATTTGGTGGGTATAAGAAATTGACCTTGGAATATTCAGGAAGAAGCATAGAATTATGCAAGGGACTAAATATGGTAGCCTGTGATTATTCTAGCGGCGAGAATGAGGCTGTGAGTAACGGACATGTTGTGTTTGAACTTGATACAGAGATACTGCAAGTATCGAATGCCATTGCCTGGTTATCGAAGCAGGTGAATATTAAGGACATTTCTGTTGAAGATTCATCCATAGATGAGGTAGTGGCTGAACTTTATAATCAATATAAAATATAATGGAGGCGTAGATTATGCAAAAATATATATCCTTCTTTCGTCTTCGTTTTATTAATGGACTTCAATACCGTGCAGCAGCACTGGCAGGAATTGTAACACAATTTGCTTGGGGTGCATTGGAGATTTTAATGTTTTCTGCCTTTTATGAAGCAGATGCAAGTGCATTTCCTATGGAATTTTCAGCACTTACCTCTTATATATGGATGCAGCAGGCTTTTTTAGCGTTATATATGACTTGGTTTTTAGAAAATGAAATCTTTGATGCAATTATAAATGGGAATATAGCTTATGAGCTATGTAGACCAATTGATATCTATAATATGTGGTTTACAAGAAGTATGGCAAACAGACTTTCAAGGGCAGTGCTTCGGTGTATGCCGATACTTATTCTAGCTGCATTTTTACCTAAGCCGTACGGGCTTAGTTTGCCGAAAGATGTGCAGGCAAGTGTGTGGTTTTCCATTACTATGTTGTTGGGGTTTTTGGTTGTAGTTGCCTTTTGTATGCTAGTTTATATTGTAACGTTTTATACCGTATCTCCCATGGGAGTTAGAATGGTGGCTGTTTCAATGGTTGAGTTCTTCTCTGGTGCCGTTATTCCATTACCGTTTCTTCCAAATGGGATCAGACAAATATTTGAATTGCTTCCATTTGCGGCGATGCAAAATGTACCACTGCGTATATATAGTGGTGATATAGCTGGGAGTAAGATATATACATCTTTAGGCTTGCAATTGTTCTGGCTGATAGTTCTGGTTATTGCAGGAAAAATGTTGACAGCAAAAGCACTAAAGAAGGTTACAATCCAAGGAGGCTGACGATATGAAATTATATTTAAAATATTTTTCAATTCACTTAAAAAGTGTAATTCAATATAAAATGTCCTTTCTATTAACTACCATAGGCCAATTTTTGGTCTCTTTCAATGTATTTTTAGGAGTTTATTTTATGTTCAGGCGCTTCAATCTAGTTAAGGGTTTTACATACAGTGAAGTTTTATTATGCTTCGGGATCGTCTTAATGGAATATTCATTGGCAGAATGCTTTGCCAGAGGCTTTGATACCTTTTCATCAACGATCAGTAATGGTGAATTTGACCGTATTATGGTAAGGCCAAGAAATGAAATCTTGCAAGTACTGGGAAGTAAAATAGAATTCACAAGAATAGGACGTATGTTTCAAGCTATCATTATGCTAGTTTATGGAATACTAAAAAGTGATGTAAATTGGAGCATTGATAAGATACTTACAGTTGTATTCATGATAATTGGTGGAACGATGGTATTTACGGGAATATTCATTATATATGCAGCACTTTGTTTCTTTACATTAGAAGGATTGGAATTCATGAATGTTTTTACGGATGGGGCGAGGGAATATGGTAAATATCCTATCAGTATATATGGTAAGAAAGTTTTGCAGATATGTACATTCATTATACCTTTTGCTCTTATTCAGTATTATCCGCTACTATATTTACTTGATAAAAATGGGTCTTTGTGGTATCCATTTTTACCATTGCTTGCTGGTTTCTTTATAATACCGTGTTATTTGCTCTGGAGGTTTGGAGTTAGACACTACAAATCGACCGGATCATAATAGTAATATCGTAGTCTGATTAAATCAATTATAAAAATCAAAAAACCGTCATAGTGAATGTATTATCACACACTATGACGGTATTATTAATAAAGATATTTGCTGTTAAGCTAATTCAGAAACAACTTTCTTTAATGCATCTAAAGCGTCTTTTGGTAATTTATCAAATCCGCCTTTAAATTCATCTCTTGATTGTACGAACTGAACTCTATCATTCATTCTAGCGATTAATTGAGCTTTGTAGTCAGCATCGTTAAGATTTGGAACGAAACCTTCCCATTCCATAATTTCGATGTCTTCAAAAGTACCCCATTGTTTGAATTCAGCTTTGCCTTCAACAATAGTTTCAATGATACCTAAAGTATCTTTTGGTGTAACTTTTTTGCCCATAAAATCACCAGTATTGATGATGTAGCAATCTACATTTCTTTTTCCAACTAATTCTTTGAATTTTTCATAATCATTAACTAAAGGATAAGTTCTAAAAGGATTTGCGTAAGGTTCAACAACCAATGCGTTAGGATCTACGCCAGGAGCAAGTCTTTCTGCAGAAGATCTCTTTGTTGCTAAAGTTGCACCCATAACAGATGCTAAAGAATCACCTTTTAATTTAACTACTGGAGGAATAGTAGGATCTTTCATAATCCAGAAGATTGCATTAACTGGTTCGTCAATCTTATCTACACGATTTGGTGACCATAATTTAGATTTAACGGCACGGCCATTACCATTACGGATATCTTCTGTAACAATAACCTTATGACCATTTTCATCTATGGTAGCTCCACAGTTTTGAACAGTAACAAGATATTTGTTATCAGGACTGCTTAATGGATAATCTTGTGTTTTATCGAAGTAAGCAGGCTCTAATGCGATGGAAGAACCATCTTTAGCAGAGATAATGAAAGCGTCATCATGAAGAACTGTAATATCATATTTTCCGCCGTGAGCTGCATGAGTAATTGTGGATTTACCTGATCCGGAAAGACCAAATACACCTGCAACATAAGATTTTCCACCAGGTAGGTTGTATCTCTTTTGTCCACCATGGCAAGAAGCATATCCATGTCTGTTAGCAATTGCCCAAGCAATGGTAAGTGTACCTTTTTTGTGTTCTCCAAAATATCTCATACCTAATAATGCAGCACAATTGTGTGCAGTATCAAAATAAGTTAAGCCCATTTCATGATCTGGGTGAGACCATTGTGGGTTGGAGAAGATGTAGATATCAGCTTCGCCATCAATTGGTTTAGAAGCTTTATACATTTTTACATATTCATCTGACATATATTGGAAATTTAACATCCAAGAATACAAATTATTTTCTTCGCCTTCTGGAATAAGAAGATGAGCTTTTACCATAAAGTCTTCATGTAAACCAATATATACTTCTGCATGATACATGAGAAGATTACGTGATTGGTAAACAGCTTCTTTTACTTTGCCATCAAGATCAGCACAATTTACGCCAGGTTCACCGGAGATTTTACGAGCAGCAGCAGCTCTACCACTTACATTACCATCATTAAATAATAAGATCTTAGCATCTGGCTCTAGACCTATTTCATCTGCTCTATATACAGGCATATCTGTTACAACAGTTCCAGGAGAGTTTTTGGCTAATTCATATGCCTCCTTTAATGTATTCACTTTAATTACGTTATTACCATAAAAAGGGGCTTCAATAATTGAACGTGTTTGTTGAAAAATTGGATTCGTTGCGCTGATTTCGTCGCGCGTAAAATAAGCTTTTGTTGACATAATTATTTCCTCCTATAATTTGTTTTGTATACAATTAGTTAAAGTCATATGAAAAAAATGAGTTTTAATAATTGCTTTTATTTTACCTTGGTATATAAAAATCGTACACCACTTTGAGTATAAAGTTTTGAAATGTAAATGTCAATATGAAACAAAAAAATTATCAAAATATTGTTAATTTTTATGCTTTAACTCTGTTGATCCTGAATCCATACATCCAACTGATCACCAATAATATCAAATTGTGCAGGGCCTATATTTAAAAGGAAAGTGTGAAAATCTTTTAAAACAAAACGGTCGCCTAAAGCATCTTGAGCCTTTTCTTTTAAAGCCATGATTTCTAAATAACCCATACCATATTGTGGATAGAGGGCCGGTTCCTCGATCATGGTGTTATATAGGAGACGAATGGTTACTTCATCGGTTATGCCAAAACCTTTCAAATAAGATGCGGTATCAGATAGAGACCATCCATCATAATGAATGCCTATGTCCAAACGACAATAGAGTGCCATATTGGCAGCAGCATTTGCCTCGAGAAAATCAGCAACGTTTTCTTCAAAACCAGCTAAATGATAGGAATAATATTCCACATAGGTAGCCCATCCTTCTGCATAGCCACCAAAGTTTAATAAACTTCTTAGTGCAGGTGGTTGAAGGTCTCTAAAGTAAACAGACTGATATAAATGTCCGGGATAACCCTCATGCGCTAGCGTAGTAAATATCTGAGATAAATCATAATCAGGATTATGATTAATATAAATTATATTATCTTTATAATTATCAATAGTAGGAATTAAGTACATAGCAGGACTAAGATGGTCTTGCAGTGACTCGTGAACATATTTGATGGAACAATTTACATTAGGGCTAACAGGAAAATCTTCCTTTATTGCTGTTTTTAGATATTTTATAATCTCAGTAGGGTCTGTTAAGGAATAAGATATATCTATAACTTTATCATAGACGGAAGAATCCTTAGTCATTATAGTGCTTAGTTTTAACATATTGCTACTTATGCTGTCATCAAGCATACGCTTTAATTCAGGTACGGATCTGGAAGAACCTGTATTAGTTGCTATTAAATATTCATAATATTCTTTACCTTTATCATAATTACTCAATCCACCATTATTGGTACCGGTACCTTTTAAATCTGACAACGAGGAAATTAATAATTCATAGGCTGGAATCACATAACCTAGAATAGCATCCTTATTAGCGGTCTGATAAGATACAATTTCGTCTTTGGTCAATCCCTTAAAATTTGAGATCTTATCATTAAAGATTTCAATCAAATAATTATTTTCTTTATCAGCAATAAAGCTTTCACACTGATCTAAAATGCTGCTGACTACTTCGTCACTCATAAATAAACCTGCAGCAGATTTTTCTTTTTCAAATTCAGAGATTTCTTGAAAATAGTCATAGATACAAGGCAACAATGAAATATAAGTATCAATATCTTTTTTATCATAGAAGTTATATTCAGCTAGAAGGACGGGAAGCTGTGCCTGAGTTCCGGTAGTTGGACCAAGACACTCATTGTAGAGTATGAAGTCTCCCGCTTTCAGATCTAATTCCAAATCCTCCTTTAAAATATTATAAGAAAGTTTTTGTGAATCAGATAAAGAATCATAATCATATTGCTTCAAAGCCGCCAAATAATTCTCGGAATTGACGAGCATTTCTTCTATGTACTGTGAAGAATAGTGTCCTAAGGTTACTTCTGAATCTGTAATATTATAGTTTTCAGGATCTGCCAATGAAAAGTTTAGCGTTAGTGTATCTCTTTGTACTTCGGTAGTAAATATTAAGTCTAGAAAATTATCAAAATCATCAGAACCATTCTCCCTGTTGCTATTTGAGCTTTTTGAACAACCAACAATATTGGTAGTTATAAATAGTAGTAATAGGGTTAATATAAGATAGTACTTGTTCTTTTTCATAACATTCCTCCAATTAGATTATAGTTGCAATTTATTATTAATCATTGTTACTAATATTAAACTTATAATATGTGCGCTAATATATGCAAGATATAGTGTTTTCATTATTTTGTCAACAGAATTCCCCATGTTTTAATTCAAATATAATTTAAACAATAATAATTGTTCCTTCTTATTAGGATATGACTATTAGGTTACAACCATTCACCTATCAAGTAATTTTATCTTGTTAAATTTAATTTTAGAACAACAACTTGTTAATTTAACCTTATAAGCAAGTAGCGAAGCGGATTGCGAATATCCGCTTTGACAGAAAGTTGATAATATATAGTCACTATGGTATATTATAAGAAATAGAAAAATAAAGGAGAATATTTGTGTTTGAAGAAATCATAGCAACAGATAAAATAAGCTTTATACTTGTACTGGCAGAAGGTATTCTATCCTTTTTCTCACCCTGTGTTATTCCGCTTATTCCAGTATATATGAGCTATCTAGCTGGAAATACGAATCAGGTAGGTGAAGATGGTATTATTACATATCAAAGAAAAACGGTATTTTTCCATACGGTATGTTTTGTACTCGGAATTTCATTTGCCTTTTTCATACTTGGGATGTCTTTTACAACATTAGGAACCTTTTTTTATAGTAATAAACTGTTATTCACCAGAATCGGTGGAATTCTTATTGTCGTGCTTGGCTTATTCCAACTCGGTGTAATTGATTTTAAGTTTTTACAACGGGAAAGAAAAATTCATCTTAATTTAGCGGATAAAAAGGTGACTCCTTTCGCTGCATTATTAATGGGTTTTACTTTTAGCTTTGCTTGGACACCATGTATTGGACCGGCACTTTCCTCGGTACTAATTTTGGCATCGGGTGCTAAGAGTTCTTTCATAGGTAATATGCTTGTTGTAGTATACGCTGCTGGATTTGTACTACCTTTTTTAATCCTTGGATTATTTACAACTAAGGTATTAGACTTTTTAAAAGCAAAACAGAAATTATTGAAATATACGATTAAAGGCGGCGGTATCATCCTTATTATTATAGGAATTATGACGTTTACAGGATGGATGAACGGAGTATCCGGGTACTTAAATTCTTATAGCTACAATAATAATAATAAAAGTAACCAGGAAGAAAGTAATCCAGACAATAATAGGACAACGGAGACAGGAGAGGTCAAAGCGACAGATCAGACTGACGAGATTGAGCAGAGCGATGGAACAGAGCAGACCGATGAGGCAGATCAGGTAAAAGAGACAGAAGAAACAAACACAGATGAAGATTCAGAAGAATTAACCGAAGTATTCCCAGCGATAGACTTTACATTAACGGATCAATACGGTAATGAACATACATTATCTGATTATAAAGGGAAAGTAGTTTTTTTGAATTTCTGGGCAACGTGGTGTCCTCCTTGTAAAGAAGAAATGCCACATATTGAAGAGTTGTATAAGGAATATAATTTAAATGAAGATGAAATAGTAATTCTTGGAGTTGCTAATCCTAAAACAGAAGAATACCCTAATAACCAAGACGAAGAAGCTGACAAGATTATAGAATTCCTAGATGATAATCAATATACGTTTCCGGTTGTATTCGATGAAACTGGGGATTTATTAAATCAATATCATATTACCGCATTTCCAACAACGTTTATGATAGATAAAGAAGGAAATATATATGGGTATGTTCCTGGAATGCTTACGAAAGAAATGATGGAAAGTATAATACAGGACACACTAAAATCTACCGAATAAGATACCAACTGTTGACAAATGAAATACCTCGTGCTATGCTAAAACATATTAAATGTGGGTAGACTACAATAGAACTACTGAATTATAGAAAGCATATAAATAAAAAGGCTGTGAAAAGAAGAGTAAATAAGGACGCTATGGACAGAGAGCCCCGGAAGCTGAAAAGGGGTCATAGAAAAGCTGTTGAAGATGGTCTTGGAGCTGCGCACTGAGAGAATACGAAGATTCTTTAGGCTGCGACGGATGCATCCGTTATTGTGATATGCTGTTAGAGAAAAACTTTCTTGCAGCAGATAAGGGTTCAGCTGAAAAGCTGGGCTGAATTAAAGTGGTACCACGGGACATAAGCTCTCGTCTTTAAAGAAATTTAAGGCGTGAGCTTTTTTTATACGAAAATTTTAGGAGGGAATTATTATGAGTAAAAAACCATTTTATATTTCAACTGCAATTGCATATACATCGGGAAAACCACATATTGGAAATAGTTACGAGATAGTATTGGCAGATAGTATTGCACGATTTAAAAGGCAACAGGGCTATGACGTATTCTTTCAAACAGGAACCGATGAACATGGTCAAAAGATTGAGAACAAGGCTGCTGATGCCGGTATTACCCCAAAAGAATTTGTAGACGGAGTAGCGGGACAAATTAGGGATATCTGGGACCTGATGAATACATCTTATGATAAGTTTGTTCGTACAACTGATGAGCATCATGAGAAACAGGTTCAGAAAATCTTCAAGAAACTATATGAAAAAGGTGATATCTATAAGGGATTTTATGAAGGAATGTATTGTACTCCTTGCGAATCTTTCTTTACACAGTCACAGTTAGTTGATGGTAAATGTCCGGATTGTGGAAGAGAAGTTCAACCGGCAAAGGAAGAAGCATATTTTCTTAAGTTAAGCAACTATACAGATCGTTTGATAAAACATATTAATACCCATCCCGAATTCATTCAGCCAGAATCCCGAAAGAATGAGATGATGAATAATTTCCTACTTCCTGGTTTACAGGATTTATGTGTATCCAGAACCTCTTTTCAATGGGGTATTCCAGTAGATTTTGATAACAAACATGTAGTATATGTATGGCTGGATGCACTAAGCAACTATATTACAGGTTTGGGTTATGATGTGGATGGTAACAACGGTGAATTATTTAAGAAGTTCTGGCCGGCTGACTTGCATCTGATTGGTAAAGATATATTACGCTTTCATACCATTTACTGGCCAATCATGCTGATGGCATTGGAGTTGCCTTTGCCAAAACAGGTATTTGGTCATCCTTGGTTATTACAGGGAGATGGTAAGATGAGTAAATCTAAGGGTAATGTCTTATATGCAGATGAATTAGTTGACTTCTTTGGAGTAGATGCAGTTAGGTACTTTGTATTACATGAAATGCCATTTGACAATGATGGTGTAATAACTTGGGAACTAATGATAGAGAGAATGAATTCTGACCTTGCTAATACCTTAGGTAACCTTGTAAATAGAACCATCTCCATGTCAAACAAATATTTTGGTGGTCTTGTTAATAATCCAAACGTGAAAGAAGCAATCGATGATGAGTTGATTAATCTGGCTATTGAGACATCAAAAAAAGTAGTAGGGAAGATGGAACAAATTAAAGTTGCAGATGCGATATCCGAAATATTTACCTTATTTAAACGGTGCAACAAATATATTGATGAGACTATGCCTTGGATTTTAGCAAAGGAGGAAGCACAAAAGCCTCGTTTAGAGACAGTCCTTTATAATCTGGTAGAGAGCATTTGTATTGGTGCAAGCCTGTTAGAATCTTTTATGCCTGAAACTGCGGGTAAGATTTTTGCTCAACTGAATTCAAAGGGAAGAACAATTGAAGAATTAGATCAATTTGGAGTATTTGTTTCGGGTACGAAAGTAACTGAAACACCTGAAATTCTATTTGCTCGTCTGGATGCGAAAGAGGTTTTAGAAAAAGTGGAAGCAAAGAGAGCAGAAGAAGCCATTCAGAAAGCAGAAAAGGAAACAGATGCTGGTGAACCCTCGGAACTTGAAACAAAGGTGGAAACAGTAATTGATATTCCTGCAAAAGAAGAAATTACCTATGAGGATTTTATGAAGATGCAATTTCAAGTAGGTGAAATCATTGCTTGTGAAGCAGTACCAAAGTCTAAAAAATTACTTTGCTCTCAAGTTAAGATTGGAAGTCAGGTTAAGCAAATTGTATCCGGCATTAAAGCATATTACACACCGGAAGAGATGGTTGGCAAGAAGGTTATGGTATTGGTTAATTTAAAACCTGCGAAGTTAGCTGGAGTATTGTCTGAAGGAATGCTATTATGTGCAGAAGATGAGAATGGCGAATTGGCATTAATGATACCAGAAAAGAATATGACAGCAGGAGCCGAAATCTGCTAATTCATAAACTATAAATGATAAAGATATACGATAAAAAAGCCAAGTAGATGTAAATTTCACACTACCTGGCTTTTTCTGTTACTCCGTCACATTTATTGTATCTTAACTTTATCTATTTCAGCATTAATCGCATAAAAATCTCTAGAATCTAATCGTTCCTGAACTCGAATTAGAGCTTCACCAAAACGTTGAAAATGAACTACTTCTCGTTCACGTAGAAAACGAATTGGGTCAATTATTTCAGGATCTGTAACCAAACGAAGAATATTATCATAAGTGGTTCGTGCTTTTTGTTCCGCAGCTAAATCTTCATGTAGGTCAGTCAGCGCGTCACCTTTTGATTGGAAAAAACAGGAGTTAAAGGGAATGCCGCCTGCAGCTTGAGGCCAAAGACCTGTTGTGTGATCAATATAATAAGCATCAAAACCACCAGTTTTTATTTCTTCTAGGCTTAAATTTTTTGTTAACTGGAATACGATGGCACTTATAATTTCCATATGGGCTAATTCTTCGGTACCAATATCTGTCAACAAGCCTGCTATTTCTTTATAAGGCATGGAATAACGCTGAGAAAGATAACGCATGGAAGCTGCTAATTCACCGTCGGGTCCACCAAATTGGCTAATTATTAGCTGAGCCATCTTGGGGTTAGGATTGCATATTTTCACTGGATATTGTAATCTTCTTTCATAGGTCCACATTGATTATACCTCTCCTTCCCATGGCCAGGGTTGTTCTACCCATGTCCAATGATTATTTTCAGCTACTTCATAAGCTAAAAGTGGTCCGTAGAATTTCGAATATTCCTCTAATGTTTGGTTACGTTGGGTTTTAAAACTTTCATAATTAGTAAGTGCCTCAGTTTCAAAGGGATGAGTGTCTAGAAAAAGTCTGATATCATCCATAGCAAAACTAACTGTTTGTAAATCCTTCATTAAATCATTTTTGCTGGTTTGACTCATAAGAGACCTCCTCCTATTCCGTAAAATGGTAAGTCTAATTCTTTGAATATTGTACCAATCTGTAGGGCATAATCCTGGTCATAGAGTTCACGAAACTGTTGCATAGGTACATATGCCATTGCTAATACAAGAGAATTCTTGGAAGTATTTTCTTCCTTGTTGTCACAAGGAAGCTTAGGAATGCCTGATTCTGAACAATCCTTTGGAATGATTTTTAGATCTGCTTGTGATAAATTCATACTCATAGTCGAAACTCCTTTCCATTAATGAATAGAGAAAATTAATCAAAAAATAAACGACATAAATTCTCTAATATTAGTTTGTCACACTATCAAAAAGAAATACTAGTAATATAAACTAATAAATGAAAAACCAATAAAAATAACAAATAAAAAACATAAGAAAAATAAATATGTAATTTAAATAAGTATATTTTTGATTTATTTATAACACAGATAGTAGATATTTTTATGTTATATTTTAACCATGATTTTAACTCTCTGAATAATTAAATATTACAATCATATATTAAGAATAAATATATTGATCGAGGTTATCTATGATTATACATGTAGTACGACCAGAAGAAACGATCTATTCAATAGCAGAAAGATATAATGTGTCAGTTACAAAATTGATTCAAGACAATGGATTAATTGACCCTGCTAACTTAGTAATTGGGCAAACTATAGTGATTGTATATCCTGAGCAGATCTATATTGTTCAGGAGGGAGATTCATTAATAAGTATTGCAGATGCTTATGATATCAATGTAATGCAATTGTTAAGGAACAACCCATTTCTTTCGGATAGAGAATTTATTTATCCAGGAGAACCTATAGTCATCAGTTATAAAACCACTAATAAAATTGCAACAAACGGTTACGCTTATCCATTTATTACAAAGGAGATACTACGAAAGACATTACCATTTCTAACCTATCTAACTATATTTAATTATAGAACAGTAGGGGCTGGTGAAATAATTGGCGAAGATGAGACCGAGATTATCCAAATAGCAAAGGAATATAGTGTGGCTCCAATTATGTCTTTATCTACCTTAACATATCAAGGAATGGGCGATATAGAGGCTGTTAACAGTATATTAAATGACCCAGTAATGCAGGATCGGCATATTAATAATATACTTAATATATTGACGACGAAAGGTTATTATGGATTAAATATATCTATAGTACATTTAAATCAGGAAAATCGGCAACTTTATGAGAATTATATTATAAAATTATCTGATCGTTTAAAACAGGAAGGATACTTTTTATTTGTCACAATAACACCGAGAATATTCATAGGTTTTAATGAGGTCACATTTGAAAAATTGGATTATTCAGCCTTTGGTCAGGCAGCAAATGGCATATTGATTTTGTCTTATGGATGGGGATACTCTGTGGGGCCGCCTACTGCTACAACCCCTGTTTATTTGGTGAGGGATATTTTAGATCATGTTATTCCAATGATAACGCCAGAAAAAATTTATATAGGACTGTCAACCATTGGTTATGATTGGGAGCTACCATATGTAATAGGCATATCAACGGGAAATTCCCTTAATACGGATGCCGCCATAATTTTAGCGGGTCAAGTTGGTGCTATTATTATGTATGATGAAAATGCTGAGGCACCATATTACGAGTATGTCGATTATAGTTCTGAGATACCAACACAACATATAGTATGGTTTAAAGATGCAAGAAGCATAGAAGCATTAGTAAAATTAGTACCGGAATATGGGATTAAAGGAATTGGTATTTGGAATATTATGCACTACTTCTCTCAAATGTGGTTAGTTATTAATACTCAATATGAAATTGAAAAAGTTTTACTAGAATATTAATATGATAATTTAGCCCAAGAAAAGAAATCATAGACAAAATTAAAATATATAACTATAATACAATATAACCCGTTGAATTAAAAAACCATTATAGTTGGGAAGAACCACAAAAGGGAAAGGTATGAATATAAAATGATTTTTGAAACACATGCTCATTATGATGATGAAGCTTTTGATGAAGATAGAGAAACTATATTAAGTGAATTATCCCAGGCAGACATTGGCTTCGTAGTCAATGTTGGTGCTAGTATTGAAACTACGAAAAAAACGATAGAATTAATGAATCAGTATTCATTTATCTACGGAGCAGTAGGAGTACATCCTAGTGAAACCGCAGAACTAGATGAAGAAAGCTTTGTTTGGTTAAGCAAAGTAACACAATTATCCAAGGTAGTAGCTATAGGTGAAATTGGTTTGGACTACTATTGGGATACACCGGAACACCAGATACAGAAAAAATGGTTTGACCGACAGATGGAACTTGCAAAAGAGGTTAAACTGCCTACTATTATTCATAGCCGAGATGCAGCACAGGATACGTTAGATATGATAAAAGCTGCAAATCTACAAGAGGTAGGGGGAGTAATCCACTGTTTTTCTTATAGTAAGGAAATGGCAAAAGAGTATCTGGATATGGGATTTTATCTAGGTATTGGCGGTGTTTTGACATTTAAAAATGCAAAAAAATTAAAAGAAGTCGTGGAATATATGCCATTAGAGGCTATTCTTTTAGAAACAGACTGTCCATATTTAGCTCCTGAGCCTAATCGGGGCAAGAGGAATTCTTCTTTGAATTTAACTTATGTCGCACAGGCGATAGCAAGTCTAAAAGGAATAGATTATAACCGCGTTATAGAAGTTACGGAACAAAATGCAAAGAAAATGTATGGGATTCATGTATAATACATTTACAGATAATTATTCAGAAAAAACGAAAAGAGGTAATACATGGCAACACTAGGGAATCCGAGAGAAACCATAGAAATACTTAATAAATATCATTTTATCTTTCAAAAAAAATATGGGCAGAACTTTCTTGTAGATACCCATGTCTTAGATAAAATCATGAAGGCAGCTGGAGTAACGAAGGATGATATGGTACTAGAGATAGGACCGGGTATCGGTACGATGACCCAATATCTATGTGAATCAGCAAAAGAAGTTATTGCCGTAGAGATTGATAAGATGTTAATTCCAATATTAGAGGATACCTTATCGGAATATGATAATGTTACTGTAATGAATGAGGATATATTAAAAGTGGATATTAACAAACTGGTGCAGGAGAGAAACAACGGCAAGCCTATTAAAATTGTTGCTAATCTCCCTTATTACATTACAACACCAATTATAATGGGATTGTTTGAAGCCCGGGTTCCCATAGATAATATTACAATTATGGTGCAGAAAGAAGTAGCTGATCGAATGCAGTCAGGACCTGGAACCAAAGATTATGGATCACTATCTTTGGCGGTACAGTACTATGCAGAACCGTATATTGTTGCCAATGTACCAGCGAATTGTTTTATGCCTCGTCCTACCGTAGGTTCATCCGTAATTCGATTAACACTTCATACTGATCTACCAGTTAAAGTGAAAGAAGAAAAACTGATGTTTCGCATTATCCGAGCATCTTTTAATCAAAGAAGGAAGACTCTGGTAAATGGTTTAAACAATAGAGCGGATTTTAATTTATCCAAAGAAATTATCGCAGATGCAATTCAAGAGCTGGGAGTGTCTCCAACCATACGTGGGGAAGCTCTAACACTTGAACAGTTTGCAAAATTGAGTGATATTTTATATGATAAAATTCATGCATAAAAATAATGAACCAGATAAAGTGTTAGTTTTTGCTAAATAAGATATAACAAGCTGCCTCGTAATCAGTTTCCACAAACTGGTTATGAGGCAGTTTGTTATTGCTCAAGATGGTGTTTTTCATATGTTTTAAATATAGTAACGTGCACAAATAGTTTGTTTTGTTGACATACTAATAGATGAGATGATATGGTGTATCTGCGAAACTTATGATAGTTTAGATTAATCTAAAACAATTATTTAACACTAAATTGTTTTTGATATACGGAGGGATAAAGATGATAGGTAATGTCCTAGTTGGTCAATCAGGAGGACCTACTGCAGTAATTAATTCCAGCTTAGCAGGAGTATATAAGACTGCAAAAGATAGAGGAGCAAAAAAGGTTTATGGTATGCTTTATGGTATTCAAGGACTTTTAGAAGAAAAGTATGTGGACTTAGATAATCGTTTTCACAGTCAATTAGAAATTGAGTTACTAAAAAGAACGCCAGCTTCTTATCTGGGATCTTGTCGTTACAAACTACCGGATATGAATGAGCAGCCAGAAATATATGATAAATTATTTGGAATATTAAATAAATTAAATATAGAGTACTTTTTCTATATTGGTGGAAATGATTCTATGGATACTATAAAAAAATTATCGGATTATGCAATCATAATCAGGAGTGACATACGTTTTATTGGTGTTCCTAAAACCATCGACAATGATTTAGAGGTTACAGATCACACTCCCGGATATGGAAGTGCTGCTAAATTTATTGCGGCAACTACGAAGGAAATAATACGTGACAGTCTTGTTTATGACCAAAGAAATCTAACGATTATTGAAATAATGGGGCGTAATGCCGGATGGCTGACGGGAGCTGCCGCTTTAGCCAATTGCAAGGATTGTGAAGGACCTGATATGATAATTCTTCCCGAGGTTGTATTTGATATGGAGAGTTTTATATCCAAAATAGAGAGACTTCAGAATGTAAAAAAATCTGTGGTGATAGCAGTTTCTGAGGGTATTCAAATAGCAGATGGAAGATATGTTTGCGAGTTGACCGATAATGCAAAGTATATTGATAAATTTGGACATACTCTGTTAAGTGGTTCAGCAAAATACCTTGCTAACAAAGTTTCTGAAGAGTATGGGTGCAAAACACGTGCTATTGAATTAAGTACTTTGCAAAGATGTGCTACCCATATGGCTTCGCTTGTAGATATTACGGAGGCTTTTCAAGTTGGTGGAGCGGCTGTCAATGCGGCATTTGATGGAGAAACAGGAAAAATGATTATATTAAAAAGGCTTTCCAGTAATCCATATCAATGTACAACTGATTCGTATGATATCCACAAAATAGCAAACTTAGAGAAAAAAGTACCGAGAAGCTGGATAGATGAGAAGGGAACCTTTGTAACAACCGAATTTACTGACTATGTAAGGCCTCTGATTCAAGAAGAATTAACGCCGATTATGGTTGATGGATTACCTAGGCATTTAATCTAAAAATAAAATATGGCATAATGACAGAATATATGGTATTCTTTTTAATGCAACATTCTATGTACAAGTTAGAATATAGAAGGAGTTACCGGATATGAATTTATTGAATATAGAAAAGATGAGTAAAAGCTATACGGAAAGAATTTTATTTGATCAAATAACCCTAGGTATCAACGAGGGTGATAAAATAGGAGTAATTGGTATCAATGGAACCGGAAAATCTACCTTGTTAAAGATAATCTCAGGATTAGAAGAACCAGATGAGGGAACTGTGACTAAGGGGAAAATGGTGCGGGTAGAATACCTCGCTCAAACACCGGTATTCCAAGAAAACCTTAATATATTAGAAAATGTTGTATTTGGTAAAAAAGCAGTAGAGGAATATCGTAATTTAGAGGGTGAAGCTAAAACCATGCTGCTGAAGTTGGGAATTCCAGATTATGAAGGACAAATTGATACCTTATCAGGTGGACAAAAGAAGAGAGTGGCCCTAGTAAGAACCTTGTTAACACCAGCTGAGATATTAGTGTTAGATGAGCCTACCAATCATTTAGATAACCAAATGGCAGAGTGGTTGGAGGAGTATCTGATTAAATACCAGGGGGCGTTTATTATGGTAACCCATGACCGCTATTTCCTGGACAATGTTACCAATAAGATTATAGAAATTGATAAAGGCAGTATCTACACCTACATGGCAAATTACACAAAATTCTTACAGTTAAAAGCGGATCGTGAAGATATGGAGATGGCAGCAGAGCGCAAAAAGAAAAGCTTGTATCGTATGGATTTAGAGTGGATGATGCGTGGTGCCAGAGCACGTTCCACCAAACAAAAGGCTCATATACAACGGTTTGAAGAACTTAGAGACCGAAAAGTAATTGAAAAGGATAATAATGTAGAGCTGAATTCCTTATCCTCTAGACTTGGTAAAAAGACAGTTGAAATTAATAACATTAGCAAATCCTATGGAGACCGAAAGCTAATTAATGATTTTTCCTATATATTGTTAAAAAATGACCGAATCGGAATCATAGGTCCGAATGGTTGTGGGAAGACCACTTTGCTAAAAATTATTACAGGCAATCTAGAACCGGACGAGGGAAATGTTGACTTAGGTGAAACCGTAAAAATCGGGTATTTTTCTCAAGAAAATGAATATATGGATCAAAGCCTAAAGGTAATTGAATACATTCGAACCGTTGCAGAATATATAGAAACAAGTGAAGGAAGTGCAAGTGCTTCTCAGATGTTAGAACGCTTTTTGTTCACCGGATCAATGCAATATTCACTTATATCCAAGTTATCCGGCGGTGAGAAGAGACGTTTGTATCTATTAAAAGTGTTAATGGAAGCACCGAATATATTGATTCTTGACGAACCTACCAATGATTTGGATATTCAGACACTTACTATACTTGAAGATTATTTGGACAGCTTTAGCGGAATCGTATTAACGGTATCCCATGACAGATATTTTCTGGATAGAATTGTGAAAAGAATTTTTGCTTTTGAAGAAAACGGGAAACTTCGCCAATATGAAGGCGGTTTTACTGATTATAAAGATGCTATTGAAGAACAAAATAGTTTAGAAAACAGTATTGGACAAAGTAATAATATAAAAGCTATCGTAAATGTGGAAATTAATAGTGGAAAAACAAAACCGAAAGAAGTAAAACTAAAATTTTCTTATAACGAGCAAAAGGAATTTGATGAAATCGATACTGTAATTGCTTCTTTAGAAACTAAAATAGCAGAGTTAGACGTCAAGATTATGGATGCAGCCAGCAATTATTCTATGCTAAATGAACTTATGACACAGAAAGAGGAATTGGAAAAAAGTTTGGATGAGAAGATGAACCGTTGGGTATATCTCAATGATTTGGCGGAACAGATTGAAAATGCAAAAAATAAATAGGAGGAAAAAATAATGACGAAAATTGAATTAGTAAGAGCAGAAATGGTAAAGGCTATGAAAGCTGGAGATAAGGGAAGAAAAGATGCACTTTCTGCACTTCTAACAGCGCTGAAGAATGTAGCAATTGATAAACGAGCTGACTTAACGGAGGAAGAAGAAAACGCAGTTGTTTTCAAAGAAATAAAACAACTGAAGGAAACCTTAGAATCTTCACCTGCAGACAGAACAAGTATTATTGATGAATGTACGTTAAGAATCGCAGTTCTTTCAGAATTTGCACCACAGTTTATGAACGAAGAAGAAATCAAGAAAATAATTGAAGAAGTCTTAGCGAAGCTTGAAATCACAGAGCCAATGGCAAAAGATAAGGGAAAGATCATGAAAGAACTTATGCCTATGGTAAAGGGAAAAGCAGATGGCAAGGTAGTAAATGATTTAGTAGCAGCATTATTTGAGTAGTATCACATATGGTCGGAACCAGATGGCATCCTGGTTTCGACCAATTTTTTAGGTAACCTTCAATAATCGATGAGTTTATCCGAATGCATTATTGTCATATTCATTCTTAGGATAGAATATAATAACATGAGGATAATAGTGCTATGAATCGGTGCACAAATAAAGTAAAGGGAGTTAAAGATGCCTGACTATACAAGATTAGTTTCATACATTTACAATTATGAGGAAGGAATAAAAAGAAATAATGTAGGATATGCCAGAGTAGAAGCGCGGAATGGGCAGTGCAAATGCACCCTTCACATTACTGCACCCAGCTTAAACGCCAAACAACTGAAGGCATACATATTTAAACGAAGAGATGATGGAATTAAGGGTATTTTACTGGGAACGCTTGAGATAAGAAATGGGATTGGAGAGTACAAGACTCAGACAGATTCAACACATATCATGAACACACCATATAGTATTATTGAAATGGGTGGAATTATATTATATCTTTCAGACAAAAAATACTTCGCCACGGAGTGGGATGACAAACCAATAACGATGGGGATGGTTTCAACTATAGAAGAGAATTTGGACGAGACCGAGAAATTATCGGTTGCGGAACAAAAAGAAGAAAAAATCATAGAAACCAGCAAACCAAAAGAGACACAAGCAATTGATCTGAAAGACAAAATAAATGAAGAAAATATTATGAAATATGATATAAAAGTATCTTCCATAACAGATTCCATAACAGAAACAAATATAGCAGAAGGCAATCCAATAGAAGGTAATCTAACAGAAGGTAATCTAACAGAAGACAATCTATCAGAAGCTAAACTAACAGAAGGTAATCTGTCAGAAGCTAAACTAACAGAAGCTAATCTAACAGAAGCTAATCTAACGGAAGATAATATAATAGAAGACAATCTAACAGAAGTTAATATACCAGAAAAAAAGGTGGATTCTGAAAAGGATTATCATGCAAATAGCTTATATGATTGGGAAAATCTAGACTCAAGGAATGCTTTTGAGGAAAGAGAAGAAAGTACGTATAGAGAAGAGAGAGACAGGGGGAACCTAGACGACACGGTAGACCCAGAATATAGCAAAGATCTAGAGTATAGTGAAGAACCAGAATACAGGGAGGATTTCGATAATATAGATGAGTCGGAAGAAATAATCGATAGAGGATACCTAAATGAGCAGGCAGGTATGGGGAGTCCATGTGACAAGGCAGATCAGAAAGACAAAGCTGGATATGCGAAATCTATCTTTGAAGATCATCCTTTGGCAAAACGTATCTGCAATAGTTTTCCTAGAATGTATCCTTTTGAAGATAATGACATTGCTTGGTGTGTTAAAATAGAACCTCAGGATATCGGCTTATTCCCAATGGAATCCTGGCTTCTTGGAAATAATAGTTTCCTTCTTCATGGATATTATAGTTACCGCCATCTGATATTTGCTAGAATAAACGATAAAAATGGTATAAATTACATCTTGGGAGTACCGGGAACGTATCATAATAGAGAAAAATTCATGGCTAAAATGTTTGGTTTTGAAAACTTTAAATGTGTGAAGAGAAAAGAACTAAGGACTGGAGAGTTTGGGTATTGGTATATTCCAATTATTCTAAAATAAATAACATAACAAGGCGAACTAATATTTATAAATAAAAAGTTCTTTCCTCATCTATAGTATTATCACCTAGTGATATCTGATGAAGAAAGAACTTTTATTATATGTTTAATTACAAATAAAAGCATATCTAGCATGATCTTCCCATTTGCTATTAATCTGAATACTTGATTTTGAAAGTCCTTCATAACTAAATCCTAATTTTTCTATTAAATTAATAGAACGCTGATTAGACGGCATAATGTTGGCTTCAATTCGGTGCAAGGGTTGTTCTTCAAACAATATCCCCATCCCGGCTTGAATACTTTCAAAAGCATACCCATTACCAATGTAATTCCGATCTAGTTTATAACCTAGTTGGCAAGTGGAATAGGAACCTTGTATAATATTGTAGAAATTAACAGAGCCGATAATGGTCTGCGGATCGTCACGATGGAATACCCAAAAACGTAATAATTTAGAATGTAATATTAAGTTGTATTCTATGGACAATGTTAACCGGTGATAGGCAAGTGTGTAGAAATTAGGATCTCGTTCCGGCTCCCAAGGCTCAAAGTGCTCTTTATTCTTTTCATAAAAAGATAATACTTTATCTGCATCATTTGGATGTAAAATAGTTAATATTAAGTGATCAGTGGTACAAGTCATCTGCATATACTATTCTCCTACCTTCCATTTCTTATCCGAGTTTAACTTCGGATACTGTAACTAATCAATACCACGGATACCGACTTCCAGTACATAGGGAAGAAGCGCTTCGCGAAATTCATTTAATTCAGATTTCGAATAACTGCTTAACCCCGGAGATATAATATCTCCAGAATCTTTATAGGATTGTAGATAATATGCTTTTGAACCTTTTATCCACTTGCCAATAGATATGATATCTTCCATTGTATGATGTTCCTTCATAACAGTTGTGCGAAATTCGTAATTAATGTCAGAAGATAATAGATAGGAAATACTTTCTGATATTTTAGTAGTATCAAAGGAATCAATTCCACTGGATAGGGAGTATTTATCTTTAGAATTTTTAATATCCATAGCAACATAATCCACATCCCCGCCACTTACTAAATTCTTTAATAATGTAGGGTTGTTACCATTGGTATCTAATTTTACTAGCAATCCCAGAGCCTTAATCTTTCGAATAAACTCAGGTAAATCCGGATAAAGGGTTGGTTCACCACCTGTGATACAGACTCCTTCAAGAATACCTTTTCTTTTGTTTAGGGTATGAAAAACTTCTTCTTCCGAGATGGTAGGTTGGTCTGAGGGTGCTAATACGAGAGAGGCATTATGGCAGAATGGACAACGAAAATTGCAGCCACCTAGAAAGATAGTCGAAGCTAAATGCCCCGGATAATCCAATAATGTTGTTTTGTTAAAACCATGTATTTGCATAACAACTCCCATCTGATTTCGCGCTACGGTCCTCAGGTTTTGCGTTGCAAAACTCTTCGCGGTACTGGCGACTGAATAGTTACGAAAATGTCTTCTATTTTTGATTGCCTCTTCTTCTACTTCATGATAAGATAAATATAGCAGATGATGTGGAATTCGTCTATAGAAATAATGTAACAAGGTGCAAATTTCTGGAAATTTGTACGATTGTGAAGATTAGTTGGGAGCGAATATAAATGGATTTAAGATATATGAAAGAGGCAATAAAAGAAGCAAAAAAGGCAGCAAAAATTGGGGAAGTTCCTATCGGATGTATTATTGTGTATGAGAATAAAATTATAGCTAGAGGTTATAATAAAAGGAATACAAAGAAGACTACCTTGGCACATGCAGAACTAATTGCAATACAGAAAGCAAGTAAGGTATTAGGAGATTGGAGATTAGAAGATTGCTCGATGTATATAACCTTGGAACCTTGTCAGATGTGTTCCGGTGCAATTGTCCAAGCGAGAATCAAAGAGGTTGTAATTGGAACTATGAATCCAAAAGCTGGATGTGCAGGTTCCGTTTTAAATATACTTCAGATGGAAGAATTCAATCATCAGGTCGAACTAATTACAGGTGTGATGGAAGATGAATGTGCGGCAGTGCTACAAGAATTTTTTAAAGACTTAAGAGTTAGGAATAAGATTGTAAAAGAGACAAGAATGAGGAAAGATATAGAGTAATGTATATAAAAGTACCATTTTTGGAAATAAGATAATTTCATTCTTCTTGACTTTTGAAAGGATTAGAAGTATACTTATTCATGCAATTAAATTGTCATAAAATTTCCGTGCAGCCGGGGAGATAGCGGTGCCCTGTACCTGCAATCCGCTACAGCAGGGGTGATGCCTTGCCTAGGATGTTTTCTTGTAGGGCCGCCCTCTATAAGTGATGTTGACGTCTGGGTCTTACGCAACAGGAATTCGTGAACCGTGTCAGGTCAGGAATGGAGCAGCACTAAGCGAAACCTCTTGTGTGCCGTAAGGTTGCCTGGGCCGAGTTAACTGTAGGGGTAACGCCTATGAAAAACATTCAAAGCAAGACGCACGGAATTAATATAAGATAAATTTGATAAGGCAAGGATGTCGTCACGTTAAGTGAACGGCATTTTTTTTATATGAATATACTTCTAATACAGTTAGCTAAAAGCGAACTGTATTTTGTAATTTTTCCTTGGTAGAAATTACCAAAGGGGGTAGTTTTCTATATAAAATAATAGGGGTCGGTATTCTATCAATGGGGATAGGCCTTTGCTCAAAGCCATCGGAAACGGTGGGCCGGCCCCACAAAATTTAATATTATATCACTTAAGATGCCAATAGAAATCCCTATTGGTACTTTATTACTACATTTACATAAAAAAGCAAGTTTTTCTTTCAGTTAGTCGAATTATAGATTATAATAGTATTAGATTTTATAATCTGTAAAGACGAGGAGATTGAATGGGAATGAAGATAAACTACAATGCTGTAAATCAAGCTGAAAAAGGGACAGTAATATATGCAGCAAATGATCAGGTTGATAGCATATGCATTATTTTAAAGGGAAGAGTTCTAGCAGTAAATAGTGGAACCAAAATCCTGTTTGGATCAGGAAGTTTTTTGGGAATCACTGATTTATATCGTGAACGTTTCTTGAACTCCTATATTGCCTATGATGATTTGACATTTTATTGTTTCCCGATAAAACGAAAAGAGGATTTAATTGATATAATTAGTAGTAATAAGGACTATAAAGGATTAATAGTTGCCTCTTTAGTAAAATATCTTAACGAGGCAGATAAGATTTTTAATAGTTTGCAAACTCATGCAAAACAATTGTACAATTTTATGATTTCAAACTATGGGGCATATTTGGAGACAAGCAAAAAATTAGGATATCCAGTTAAGACAATAGGGGTCATGCAGAATATGGAACCTTTGGTTAATATGCTTGATGTGGAAGATAAGAAATTACTATACTACAAAGAATGTTCAAAAATAACGTTAGCTGTTTGGAAAGAATTCTGCGCGGTGGGGAATACCGTTACACTTTACTTGGTTGATGAACTGGTAGAATTAATAGAACAATTAACCACAGAATGTATTGAAATGTCAGCTTATATTTCTGAAGTGTTTGATGGACTCATGAATAACAGCGAAGCTTGTTTATTCAAAAATTTTACTGCTCTTGCTATATCTATTGAAGAAGCAGGTGGCTATAATGATGAGTTACTAGTCATAATAGACAATATCGTGGATGAAATAAATGTTATAGAAAAATTATTTAATGATAAGATTGGTTGTAAACTGAATGTGGATAGAAAGAGAATGGAAGAAATATATTATACACTTTTGTCCAAAGAGAGCAATCGTAAGGATCAAGTAAAAAATCAGTTCCAATATATGCAAAGCGAAATACAGCAGGTCGATAGTGAATTAAATAATTCTTTAAAACAAATTATACAATACGCGAAATTAGATGATGAGAAAGCGCATAGATTGGAACAGCTTTTTCTAAATTATATAAATCTGAAAGATAAGCACTCTACGGAGGATGCTGAAAGGTCACTACGTAAGCATCTGAGTGAACAGTTTTATAATTTATATGAACTTGTATTCTTTCGAGCATATCAGGATAAAGAAGTGTCAAGAGTGATAAACCTCTTCTTAAAGTATGGTTTTTTGGACGAAAGGCTATTAAATAAGGAACAGTTAAAAGATTTGTATTATCTGGAGGAAGAGAAGCAGGAAGAGACAGGACCATGTCATATATATAATATTAAGGATTGGCTGATTCACATATATGAAGGGGATAAAGAGCCATCAAAGAATGAATTTGATTTGGATTATAAGGACATGCTGCGCGACAGGAGAAAGAAAGCCGAGATTACAGAAGCAGAAGAAAAAGTATTACAAGTCGATTTAATGAAAAAGGTCAATTATGAGATTCATAATATGTTCCGATACAACCATCGTATTGTAAACGGACAAATAACAACCTTTGTACCATTTTTATGTGGTGATAATATGATACATGATATTCGTAAACTATTTGTATCGGGAAGTCGCGTAAATGTGGCTATTCAAGAATTACTGGCTGTTGATTATTCTATTTTTCATCGTGAATCGATGTATGTGAATAACACCAAAAGAATTGCTAAGGAATATATTATGGAACAAATATTCCCCGACATTATTCTTATGCCAACGGTTGGATCTAATGGTGTAATGTGGCAGGAAATAACCGGAAAAAGAAAAAGCAGTGAAGGAAGATTTTTTCTTCCGATTTTTACAGAATTAGTAGTAAAAGATTTACTTGTTAAGGTGTTTGGAAGGTATCGCTGGGAATTATGCAGAAGTATTCAAGGCAGTGCCTGGAATAATATAAAATACAAATCTTTGACCTCGGAATATTCTGATTATATACAATTTTATCGTAAAAATCGCGACCTTTCAGAAGAAGTGAAAGAAAAGATAAAGCTTCAGATTCAAAAGGGTAAAAATAACTACAGAGAAATCTTTGTAATTGATTATGAGGCTTGGATTAAGAATGAATCTAATGGTGCCTTGAGGTTAAATAAAGTTGCAAGAGAATTACTTGCTACTTATTGTCCATTTAACCGCACAATCAGGGAAAAGTTAATGGGACAACCTCTTTTTGCCGATGCAATGGCAAGATTTACAAGAAACAATTATAAAAAGATTAAGGATCTAGAAGCCAGGTATCGTGCTCTAGAGAAAGATAAGATTGAGCTAACAGAAGAATTGATGGAAACGTTTATATTTTATCGGGACCTGTAAAGTTATAGTAAATTGATTAAATTAACAGATAATTCACGGAATAATAGTTAATATAATATTTATAATTAATTTATAAAAAAATATATTGACAAATAGCGACGTGGTATGTATAATATGATTATAAAACAAACACATACATTAATTATAAAACAATTTCAATAGTTTTATTTGATAAATGGAAAGGAGGAGATTCCAATGGGTTCTTTAAACGAAGAAATAGAGTTTCTATCTATACATAATATGCTGAAGATGGTCCTGCTGGAAAGGCCTTCAATATAGATAAATATATCTAAGTAATTAACATCCATAGTATACGATATACTAAAATCGGAGTGAGATAGGGATGGTACAACTATAACATGAGTAAAGTCATTGCATGAAATGTGTAGATTGAAAAACAGATTGAATGATTAATTGATTAAGAAAAGTTAATATAGGTTTCTAGATATATATAAAAGTATATATTTATAGATTGATATATAGATTAGATTAATAAATTGTAAGTATTCAACCTGTTATTAAGAATAGGTTAAGCAGGACAAAGAGTTGAATATAAAACCTCCGATTAGAAAACTTAAGATAATTTAATTGAATAATGAAATTATAAGTATAGAGCTGTTACACAACTGAATAATACGTTGTGTGACAGCTTTTTCTTGTGCGTCGGGCGACTTATTCTTTAGGGCATTCATGTATAGCATTTGCCTTATATATTTGAACATTTTATTGTTTTTACTTGTTTTAATCAATCTTGAATGGTAAGATAATTTGTGTAAAGGTTCGCAGTTTACTTTAGGGAGGTTTTAAGATTGCTTCAATTATTTGATGTTAAAAAGTATTATAAAAAGAATAGGGCAGTTGATGGAATTTCATTTGAAGTAAAGAAGGGTGAAGTCTTTAGTTTGATTGGGGCAAATGGGGCTGGAAAATCTACTACGATTTCTATGATAGCAACTATGATAAAGCCAGATGAAGGAGATATATTATATAAAGGTGAAAGCCTTGTTAATAATCCTAAAGTAATCCGGGAGCATTTGGGTTATGTACCCCAGGATATTGCATTATATTTATCAATGACAGGAAGAGATAATCTCTTGTTTTGGGGCAACGCTTATCATGTTTCAAAGGAGATTTTGCCTGACAGGATTTTAGAAATATGCGAGATAATAGGATTTACTGAGGATATGTTAAAGCAAAAGGTTAGCACTTATTCTGGTGGTATGAAACGTCGATTGAATATAGGAGTTGCGCTGCTCCATCATCCGGAATTAGTAATTATGGATGAGCCTACACTTGGTATCGACATAGTAGCAAGAAATCAGATTCTTGAGTCAGTAAAAAGATTAAGCGATATGGGAACTACAATTATATATTGCGGACATTATATGGAAGAAGTAGAGCGGATTAGTAACACAATCTGTATGTTGGATAAAGGAAAAAAGATTGTATGTGGTGATAAGGGAAGCATTTTATATGGTTCACAGGATAAAAAAACCTTAGAAAGTTTGTATTTAGAAATGCTGGGAGTGAAATAGAGTGTTTTACAAGAAATTATAACTGCAAACAATTCACGTTTGGGGAGGCTATTATGGAAAAATACGAGAATATAGTAAAAATAGAAGAAATCAGAAGATTGACGGAAGACAATCAATATATAAAAGCAATAAAAATACTTGATACTATGGATTTTAGTAAGATAAAGTCACTTACTGATTTAAGCATTATTGCAGATGTCTTTACTCAGAATGAACGTTATGATGATGCAATGAAGATTCTGACTAAGATATATATGAAAACAAAAACAAGAAGAATACTATATCAATTAGTTGATTTGTCAATAAAGCGTGGAAGTGTTTCTGAAGCTGAGGAGTATTTAGAGCGGTATATCAAAGTTGCACCCCAGGATTTCTATCGCTTTATTTTTCGGTATTGTATTGATAAAATAAACAGTGAACCGTATGAGATATTAATTGCATCTCTTGAGCAGTTAAAGGAATACGAATACATAGAGATGTGGGCGTATGAATTAGCAAAACTTTATCATAAAGCGGGAATGAAAGACAAGTGCGTTCGGGAATGCAGTGATATTGTATTATGGTTTGGCGATGGTCTCTATGTGGAAAAAGCAAAATTATTAAAAGCTTTTTATGTAGGAGAAATAAATATCAATCACATGTTAAATACAAAAGAGAAAAAAGAGGCTGAAAGGAAATTAGAATTAGATAAGACTAAAGATTACAGCTCTATGAGAAGCCAAATTGATCACTTTTTAGCGGAGGACGAAGTAGCTAAAGCAGAAATAAATACCGGGAACATTTCCAATTCTGAAGAAGCGAAAATGGAAGAAAAGGCAGAAGAAGCAGAAGAAATAGAAGAAAAGGCAGAAGAAACAGAAGAAAAGGCAGAAGAAATAGAAGAAGAAACAGAGTTAATACGTTTGTGGGATGAGAATGAGGCATTTGAGAAAATAGAAGAAGCTAATGAAATTGATGAGGCTGAATATTTAGACGAGTCTAAGAAAATAGTTAATTTTGAAGAATTAGAGACAGCTGAGGAAATAGGTAAAACGGTAGAACTAGCGGCATCTGATGAAATAGATGAAACTGTAGAACTAGAGGAATTTGAAGAAATAGGTGAAGCTGTAGAACTAGAGGAAGCTAAAGAGATCGGTGTAACTGTAGAACTAGAGGAAATTGATGGAATAGGTGAAAGCGTCGAAATTGAAATAACGAAGGTTGTAGTAGAAGCTGAAAATATAGAAGAGTCGAAAAATATTGAAGCTGTTGTAGAAATAGATAAATATGAGTTAATTGAAGAAGAAGACTCAAATCGCAGAATCAATCATCAACCAAATGAATTAAACCAATATTTTATAGATAATGAGATAGATTATGAAGGAATTTTTGGTTACTTTATCCGTAATAATATATGTAGAAAACAAATTGAAATCTGCTTAGAAAATGTGTTAAAGGATAATACTAAAGGCAGGAACATAGTCATTACCGGAGAACGAAAATCAGGGAAAACCGTTTTGGCAAAAAAACTGTGCAAGATGCTTTATTGTTTAAATTTAATTGATACAACTCAAGTAGCAAAGATAGCTGCTACAAAACTAAATAGTATTAACCTTGAACAAAAAAAAGATAAATTGATAAACGGCTCCCTGATTATTGAAGAAGCTGGCTTATTAGATAGTAATGCGGTAGATCAACTACTTAATTTAATGTGGGTCCTAAAAGATCAATTAGTTGTTATTCTAGAAGATAAGGAATATAGAATAAAACAATTGTTTCAAAATCACCCTCAAATTGCAGAAGTATTTCAAAAACAAATCAATCTTCCCCAATATTCCAAATATGATCTATACGGTTTTGTTGATAATTACATAGAAGAAAACAATTATCAATTATCAGAGGATGCAAAGATGGTAGTACAGAATTATATTCATGAGTTAGAGAGTACCTTGAAAGAGGAGAATCAACTAGAGGCTGTTATGGATTTGATTCAAAAGGCTAAGACAGCAGCAGATGAGAGAAATAAGCAGATATTGTCCAAACTAATTGGGACAAGAAATCTTAACTCTACAGATTTCCTGTTTATAAAAACAGAAGATTTTCAATAATTAGGAGGTATCAAAACATGGATACAGAAATTTTTGTAATAGGACATATTAATCCGGATACGGATTCTATTTGCTCTGCCATTGCGTATGCAGAACTAAAACGTAGGATTACCGGTGGTAAATATAGGGCCAAAAGAGCAGGTCAAATTAATTCAGAGACAAGTTTTGTCTTAGAGCGATTTAAAGTTCCTGCACCTAGTTATCTTTCAGATGTACGTACGCAGGTTAAGGATATTGAAATACGAAGGGTCAATGGAGTGGAAAAAGGAATATCATTAAAAACAGCTTGGTCCAGTATGGTACAAAACAATGTAATGACTTTGCCAATTGTGGATGAACAAAATAATTTAGAGGGATTAATTACAATAGGAGATATTGCAAAATCATATATGGATGTATATGATAGCCGAATACTAACTACAGCGAATACTCCATATACGAACATTATCGAGACCTTGGGGGGAGAACTGGTTGTTGGTTATTCAGATCCATATTTAACAGAAGGGAAGGTATTAATTGCCGCTGCCAATCCGGATCTTATGGAAAGCTATATTGAAGAAGGTGATATTGTAATTCTGGGAAACCGATATGAATCACAATTATGTGCAATAGAGATGAACGCTAAGTGTATAATAGTTTGTGATGGGGCTGCGATTTCAAAGACAATAACTAAGATGGCCCAACATAATAATTGTACTATTATTCGTACGCCATATGATACCTTTACCGTGGCAAGATTAATTAATCAAAGTATACCAATCAGCTTTTTTATGACGAAAAAAGAGTTAATGTCCTTCTCCACGGAAGATTACATTGAAGAAATACGAAGCGTGATGACAAAAAAGAGGCATAGATATTTCCCGATTTTAGATAAGGACGGCGGCTACTGTGGTATGATTTCAAGAAGAAATCTCTTGGGTGCCAGAAAAAAGAAAATAATTTTAGTGGATCACAATGAGAAAACGCAAGCCGTAGATGGTCTAGAAGATGCTGAAATATTAGAAATAATTGATCATCATCGCTTAGGAAGCTTAGAAACCATTAGCCCAGTTTTTTTTCGCAATCAACCTCTTGGTTGCACGGCTACGATCGTATACCAAATGTATCTTGAAAACCATGAAGAGGTGAATCCAAGTATGGCAGGGCTACTTTGTTCTGCTATCTTATCGGATACTTTAGTATATCGTTCTCCAACATGTACAGAAATAGATCGCATATCTGCGGAAGAACTTGCGAAGATCGCAAATATTGATGTGGAAGCATACGCGAAAGAAATGTTTGCTGCAGGTAGTAATTTGTCGTCAAAATCACCGGAAGAAATTTTCTATCAAGATTTTAAGAAATTTACTGCTAGTGATTTGACTTTTGGAGTTGGACAAATTAATTCCATGAATCAAGACGAGCTGGAAGCTATTAAGGAAAAGCTAATCCCTTATATGCAAAAAGCATACAATAATCATAATGTTGCCATGCTATTTTTTATGCTCACAAACATTTTAGACAGTTCAACGGAACTACTTTATCAAGGAAACGGAGCAAAAGAGTTACTTTTGAGCGCATTCAAGTTAAATAGAGAGCAAGATAAAATATATTTGCATGGTGTAGTATCAAGAAAAAAACAATTAATTCCTGCACTCATGATTTCCTTGCAAGAAGATAATAATTAAAGTTTAAATTGAATTTTAACTTCTTTCTTTAAACGCTGTCCACCTTCGGATTTTACATTTTGAGTGATGGTTAAAATATAGGATTCGTTTTGAGTGTAAGGCTCTAAGGGTTCGATTTCAATATATTTATCAATTGTATTATACCGAATCTGTGTTTTAAGTGGAGTTTGATTTAAAGAGGTAACATAAAGATTACGATTGTTAACAGTTGCAGGGCTTAAAGGAGCAGAAAATTTTATACGCCATACAAAGTTGCCCGTTTTAAACTTTAATGTTTGTTTTACTTTATCTTTCTCATCTTCTGAAACAGATTCAATATTAAGAAAGTTATTAGTCATAATATCACCTCAAATCTAGTTGTAAGTGCATTCTTGCGTCTGGTAAATAAGGAGAGTCCTAAAACCATTATACTATATATTTAGAAAATAGAATAGCTAAATATAATCTATTGGAGGAACAAATGAAAAAAGAATTTTGGAAGGCCGGTAACATGCTGTACCCTTTGCCGGTTGTAATGGTGAGTTGTCAAAGACAAGGCGAAAAACCTAATATAATTACTGTTGCCTGGACCGGTACCATATGCACGAATCCAGCAATGGTATATATTTCAGTCAGGCCTCAACGTTTTTCTTATGAAGTAATTAAAGAATCCGGTGAGTTTATAATTAACCTATCTACGAAAAGCTTAGTAAAGGCTGTAGATTATTGCGGAGTAAAATCAGGCAGAGATGTAGATAAATTTAAAGAGATGGAATTAACGCCAGTTCCCGCTGATATTGTAAATGTACCTATGATTGGTGAATCTCCTGTCAATATCGAATGTAGAGTAAAACAGATAATAAAGCTTGGTTCTCATGATATGTTTATCGCAGATGTATTAGGAGTTCATGCAGACTCGGCTTTTATGAATAAAAAGGGAAAATTCGAATTTAGTAAAACGGAACCTATCGTATATTCCCACGGAGAATACTATGGTCTCAGTGAGTTACTGGGAACATTTGGATATAGCGTGAGGAAAAAATAAAAAGTACTTGGCGTCTGAGACAAAAGGTGATATAATCAGTTCATTATGTGCGAAAGGACATTCTTATTTATGAAGAATATAGTATTAATCGGAATGCCGGCCGCTGGCAAGAGCACTATCGGAGTAATATTGGCAAAGGTTTTGGGATTTAACTTTCTAGATACAGATTTATTAATACAAGATCAAGAAAAATGCTTATTGAAAGATATCATATTAAGAGATGGGGTAGATGGCTTTATTGCCATCGAGAATCAAGTAAACTTAAAGTTAATTACTAAGAATTCTGTAATTGCAACAGGTGGGAGCATTATATATGGAGCCGAGGCCATGGAACACTTAAGAGAAATTGGTATTGTGGTCTATCTTCAACTTAGTTACGAAACCATAAAGGACCGACTTGGGAATATAAAACAAAGAGGTGTTGTACTTAGAGAAGGACAGACCTTAGAGACCTTATACGAAGAACGATGCCCATTATATGAAAAATATGCTCATATTATTGTTGACAGCGAAGGGTTAGGAACAGAAGAGCTTATGGGAAAGATTGCAGATGTTGTAATCCAATATGATAAGCAGAGAATTTGATTTATGTTAAAAAACGTTTACAATAAGAAATAATATGGTATAATCAAAGTAATATATCAAAATCAACAAATAAAAAGTGTGATTTATGTGCAATTTGAATAAATCTCAGAATAGAATAAATAGAGGTGTGCAATGGAGCAATATATAATCAAAGGCGGGAAGGCTTTGCAAGGCGAAGTTTCAATTGGCGGAGCTAAAAATGCAGCGCTGGGGATAATAGCTGCAGCTATTATGACTGATGATACTGTAAAGGTTGAAAATCTACCGGATATTGGAGATATCGACGTCCTTTTACAAGCAATAGAAGAAATTGGCGCAAAAGTAGAGAGAATTGATAAACATACAGTTAAAATAAATGGTAGTAATATCAATTCATTAAGCATTGATTATGAATTTATTCGTAAAATTCGTGCATCCTATTATTTACTGGGGGCTCTGCTTGGCAAGTATAAAAAAGCACAGGTTGCATTACCTGGTGGCTGTAATATAGGAAGTAGACCTATTGATCAACATATTAAAGGTTTTGAGGCATTAGGTGCTTCCGTTAAGATTGAACATGGTATGATTGATGCATATGCTAAGGAGCTTAAAGGCAGTCATATTTATTTAGATAATGCAAGTGTTGGAGCAACTATAAATATCATGCTTGCGGCATGTCTTGCAGAGGGCCAAACAATTCTGGAAAATTCAGCAAAAGAACCACACGTAGTTGATGTGGCTAATTTTTTGAATAGTATGGGTGCCAATATTAAAGGTGCAGGTACAGATGTTATACGTATTAAAGGAGTAAAGGCATTAAAGGGAAGTGAATATGCCATTATTCCAGATCAAATAGAAGCAGGAACTTTTATGTTTGCCGCAGCGGCAACGAAAGGTAATGTTCTTATTAAGAACGTTATACCAAAGCATCTGGAAGCAATTTCGGCTAAATTAGTAGAGATTGGCGCGGTAGTAGAGGAATTTGATGATGCAGTTCGTGTAATTGCTAACAAACCACTTGGGCATACTCATGTTAAGACGTTGCCATATCCAGGTTTTCCTACTGATATGCAACCTCAGATGGCGGCGGCACTTGCAACCTCAGAAGGTACAAGTATTGTAACAGAAAGTATATTTGAAAACCGTTTTAAATATGTGGATGAGTTAGCCAGAATGGGAGCAAATATTAAAGTAGAAGGTAATACTGCAATTATTGATGGAGTTCGCGGGTTAACCGGTGCCATTGTTAGCGCACCTGATTTAAGAGCAGGAGCGGCACTAGTAATCGCTGGATTGGTAGCAGAAGGTTTTACTATCGTAGAGCAGGTTGAGTATATTGAAAGAGGTTATGAGCACTTTGAACATAAGATGCAAGGCCTTGGAGCATTAATGGAAAAAATAGATATCGAAGATGAGAAAGCAGTACAAAAATTCAAATTAAAGGCTGGTTGATAATATTACTTATCAGAAGATAGTTTTTTATCTTCTGATAAAAGGCGGTGGTTTTCCGCCGTACATCCGATTATAGAAAGAGAGTTTTTCGGCTATTACGAGCACATTCATTAAATTATACGCTTTGACTTAAGAGGTTGTCTCTACAAATCGTCCAATTTAACAATGTATACTCCGTAAACGAAAAACTCTTTTTTAAATCATATATTATAGATTTTAAAAATCAAATATTTATAAAAGGGCTTCAATCACAATGTTTGTTTTCCTTGATAAATCAATAAATCGATCACCTACTTGGATTACTGGTTTGGATAAAGCCTGTTTATTTATCATTACAATAGTTCCTATTAATTTGTTACTTAGAAGAACCTGATTACCTACGTAGGATAGGAGAATTCCTTCAAGAAAGGTTATTATGTAATGAGGATCATATTTTTGCAATCCCTCGGATTCAAATAGACTGATTGTTTCAAAAGGGGTATGTGCAGCGCGATACACTCTAGGGGAGGTCATAGCGTCATAAACATCAGCGAGGGCAACAATTTTAGCGAAGGAGTTAATACTTGAACGATGATAGGAGTTAGGATATCCACTTCCATCGCAACGTTCATGATGCATTAATGCTGCAAATTTGATACGTGAATCAATATCTTTGTTTTTTAGCAGTTGATAGCCTTGTACCGTATGAGCTTTAACAATAGAATGCTCGGCAACAGTCAAAGTGTCCTGCTTATTAATGATATAAGAAGGAATGTTAAGCTTGCCAATATCGTGTAATAAGCCACTTAAAGTTAATACATCAATATCCGCTTGCGAAAACTTCAACCAATGACCAAGAACATTGCAGATTATGGCCACATTTATGGAATGCACATAGGTTATGTCATCGTACTCACGCATACAATGCAACATATCAAATACATGGATGCCATTACGACTTTCGGATAAGATTTTTGTAGTGTATTTTAATAACTTATTGGTATCAATGGGTACATCGCTGTTCGCGATATTATTAAGATCCACTTTAAAGCCCTCAATTGATTCTACAAATGCTGTATGAAATTTCTTGAATTCAATACTATCTTTAATCACTTCCGAATAACTTGCATCTTTTCTTAACTGAGGACGAGATTGATAGTCAGCATCTTCCACGATGATGTTAAGGTCCTTGATTAGGTAGAACTTCAGACGTGTTATGATTTTACTGGTTAGCTTTGTTCCGTTTGAAATGATTAATTGATCATTAGAGGAATATACATCATCAGCAGAGATCGCCCCCGGAACTGCTTGACTTATTGGAATACGTACGATTTTCACATTTGGCTCCTTCTGCGCACATTAGTACGCGTATCATATACAAAAAAGTGTCCCTAACAGTAAGTATAAGAATATTGTTAAGAAATGTCAATGGAACTATTAAACTAATAAAAAAGTCTTGACAAATTAAAAAAAATGGTTTATTCTCAACAATACAAGCTATAAAATTTCATAATAAAATATTTTTCTCTTATTCAGAGTGACGGAGAGTAAAGGCTCTATGAAGTCACGGCAACCCCCTTAAGCGGAAGGTGCCAACCTGAGCGAGCAATCGAGCAATAAGAGGATTTGATTAACTTGATATCAAGTCCGACTTAGTCGGGCTTTTTTATTTCTTAAAATAAATGTTGGAGCGATGTGTATACTACAGATTAGCAAGACATTAGTTTATCAGATCTCATTATCGCAAACGTAAGTTGGCTTACCAATTCATGTTACTGACAAACGATATTTGGTTACCCAATATCATTGTTTAAGAAAGGAGCAAATTATGAACAAAATATTATTTACATCAGAATCAGTTACAGAGGGACATCCAGATAAAATCTGTGATCAAATTTCAGACTCTGTGTTAGATGCGTTATTAGAGCAAGATCCTATGAGTAGGGTTGCTTGTGAGACAGCAATTACTACAGGCTTAGTTTTAGTTATGGGTGAAATTACTACAAATGGTTATGTAGATATTCAGAAAATAGTACGTGATACCATTCGAGAGATTGGATATGATAGATCTGATTATGGTTTTGATGCAAACACTTGTGGCGTTATCGTCGCATTGGACGAGCAATCAGCAGATATTGCTATGGGAGTTAATAAAGCATTAGAAGCAAAGGAACATACTATGTCTGAGGATGAGCTCGAGGCTATAGGAGCAGGCGATCAGGGTATGATGTTTGGATATGCAACAAATGAAACTGAAGAATATCTGCCTTACCCTATTTATTTAGCACATCAATTAACGAAACAATTAACGAAGGTAAGAAAAGAAGGAACCTTAACCTATCTTCGCCCAGATGGTAAATCACAGGTTACCGTAGAATATGATGAGAATGGAAAACCAGTACATCTAAATGCAGTTGTATTGTCCACACAGCATAATCCAGAAGTAACACAGGAACAAATTCATAAAGATATTAAGAAATATGTTTTTGACGAAATATTACCTCAAGAATTAGTAGATGAGAATACAAAGTTCTTCATTAATCCAACAGGACGTTTTGTTATTGGCGGTCCAAACGGAGATAGTGGATTAACAGGAAGAAAAATTATCGTAGATACTTATGGTGGATATGCACGTCACGGTGGTGGTGCTTTCTCCGGTAAGGATTGCACTAAGGTAGATCGTTCCGCATCTTATGCAGCGCGGTATGTAGCTAAGAATATAGTAGCAGCAGGATTAGCCAATAAATGTGAGATTCAGTTATCCTATGCAATTGGTGTTGCTCAGCCAACATCTATCATGATTGACACTTTTAATACAGGAAAAATAGATACAGTAGAGTTAATACAGATTATTCGCGATAACTTTGATCTTCGTCCAGCAGGCATTATTAAGATGTTAGATCTTAGAAAACCTATCTATAAACAAACTGCGGCATACGGACATTTTGGACGTAATGAATTAAATTTACCTTGGGAAAAGCTAGATAAGGTTGATGATTTAAAGAAATATTTATAGATCATTTCATTTAACTTAGTAGAGATTTGGCGGAGCCTGGATTGGCTTCCCTTATAAATTCTAAGTTAGACGTACTACAACAGGTGGCCTCGCAGGTATATATTAATAGAGTTTTTCCGTTGCTATGACAATTTTTGCGGGTAGTTCGCTTTAGAAAGGACAACAAGTTGTCCTCTCCAAGCGGACTACCCGCAGAAATTGTCTCCGCAAAGGAAAAACTCTTTATTAATATATACCTGCGAGGCCACCTGTTGATTAAGTTTTTGGTAGAATTTATAAGGGAAGCCAATCCAGGCTCCGCCAAATCTTTGCAGGTTAAACTTTATGGATGAGTAAAATATTACATAAATCATCGTTATAACAATACCGTTAGTGAAATCCATCTTATATTTTTGGTTTCGTTGGTCTCCTATAATAGGTTGCCAGTAGCTTTGCAAATAACTGCATGTTCTATTTACTTTTCTCCTTGTAAAGAAATATTTGCCTTTTGAGCCTTTAATCTAATGCGGACATAATCTACATACCAGATTCCATCTTCATATAAAATTGGTTTTAGGTTTTGTATGGCTTCTGTGATAATGATATTCGTTAATGCCTTATCTATGTTTTGAAAGGGCTTTGTGATAAACATTTCTATCCAATCCTTCATCCCATCCTCACCATTAAGTGCAGTTTTACGGTCGAATAAGACGGCATATAATACTTTTAAGCTATGTTTTTCTAGAATAGGTGAATATTGGCCAATCGTTGGAAAATAAAAAGTACGTTTATAGCTTAATCCCCTTTTTTCAAATGCCTTCTGCAGGGCAGAATGAATGGTTTCTGCACAGCCATATCCACCGAATTCACATACCAAGTATCCATTCATCTTTAATGCATTGGAGATGCTCTCTAACAATTCTTCCTGATTATCAAACCAATGAAAAACTGCATTAGAAAATATAGAATCCACTGGCTCAAGTAGAGTAAATCCCACTGCATCACTTTGAATAAACGTCAGTTCGGGATAATTGGCTCTTGCTACCTTTAACATATCCTCTGAGGCATCGATACCAATTACATCAGCACCCATATCAGATATTTTTTTTGTTAATACACCATTACCACACCCAAGGTCAATTATCTTCGTACCTTTCTCAATCTCGAGTAGATTCAAGACATCCTCGCCATATTGGTGCACAAACTGGAAGTCTTTTGTATATCCCTGCGCATTCCATTTAATATTCATAAGCATTCCTCCATTCAATATAATATTTACATTAAAATTACTATATCAGAACCCTAAATATAATTCAAATACATACTATTTATATATACTATAACCATTGATTATATCAATTTTTATAAACAATAGATTTGTCTTAATAATTATAAATCATCGTTTTTATCTTCTTACTATTTTAAGTATTAACCCGAACAGATTTGGTGGTTGCCGGGTGCACTTGTTCTTTAAATTCTATCATAACCTTAATTAACAGGCGGGGATGCAGGGATATCATAATAAAAGTTTTTCGTTTGCGGCGACACTTTCACTCAATAATCCGCTCGGAGAGAACGGCTGTTTTGCCGTCCTATCAGAGCGAATTATTGAGTGTAAGTGTCAGAGCAACTGAAAAACTTTATTATGATATCCCTGCATCCCCACCTGTTATTAAAAACTACATTAGAATTTAAACAACAAGCGCACCCAGCAACCACCAAATCTAGAAGTTTTAATAAATTATTCATAAAAGACATGGTTAGTTTACGTGTAAATATTGGAATGATATGATATAATGAAAGCGGAATGAGGAATTGCAAGCTTGCTTGCAGATTCCGATTGGAGTAACAAGGTTACTAATATTGATTAAAGTAGGTGAAAAGATTGAAATTAAAGAGCCGATTGTTGACAGCCTTTTTAATAATAATGACACTTCCAATTATCTTAATAACCATATCTGTTGGAACCATCTTGAGTTATCAAGAGAATTCGATACAACAGACCTATGATGTAAATTCAGATACTCTTCAGGTAATTTCAAATCCATTGCAGATTCTAAACCGCATTACAAGAGGTGTATACAATGAGATTGTAATTACTGCATTGCAGGCACCTGAGAAGTTTGAGGATATGGAGTATATTAAATATTTAAATGAGGAGTTAATAGATAAATATTCATATATTGCTTTGCGAAAAGGAGAAGAATATATTTATAGTGGAAAACCAGATAAGTTGGACAAGATAGAGAACCGATTGCCTGCGTTCGGAGAATATAATACCGACATGGAAGGTGGATTCTATGTAGATGGGGCTGACCCATTTTTACTAAAGCAACAGGATTTTCAATTTTTAGATGGGACAAAAGGGAGTATATTTCTTATTACTGACGTAGACACCTTAGTTCCTCAGATAAAAACTTCACTCATACTATTTGTATATGCATTTATTATAGTTGTTATCTTTACTGCTGCAGTTTTAATAATATGGATATACCGAAGTATTTTAAAACCCCTTAACATTCTGCATGCGGCGACAGATGCCATGAAGGAAGGTAATTTGGATTACTCCATAGAAGGTGATCCGGAGGATGAGATCGGGCAGCTGTGTATAGACTTTGAAGAGATGAGAATACGGTTAAAAGAATTGATTGAAGTGCGGCTAAAGAATGAAGAAGATACAAAAGAATTAATCAGTAATATCTCACATGACCTTAAGACACCAATTACCGCTATAAAAGGCTATGCAGAAGGAATTATGGATGGAGTAGCTGATACCAAAGAGAAGCAGGAAAAGTACCTAAAAACCATATATACCAAAGCAAATGATATGTCGGTATTAGTAGATGAACTTACATTTTATTCAAAAATAGATGGTAATATAATGCCATATACTTTTAAAAAAATAAATCTCCATGAATATTTTAATGATTGTATTGATGAACTAAGTTTTGATCTGGAGGTTAAAAATATAGAGATAACCTACAACAACAATACGGATAATAAAATAAAAGTTCATGCTGATGCGGAACAGATGAAGCGTGTTATAAATAATATAATTGGTAATTCTGTTAAATATATTGGTAATAAAAAAGGTCTTATTCAGATTAGAATTAAAGATAGAGGAGAATACGTAGAGATAGAGTTTGAAGATAATGGAGTGGGAATAGCCCAAAAAGATTTGCCTTATATTTTTGACCGATTCTATCGTGCGGATGCCTCCAGGAATTCTACGAAAGGCGGTTCAGGTTTAGGACTTGCTATCGTTAAGAAGATTATTCAAGACCACATGGGGAACATTTGGGCAACCAGTACAGAAGGTAAAGGAACTACTATTTATTTTACATTAAAAAAGTGTAAGGAGGAGATAGATCATGAGTAAAATATTAATCGTTGAAGATGAAGTGGCAATAGCAGAATTAGAAAAAGATTATTTGGAGTTAAGTGGATTTGAGGTGGAAATGGAAAACACCGGGGATTCCGGAGTGGAAAGAGCACTAAAAGAAGATTTTGATTTAGTAATCTTAGACTTGATGCTTCCTAACGTGGATGGATTTGAAATCTGCAAGAAGATAAGAGCCACAAAGAATATTCCAATTATTATGGTTTCCGCTAAGAAGGATGATATTGATAAAATCCGTGGACTGGGATTGGGAGCAGATGATTATATGACAAAGCCTTTTAGTCCAAGTGAATTAGTTGCTAGGGTGAAAGCACATCTTGCTCGCTATGATAGATTGATAGGTTCCGGTGTGAAAGAGAATGAGATTATTGAGATTCGCGGTATTAGGATTGATAGGACTGCAAGAAGAGTCTATATTAATGATATAGAGAAAAATTTTACAACCAAAGAATTCGATCTTCTAACCTTTTTAGCGCAGAATCCAAATCATGTGTATACGAAAGAAGAATTGTTCCAAGAAATATGGGATATGGAATCTATCGGTGATATTGCAACAGTAACGGTACACATTAAAAAAATTCGTGAAAAAATTGAATTTAACACTTCAAAACCTCAATATATTGAAACTATTTGGGGTGTGGGGTATCGATTTAAGGTGTAATATTATAAAAAGTTTGTAGGTTTTTAGTAAAAGAGTTTGAACTTGAAAATACTCTTTGTTACTAGACATCTACAAACTTTTTTTAATTACATTGATATAGATTAATGGTTGTAGATAGCCAAAATTCAGGAGTATTTTAATTTCAGTTTTGATTCTTATTATCAAAATCGTTGATTCTAGGTTGTTAATATGTTATTATTAATATTAAGGAGGTATGCAAATGAGCACTCGGGAAAAAATAAAGTAGCATTTTATTATGCGTTATTTTCCTATTACTCGTTTACAAAGTAGTAGAAAGGAAGGGTATTATTTTTGAATGTAATAACAGAAAAATTGAAAGAGGTTTTATTTTCAGTACTTCCAATCACAATCATTGTATTGATATTAAATTTTACAATTACACCACTTGAGACACCTGTTTTATTAAGATTTCTATTTGGTGCAATACTGATCATATTGGGATTATCCATATTCTTATTTGGAGTAGATATCGGCATTACTCCAATTGGTAATCTAATGGGATCAAGTCTTACGAAAACCAATAAGCTATGGATGATAGCAATAGTAGGTGTAGTACTTGGATTCTTTATTTCGATCGCAGAGCCTGATTTACATATCCTTGCAGGTCAAGTCGATTTTGTTACATCTGGTTTGATATCTAAAATCAGTATTGTTGTAGTTGTGTCTATTGGTGTTGCAATTTTACTTTCACTAGGGTTAATAAGGATTGTCTATAACATTCCGTTATATAAGATTTTAACGTTTCTATATTTCATTATTTTCGTCTTAGCAATATTCACATCTCAGGAATTTTTGGCAATATCTTTTGATGCTTCCGGTGCAACTACCGGGGCCCTCACAGTGCCATTTATTTTATCTCTGGCTACCGGTACTTCTGCATTAAAGAAGGATAGCAAAGCATCAGAAAAAGATAGTTTTGGGTTAGTAGCAATCACATCCACCGGTGCAATAATAGCAGTTATACTTATGAGTATCTTCACAAAATCTGATAAAATTACCGGCAGTCTGGAATATAATGTATCACAGTCGAATTCCATTATTATACCATTTATTCATGAAATACCAACAATTGCTTCGGAAATATTCATAGCACTGCTTCCGCTACTGATAATTTTTATCTTTTTTCAAAAAGTATCATTTAAATTAAAACGTAGAGCCTTCCTAAAAATTATTAAGGGGCTTATCTATACATTTGTAGGTTTAGTATTGTTTTTAGTAGGTGTAAATGCTGGTTTTATGGATGTGGGTAGTATTATTGGTTATGGTGTAGCATCCTTAGAAAACAAAAGTTTTGTGGTAATAATTGGATTTGTGCTAGGGTTAGTAACTATATTGGCTGAACCCGCAGTACATGTTTTAACCCTTCAAATCGAAGAAGTTACAAGTGGCTATGTTAATAAAAAAATTGTATTAGTTGCGCTTTCCATAGGTGTTGGTTTTGCAGTTGCACTCTCCATGATAAGAATTATTGTTCCAGATATTAAGTTATGGCATTATTTATTGGTTGGATATGTCATTGCAATAACGCTGACTTATCTTGTTCCCAAATTATTTGTAGGAATTGCTTTTGATTCAGGAGGAGTTGCATCGGGGCCGATGACTGCAACCTTTATCTTAGCATTTGCACAAGGAGCTGCTGAAGCAATAGAAGGCGCAAATGTTCTAATAGATGGATTCGGGGTAATTGCTATGGTAGCGTTAACGCCATTAATTACCTTACAAATATTAGGCATTATTTTCAGAATAAAATCCAGAAAAGGAGGAGTAGAAATAAATGAATAATATTTCTGGTGATAAAGAACTCGAATTGCTTTTGGTTATTGTAAGGGATGGTCTAGGAAGTAAAATTCTTAAAAGCGCCAAGCATTACGGAGTACCGGGAGGAACTATATTCTTAGGTAAAGGGACGATTAAAAATCGACTTTTAGAGTTTTTAGATTTATGTGATATTAGAAAAGAGATTGTTCTTATGATAGCTGAGAAAACAATAGCTTATCATGCTTTAGAAGAACTGAATAAAGAATTTCATTATGATAAACCAAATCACGGGATAGCTTTTAGCTCTTCAGTTGCGAATCTAATTGGAGTTAGAAACTATAAGGAAAACAATATCAAAGAGAGCAGAGGTGTAGAAAATACTATGTATAAAGCTATTATCGTAATTGTCGATAAAGGCAAGGCTGAAACAGTTATTGAAGCAGCGACAAAAGCAGGTTCTAGAGGGGGAACTATAATTAATGGAAGAGGTTCGGGAATTCATGAAACGAATATGCTTTTTTCGATGGCTGTTGAGCCGGAGAAAGAAATTGTCTTGATATTATCTGAAGATAAACAAACAGATACCATCGTTTCTTTTATAAGAGAGCAACTTAAAATCGATGAACCAGGTAATGGTATTATTTTTATTCAGGATGTAAATAAAACTTATGGATTATATTAGCCTTATATTAGCAGGGTTGAAACATCAGAAAAATTGCTTTTTACTTGCTATTTAGTCAATGACAAAAGACTCTGAGGCTGCCGATAAATCTATAATAACTAATTCAGTAAAGAAATATTGGTTAATTCTTCTGCTGGTTAGTATTTAAGATTTATACAACAGCCTCTTAAGGTGTTATGTATTCTGTAGTTAGAATAGCAGGTTAATTACAATTAAAATCAGGAAAGACAGAGAGCAATTAAGTCGTCTACATTGGCAACAGCCATACATTCTACAGTATCGGATGCACCGTAATAAATTTTAACCTCACCATTATCCTCTAAGATCATACCGCCTGGGAATATGACATTTGTTCTGTAACCTTCCTCGGTTTCATATCTGGTTTCAGGAGCAATTAACGGTTTTTTGTATAAGCCGATAATTTTAGTGGGATCCTTCAGATCTAAAAGCATGATTCCGGCACAATACCGTTTCTGCCATTTCTCTTCCCAGCCGTTTTTACCTCTTGTCTTGTCTATATCTACTGCGTGGAATAAGGTAAGCCATCCGGCCTTCGTCTTAATTGGCGGTGCTCCCGGGCCGATTTTATCATTTGCAAACGGAACATCTTCAACGGCTAAAAAAAGTTTCGTATCCCCCCAATAACGAAGATCCGGAGAAAATGAAATCCAGGTATCAAAGCGGTCAACTCCTCCTCTTGAATAAATCGGAAAGGGCCGTTCTAAACGCACATATTTACCGTTAATTTTTTCAGGAAAGAGAACCATATTCCTGTTATCCGGAGCAGTTAAGGACAGTACTTCTATAGTCTTTAAATCTTTAGTTATCGCAATTCCGCCCCGAACACCATGCCTGGTATCTATGGCAAAGCAAAGGTAACACATATCATCAATCACTGTTAACCGGGGATCATAAACCCTGGTAATATCCGAATCATGTAGATCTGCGGTCGTTATGAAGGGTTCTTTGTTTACTTCCCATTTTATTCCGTCATTACTGAATGCCAATCCGATAAAACATTTATGAAAACCACCTTTCCCGTTATAATCATAATCATTGCGGAAAGCCATAACATACTTATTTTTATATTTTACTACGCCTGCATTGAAGATACAGTCAGCCTTATAAGGCATATCTTTTGCACTTAGAACAGGTTCACCGGCGTTTACTCGTTTTATTACTGTACTTGATATTAGTTCTGGTAACATTTTACCCATTTTAATTCACCTAAGGCTTTTGCCTTATGCCACAAATAGATATTGAAATAATTCTTTTGCGGCATTCCTTTCTTTATTTTTTAACTTTTTTAGTCAAAGTGGATATTCGCAATCCGCTTCGCTACTTGCTCATAAGGTTAAACTATTTATCCTTTTACGGAACCAACTAATAACCCTTTGGTAAAGTAACGCTGCATAAAAGGGTAGATACATAATATCGGCAGGACACAGACTATGATAGTAGCCATTTTTAAGGTATATGTATTAACTAAGGATGAACCCACTGCGGTAGACTGGTTGACCAGTGCCATACCGTCATCTACTACCATTTCACGTAATACCAGCATTAATGGCCATAAGCTTCTTTTTGATGTGTATATGATTGCATTGAAATAGGAATTCCACTGGCTTACTACATGAAATATTACAAAAGTTGCGATTGCCGGTTTGGATAAAGGAACAATGATTTTCCATAATACCTGAAACTCGTTTGCCCCGTCTATGTAAGCAGATTCTTCCAGACTGGCCGGTATATTTGATATAAAATTTTTCATTAAGATTAGGTTGTAGGCTCCAAGACAACCCGGCAGGACTAATGCCCATATGGTATCGTATAAATGAAGATTGCGGATGATATAAAAATTAGGAATTAACCCACCATTAAAAAACATGGTAAATGTAATTAGAGCTAAAATAATATTTCTGCCTTTTAAATCTTTTTTGGACAGAGGATATGCCGTTATACATAACAATGTGATATTTAACAAGGTTCCTATTACGGTAATAAATATGGTTACCCGGTAACCGGAATAAATTAACGGCAAATGCAGTAATTTATCATATGCTGATAAATCCAGAGTATTGGGAATTAATTTAATCGGATTTTCCAGATATTCCGAATAGGGAGTAACGGAAATAGCAAACACATATAATAAAGGGTACAAGCAGATAACTGCAAAAGCGGTTACCATAACATAAACAAAGATCTGATAAAGAATATCTACGGGTGTCATGTTCTTTAACCGAATTATAAACTTAAGTTTATTTTTAGCATATATCTTTTCTTTCTTCATAAATAAAAGCCTTCCTTTTCTTTTTTGATTAGTCAGATGCATCGATTTCCATTACCAGATGCCTTCCTCCCCCATTTTATTGGCTATTTTATTACTAACTAAAAGGAAAATGATTCCTATAATAGAGGTAAATAAACCTACTGTTGTTGCAAAGGAATATCTTCCGCCAAGGAGGCCGAGACGGTAGGTATAGGTTTCAAATACTTCGGATACTCCCAGGTTTTTGGAGTTTTGTAAAATAAAGATCTGTTCAAAACCGTTATTCATAATGCTTCCGAGTCTTAATATTAACATAAGTACTACGGTTGATTTAATGGAGGGAAGTGTAATATATTTCAGGCATTTTAACTTATTGGCACCGTCAATCCTGGCGGCTTCATACAAATCACTGGAAATTCCGGTGATTGCCGCAAGGTAAATTATGGTGCCCCACCCGGAATCTTTCCATATACTCGTCAAAATAACAATAGGCTTAAAGTATTTATCTTCAGCCAGGAAGAAAATCGGCTCACCTCCTAAAGACTGGATCATAATATTGATTACTCCGTTTATTGGTGATAAAAAATTAATCAGAATACCGCCGATAACTACCCAGGAAATAAAATGGGGGAGGTAGAATAAAGTCTGTATTACTTTCTGGTATCTTATACTTTTTATGTCATTTAGTAGCAATGCCATAAGTATAGGGATGGGAAAGGTAAAGAGAATTCTTAAAAAACTTAACAGAATTGAATTTCTAAATACCGAATAGAAATTATCCAGTTGAAACATATATCTGAAATTGTCTAATCCTATCCAATCACTGCCCCAGATACCCTTTTTAAAACTGAAATCCTTAAAGGCAATCAAGATTCCATACATTGGTGCATAATTAAATATTAAAAAATAAAGTAATGCAGGTATTAACATTAGATACAAATATCGTTTTCTTTTCATATAACTCCAAAGATTCCGGTTTTTCGGGATTATTAAATTTTGACTCATTACTTCAAAAGAGTCTGCAGATTTTTTTGACATACTCATAAAGTCATCCTTTCTGAATTACAATTTTGTCATCATTATAGGTGAGTTAAAAACCCAAGTAAATAATAATAATGCCTGTATATAACATAATCTTCTATCATGAAAGAACTGTTATAAAAATAAAAAACATATTCACTGTAATATAACTGTTATGCAAAAGTGTTATAGAGTTCTTAAATGTTATTGAATAATTATTTCTCTACTTTTATACTGTTTATGCAGCTCGCTGCAGACGGAGTACCCCGCAAGCGGGATTACTTTCTTGTTCACATAATTGGAGGAGATATTTATGGAAAAAAGGATACGGAAGTATTTCATCATTTTAATTCTTGGTTTATTATTAGTCATATTGATATCGGGAATTATTCTGTTTAACAGTACCATGCAGAAGGTTTATATCATGCAGATGGAGCAGACTAATAAAAATCTGGCCGGGCAGATCAGTTCCTCTTTTGAATTGGTGATACAGCAGATTGCGGAGCAAGTAAATAAGCTTGCAATTTATGACAGTGATTTTGAGGATTTAGTACAGGAACGAAACCTAAAAATTTCAAACAGCATTAAGTTATATGACGAATTAAATCAAATTGTAATGGGAAATCAATACATACATTCCGTATATTTATATTCGGAAAAGGAGGGGGTTTTTTTTGATTCAAAGCGGGGGAATTGTTTCAAGAAAGAAAAGTTCTTCGACCAGCAAGTTTTAGATGCGGTTACATCCAAATATCTGACCAAGGTTCCTCCTCATATCATTATTAATGATGTATTAATTTACTCCCTTATTGTACCGTTAAAATCCGATGGGGCAAATGCCGGATGTCTGTTAAGTGTTAATGTAGATGTTGGTATGTTATATAAAGATGTTATGATGCGTAATACAGGGGATAAAGAGATAAAACTTTATGTATATGATGAAAATAATACGATTTTAATTTCTAAAAATTATAATGATTTAAATAAGAATATTTCGGAAAAACAAAAGGAGATAAGTGATGCTTTCCCAAGCAGGAGCTTTTGGTCTGTGCTTAACAAAAAAGTTGGAATTATGGATGCAATTACCTTTTCCTCGGCATTAAAAAGTTATTTTTATGTGCAGGTGCCCTTTTCCTTTAATTTTAACAAAATGTTCAATAATTATTTTTTATTGGTCATAATACTCCTGTTATTTGTTGTCGCAATCATAATAGCTTATATTGTATTGTGTTTTACAACAAGACCGATTAAAGAAGTTCTGACCGATTATAACGATAAACTTGTAAAAGATATGTTAATCGGTTCCTTTTATGGAAGGGATAAGTCTCTTTTAATGGCATCGACTATGGATAAATACTTTAAATATAATGAATACAGTCTTTTATTAATTGATGTAAATGACAATCAACTGGAGATATACAAAACGGTATCTACCATTATGGAAGAACTGTCCATACAAACAGGAAATTTAATAATGAAACATATTTCCATCTATGGAAACCGGATTGCCGTCATTGTCAATTATAATAACGTGTCGGTAATGGAACAACTTACTAATACCTATTTAAGACAGCTTTACCAAAAATTAAATGAAAAATATTATCAGCAGATTTATATTGCCATCAGTTCTGGCAAAATTGATTCTGCGCTCCTGTCCATAGCTTACATGGAATGTGATGAAATACAGCAGTACAAGTTGTCCATAACAGATCACATTATTAATTACCGTCAGTTTCAGGAAAAGAAAAATCCTATCATTTATCCCGTTGAATTGGAGAAACAGTTAGTTAATAATCTTTTGGTTAAAAATGCGGAAAGCTGTATTTTCTATACTAAGAAATTTTTAAAACATATTTTAGAGAATGATGGCTTATTAACGGATATTCAGATCAAAAATTACATTTACCAACTGCAGAATGAAATACTGACCCGTATTTCCTCCCTTCCGATTTCTATTAAAACTTCCGGTTCCTCCGATATGAAAAATATCCATAGCAGGAGCCAGATAAATGATGTACTACTGAATTTTATACAATCCATATGTTCTGAAATGGCAAAGAAAAATCCAAACAAAGAAAGTATCATAAATGAAGCCATTATTGAATACATCAATGCCAATATAACGGAAAATGATTTTAATTTAAATTCAATATCCTACCAATTCAATCTGAACCGAAATTATCTTGCAAAAATGATTAAAGAAGAAACCTCATATAGCTTTAATGACTATGTAAATATGAAAAAGATTGCCATGGCCAAGGATTTATTAACTACTACCATGTTAACGGTGGAAGAAATTGCACACCGGACCGGATTCACCTATGCCCACTATTTTATTAAGGTATTTAAGAATATGGAGGGAATCACTCCCGGCCAATATAGAGAAATGCATACAAATAACAATAATGCATAACGGGGCTAGGAGTGAAGGGCATTGTCATGGTAAATCATCATTGTCATTTACTTTAAGGTTAAGTGAAAATATAATTTGGCTTGTAAAAGAAAAAGGGGTAAACGTTAAAGATACGGTGAGGTAACTATTTTACTGCGCTGTAAACAAACTATTTGGAGGTATTTATTGTGAAAAAAATTATGTTAAAAAAATTGACTGCAGCAGCCTGCATCGTGGCAATGACAGTAGCAATGTCTACAGCTTGTCAGAAGTCAGATACTGCCAAAGATTCTACAGTTACATCCGAAGTCAGCAATACGGATAAAGAAAATGGTGAAATTCAGAATGAAGAAACAGGTAAGCCTGTAAAGATTCATATCCTTAATAGGGTAAATGCAGAGGTAATAGTGGAAGACAATCCAATTATTAAAGAATTGGAAGATAAACTGAATGTTGATATTGAATATGAAGCACCTCCTATCAATAATTATAATGAAAAACTTCAGATTTCAATGGCAGCCGGTAATATTCCGGATATCATATATAACTGGGGTGGTGCAGATACGAATTATGAACAGTGGGCAGGAGACGGGTTATTAGCTGAACTGGATGATAAAATTCAAAATTATCCTAATATTATGGCTACTGTACCGGAAGATTACTGGCCTGCTATACGTTCTACGAAAACGGGTAAAATCCATGCGATCCCCAAATGTAATATTGATGGTTACTGGGGGTTAATTATAAATCAGCAATGGCTTGATAATTTAGGGCTGAAAGCTCCGACTAACTTGCAAGAATTGAAAGAGGTCTCACATCAATTTACGTATAATGATCCTGATAAAAATGGTAAAAATGATACTTACGGACTAACTTATGCTATGGGGACATTTGTTGATATTATTCCGCTTAAGGCCGCTTTTGGATTGATTGATACTGTAAAAGATACTGACGGACAATATAAAATCAAACAGATGAAGAGCGGATATATTCCTTATTTAACATATATACGAGAGCTTTATGCGGATGGAGTCCTGGATCCTGAATTTTTTACTAATGCATACGCTGTAGATGAAGAAAAATTGGTTGCAGGGTCAGCCGGTATCAAAGTTGGACATCAGGTTGATGTTTTAGGCATGCTAGGTATTACACCGGATGCTTGTGAAAGGTTTACCTATATAGCACCTCCGGCAAATGACAACGGTGAAAGAAATTGCTACTTAACTCCATCTATGTGGGGTACATGGATGATATCAGCAGATGCAGATGTGGATAAATGTCTGGAATTAATTGATTACGGTATGTCAAAGGAAGGATTTATGCTTATGTCTTTAGGAAAAGAAGGTGTTAATTATAATTCCTATGACTATGACACCAAATCTCTGGACATGACAGCGGAACAGGAAACTGCCTTAAAAGGCATAACAAGCTCCTATTTTACTATTACTTATGCAAAAGACGGTTCAGCGGCAATTGTTGAAAATGCGACCACGAAAGAACGTCTGGATAAATATTATAACGATTATAATGCCATGAAATCCGTTATAAAGGAAATCAGGGTTCCATCTATTAAAGCTCCTTTATATACAACCTTTGAGGCTGATAATCCGGATTTGATAACAAAATTATCTGAACTCGAAGTGCAATATATTGTTGGTGATACGGATCTTACAACTTTAGAAGAATTTTTAAACAATACCTATTTACCAGCAGCTGAAGCAATGAATACGGAATATGTTCAGTGGCTGAAAGATTATGATGCAGCTAATTAAATGATGTAGCAAATTAACTAAAAGTTTACCCCTCTTTTACTGTTTATAAAGTTTCATGATGAGAGTAAGGTTGGAAGAAATACATAATAAAGGATAATGTTGCAGCTGCCTCCCACTTCCAACTATTATATGGCAGATACATTTATTTAAATGTTATATGCAATGGGTATTAATTTGATAAAATTAGAAAAAACAGGAATTGTTATGAACCCTCTTAGAGATCAACTAGGATGCTTTGCTCGGTTTAATCCCGGTATATATTTTAAGGACGGGATTATTCATATGTTATACAGGGCAACTAACAGTGATATAAAAGATGGTGTAAACTATATATCTTCCATTGGTTATGCAATGCTTGATATTAATAATAAAATATTATATGATTCAAACAAAAAAGTAATTTTTCCTACACTGCCTGAAGAGGTGAAAGGTTGTGAAGATCCACGAATAGTCGAGTTTGAGGATAATTTTTATATATTTTATACAGCATATGACGGTATAAAGGCAAGAGTTGCTGTAGCAAAAACAAAAGATTTTATTCAATATGAAAAACTTGGTGTTATAGATCATTTCGCTTATGACAAAGATGCTTTTATCTTACCTGAAAGAATAGATGGAAAAATTGCTTATATACATAGAATTTCACCAAATATTCAATTGGATTATTTTAATAACTTTGATGAATTACTTTCGAAAGATACATGGATTGGTTATGAAGACAGAATAGATAATTCAATTATCATGAAAAGCGAGTATATTTGGGAAAATCAAAAAGTTGGCGGAAGTGCGCCTCCGCTGAAAACGGATGAGGGTTGGCTGTTATTTTACCATGGGGTAGATGATAAGAGAGTATATCGATGTGGCGCAGTTCTCCTTGATTTGAAAAATCCGTCCAATATTATCGCGCGTTTACCTTATCCACTTCTAGAGCCTACAGAAGAATATGAATTATTTGGTGACGTCAGTAATGTTGTTTTTCCAGAGGGGGCATTTATACATAACGGTCAACTAAACCTATATTATGGTGCTGCTGATAAATATATAGCTGCAGCAAAAATTAACATTGATGAATTGCTTACTGAACTTATCAAATATCCTGTACCAAAAGTGTAAAATGATTTATATTTGACAATGGATAGAGCAAATGGTAAAATGTAGAAGGTCGATTCAAAGGGGACTCCTGATGGAAAGACAAAATTGGTATGTTAATAGTTGATAAAAATCGTTCTAAAGTATGAGGGTTCGTCCCGAATGGTAAGACGGTGGTATAATAGGAATATCTATATCCCCGTGTTTATGACATGGGGATTTTTTATATAATCAGAGATGTTGATTTTACATAACGTACCGTTTAACAGGAATGATTAGAAAAGGGTAGGGAGGTGAAGGTGTGGAAACAAGGATAGCTTTGATAGGAATTATAGTAGAAAATACCAATGTAATTGAAAATGTAAATCAGATCCTTCATGAGTATGGGAAATTCATTGTTGGTAGAATGGGTATTCCATATAAAGAAAAAAATGTTAGCATTATCAGTATAGTAATTGATGCAGATAACAATGTAATTAGTTCCTTATCCGGTAAGTTAGGAATGCTTGAGGGAATCAGTGTAAAAACGGTTTATTCTAAAACCGGAAAATAATGAATAACTAAGTCATTATTTAACAAGTAGTAAAAAAAAGTAGTAAACCAAAATAGTAACAAGAAGTAGTAACAAAGTAATTGTAAATAAAGAAAAGAGGAGAAATAGATATGAGAAATATAAATATGAAATTGGATTTGAAGAAAACGTTATCTATTATGTTAGTATTAATGCTATCCTTGACGATGTTAGCAGGTTGTGGTAAGAAGGATCAGAACACTGAATTAAGTGGTGAAGGGACTACTATTAATTCCAGTGATGATACAAGCTCTGAATCAGAGACCATAGCGGAAACTCAAGATGAAAATAATCTGGAAACGGTTAATAATACGCAAGAGTCTATAGAATCAGAATCAATAGAATCTACTGAAGTTGAACCAGTAGAGAAGATAGATATTAATGTTGCGGCCTTAAAAGGACCTACATCCATGGGTATGGTTAAAATTATGGAGGATTCCAGTAATAATACTGCAGCAAATAATTATAATTTCACAATTGCAGGAGCAGCAGATGAAATTACAGCAGGAATTATAAAAGGTGATTTTGATATCGCTGCAATACCTTGTAATTTAGCATCAGTACTGTATAATAAGTCTAAAGGCGGTATAGAAGTAGCAGGTATTAACACGCTCGGAGTATTATATATAGTAGAAACTGGCACTGAGATTAACAGTGTTGAAGATTTAAAAGGTAAAACAATATATTCAACAGGGAAGGGAACTACTCCTGAATTTACATTAAATTATTTATTATCTTCTTATGGAATTGATCCAGAGAAGGATGTGACAATTGAATACAAATCAGAAGCTACGGAAGTGGCAGCAGTACTTAGTGAATCAACGGATGCAATAGCCATGCTTCCACAACCATATGTAACTACAGTAATGATGAGCAATGAGAAGGTTAGAATTGCACTAGATGTAGCAGAAGAATGGAATAAAGTCAGCGATAACGGAAGTACAGTTGTAACAGGCGTTGTTGTTATAAATAAAACATTTTTAGAAAATAATAAAGAAGCAGTAGATGCCTTTTTAGCAGAGTATGAGGTATCGGCTCAATATGTCAATGAGAATATAGAAGAAGCGGCTACATTGATTGAAAAGTTTGATATCTTTAAGGCAGCAGTAGCAAAAAAGGCAATTCCATTTAGTAATATTACTTTTATTCAAGGGGATGATATGCAGACAAAGATTAGTGGCTATTTAGAAGCTTTGTTTGCTCAAAATCCGGACTCAGTAGGCGGAACCATGCCAGATGCTGCATTCTATTATAAGAAATAAGACCATTGAGGTATCGTTATGGCGCAAGGTAAATCAAAGATTACGAATTATAAATACCGTATTTTAGCAATCTTCTTTTGGATTGCATTGTGGCAGATTGCCAGTATGATAGTTGACAAGGAGATGCTTTTGGCATCTCCCTTTGCCGTAATAGCAACACTTATAACTTTAGCGGGTAAGAGCATGTTCTGGATATCCATATTCAATTCTTTTATTAAAATCGTATGTGGAATTTGCCTTGGAATATTTTTTGGTACATTATTTGCAATATTTTCTTATGGCAATCAGGTATTTAAAGAAATGATTTCTCCACTCATGAATATTGTAAAAGCTACACCAGTGGCATCTTTTATTATCTTGGCCTTGTTATGGGTTAAATCGGCAAATTTATCCATACTAATATCTTTTTTAATGGTAATACCAATGATCTATACGAATGTATTGCAGGGATTGAATCATACAGATCCAAAACTGCTTGAGATGGCAAAGGTATTCCAAATGAGTTGGTCAAAAAAAATACGTTACATTTACATACCTGCTGTATTGCCTTATTTTGTGTCTGCTTGCTCAGTAGGACTTGGATTTTGCTGGAAGTCCGGTATTGCAGCAGAAGTAATTGGACTACCGAAAAACTCAATTGGAGAAAATCTGTATGAAGCAAAGCTTTATCTTATGACAAAAGAGTTGTTTGCGTGGACAATTGTAATTATTTGCATTAGCGTGGTATTTGAAATGATGGTAATGTGGTCACTAAAGAGGATGAAGAACTTATTAACAGAAGATATAAGAATCAAATAATGATACACAAGTATTAACTTGATCATTGAAGGGAGCAGGATGTATGTCTATTCAATTGAAAAACATATCGAAGCGGTATGATGACACAATCGTATTTAGCAATTTTAATATTACTTTAAAAGAACAGCAAATTACATGCATTATGGGACCTTCAGGGTCAGGTAAGACTACATTGCTTCATATCTTAATGGGATTGGTTAAGGTTGATGCCGGAAAGGTAGAAGGATTAACTGGTAAAAAGATTACGGCCGTATTTCAAGAAAATCGCCTGTGTGAGAATATAGATGCTATTCGAAATGTACAAATTGTTTGCGATAAAAAGATAACGGATTATCAAGTAAAGCAAGAATTCAAAGAAGTTGGATTAACGGAATATGAACATAAGCCAGTAGCAGAATTAAGTGGTGGCATGAAACGAAGAGTAGCAATTTTAAGAGCCTTATTACCGGACAGTGATATTATTATAATGGATGAACCATTTAAAGGATTGGATGATCAATTGAAGGAACAGGTTATGCGTTATGTAAAGCATAAGGCAAAAGGGAAAACCGTGATTATAGTGACACATAATAAAGCGGAAGTAGACGTTTTGTCGGCAGATATAATCAGTATCTAGATTAGGCCAAACCCATTAATGTGAAACTTAATAAATTAAATACCCAGTATTTAAAAGGTTAAATTTAGCCTTTTAGATACTGGGTATTTTTATGCGTTTAAAGGATTTTTAAAAACCTCTATGCTCGATGTGTAATAACAAGCAGTTTGTATCAATAATGTTAAGAAATTAAATTTAATATTTTGTCATCTGTATAAAAATGCACTATAAAACACTAAAATAGAAAGAAATGATATATAAACTTGACAAACAATAATTCGAAATATAACATGATAGAGGAACAGAGTAAAAGCTAACGAGATTAACTATAGTTATAATATCAATAAACTATCTTAGTAATTACAGGAGGAGAGACATATTTTAAATCTTAAAAAAAATATAAAACGATTATTTCGAAAATTAAATTGGCACTCTATACAGGGAAAAATTCTTATCATCTGCTTGATCGTCGCATTTAGTACGATTCTGATTTCTCTACTAATTTCTTATTATGCTGAAGTGAGCACCATAAAAAAAACTGCTACGAATTATATGGAACAATACTTAACCTATGCAGATAACAGCTTGGGTGAAATGATTAATGATGCCAAGAAGATTAGCTTATCCATAGCGGTAGAACGTGAAATAGTATATCCTACGATACTAGATCCCTCTCCTGAGGCTTCTTATGACTGGTACAAAAAAAAGCAAAAAGTAGAAAGTTATCTCTCTGGATTAGCTGCAAATAAGGATTATATTAAGTCCATAACTATTCTGACGGAGGATCGGCAGATTTATGTAACAGGATCCGATTTAATATTCAAAAAAGATTTAAAGCGTCAATGGATTATCGATGCCATGAAGCAGGACAGATTACAGATTATTTATAATCCTGAAAATGAACCCAGTGTTCTACTATGCCGTCCTATGCAGTATACAAAACAAATTAAATCCATGAGCGTTATTGAATTGAATTATGAATATTTGATTGGTGCATACGATGCGGAACCTTTAAAGTCAGTTCAGGTATTCATTTTTGATCCTAAGCAGGTATTATTTTTAAGTAATGTTAATCAAGAGAAACCGAAAGCGGAAATGGAGATTATACAAGCCCTTGCAGCAGGCGAAAAAAATTCCGGTTTTATTCAATTAGGAAATGAAAAACAGTTTTTTATACGCTATACCTCGGAATTAAGTTCACTGACAACGGTTAGTTTGGTACCTTATAATTATCTGATAAAAGATGCAATGAATCTCAGAACACAATTTGTTGGGATTGGAATATTTGCTGTATTACTTGCCTTGACTGCTTCATTATTCCTTTCTTCCAAAATATGTAAAAGCTTACAAGTGCTTACCGATAGTATGGAAGATATCAAAGAAGGAAATATGGATGCCAGGGCTCAGATTAAATCCCAGGATGAAATCGGTAAGCTTGCAGATACCTTTAACAACATGATGGGACAAATTAAAGTACTGATGGAGGAAGTGAAAAGTAAAGAAAAATTAAGGAGTGAGGCTGAAAAGAATGTTTTGGCTGCGCAAATTCAACCGCATTTTTTATACAATACATTAAACAGTATACAGTATATGGCTCATATGAGGAAAGAAACGGATATAGAAAATGTAACCAATGCGTTGGCTGAGCTACTTCGCAGCGTACTCGGAAATCAGGATGAATTCATAACATTGTGGGAAGAACGTCAATACATAGAAAATTATATGACGATAGAGCGATTTAAATACCGCAATGACTTTTCCCTTATCTGGGATGTGGATGAAAATCTATGGTCTTATCCAATTCCAAAGCTGCTGTTACAGCCTATCATTGAAAATGCTTTGATACATGGTATCGCTGACATGGAGCAGGGAGGAATTATTAATGTAAAAATATATGCTAATAATGATGAAATCATATGTAAAATTACGGATAATGGAAAAGGTATGAATGCAGATACCATTGAGAAGATACTAGAGGATAGTGAGAAGGAGAAAAGAAATCGCTTCCGCAGGGTCGGGATTAGTAATGTATTAGACCGGATTGGAATTATTTATGGTAAGAACTATGGGGGTACCATTTATAGTTACCCGGATATGTTTACCTGTGTAGAATTACATATTCCTAATATAAAAAGGGAGGACGTGATATGAGTTTGAATATTCTGCTGGTAGATGATGAAACAGTGTTTAGAGACTATATTCGACAGATGCCATTTTGGGAGGAGTCCGAGTTCAAAGTAATAGGAGAAGCAAAAAGTTTGAAGGAGGCCATGGGTTTCCTGGCACAACATGCGGTTGAAATTGTGTTGCTAGATGTATCCATGCCCGGTGGGAATGGGGTACTGCTTTCCTCCATGATTGCGGATCAATATCCTTCCATTGCCATGGTTGCTATCAGTAGCTTTGATGATTATGATTATGTCCGGGAAATCTTAAAAAATGGAGCATATGATTATATATTAAAGCATCGGCTTACACCCGAGCTTTTATTGGTGGTATTAAACAATATACGTATCCGAATAGAGAATACTTCTTCCTGGGATGCGAAAAAGCAGCTTCGTCAAAAGACGGATTATTGGTTAGAAAATGGCGGAAGCAGTCCGTTTATACAGAACAACATCAGAAAAGTTGCCATTATCGTAGAAGTTCCACAAATAGACTCTTATACAGACAATGTAAAGGAAGCTTTAATCGAAGGGATTCTTAGAATTTTCGAAGCTAATTCGGATGAAGAAACAGATGTTCTTTCACTCTTTCGAATACCAAATCGATTTATAATTATCACCTGCTTTTATACAGCTATTTCGGAAGATTATATGCAAAGAAAGGTAGAATGTAATAATTTGTTAAGCCGTAATTACTTAAAACGTGTTTACCATCTCTCTTTCACAGTTCATAAATGCCCAATGCTTTTTGGTGATAATGCAATTCGGACTTATATCATCCATTGGATGAACGAGAATAATGACAAGAAGCAGGAAAATGAGCTTGCGTTATCCTTAACGATTAGTCAACAAAAAAGATTATTAGCAGTCACTGAAACCAGAAATAGCGATGCTGCTACCCTACTAATACAAGATATTTTTGAAAAAATTTCTGATTCGAATTATGGGCTGCAGATGATGATTACGAAAGAGCTTCTGGATATCATTGATAAAGTATCTGCAGAATACCAACTTTCCTTGGATTTTTTACCAGAAGGTACGAGGCTGTTTGAATATACGAAAGCGAAAAACCCGGAGGAACTGGCCAATATTATATCGGGTCTTTATACTCAGGTTTTTCGAGAGATTATGAATAAAGAAAAATTCCAGAAGGAATATTCGGAGGTTGTTAAGATGGCTATGGATTATTTGCAAAAATATTATAGCAAGCCAATCGGACTAAGTGATACGGCGAAGATAATAGGAATTAACAGCTCTTATTTAAGCCGTGTTTTTCATAAGGAAGTGGAGATAACCGTTGTTGATTATTTGAATCAGATTCGTGTAGATGCTGTAAAAGGGCTTTTACAGACAGATTTATCCTTAAAAGAAATTGCCTTTCGGTGTGGATTTAGAAATTACAGCTATTTCTTGCAAACCTTTAAGAAGTATACAGGGAAAACTCCAAAGGAGTATTTGATAGAGTGAAGACGAATCGAAGTACCAACTTATACACTCTTACCAGTAAAAAAGTAAAAAATGTTGACTAAGAAGTAAAAATAGATGAGAAATATTGAAATTCAATGTTGAATTTATATTATATACTTAATGTATCAAAAAAACAGGAGGTATATTGAAATGAAAAGAAGAAAGATATTGGCTATATTCCTAGTTCTTGTCTTTTGTCTTAGCTCTCTGGCTGCTTGTGGTAATTCTTCCATGGAAAGTAGCAATACAGGTGAGGCGGATACTAATACGAGCGCGGATACTGTTACTGGGGAGAATGAGACTGTAGCAGATAAAGCATCTAATTTGAATGAAAGCGGATTTCCTATCGTAAATGAGTCGGTAACATTCACTGTATTTGGAGCAAGAGATCAAAATCAGGCAGAATGGAAAGATGTTCTTGTATTAAAAGATTATGCAGAAAAGACCAATGTTACCATGGAATATCAGGAAGTGCCGGCTGACGGGTTTATTGAAAGAAAGCAGCTTTTGTTTGCTTCCAATGAGCTTCCTGATATTTTCTTAAGATGTAACTTTACTCCTACTGAGATTGCATCTTACGGCGTTGCTAGTCAACAGTTGATTCCACTGGATGATTTGATTGCAAAATATGCTCCAAATTTAAGTAAGCTTTATGAGGAATATCCTCTTATGAAACAGGCTGTTACAGCTCCGGATGGCCATATGTATACCGTTCCCGGTATTGATTTGAGTGCCACCGGACGAATGGACTTTAAACAGTGGATTAATAAAGACTGGTTAGCAGCTGTAGGTAAGGAAGTTCCGACTACCTTTGACGAATTTAAAGAGGTATTAATAGCTTTCCGCGATGAGGATCCAAATGGTAATGGAGAACAGGATGAAATTCCTCTTGGTGTACGTGAACCAAGTTCCATCTATCAATTGGGAGGTTCCTTTGGTCTGCAGTTTCAGATGAGAGATACCTATAACATTGACGAGAATGGGAAGTTACATAACTGGGTTGCCGATGATGCGTTTAAAGAATACCTTATGTATATGAATGAATTATATTCAGAAAAATTATTATGGCAGGATTACTATAGCAATGATCGTCCGTTATGGAGAAGTAATTTGTCTAATGCTATATATGGTGCAATGTATATGCCATATTCGGATGTATTCTTTAATGTAGAAGATCAGTTTATCGGATATGATCCTTTAATAGGACCTTATGGTGACCAGCTGTGGTCTGATGCCAATACCGGTGTTGATAAAGGTACGTTTGCAATTAGCAATACTTGTGAAAATCCTGAGGTGGCTATTAGATGGGTAGACTATTTCTTCTCGGAAGAAGGTTCTATATTCTTTAGTTATGGTAATGAAGGAGAAACCTACTACATCGATGATAAAGGTCAGCCACGGTTTAATGATGAAATATTGAATGCAGAAGAAGGATTTATGACTGCGTTGGGTAAAATCAATCTGATTCCTGGAAAAGGCATACCGGTTTTGACAACAGATATAACAGACGCAACTGTTGCCAGTGATTTGACAAAACAAGTAGCAGCGAACCTTGCTGAATTCTTACCTGATCAAGTGTATGCAAAACCTTCTGTAAGCACAGAAGATATGGATCGTGTGAATGCAATTGAGCAAGATCTTTTTACATATCGTGATGAAGCTGTAACTAAATTTATTCTGGGTGAATGGGGATTTGATATGTGGGAGGAATATACTTCTACATTAGAAAAGATTGGTATCAGAGAGTTGGAAACAACTTATCAAAATGCGTTAGATGCTCTGAAATAAAATACTAAAACAAAAAACAGAAGAAACCGTCAGTTGCCACTATTCACTGACGGTTTCACAATATAAGGAGGATCTTCGCTATGCATACCAAAAAGAAACCTACAGGCATTTTAAAAGTACTTCAAAAGAATGCCGGTCTATATATTATGTTCGCTATCCCTTTGGCATGGTATATCATATTTCAGTATGGATCTATCTATGGTGTTCAGATTGCTTTCCGCAGATTTAATCCAACCCTGGGAATTACAGGAAGTGAATGGGTAGGTTTAACTTATTTTAGACAATTTTTTGAATCCTATTACTTTAAAGATGTGCTTTGGAATACTGTCTCATTAAGTTTATTTACTTTAATCATCGGTTTTCCGATGCCTATCTTTTTAGCCTTGTTAATTAATGAAATTAAAAATCATCGTTTTCAAAAAGTGATTCAAAATATTACCTACATACCAAACTTTTTATCCGTGGTTGTTATTGTAAGTATGATTAATTTATTTTCTGATCCGAATTATGGACTATTTAATTCGGTTCGTGAATTATTTGGATTTCAAGCAATGGATTTTGTTGCTAAGCCGGGATATTTCCAACCTTTATACGTGTTTACGAATGTATGGCAGTTCATGGGTTTTAACTCCATCATATATATAGCAGCCCTAAGTTCAATTGATCCTAGTTTATATGAAGCAGCATCCATTGATGGGGCTTCCCGTTTTCAGAAGATTGTACATATTTCTCTTCCCTGTATCAAGACCACCATTCTTATTATGCTGATCATGCGTATTGGTAATCTGATGTCTGTAGGATTTGAAAAAGTCTTGTTAATGCAGAATCCAGTCAATACATCTGCCAGTGAGATTATATCTACTTTTATATATAAAAATGGTATACAAAAAGGACAATTTAGTTATAGTGCTGCTGTTGGCATCTTTAATTCACTCATTAACTTTTTCTTATTAATCGGTGCGAATTTTATTAGTAAGAAAACAGCTAAAACTAGTCTGTGGTAAAGGAGGTATCGTATGAAATCAAGTGTTATTAAAAAACGTGTTATCAAATCGTCAAAAAGCGAATTTATATTTGATGTATGTCTCAATCTAATCGGTTTGCTTATAGTTATCATAGTTCTTGTTCCTTTGATTTTTGTTGTGTCAGCCTCCTTTTCCGATCCAGATCTGGTGTTGAAAGGAAAAGTTTTATTATTTCCGAAAGGATTAACCTTAGAACCTTATAAGTTGGTTTTTGAAAATAAAGATATCTGGTTGGGTTATCGCAATACTGTTTTTTATACAGTGGCTGGTACTACGATAAGTGTTGTTTTCACAATATTAGCCGCCTACCCTCTGTCAAGAAAAGAGATGTACGGTCGACGAATCTTTATGATGATAATACTATTTACGATGTATTTTAATGGTGGATTAATTCCAACCTATTTACTGGTTCGAGATCTTGGAATGTATAATAATATCTGGGCGCTTTTAATCCCTTCAGCTATTTCTACCTTTAATTTAATTGTAGCGAAAACATTCTTTGAAACAAATATTCCGGATGAGATATATGAATCAGCCAAACTAGACGGATGTGGTAATATGCGTATGCTTGTTAGTATTGTCCTTCCTCTATCGAAAGCAATAATTGCAGTATTAGTGCTTTACTATGCTGTAGATAAGTGGAATGCTTACTTTAATGCATTAATCTATATTAATGATGAAAAACTTTATCCATTGCAGATTATCTTAAGAAATATTTTGTTATTAGGGCAGACGGAGCAAATGGGAACGAACGATGTAGGTATGGGAGAGAAAATTAAAATGGCGGAAGGTATCAAATATTCAGTTATTGTTATTTCCAGCGCTCCAATACTTATGGTGTATCCTTTTGTACAAAAATATTTTGTAAAAGGTGTTATGGTTGGCTCTATTAAGGGTTAATTGGTGTTTCATAAACGGCTAGAATTTATTAAAAAAGAGAGGAGTATTTCTGTATTTAGGAAACAGAAATGATAATAAATTATGAAATTTAATAACGAAAAGCCAAATATTATTGTCGTAATGTCAGATCAGCAACGTGCTGATTTAAGAAAAAGCTGTGGCTATGATTTAGATACTATGCCTTTTTTAGATAGTTGGAGTTGTGAAGGAGTAGATTTTGATAAGGCATATACACCGAATCCTACCTGTATGCCTGCTAGAGTCAGCATGTTTACTGGACGTTTCGCAGAATGTCATAAAGTGAGAACCAATCACAATGCAATAGATGCTTTATATACGAAAGATCTGTTGGATATATTAAAAGAAAATGGATATCAAACAGCATTATGTGGTAAAAATCACTCTCATCATATAGCCGAAGATTTTGATTTTCATGAACAAACAGGGCATCTAGGAAATGAAGGAGAAGTTAATACAACGACAAAAGAGATAGAATTTGCGGATTTCCTTTTGAGTACCAAACATATGGAAACAAATGTTCCCTCTCCTGGTGGTATCGAAGTACAGCACCCATATCGTAATGTATCTTCCGCTTTTAAATTTATTGATCAGGTCGATGGGGAAGCACCTTTTTTTGCATGGGTATCTTTTGCAGAGCCCCATAATCCTTATCAGGTTCCAGAACCTTATTTTAATATGTTTCCGCCGGAAAGTCTGCCGCCTACCGTAGGAACGGTAGATCATCTGAAAGATAAGGGAGCTCGTTTTAATTGGCTAAGAGAGATATGGGAAAATGTAATGGGAGAAAATATAGACGAACGTATTTTACGTGCCCGTTCCAATTATCATGGTATGCTCAGGTTGATTGATGATCAGTTAAAACGTCTGATTGAAGGACTTAGTGAGCGTGATATTGAAAAAGACACAATTGTAATTTATGTATCCGATCATGGTGATTTTGTAGGAGAGTATGGTCTGATTCGAAAAGGACCTGATCTACCTGATATTTTAACTCATATTCCTTTTGTATGGCGAGGCCCGGGTATCAAACCACAAGGAAAACAGAAAGATTCTTTTGTAAACCTGGTGGATATATTACCTACTTTATGTGATTTTATCGGTGTGGAAGCTCCCTATGGATGTCAGGGAAAGAGTATTCGTCCTCTTCTTACAGGGGAAGATATTCCGGATAAAGAATTTGATTGCGCTTATTCGGAAAGTGGATTTTCCGGCATGTACTGGGATGACAAAGACGAGCTTACATTAATGGCAGAAGGGGCTAGTGTGAATATGGTAACCTTTGACTGTTTAAATACCTGGACACAGTGTGGTCAGGTTAGAATGTTAAGAAAAGGAGATTACCGGATTCAATTAGATATGATGGGAACGGGATATCTTTATAATGTAAAAGAAGACCCGAGAGAGCTAATAAATCTATGGGAAAATAGTGACTATGACAAGGTGAAAACGGATATGATGACGGAATTGACAGCAGCAATTCTTAGAGCCTGTGATACGATTCCCGTCCCACACAATCGCTATCGAACGAAAGTGCACCCGAAAGGTTACTGGTTCCAGCCATACGTTTCTGAAGATATGGGGGTGCGAAAAACAGGTCCACTTAGCGATATGTTAAATCACATTAAGAGGAAAGATATTGCAGGTAAATAGAGTGCACAAATATTAGATCAATGTTAGTGATGAAACTCGCATACAAGATGAATAAAATTCAGAATCGATTGACACATCGTATTGAATAGCTTAATATTTAATTACTTGTTATTTTTTCCAATTAAGGTATAAGTTAATAAAAGGGATTTAATAACTGTTAGAAAACATAAAAAGAACCGGAAGGAGTTTTATTATGATAATTAATCGTATTGCAAGCATTCCTTTAGTGTTACATGATCCTTATTTTAGCATTTGGTCTTCTTACGACCATTTGAATGACGGAGACACCACCCATTGGTGTGGTAAAAAACAGAGGATAAAAGGATATATTACCATAGACCAAAGAACTTACTGCTTTATGGGGGATAGGGAATTTAATGATATTATTGAACAAAAGGAGATAGAGGTTACTGCGACAGCGACGAAGTATACATTTGAAAATGATATGGCAATCCTTACTGTTAGTTTTCGTTCCCCTTTATTACTTGATGATCCAATGCTTGTATCAAGGCCTTGTACATACATTGATTTCAATGTTTCACCAAAATCAAAGATATCTGATATTCAAATAAAGATGATAGTAACTGCTGATGTAGTTACGAGTTCTCCGACATCCTTATGTATTGGAGGGCAATATGATTTTGGCAGTTTCCAATATGCAGTTTTTGGTAAAGCAAAACAAGCACCGCTTAATCATAGTGGAGATAATGTGACAATTGATTGGGGAAATTGTTATCTGGCAGCTAATGAGAAAGGAACATCGATTCATTTTGATTCTAAGAAACAACACCTCCTTGCAGATATCATGTTAAGTGATGATAAACTCGATGCTGATTTAGTACTTGCCTATGACGATTTATTATCTATTAATTATTTTGGAGAATGGAAAAAAGCATATTGGACGGAGGTTTATCCAGACATATTGCATGCTATAGAAGCTAGCATTCAGGACAAAGTGGAACTTGAAGAGAAATGTATAAAGTTTGATCAAGATTTAGAACTGAAAGCAAAAAATCTGGTAGACGATGATTATGCATTACTATGTAACCTTAGCTATCGCCAAGCAATTGCTGCACATAAATTAATCACCGATAACGATGGAAATATCATATTCTTATCAAAGGAAAATGATTCCAACGGATGTATCGGAACTGTAGATGTCAGCTATCCATCTGTTCCACTATTTATGATGTTTAATCAGGATTATGTCAAAGGTATGCTTCGCCCTATATTTAAATTTGCTGCATGTGATGTATGGGAATACGATTTTGCACCTCATGATGTGGGAAGATACCCATATGCTTCGGGTCAGGTATATGGCTTAAAAGATAAATATTCGGATCTTGATTTAAGCATTCGAAAAGAATTAGTATATCCATTTTACTATTCGTACCCTAAGGGAAGTCATGTTTATGATTTAGAATATCAAATGCCGGTTGAGGAATGTGGCAATATGATTATTTTAACGGCTGCAGTATGCCATATGGATGGAAATGCAGAATTTGCAAAGCCCTTTTATGGTATTTTAGAGCAGTGGACGAAGTATCTGCTTCAATATGGAGCTGATCCTGGTGAACAATTATGTACCGACGATTTCGCCGGACATTTATCGCATAATGTAAACTTATCAGCAAAGGCTATTATGGGAATAGAGGCATTTTCCTTATTGTCGAAACAACTTGGGAATATAGAAAATAGTAATAAGTACCATAACATAGCAGTAGAGATGGCAAAGGAATGGGAGAAACTTGCTGATACAGAAGATCATACCACTCTTGCATTCGGACAACCGGAAACCTGGAGCTTAAAATATAATTTGATTTGGGATAAATTCTTTGGCTGCGGTCTTTTCTCCGAAAAGATTTATGAAAATGAAATAAATTATTACATTAAAAAGACCAATGAGTATGGTGTTCCTCTAGACAGTAGAAAAGACTATACCAAGAGCGACTGGATCTTATGGTGTGCAGTCTTAACAGAGGATAAGGAGAAACAAAGAGCCTTAATTGCTCCGATAGCAAACTATCTCCAAAATACGAAAAGCAGAGTTCCATTTTCAGACTGGTATGATACAGTTAAAGGTGAATACTGCCATTTTATTGCGAGAAGTGTACAAGGCGGAATATTTATGCCGATGTTGTTCAGCCAAATAAACCAAAAATAATGTAAATTCCTTGAAAAGGGATGTTGCAGTACATATTCTGCGGCATCTCTTTTCTGCAGAGTTAAAAGGCTTTACGTCACAAAGAGGTAGTGGTATAATATTAGGCAGTTACGTAACCTAAGGAGGACTTTTATGCATATTACAATAACAGGGAATTTAGGAAGTGGCAAATCGACGATTTGTAAAATACTTCAGGATCAATATAGCTTTGAAATCTATTCCACAGGCAAGGTCCAAAGAGAGATTGCCAGAGAGATGAATATTACTACTTTGGAAATGAATCGATTAATGTGTAGTGACCATAAATATGACACAATGATAGATGATGCAACCGCAAGAATATCAAGGGAGAACAGGGATAAAGATATTATTTTTGATTCTCGTTTGGCATGGCATTTTGTTGAAAAATCTTTTAAAGTATTTTTGTCGGTAAGTTTAGATGTGGCTGCAGAAAGAGTTATGATGGACAATAGAGGAGAGGAAGAAAAATATTCTTCTTTTGATGAGGCAAAAGAACTTTTGGCAGCTCGTGCAGCAACAGAAGATAAGCGGTATAAAGATATCTATAATCTAGAATATTTTAATTTTTCTAACTATAATTTAGTCATCGATAGTACATGCTGTACACCTGAGAAGATTGCCTCAATTATTATGAGTGAAGCAAAGAATTATGAAGCAGCTATAAAAGATAAAAAGGATGCTACCGAGAAACAAGAAATCAAAAGAATTCTAATGTCTCCAACAAGAATATATACAGATAAGGTTATTGAGGCTGATGAATTACGTTTAAAATCCTTGATTGAACAATTCAAGGGAAAGAATTATATCGAAAAAGAAATATTATGCACAAAACAGGGAGAAGATTATACTGTTATTGAAGGAAAAGATGAAGTAATAGCAGCTATCATAGCAGAAATTCCTTTTATAATAATTAATCTAAAATAATGGTTCGGGTGTCATAGGCCTAATTTAGGCTATGTAATGAATAACGTTGCATATATATTCATTTTGTCTACCGCGGATGCTTTAGCTTCCGTGTCTTCACTGCGGCATGTCCTTTATAGAGCCTCAAAGATATGAAAAACATCGCAGTAGCTCTGTTTTTCACTGAGTCTCTAGTCGGACATAAACAGCCTTGTCAGCCGATCTCAGTCGAACTAGTTCGACGACAAAAAGAATATATATGCACCGCTATTCATAATGTCAGTTATGAAGGGCTTATGACACCCGAACCATTAATTCAATATAAAAATTTCTAATAATAGATAGAATTATATAAATTACAAAAATTGGTAAAATTATTATTTTGGTAATCTATGAAGTAATCACCTAACATACAATTTATTATTCTACAAATAATACAAACAGAGAGAAATTACTTACTTGTAATTCTCTCTGTTTTTAAAATTTAACTAGTTTAGTGTCAAAAATAATTGATACTAAAACGAAATAGAATAAGATAAAAGGGAGGATTCTATGATTAACATCAATAATAGAACAAAATTATTATTAGTTATTGTCACCGCTATTATAGGAGTATATTTTGGATTTCAATATATTCTTCCTCTCTTTACACCTTTCATATTGGCATATTTTATTGCTTGGTTACTTTCGCCTATTGTAAGAATCCTTTATCGGAAATTGAGAATGCCAAAGCTTTTAGGAGGTATTTTATCTTTGGGATTATTAGGAACAATAGTGGTATGGCTTATATGCTATTTGGGAAATATCATCATGAAACAGGTTGTCATATTATTACAAAACATGCCAATCTATCTATCCATTCTCTCGGGATATATGGATTCCTTTTGTAATGGATGTGATAAATTTTTTGGAAGCCAACTAGGATCATCGAGAGGATTGATGGACAGTAATATAGAAAGTATGCTATATACTGTTAAAACTAAAATTATGCCAGCGATTACATCTCAAAGCGTTACGATAGCAGTTAGTATTGTAGGAGTTATTGGTGTAATTCTTATTACTATAGTATCCATTTTGTTAATAATTAAAGATGAAGATGAAAATGAAAAAAAGTTCCAAGGCATGATTTATTATCAAGATATTCATTTAGTGACAAGCAAACTGTCAGAAACGGGGATCGCATATCTTAGGGCACAGGCAATTATGATGGTTTTAGTTGCAATTCTGTGTACAACGGCTTTGCTATTGATAAAAAATAAATATGCATTGCTAATTGGAATAGGAATTGGTTTATTTGATGCTTTTCCTGTGCTGGGGAGTGGTCTTATATTGATACCCTGGAGTTTAATTTCATTACTGAATCAAGATGTGTTCTCTGCTGCAATACTCATGACTCTGTATTTAGGGTGTCAATTAATTAGACAATGTCTAGAACCAAAATTGCTTGGCAATCGTATTGGAATAAAACCTATCTTTACTTTAATGTCCATGTATATAGGTGTTAGGCTGTTTGGTTTATCTGGTTTTTTGTTAGGTCCATTAGGATTAGTTATTATTATTACCATTGCAAAGGAGTCTAAGGAACGGCTGATTTTAAGAAAGACTTGAATCTAATACGGCAGCTTTCATGTTTCTCACATACTCACTCACCGGTTCGATACAATTCTTACCATACTCAGCAACTATCTTAACAATGGCGCTACCAACTATGACACCATCTGCATACTGGGCCATTGCTTTAGCTTGTTCCGGAGTTGAGATACCAAATCCTATGGCACAAGGGATGTTCTGTTCTTCTTTAACCAATTTAACCATCTCACTAAGGTCGGTGGTAATTTCTCTTCTAACACCAGTAACACCCATAGAAGAGACGCAATAAACAAAACCTTGTGCTTCCTTTGCAATCATTCTAATTCTGTCATGGGAAGTTGGAGCTATCAGTGAAATTAAGTCTACACCATATTTATCACAGAAAGGCTTTAACTCACCCTTTTCCTCAAAAGGAAGGTCTGGTACTATAATTGCATCAATTCCATGGTTTTTACAATTATTTAAGAACTTATCAGTACCATAGGTATAGATTGGATTCACATAGGTCATAAATGCCAATGGAATTTGCGTTTTTTCTCGAACTCGTTCTACCATCTGAAAGATTTTATCTGTGGTTGTTCCAGCGGCGAGTGCACGTTCGTCCGCTTCCTGAATTACGATTCCTTCTGCTACTGGGTCAGAGAAAGGAATTCCTATTTCAATTAAATCTGCACCTGCTTCATCCATCCTAAGGATGAGTTCTTCCGTGACAGAAAGGGAGGGATCTCCTGCAGTGATAAATGCTATAAATGCTTTCCCGTGTGTGAATGCTTCTTTTACTCTACTCATAGATTTGTACCCCCCTGTAACGTGCTATGGCTGCAACATCTTTATCGCCTCTTCCGGATAGATTGATAACAATAATCATATCTTTATCCATAGTAGGGGCAAGTTTTTTGGCATATGCAACTGCATGAGCACTTTCAATTGCGGGAATAATGCCTTCTGTTTTAGAAAGATATTCAAAAGCTTCTACTGCTTCATCATCTGTGATTGGTACGTAGGTTGCTCTTCTTGTATCATGTAGATTGGCGTGCTCCGGACCAATGCCAGGGTAGTCAAGACCTGCTGAGATTGAATAAACAGGTGCAATCTGTCCATATTCATCTTGACAGAAATATGATTTCATACCATGAAATATCCCTTTGCTTCCATTAGCAATGGTAGCTGCATTCATCTCTGTATTTACACCATGGCCGGCTGCTTCACAACCAATTAATTGAACATTCTTATCCTCAATAAAATCGTAGAATAATCCCATGGCATTACTGCCACCACCAACACAGGCAAGCACAACATCGGGGAGTCTTCCTTCAACCTCTAAAAGCTGTTGCTTTACTTCTTTACCTATAATACTTTGATAATCACGTACTATGGTTGGAAAAGGATGAGGTCCCATTACGGAACCAAGTACATAGTGGGTATCTTCTACACGAGAAGTCCATTCTCTAAGTGTTTCATTCACTGCATCTTTTAAAGTCTGAGTTCCACTTGTAACAGGATGAACCTTTGCACCAAGCAATTCCATACGGAACACATTTAACGCCTGGCGTTCGGTATCTTCTTTGCCCATATAGATTTCGCACTCTAGACCCATTAACGCTGCAACTGTTGCAGTTGCAACACCATGTTGACCAGCACCAGTTTCTGCGATAACTCTTGTCTTTCCCATCTTCTTGGCAAGAAGCACCTGGCCTAATACATTATTTATCTTATGGGAACCGGTATGATTTAAATCTTCTCTTTTGAGATATATTTTCGCACCACCAAGATCCTTTGTCATCTTATCTGCATAATACAATAAAGAAGGTCTTCCGGCATAATTCTTTAGTAGGTCGTCTAATTCTTTACAAAAGGTCTCATCATTTTTATAATGATTATATGCAGCTTCTAATTCAATAACTGCATTCATTAAGGTTTCGGGAATATATTGACCACCATGTTCTCCAAATCTTCCATTTAACATCTATTTCACACTCCTTATCTTCGTTACGATATCAATTATCTTACTTGAATCTTTGTAACCATCAGTTTCTACACCGCTGCTTACATCAATGCAATAGGGTTTACATTGTTCCTGTGCTTGCAATATATTGGAGGAATCGAGTCCGCCTGCCAAAAAGTAGGGTTTATTTATATTAGACAGAAGGGACCAGTCAAAAACCTTTCCGCTTCCCCCGAATTTATTGTTCTGATACGTATCAAACAATAAATAATCACAAGTAACACGATTGGCTCTTTTTATATCCTCTGAATCCTTCACGCGTATTGCTTTGATAATCTTATTAGGAACATAAGCTTGTAGTTTCTTTATATAATCTTCATCCTCATCACCATGAAGCTGAATGATATCTATGACATGAGTATCACATAATGTTACAATATGCTCTATTTCTTCATTCACGAATACTCCAACAGCTTCTATGGAAGTATCCAGGTTATCTTTTAATGCTTTTGCAAGATCTAAACTTACCTGTCTACTGCTCTTTGCAAATACAAATCCAATATAATCGGGAAGAATATAATTCACTGTAGCAATATCTAAGGGTCTTGACAATCCGCAGATTTTGATTTTACTCATTCTGGTCACCTCTTAAGTAAGACAGCATCTCTTTTTTACTCTCACTTCGCATAAGGGTTTCACCTATTAACACGGCATCTACACCGGCTTCTTTTAATTCTGAAACATCTTCTGAAGTTCGAATCCCACTCTCTGCTACAAATAGAATTTCTGCTGGAACGAGTTTTCGCAGAGTTGTACAGTTATGTAGATCAACTGTAAAGGTCTGAAGGTTTCTGTTATTTACTCCAATTACTCTTGCACCGGCCATGATTGCAATATTAACTTCTTCCTTCGTATGGGCTTCCACAAGAGCAGAAAGTCCAAGCTCATCACAGATCTTAAGGAAACGTTTTATTGTATTCATATCGAGCAAGGTGCAGATTAATAGTACAGCATCAGCGCCAATCAGCTTTGCTTCATAAATCTGGTACTCATCTACTGTGAAATCTTTGCGAAGTACTGGAATCTTTACTTCTTTACTAATCTCAGTTAGATAAATATTGCTTCCCATAAAATATTCCGGTTCGGTTAATACTGAGATTGCACGAGCCCCCGCATCTTCATATTCTTTGGCTATTGTTAAATAAGGAAAATCTATTGCTATCAATCCTTTTGATGGAGAAGCTTTTTTGACTTCGCAGATAAAGGAGATTCCAGGCTCCTTCAAAGATTTCTCAAAGGCAAATGCTTCTCTATTATGGAAGCTTCTGGTTTTATCTCCATCGAAGATCTGTGATTTTAGATCTTTTAGAGAAACTTTCTTTTTTGCTTCTTCTACACGTAGTTTGCTTGATTTGGCAAGGGTATCAAGAATCATATTAGTCTCCATTCTGTGTATATTGGCACGTAAAGTTTATTCATTCGATAATTTAATAAATTTATTAAGTTGTTCCATTGCTTTTCCGCTATCGATGATATCTGCGGCCATCTTAACACATTCTCTAAGAGTTATATTATTGTAAGACATATAGAGACATACTGCTGAATTCAGAAGTACAATATCTCGTTTGGGTCCTTTTTCACCAGATAAAATGCTTCTTGCAATCTCCGCATTTTGGGTAGGATCACCGCCAACCAGATCCTCTGGTTTGCAATATTCAAAACCAAATTGATGTGGGTCTAGGAAAAAGCTATTCAGATTACCATTATTTACTTCACACACGGTGGAGGAAGTGCTTAAAGATACTTCATCTAAACCATCATGTCCATGTACTACCATAGCCCTCTTAACACCAAGATTAGCTAAAACTCTTGCTAAGGGTTCTACTAGGTTCTCATCGTACACACCTAATAATTGAAGGTTTGCGCCTGCAGGACTTGAAAGCGGTCCTAGTATATTAAATATGGTGCGGACACCGAGCTCCTTTCTTACAGGGGCTGCATATTTCATAGAAGAATGATAGAGATTGGCAAACATAAAACAGATTCCAATTTCTTTTAAAATCTTTTCACTCTTTTCGACGGGAATATCTATCTTAACACCAAGTGCTTCTAAGACATCTGCACTTCCGCATTTACTAGATACACTTCGATTACCATGTTTTGCAACAGGAATACCTGCAGCAGATATTACTAGGGATGAAACAGTAGAGATGTTAAAGGTATTTGCTTCATCTCCGCCGGTTCCAACTATCTCAAGTACATCTCCTTCATGCTTCAATTTCGTACCATGTTTTCTCATGATCATTGCACAAGCGGTAATTTCATCAATACTTTCACCTTTCATTCTCATTGCAGTTATAAAGGATGCAATCTGCGCATTTGTAGCTTGACCACTCATGATCTCATCCATAACAGATTTGGTCATTTCAAGAGATAAGTTTTCTTTCTTTAATAAATTATAAATTGCTTCTTGAATCATAGTTCCGCACCTCCTATCTGTAAGAAATTCTTCATTATGATTGCACCCTGTGGAGTTAATATGGATTCGGGGTGGAATTGCACTCCATAGGTTTCATATTCTCTGTGTTTCACAGCCATTATTTCGCCAGAGTCATCTTCTGCAATAACCAGAAGTTCATCAGGCAGCGAGTCCCTTTTAGCAATTAAAGAATGGTATCTGGCGGCTAGTATGATTGGTGGCAAACCTTTAAATACTCTACTGCCATTAGCAATATGAATGTTACTCTGTTTTCCATGTATTAATTGTTTAGCCAGAACAATCTTTGCCCCAAATACTTCGCAGATTGCCTGATGTCCAAGGCATACTCCAAGAATTGGAACAAGTTCCTTCATCTGATCAATCACTTGTTCACATACTCCGGCATTAATAGGATAACCCGGACCGGGAGAGATAATAATGTGAGAAGGATTTAACTGTTTAATCTCTTCAACCGTCATTTCATCATTGCGGATTACTTTGATGTCGTCGCAGATACTACCTGCAAGCTGCACTAAATTATAAGAAAAACTATCGTAATTATCGATTAATAATATCATATATCATCCACCTCACTTGCTGTAATTATGGCCTCCATTACTGCTTTAGCTTTATTCTCAGATTCTTCATACTCTTTCTCGGGAATGCTATCTGCTACAATACCGCCACCGGCCTGAACATATACTTTACCATCTTTTTTTACTGCCATTCGAATTGCTATGCAGGTATCCATATTACCAGTGAAATCGATATATCCAATCGCGCCGCCATAGATTCCTCTAGGTTTATTCTCAAGCTCATCAATAATTTCGCAAGCTCGAATCTTAGGTGCTCCGGATAAAGTTCCGGCGGGTAGTATTGCCTCAATTGCATCCCAGGCATCCTGTCCGTTACGTATGCTGCCTTCCACTTCAGATGTAATATGCATAATTTTTGAATAGCGGCGTACCATCTTATATTCTGTAAGATGAACACTAGAATAGCTCGATATTTTACCAAGATCATTTCTTGCTAAATCAACTAACATATTATGCTCAGATAGTTCTTTCTCATCTTTTAACAATTCCTGCTCTAAAGCATCATCTTCCTCTTTATTCTTACCACGAGGTCTTGAACCTGCTATTGGGAAGGTGGAAAGTTTCTTGTCCTGCAGCCTTACTAAGGTTTCTGGTGAGGTACTGATTAACTGCGTTTCATCTGTTTGCATGAATACCATATAAGGAGATGGATTGGTAGTTCGAAGTACGCGGTAAGCATTAAGAAGGCTGTCACTGTATTCCGTTTCAAAACGTCTGGAGATTACAGCCTGAAATATATCACCGTTTTTGATATATTCTTTTGTTTTTTCTACCATGGCACAATATTCTTCTTTTGATACATTACATGTAAATTGAGGATTGCTTCCGGTATGAAGTTTAGAAAGTGGCATGGGATCGTTTATTAACCTTATAATAGATTCAATATCAGCCACCGCTTTCCCATAATTCTCCATGACCTTATCGGTCTTCATATTTACTACGATACTAATCTTTTGTTTTAAATGATCATAAGCGATTACCTTATCAAATAACATTAGGTCGTAATCGTTAAATTCACTGTTTTTAAGCTTTAATACAGGTTCTGCATATCCAATCATCTCATAGGAGAAGTAACCAACAAATCCGCCGGTAAAGGGAGGCATACCCGCAAGCTTTGGAGCTTGATACTTAGCTAAGAGACTTCTAAGTACATCTAGAGGTTTTTCGGAATGTAGAGTTTTCTTCTCTCCATCTTCAATGGTAATATCACCATTTTTGCATGTGACATGTAGGATTGGAGAATATCCAAGGAAAGAATATCGACCCCACTTCTCACCACCCTCAATACTTTCAAGCAGATAGTATCGTTTACTTACCTGTGATATTTTACGAAGTAGTGTAATTGGAGTAATAATGTCTGCGTAGATTTCTTTACAGATTGGAATAATACTGTACTCATTTGCCAATAATTCGATTTCGTTACAACTTGGGGTTATCATATTGACCACCATATTTTTCATCTTAAGATGGGATGAAAAACTCCTTTCTTATTTTTGTTAGCTACTTATGCAAAACTTGTTTTTGGGTATAAAAAAAGCTCCTGCCCCTGTAATTTTTACAGGGACAAAAGCGTTCACTTCTGCGGTACCACCCGGTTTGGCGTATTCTTCATACGTCCACTCATTTTGCACACTATCATATGCACCCCACTGATAACGGACAGGGTTCCCGTCAGCGCCTACTTCTAAATAAATCTAGTTTCGGGCTGCCCTCACAAGTCCATTCGGAAAAATCTATGCGACCGCATTCTCACCAATCAGCGGTTCTCTGGATACACCCAATTTTTCTTACTTCTCTTGCTCAACAGTTTCTTATTTTTTATTACTATACCGTGTTAAAGTAATTTTGTCAAGTGAATTTTTAAAATGAGAAATAAGTTTTTTATATTGAGAAAAAAATTATCAGCGGGTCCTTCTACTTAACGCGCAAGGAAGATGGGCTAATATTATATTTTCTTTTAAATGCCTTATAAAAAGTATTTTGAGAGGTGAAACCACATTGATACGAAACTTCGGTAATGCTCAACTCAGTCTCTTTTATCATAACAATCGCTTTCGTCAAGCGGACGTCTTCCACGTACTCAGTATACGTCTTGTTCGTTTGCTCCTTTAAGAAGTTAGAAAAATACTTCTTTGAAATACCAAATTTATCAGCAATCATTGTCGCACAGAGATTAGAATCGGAGTAATTAGTATCAATAAATTTTAATATCTTTAGCTGGAGTTGCTCATTATGACTTCGCCTCATTTCATCGATATGGTTACAAATCTCAAGAGCAAAAACTTTTATGTTATCCATTAAAAAAGTCCTAGAGAGTGTTGCGTCATATTCACAGACATAATCAATATTAGTGTAATTGACTTTATTAGCTACAGATATTAAGGTTCCTCTTAAGCTATAAAAAAGTTGAGTAAAACTTTGCGCATCAAGCTGCTTCTCGTTGCGAATTTCATCAATGAGCAATGCAACATTATCTGCCATACCTGCTAGAAGATATTCATTTAATTTATTCAAATCATTCATCTCAACTACCACAGAAGATTTTAAATCTTCTGGTTTGATATAGGTAATCTTACCGGCTGGTGCAAAACCAGATAAAATCCAATTTCTTGTCGCAGTGAATGTATTGCTGACATCTTCTATGGAGGAATATTCTGTACTAACCGCTATCTTAAATTCGGTTGGTAGTTGATTGAGTAGGAGGCTATTTTGCTTATGTAAGTCCGCAAGTTCTTCTTTGCTATCAGTCAGAAGATTTAAAAATAACACGATAACATTATCTGTTGTCACATGGATATAGAAGGATTGCTTGTAGATGTCCTTCACAAGGTTTTTAATGGTCAACATTAATACATTATTATCTATAACTAAGCGTGGAAAATCGATTAAGAGTAAATAATTGTGTTCCGAAAGTTGGAAGAGTTTAGAAAGCGTTACAAGCACCTGAGCATTTGCAATGCCGTTCCTTATGTACATTTCTGCATAGCTATATTCCAGCATATCTGTAATCGAGTTTAACTCCTCTAATGTAGCTGTTTGGGCCGTTCTCATCCTAGAAAATACGGAAGATAAATATTCGTGAATATTACTTGTTGTATAGTCACCGATGCTCAAGGTATCCATCTGGCCGAGAAGCTTCCTAAGCGGGTATATCTTCAAGAATGTCAGAATTAAGGAAAGTACAACCGTCACAATAAGAGCTATGATAATATAGATTCGGATAGCATAATTCACTTGAGACAAGGATTTGGTATAGTATAAGATGGGAATACCAACAACCGCATCCATTTGAAGACTATCAATATGTTTACTAATTACAATGTAACCTTTATCATTTACTCTGACCGATTCACCGTTTTTTACTATATCTAGAGGAAGATTTCCTTCATAACCTGTGTTCAAATAGATCTGACCTGGCTCATCCACTAAATATAAAAAGCCAGTATTTTTAATTTCACTAGGTAATAAGGAATGTTCAAAATAACTCTTTTTAATCAAACAGGTCAGATGATTGATAGAGGAGCCTTGCTTATAGTGATAAATATAGGTCAGATATTCTTGCGAATGAAGCCCATTATAAAGTTGGATGGTTTTCACAGGCCAAAAAGATTCCTCGACTCTATCTAACATATTCCTCCACACCTCAAAAGATATAGATGGATAAAACAGAACATTGTCATAAAACTTTTGTCTTGTTTTGTATAATCGGCTATTATCAATGAGCATATCATTTTTACCAAAAGTTGCGAAAATAAAGCTAACAATATCTAGATGGTAAGCAATTTCATCTAGCCCCTTTACCACATTCACAGGGTCTGAATAATTATAATAGATTTCAGTCTCATTCGATAGGGAGAGAAAATGATAGCTCGGTTGGTAAAAAAGCTGATTGGCCATGGTATTTATACTATTCATGTCGGAATTGATATCTGTTACTGCTGCATTCAAATCAGAAACCGCATCGGATGTATTGTTTACTTTCACTTGGTCAATAAAAATCAGATATAAAGGGATTAAGCAAAGGAGAAAGATAACAATAACTGCAATATATGATAAAAGATAATTCATGAACAATTTCAAAGAAAAAAATTTCATAAGAACAAGTCTCCCTTAGTAGAATAATTCATTAATCATTATACAATACTCTCCTAAATGAGGCAAGTTTATATTATATTATGCACAAAAGGTGCTTAAATCGATTAGATTTCAACACCTTTTATTACATAATTTTCGTATTTCTCTACGTTAAGGCATATTTCATACATACCGTTGAACCGCATGTGAGATATTATCGGTAGTTCATTACAATAAAATTGGTATGTCTTAGTAGGGTTTAAAACTACTAGAACATAAGCCTTTTGATGAGAATCAATAAATCTTAAAGAGGCTGTAAGGCGTGTAGCATTCTCTTTCCAGTTAACTTTTGTAATCCAGCCACTATGGCCACAAGTAATCGTCCCAGGGGTATAATAGGCTCTAAACCATTGCAGCACCGGCGAAGAAAGCCCTGAGAATTGATGCCACCCTGCACCTCTTTCTGAGGCAATTAGAAAATGTTCATAACAGTTGTAGGAGTCATTTACCTCTCGCTTCCAAAGCTCTAATGCTGTTTGCGCAATCTGAAAGGCAAAATCACACTCTCCGCAGTCTAGCATTGCTTTAAAAAAGAGCCATTGATAAGGCATCCAAACTGCACCATTCCAGTAACCATCTTCTTTGTAATAGTCGGCAGATTGGTCTACTGTAGAGATTCCAATCGTTGTCCAAAGCTTATCTTTTGATTTTAAAGCATTAATAATACGTACCATTTGATTATAAGAACACACTTGAGCAAGCAAGGGAGAAGCGCCATCAAGCCCCATGTTATAATTTTGTCCTTGGTTATGTCTTAGTATTCCGGTAGCATTTTTCTGATCATCATGTATAACATAACTAAAGTATCCTGCATCTTCATCCCAAGAATAGTTCATCAGGCTTTCGGTAAAATCATGAATATCCTTTTCATACATGAAGATATCTTCATTAAGTGTTGCCTCATCCTTGTCGATCAGGGATTTTGCAGTCATAAGAAGTATCTTGGCACAACGAATTACTTGAGCTGTAGTATTCACAGGCGAAACACTCTGTGTGAGTTTCTCCTTCATGACATGCATTTGTGGCGGATAATCATCCCACCCACCTGAATTATAAAAATAATCCCATGGCCGTAACAGTTTTGAATTCATATCACCAAGGGTTGAGCTGCCAAGCTTTCCAGTCAGAAACAGATAGTATTGTTTCAAACGTGGGTAGCTATACCTTGCGAGCTCATAATTCTGGGTTATATTCATCAATTCTTGGAATAAGTAAAATTGAGTTGGTACTAATGAACCATGATGAATAAAAGCGGTTTGCTCATCACCGGGCTCTGTCAAATAAGCCCTTAAACAGTCCACTCCCCGTTCTGCAGAATATCCGGAAAGCCCCATACCAATCATTCCTGAATCCCAGGTATATAGGCAATCCCACCATTTTCCCGGTGTATTATGTTTTATATATTCACCTTTTGTATAAACTGGAAAGACTACATTGCTTAGAACAACCGAAAGCATTCGTTCTTGGCTGAATAAATAATCATTTCCTTCTGGTATACTATGCAGCAGTTTTGATTTTTCTTTGTTTCTTTGATAAATTGCCGTAAATTTCTCGTTCTTTGCTACTTGTTCTCTTAAACCCACGAGTACTTCCTCATAGGAGATTCCATTGCAGATAACACCAAAAATTTCAGAACTCGAATGGGGCTTTAATGGAATTGGTCTCAGAAAAATATTTGAAAAATGTCCCTTATTATTCCCTTGCAGAGAATCACGTATATGGTCATGTACATAGTAACGAAAAAAATAGTCCAATTCATCATTGATAATTGTACGGAACTGGTAATTGCCATAATTCCAATGAAGACCATAATATTCCGGAGCATCCACATACTTTAGAATCAAGAATCTTTCTTTTTCAAGAAAGAATATTTCAGGCTCATATCTCTTTGGTTGTACGCAATAAGCAACCTGATCCACCGCTTCACTTTCACAAAGGAAAATACTATCAATCTTTATATTCCCAGGAATTTTAGTTGTTAAGGTTAGTAGGTCCCTGTCAGCAAGGATACTTTTAGGAAGTGCAATAATAGCAATATTGGGCATCTTTGCAGGAGGGAGATTGATAGAAATCTCTCCGTTTAGAAGAAAGAGGAAATCACGATCTGATAAATTTAAGTATCGGATTCCGAGCATTGGAGAAGTTAGCGATATATCACTTGAAACGCGATAAGTCACCCTGTCTCCTTCCTCCTTGCCAAAATCACAACCGATGCCATAACCTCTGGTAAAACCCTCCACTGCTTCTTCGCCCCTTGCTTTACCATCCCAAACCAAGCCATCGGAGGGCCTGACCGTATGATACGTTAGATTTTCGTACTCTAGCGCATCTAAATAAATTGAAGGATTTGGAATTAGCACCTTAACAGGTGCGATATCAAAGTTCATATAAGAAGGGGTAGGATAGTGCATTGATGCCATCATATGCAGTACCAGATTCTGTGGAACATCGGTCATATTTACACATTCAGCCCTAATCAGGCGCGTATTAGAATTTATTTTAGAATAGGAAATGTCACAATACACTTGATCCTTCCAGCGAAGTTCATGTCGAGTAGAATAATAGGTAAGATCTGCAGAGGCCTCCCACATATGGTATCCACTTTCAAATAAAACATTTGGAACATCTACTTTTGCACGATATAGACCAGGAAAGACACTAAGGTCAAATCGCATACCTGAGTCTTTATCAGCAATATGGGAAATCCCATGGTATTTCTTTGTGTAAGGACCCCAGTCGGGTAATGTTAAATCATGTGAGTTATTTATTATAATGACCTCCTCTCATAACTTATCTTTTACATAGTGTTATTAATTTCAGTAATTTCTACATTAACCTTTTACCGCACCTATCATAGCGCCTTTTACAAAGTATTTTTGTAAAAATGGATACAAACACATAATAGGAAAAGTAGCAACAACCATGGTTGCATATTTTAATCCATCTCCAATAACTTCTTGATCTGTTGCACCACCAGACATTGCAGAGGTTTCTCCTTGTATAAGAATTTCACGTAAGATCATTTGCAATGGGTATTTTATACGGTCTGATATATATAGTAAAGATGGGAACCAGGAATTCCATTGCCAAACACCATAGAATAATACCATGACAGCTAATATAGGTTTTGATAACGGAACAATCATTTTGATGAAAATATTCAGATCGTTACAACCATCAATTTGTGCAGATTCCACGATTTCATCAGGAATTGTATTCTGGTAGAAAGATCTCATAATAATTAAATTGTATGTACTGATTGCAGAGGGAAAAATTAAAGACCACATACTATCTAGTAAACCTACTTCCTTAACGATTAAAAAAGTAGGAATCATACCTCCGTTAAAGAACATTGTAAATGCAAAAAGCCCCATTATAACATTCTTGCCAAAAAAATCTTTTCTAGAAAGCGGATAAGCTGCACAAGCAGTTAATATTACACTGACTACGATACTAATAATTGTATATTTGATCGTATTAAGATATGCAGGCCATATATCTGGATTAATAAAAACCTTCTCATACATTGAGGTGGTAAATCCTTTCGGAAGCAAAAACACATCCCCTTTAAGCAATGCCATAGGATCACTAAAGGAACCACTAACTACATTAACAAGTGGTATTAATATCATAAGACCAAAAAGTAGTAAAATCAAAACTACTACCGCACTATAGAATCTTTCACTGAAGGACTCTTTTATTTTCATAATATACTCCTTTTAAAACGATAGATGTCTTACCACAAGCTAACGTCACTGAATTTCTTACTTAATTTATTAAATATTACAAGGATGGTAAAATTGATAACACCGTTAAATAGATCTACTGCAGTTGAAAAACTATAATCACCATTTTCAAATGCACGTCGGTACACATAGGTTGAAATAACGTCTGCTGTTTGGTAAGTAGACGGATTATACATTAGCATAATTTTTTCATAGCCGATGGAGAATACGGAACCCATACGAAGAATTAACATAATAATAATAGTGGGAATTAAGCAAGGTATGGTAATATATATCATCTTTTTCCATTTCGAAGCTCCATCCACAGTTGCGGCTTCGTAAAGGCTTGGATCAATACTAGTTAATGCAGCAAGATATATGATAGATCCATAACCTGCACTTTGCCAAATATCAGAAATGACATAGATGGTTTTAAAGTACTTTGCTTCTGCCATGAAGTGAATCGGTGTTCCCCCTAATGATTCGACCAAAGTATTGAGTAAGCCAGAACTTGGTGAAAGAATAGCGTTGATAATACCAACGACAACAACGGTTGAAATAAAGTGCGGCAGATATACCAAGGTCTGCATGGACTTTTTAAAATATTTATTTCTTACTTCGTTTAACAATAAGGCTAGAACAATTGGTATTGGGAATCCAACCGCTATGGTATAGAGGCTGATGCCCACTGTATTTTTGATCAATCTACCAAAATATGCAGAGGCGAAAAACTCTTTAAAATATCTCAAACCTACCCAATCGCCACCACTGATCCCAAGACGTGGTCTGAATTCACGAAATGCAATCTGTAAACCATACATTGGTGCATATTTAAATACCAAGTAGTAAACAACGGCAGGTAATATTAGGAGATATAGGTATCTGTTCTTCCATAACTTTTTAAACAGTACCTTTCCCCAACTTGTGCTTTTTATTGTTTTTATTTTGTACATTATGGAAAAGCTCCTTCTCTTTATAACTAAGTTTTAGATTAAAAGGGAGCTGTCTATTAGGACAGCTCCAAAAGTCCTTACCTTTATTCTTGATTCCAAACGGTTACCGCATTTTGATAAATGTCAAGAACTTCTTGTATCCCCATTTTATTTACCTGTTCCACATAAGCATCCCAGTTAGTCATAGGTTCTTCTCCCGTTACAAACTTAAGAATGGATTCATCAATATATGTTTTGATTTCTGCCATCTTAGCGTTAATTACTTTTGTATCATCATTTGAAAATGATAGAGCGGAAGGTAAGATATATTTGTTAGATTCTTCTATAAATGGAATAATACAATTTTCTTTTGCATAAAGTACAGATTCATCATCAACTTGCTTTACGTTATCAGAAATTAAGATGGATGGACCATAGCTGCCTAAGAAAGAGAAAGTTCCAAGTGCCTGCTTTGGAGATAATCCATCAGGATTATTCAAAACATAATCTGTAAAGATTGGTTCTCCATTCACCATTTCATAGGTTTCGCCTTCGATACCCATATTTAAAAGGAGCGCACCTTCTTCACTATATAAATAATCTAACCACTCAACTACTCGATCTACATTCTCACAATCTGCAGTGATTGTTGCTGCTGCAATTGCACGAGGGGTTAAGTCAATACTTGAATGAACATATTTTCCTTCAGGACCAACAGGTGGTACAGCTGCTTGTCCACGGAAGCCTTCAATAGTAGCTGGCATGCTTGCATTAAAACTAGCTAACATTCCGCCTAAAGGTCCACGATAAGAACCAATCAAGTTCTGTGATACTTTTGCTGAGAACAAGGACCAGTCAATGGTTATAAGTTCTTGGTCAATGTATTTTTTAGACCACATATCTGCCATCCAGGTTACTGCTTCCTTATACTTATCATCAATAGGTCCATAATGAACAGAGCCACCGTCATCAGGAGATGTATAGAAACCATCAACAGTGCCCCATGCTGTACAGAAGTTTCTTAATGATAAGAGATCAGAACTTGAGAATGGGATTTCATCGTTTACTCCATTACCATTCAAATCTGTTTCTTTTACTAGTTTAAAGTAATTTTCCCAATCTGAAATGGTAACAGGACTCTCAATGTTAAGCTTCTCCAACCAGTCAGCACGAACAATATAAGGCATATTTCCGCTTGTAACCTCATCTAGCATTGGTAAATAATAAATATTCCCATCTTCATAGGTCAATGCTTTTTCAACAACAGGCCTTGCATCCATTGCTGTTTTCAAATTAGGCATTTGATTGATATACGCGTTCAAAGAAATGATTGCACCGCTTTCAACATAGTTTAAGATATTGATGGGAGCGATATCCATGATTACGTCTGGTAGTTTGTCATCCATCATAACAAGATTCAATCTTTCTTCAAAATTATCAGTAGGTGGATTATCAAATTCGAAGTTAATATGGAACTTTTCACTCATCACTCCAAAAACGGCCATCTGGTCTAAGGATACTTCCGTGTTTGCCTTAGGCTTCATTACTTTAACTGTAATCCAGTCATCAACTACTGCATCAGAAGATGCTGCAGATTCATTTGTACTATTTGTTTCATTACTACTATTGTTTTTTGTACTACACCCAACAAGTGAAAACGTAAATACTAATATAAGAAATAAGGATATAAGTTTTCTGCTTATTATTCTATTCTTAAAATTATTCATAAAATAAATACCTCCTAGAATCATCTTTGATTCATTTAAATTGTGATTGTTGTCTAAAGAGCGCTCTTTATGGATTTTAGCATAATACACGAAACATTGTTTGTCAAAGGTCTTTTATATGTAATAATATACAATGTTACACATGGGAAAACATAAGATATATACAATATAAATGATATTATTACCTTTTTCATGGTGGATGTAAATTTATCATGGTGCAATATGTTGAATATTTCACGCCATCACTATATACTGTATGCGAAGTTATAACATATTAATTATTACTCGCAAAGATAAACCAATAGAAAGGAAGTAAATTATTATGCAAGAAAAAAATCAAAAACATATCACTGCAATTATTGTTGGTGCTGGTCATCGTGCCATACTTTATAGCCTTTACGCAAAAGAACATCCGGAGAGATTCAAAATTGTGGGGGTAGCTGATCCGAATGAATATCGAAGGCAGCAAGTTGCAAAAATGCACGGGTTCGGAGAAGATATGTGTTTTGCTTCCGCAGAGGAATTAGCAGTGCAGCCAAAGCTTGCGGATTCAATTATCAATGGCACAATGGACCATCAACATATCCCGACTTCTATTCCGTTATTAATAAAGGGTTATGACATGTTACTAGAAAAACCATTTGCAGTGAATGAGGAAGAAATGTGGGAGCTGCTGAATGTCAGCAAGAAATACAATAATAAGGTAATGATTTGTCACGTGCTACGTTATGCACCGTTTTACACTGCTATTCGTCAAAAAATTATGGATGGTGAAATTGGTGATGTTATCAACATTCAGGCAACAGAGCATGTAAGTTATCACCATGTAGCCGTTTCTTTCGTTAGAGGAAAATGGAACAATGAGGAAAAATGTCATGCGCCAATGCTCCTGGCAAAATGCTGTCATGACATGGACTTAATCACATGGTTGAAGAGTGGTATCAAACCGGTACAAATTGCAAGCTTTGGTTCCGACTTCCAGTTTGATTCGAAAAAAAAACCTGTGGGTGCTGGCAAACGTTGCTTGGTTGATTGCAAGGTAGAAAATGAATGCCTTTATTCAGCAAAGAAGCATTACATAGATCATCCTGACCGTTGGGGATTTTATGTATGGGACAGTATTGAATCCATAGAGAATCCAACGATTGAAGATAAGATTCAATCTTTGGAAACTAACAATATTCATGGGCGTTGCGTCTGGGATTGTGACCATACCGTTGTTGATCATCAATCTGTAATTATTAACTTTGAAGACGGATGCACGGCTACCTTAAATATGGTTGGTGGTACATCAAAACCGGAGCGTTCTATTCACATTATCGGAACAAAGGGTGAAATTAAAGGTGTATTGGATGATGCTACCTTTACTGTTCGCAAAATCGACCCAAAACCTGGTCAGGAGTATAGTGTAGAAGAATTCAATTTGGCTGACCAAGGTGACGCCAGCGGTGTTAATCAGACACATGGTGGTGGAGATTTGAAACTGGTGGAGGATTTTGTTTCTGTATTACTTGGAAATAAGCCATCCATATCTAGTACAAGCATAGAAGATTCTATCAATGGTCATCTATGCGTATTCAAAGCAGAAGTATCGAGAAAAACAAAAACGATAGTTGATACGAATCTATAATAGGAAGACGCCTATATCATTTTAGTTCACTGAAAAAGTTTTTTTCAATAGCCAAATGAATGAAGCTGTAACTATTTATTCATTTGGCTATCTTCCAGTAATTATTCGTTTACCACTTGACAAAAAAGAACTAGTAGCATAAAATCAACAATATAAGCGAAGAAGAGGAATAGTATATCGTAGTTATTATCCCAGAGAGAGAATTGATAGGTGAGAGATTCTTATGATAGTACAATAGAACCTACCTTAGAGCACTATATGAAAATATAGCGTATTCCGGCGTTAACGGTATGAAAAGAGAACTGCAGCAGCAGTTAATTAGGGTGGTACCGCCGAGGTCTTTCGGTCCCTTGTGGATGGAGGACTTTTTTTATTGTCTTTCATAGGAAGATATAGAGGAAAGAGATGGAAAAAAATATGTTTTTTTACATCTTGAGTTTTACGCCTGCTAAAGCTGGCAGATAGGAGTTGACATGGCTAAAGAAAAAAAATTAGTAGAAGCAATTACCTCAATGGAAGAGGATTTTGCACAATGGTACACAGATGTTGTGAAAAAAGCGGAATTGATTGATTATTCCAGTGTAAAAGGATGTATGATTTTAAGACCAAATGGTTATGCAATTTGGGAGAATGTACAGAAGGAATTAGACGCAAGATTTAAGAAAACCGGTGTTGAAAATGTATATATGCCTATGTTTATTCCAGAGAGCTTATTGCAGAAGGAAAAGGATCATGTGGAGGGTTTTGCTCCTGAGGTTGCATGGGTAACCCAAGGAGGGCTAGAAACTTTACAGGAACGTTTATGTGTAAGACCTACTTCGGAAACCTTATTCTGCGATTTATATTCTAACATTATACAGTCTTATCGAGATCTACCAAAATTATATAATCAATGGTGCTCGGTAGTTCGCTGGGAGAAAACCACCAGACCGTTTTTACGTTCAACGGAATTCTTATGGCAAGAAGGACATACTGCACATGCTACTGCTGAAGAAGCAGAAGAGAGAACGATACAGATGCTTAATGTATATGCAGATTTCTGTGAACAAATACTGGCTATACCTATGATTAAAGGTAGAAAAACTGACAAAGAGAAATTTGCAGGTGCTCATTCCACTTATACAATAGAAGCATTAATGCATGATGGGAAGGCATTACAATCCGGTACCAGTCATAATTTTGGTGATGGATTTGCTCATGCTTTTGATATTCAGTATACAGACAAAGATAATACACTAAAATATGTACACCAAACATCTTGGGGATTGTCTACCCGAATTATTGGTGCTATCATTATGGTACACGGTGATGACAGTGGTTTAGTGTTACCTCCAAGAATTGCTCCAACTCAGGTTATGATTATTCCTGTTGCGCAGCATAAGGAAGGAGTTCTTGAGAAAGCGGCTGAATTACAAGAGAAGCTGGGTGCTTTTAGAGTAAAGGTTGACGATTCCGATAAGAGTCCTGGATGGAAATTCAGTGAACAGGAAATGCGTGGTATTCCAATTCGTATCGAAATTGGACCTAAGGATATAGAGGCAAATCAGGCGGTTATTGTAAGACGTGATACCAGAGAAAAGATTGTTGTTTCACTCGACAATATTGAAGAAATGGTAGCTAAAGTATTAGATACTATGCAGAACGAAATGTTAGAACGTGCAAGAACCCATCGTGATACTCATACTAGTCAAGCGACAAATTTCGAAGAGTTTAAAGATACCATTACAAATAAACCGGGATTTGTTAAGGCTATGTGGTGTGGTGAGAGAGAATGCGAAGAAACAATAAAAGAACAGACCGGTGCTACCTCCCGCTGTATGCCTTTTGAGCAGGAAGAAATCGCAGATACCTGTGTGTGCTGTGGCAAAAAGGCAAAGTCAATGGTATATTGGGGTAAGGCTTATTAATATAAATAATTGAGTTTTTAGTTGCTTAGACATCTTTTGAATATGCAACCTATGGTGAGATAACATGTTGTCTTTCGATAGGTTGTTGCTTAAATAAAAATGTCTCTGTACTAAAAACTCTTTTTTAAATTCTAGATTTATAATGATAGCACATGAAAAAATCAAAAAATTCAAGTCAAAAAGATTGTTATACATAATAACTTCGGCTATAATATAAACAGTTAGTAACAATTTGATTGGGAAGGACTTATTATGAAGATACAGTTACCACAGAAGGTAAATTATATTATAGATGAATTAATACTACATGGATATGAAGCTTATGCTGTTGGTGGCTGCGTCAGGGATTCTATCTTAGGAAAAGAACCCGAAGATTGGGATATTACAACATCTGCGAAACCGTTAGAGGTTAAGAAAATATTTCGCAGAACCATAGATACCGGAATCCAGCATGGTACGGTAACTGTGATGTTAGATAAAGAAGGGTATGAAGTGACTACTTACCGAATCGATGGTGAGTATGAAGATAGCAGACATCCCAAAACAGTGGAATTCACAGCTAATTTGTTAGAGGATTTAAAAAGAAGAGATTTTACAATTAATGCAATGGCTTATAATGAGAAAGAAGGTTTAGTCGATGCATTCGGTGGGCTAGGAGATATACAACAGGAGATAATACGTTGTGTAGGTAGTCCAGCGGATCGCTTTGACGAGGATGCGCTCCGTATTCTGAGAGCAGTGAGATTCTCTGCGCAGCTTGGATTTCAGATTGATGGAGACACTTTACAGGCAATTGGTGATAAGGCAGCAAACTTAAAGAATATTAGCGCAGAACGTATTCGAGTGGAGCTCAATAAACTTTTATTGTCAAGGTTTCCAGACAAGCTGTTAGTTGCCTTTGAGAAAGGTATCACAAAAATAGTTTTACCCGAATTCGATGTTATGATGAGAACAGAACAACATAATTCACACCATATTTATTCTGTGGGGATTCATACCATGAAAGCAATTGAAATTGTGGGAGAAGCCACGAAGAATGAATTGTTTTTGACAGAAGAAGGAGCATACAGTAATAAGGAGAAACTAATTCTTCGATGGACCATGCTGTTACATGATGTAGAAAAACCAAATTGTAAGATAAAAGGGGAAGATGGAGAGGACCACTTCTACGGACATCCCGGGAAAAGTGCTGAAACCGCCAAGATGATACTCCGTAGATTAAAGTTTGATAATGAAACGATCAATTTGGTAGTCCGCTTAGTAAACTGGCATGATTACTATCTTACTCTGACCCCAGCGAGCATGAGGAGAGCTATCAATAACATTGGTGCTGATATCATGGATATGCTATTTGAGGTAAAAAAAGCAGATATTTTGGCACAGAACCCTAGTACTTGGGACAATAAATTCAATCATTTGAATTTAGCGAAACAAATGTTTTATGAGATTAAGAGTAAAAACCAATGTGTTAGTCTTAAGATGTTAAAAATTAACGGTAGGGATTTGCAAGAATTAGGCTTTCGCCCAGGGATAGTGCTGGGAGAGACGCTAAATCAATTATTAGAACAAATTTTAGAGGATCCGTCACTGAATGAAAAACCTATTTTGATGGATATGGCAAAAAGATTATTATAGAGCCAAAAACCCGATTTCAACATTTATTATAGTTACTCCATAGGTAAAAACCAAAGACTTTGATTTTTATGAAAAAACCCTTTTATTCCTGTCATGAATTGGAATGATTTATCATAGGATTAAAAGAGACACCCCTATGTAGCGGTGCAATCGTTTGGGTCAGGAGGCTTTCCTATGGAGGATAGAAACCAAGAGGTATTTCGACAATATACAATTAAAATCTACAATACATATAGAACTAGGGGGGCATTTATTCTAGAGACAGATAAGGGACTCAAGCTGTTAAAGAGTTTTGAGAGTTCTAAAAACAGGGTAGAATTTGAAAATACATTACAAGAGTATCTTGCTGAACAGAATTATCCTTATATTGATTTGTATGTACGAAATGCTGCAAATGAAATTATTACTGAAGATTCTATTGGAAATAAATATGTATTAAAGAATTGGTTTCCGGGCGAGGAATGTAATTTAAGAGATGAGGCAGATGTTTTAGATGCCGCGACTAACTTAGCAATATTACATTCTTTACTTAGAGAGGTGCCGCTTACCGATGAACAGGTGCTGCATAATACTTTTATCGATCTAATGGATGTATTTGATAAAAGAAATCGTGAGCTGAAACGGGTGCGGAGCTATATTAGGGAGAAAAGAAAAAAGAATGAATTTGAAATGTGTTATATGAGTTGCTATGATGAATTTTATGAGCAGGCATTAACAGCAACAAAGGTATTAGGGGAATCCTGTTACTCGGAATTATTAAAAGAGGCCATTAATCATAGGTGTGTCTGCCATGGGAATTATACCTATCACAATATTATAATGTTAAAATCCGCTCGAATGGGAAGTGAAAAGTTTGGTCAGACGAGTTATACCAATTGGCAAGTGTTAGATAAAAAAGATATTTTATCTGCAGCCGGTTTAAATAAGAGGACAGCATATACGAATATGGCAACGACTAACTTTGATAAGGCATGTGTGGGAATACAAATTATGGATTTATATCACTTCATGCGAAAAGTAATGGAAAAAAATGATTGGGATCTAGATCTTGGAAGTATGATATTAGATACCTATTCCAATATATTATCAGTAGATAAGGAAGAGAAGAAGCTTTTATATGTACTGTTACTTTACCCCGAAAAATTCTGGAAGATAACCAATTTTTATTATAATGGTAAAAAGTCTTGGGTACCCCAGCGAAATATTCAAAAACTGATTGGGATTCAACAACAGTCTGAAAGAAAGAAGCAGTTTCTGGATTGCTTAGAAGGAACTTTAACTTAGGAGAAGCGAGAGATGATACACTTTAAAGATAAAAGAAAAGAAAAGGAAGTACATAAGAAGAAATTATCGTTCCTGTATCCAATATTATTTTTCTGTGTTTTTTTTATTATAATAGCTGCTACGCTTTTAAGCGTTGCCTTAAAGAACCCTTCTAAGAAGAATGGTTCTAATTTAGCGGCTCAAACAGAGGTAGGGGAGAAATCACTTGAGGGAGATAGACAGATATTAGCCGTATTAACTGAGATTAATTCAATAGATGAAACAATGACTCTTCTTGACACTTTAAGTGGACAAGAAGTTTCCTTGACTTATAACGGAGGCACGGATGTTCTTGATAAATATGATCAGGTGATCTCCACATCTCAATTAATTGTAGGTGATATGGTAGATGCTTACTTTTCAGCTGGTACAGAAAAACTGATAAAGTTACAGATATCAAAACTTGCATGGGAATATAAGGGAGTGAATAATTGGAGTATAGATACTACCGAGAGTGTGTTTAACATAGTAGATTCTAAATATAAATATACACAAAAGTTAGTATTGCTAAGAAAAGGAAAATCCATGGATATGCTTGACTTAGATGAAAAAGATGAGCTTACAATACGAGGTTATGAAAGAAAAATATGGTCCATTCTTGTAACAAAGGGACATGGATCGATTCAATTCACAGAATATGATGATTTTATTGGTGGGACAGCTTATATTGGAAATGAAGATATATTACCTGTTGTTTCAGATATGACTATCACTGTTCAAGAAGGCAGTTACGATGTTACTTTGGAAAAGGGAGACCTAAAGGGCACCAAGCAAATCAGTGTTGGGGTTGACGAAGAAGTAATACTTAATATGGGAGAATTTAAGAAACCTGCAATTCAGACAGGTTTAGTGAGCTTTTATATTACGCCGGAGGGAGCAGATTTATATATTGATGATTTACTAAAGTCCTATAAAGATAAATTGGAATTAGAATACGGAGAACATACAATTAAAGTATCGTTGGGAGGGTATACTGCTTATAACGGCAACTTGGAAGTGGACGAAACAAGTAAAACTATTTCAATCGATCTGGTTGAAACACCGAATATGGATGAAAGCACAACAGATACACAAGATCAAAATCAACAGGAGGATTATGATGAAACAATAAAGGATGGAACTGGGGGTAGTGTCAAGGATGATCTAGAAGAGGAAGAAGATTCCAATCAAGAAGACACAACAGATAAGGAACAGAACGATTCGGATCAATATATATATATACAGAAGCCTGAAGGTGCCTCCGTATATTTTACCGGTGTATTTAAAGGTACAGTACCGGTTAGTTTTCCGAAGGAAGTAGGAACGCATTATATTACGCTGATTAAAGATGGATATGCAACAAAAACCTATACGGTAGAAATTCCGGATGATGGAAAAGATACAAACCTTAATTTCGCCGATATGGTTGAAATGCAGTAGTGTTTGACAAAAGAAAAGGGGTATTATGGAAAGTTTAATTCTTTCATTAAAAGTTGTTTTTCCTTTGTGTATCTTTATGATACTAGGATATGAATTAAAAAGGTTTATGAAATTAGGAGATGAGACACTAAAGCAGATGAATGCACTGGTATTTAAGGTGTTTTTGCCTGTGATGCTATTTAAAAATGTCTACAACTCTGATTTATCCGTTGATTTTAATCTTGGGTTATTAATATACGCTATTACAGCAATCGTGGTTTGCTTTCTAATGTTATGTTTTTTAATACCCAAAATTGAGAAGGATAATCGAAAATGCTCCGTTATGATTCAGGGGATTTATCGTTCCAATTATGTGTTATTTGGAATACCAGTAACTGCGGCTATCTATGGTGAAGACCATCTGGGTATGGCTACTATATTAGCGGCAGCAGCGGTTCCTGTATTCAATATCTTAGCGGTACTTGTATTTGAGATGTTTCGTGGGGGAAAGCTGAATATTAAAAAGTTATTGCTTGGTATTGCCTCTAATCCACTTGTTATAGCATCTTTTATTGGTATCGTGTTTCTTTTATTAGAGATTCCAATTCCAGAAATGGTAATGGATACAATTGGAGATCTTGGTGGGATGGCTACACCCCTTGCATTAATTGTTCTTGGGGCTACTTTTCAGTTTCAAAGTATGGAGAAGTATCGTAAGCAGCTTACCTTAACGGTATTGGGAAGACTGGTAATAGTTCCTGCTATTTTTCTATCCATTGGAATTGCATTACAATTTAGACAGGTAGATATAGTTGCATTAATGGTGTTATTTGGAGCACCTACGGCAGTTTCATCTTTTACAATGGCTGATCAGATGGGTGGTAATGGAGAATTGGCTGGGCAGGTAGTTGTTCTTACATCTATAACATCCATTGTAACAATCTTTGGATGGACCTATTTATTGAATTTATTGCAATTTATATAATAGAATTTCAGCGTATTGAATAATATTTTATGATTTTAAAGTCTGCTAATTGGAGGCTTATTTGTTGTATTCAAATACTATTTGGAGAAAAAGGAAAAGGAGTCAGACAAAGAACTCTAGAATATAAAAATATACTAATTTTTGAAAGATGGTAACAAAATTATAGATTGTGGATATTTTATTAAATTACAATTCATTATTTATTATGTTAATATAAATGTGTTATCAAATATCTATATTTTGAAAGGGGGATTTACTTATGAAATTGAAAAAAATGATTTCACTATTACTAGTAGTAGCATTAATGAGTGTAACACTGATGGCATGTGGTGGAACGAAAAAAACAACAACGGAACCTGCTTCTGAACCGACTAAAGAAGCAACCAAAGAGGAAGCAACCGCTACGGAGGCACCTAAAGAGGAAGCAGCTACAACAGAGGTAGCTACAGCAGACGATGGACTCAAAGTAACAGACAAAGAAATAACAATTAAATTATGGGATATAGCTACAGAAGATCCTGCAAACACCAATCAAGGTGGTGCAGTTGAGCGCTTTATGGCAGCCTATCCAAACGTTAAAGTTGAAGTAACACATATCCAAAATGATACATACAAAGAAAAATTAATTATTGCAATGAGTTCAGGACAATGCCCTGATATGTATATTCACTGGGGCGGCGGTCCTATGAACGAATATATCGATTCCGGATTTGCTGTACCAATTACAGACCTGATGAATAATTATTGTGATGTTGATTTCCTGGATGCAGCAATTGCACAGAGTTCTTATAATGGCGATATTTATGCAGTTCCATTTGGTGGAATCGGTGGTAGTGGTATATTCTATAATAAAACTATCTTCGCTAAGTTAGGACTCGCAGTTCCTACAACAATTGCTGAATTAGAAACAGTTTGTAATACGTTAAAAGAAAATGATTACATTCCATTCTCTTTAGCTAACCAAAATAAATGGACTGGTTCTATGTATTTTATGTACTTAGCATCTCGTTTTGGTGGAGTTGATGAATTCAACGCAGCAGTTGCTGGTACCGGTTCTTTTACTTCTCCAGCTTTTATGTATGCAGCTGAAACAATTCAGAAATGGGTTAATGCAGGATATTTTCCTGATGGTGTTAACAGCATAAATACAGATGATGGTCAAGACAGAGGAATGATGTATACAGAAGAAGCAGCAATGATGCTTCATGGTTCATGGCAGGCATCTTCTATGAGAAATGATGATCCAGATTGGTATACAGCAAACATTGGCTACTTTGCATTCCCTAAATTAGAAACTAGTAAAGCTGATCAAAGTATTGTGGTTGGTACCTCTATCGGTAATGGATTTTCTTTCAACACAGGTGATGATCAAGAGAAGTTAGAAGCGTGTTTCGTTCTTGCAACACAGTTTTATAATGATGATACCTATAACCAAGCACAGTTAGCTTCAGGTACAATTCCTTCTATTAATGGTATGGGTGATACCATTGAAGATCCTTGTATGCAACAAATTTGGGCTAATTTCTCAGCAGCTAGCAATGTACAGTTATGGTATGATCAGTACCTACCACCAGCTGTAAGTGAAGCTCATCAATCAACTTGTCAAGAACTATTTGGATTAACACTGACACCTCAAGAAGCAAATGATACACTTCAAGCAGCTATGGCAAAGTATTTAGCTGAATAGTACGTAGGTTTATTATATGGTTTAAGTAAATAGTTTCACTAAATAACAAGTTAAGTTACAGCCCACAGTGAGTCAGTAAATCACACTTGCTGTGGGCTGTCTTATAAAGAGAAATGTTGCATGCTACTTTTGAGCAGATTGTAAGATTGTATTGGAGGTAATAACTCGTGAAGAATAAAAAAAGTAGTTCACTATTAAAGAGCAGACAAAAAAGTATACGCGTTGCAGCGAGTGTTTTTCTTGCACCGGTAATCATAATGATGTTAGTGTATATCGTGTATCCGATCTTTTCTACATTTAATACCAGCTTATATACTTGGAATGGTATTTCATCAGAAAAAATATTTATTGGATTACAGAATTGGAAAGATCTTATAGCAGACGTTACTTTTTGGGCTGCATTTAAAAATAATTTAACCATTATGGTATGTTCCATTTGTATTCAGATACCTATTGGTATTGCACTTGCAACTTTCTTGGATGCAGGTGGTAAGAAATTAAACGTTTTTAAAGTTATATGGTTCGTGCCACTACTTATGTCTTCAGTAGCAATCGGTTTTCTGTTTTCCTATGCGTTAGCTACAACCGGTGGCATATTTACTACGATTTCTAAGGCACTAGGCGGAGGAAAGATTGACTTATTGGGACGTTCTCCACAAGCATTGTTTGCTGTTATTGGCGTTATCGCTTGGCAATTTACACCATTTTATATGGTATATTTTATGGCAGGGTATAGTGGTATTGATACTGATATTTATGAGGCTGCTATTATTGATGGAGCAACAAGAGCAAAATATTTCAGATACATAGCATTACCACTCTTATTACCAGTTGTTCGGACTGCATGTATTCTTTCCTTAATTGGTTCCTTGAAGTACTTTGACTTAATTTATGTTATGACAGGTGGTGGACCAGGTTCCGCAACAGAATTAATGGCTACCTATATGTACAAATTGTCCTTTACTCATTTTAAGATGGGTTATGGCTCAACTGCAGCTGCCGGTATGTTTATCTTAGTTACAGTGATAGCCTTACTGATGCAGAAATTAATTAAAGGGAAGGAAGATGCATAATGGATAATTATAAAAAGGAAAGATTAAAAAGTAGAATTGCATGGACAATAGCATTCATTTTTGCATTGTTTTGGTTGCTTATAACGGGACTTCCCTTTGTATTCATGGTATTAAATGCCTTTAAGGGTCAGTTTGAGATGCTAAAGAAAGGTGTTTTCCAACTTCCTGATTCATGGTATCCCGCAAATTTCATTGAGGTTTTAATGAACGGATTTTTGAATTATTTCTCTAACAGTGTATTTGTATTAATAATTTCACTTTCAATCCTGTTGTTTATAACAGCTTGTGCAGCATATCCTCTCTCTAGGATGCAATTTAAGATGAGAAACCTGATTTATGTAATGATAGTTGCAGCGATGTCTGTTCCTATGCATGTAACATTAATTCCGGTTTTTAAAATGACAACCAATTTAAAGATATATGATACACTTTGGGCATTAATTGGCCCCAATATTGCATTTGGTATTCCTATTTCTTGCTTTATTCTTACTACTTTTATGGGATCTATACCTAAAGAAATAGAAGAATCAGCTGAAATAGATGGATGCGGTAAATTTTCAAACTTTTTCCGTATTATTTTACCACTATCGAAATCAGGATTATCTACACTTGCAATTTATAATGGTGTTGGAATTTGGAATGAATTCTCATTTGCAAACACATTGACACAATCAAAGCCAGCAAAGACACTTCCATTGGCTATTTCGGCATTTCAAGGTGAGCATTCTATGAACATTCCGGTGATTATGGCAGTCTTAGTGCTGACAGTACTCCCTATGATTATTATGTTTATTTTTTTCCAGGATAAATTAGTTAAAGGTATTATGGCAGGAGCAGTAAAAGGTTGATATAACCGTACAAAAGATAGCTGGCTCAGTATTTTGTTAAGATGGGTAAATTATCTGGTAAATGTAGAAAAAATATGTACTATTTATGAAAAAAATGTGGTACAATTGTATAATAATTAGTTTGGAGTTAAGATTCGTTCTTAACTGGAATTTGTTTACTATAATATGAATTACAATTGATAAATACAGAATATGGGGCATGATTCCTTAGAACCATGCCCCATTAATTATTGGCGAGGCAGGTGAAATGGTGAACGCAATATTGAAAAGAAAAATAAACAATTGGAACTTAGATAAAAAGATATTATCCTTTATTACCAGTTTGATTTATGGTATTTCATTAATTATGCTTGCTATTTTCACAACTTTTTATACCTCATCCTTCATTAGACAAACAGATAATATTACAAAGAATCAATTAACTGCGCTGGCAGCAAATTACGAAAGTATATTTGATAATTATCAGGAACTTTCGGTAGCGTTGATTATTGATGATTCCATCCAAAATTATTTAAAAAGTGATGGACCAGAGGCAGTGAAGTACTATAGTTATGTTAACAACGCAAAGAATACCTTGCAAAACGCTGTTAATATGTATTCTAATATTAATTTTATCGGAATAGTAAGCTATAATTTTAATGATATTGTTAGCAAAGGCAAGATAAGTAAGATTACAAACAAATTCGAACAAAATTATGGACGTGATTATACTGACAGTGTTTTATGCTATGAATCAGGAACCATGCGCATGAATTATAATAGTGTTTATTATGATAAAGAGCACAACACGCTGAATATGTATCAGCCGATTTATTCCATTACTAAAATGATCAATGAAATAGGCTTATTATGTATCATTTTTGATAGTAGTTTATTTGAGGGACTTTCTGAAAACAATATAGCTGACTATGGTTCAGAAGTATTTATGGTTGATAGTGCAAATGTAATAATGTCTGGAACAGATGACAATATAATAGGAAAAGAATTCGAATATGCAGATTTGCTGGATGGAAGTAGTGCAAGCTTTCGGGTTAAGGGTAATTTGTACAATTACCAAAAGATCGGAAAGTGGAATTATTATCTTATCAGCAGGATTCCTTTGATGAATATGTATAAAGATAATATTTTAGCGATTGTTCTATTGATTATGATATCCATAGCTATAACTTATTTTGGTCTTATTATCTGCGGAAGAATGTTAAAAAGAAATTATCAACCACTTGATAATGTTGTAAAAAAAATGAATTGTGTTGCAGAGGGAAAGCTGGATGTAAGGATTAGTATGGAGAATGTAGGAAGTGATTTCGAAAGACTGGCCTATGGATTTAACTATATGATGGAAGAAATCAATACCCTTATGGAGCAGGTTAAATTGGAACAACAGCAGATGAACCAGCTTCGGTTCAATGCCTTACAATCGCAGATTCAGCCACATTTTCTTTATAATACCCTAGACTGTATTCATTGGCAGGCTATGGCAGAAGGAAATGAAGAAATATCAGTTTTGGTAAAAGCATTAGCGCAATATTATAGACTGTGTCTAAGCAATGGAAAAGATGTTATTTGTTTAGAACAGGAGATTGAACATGTAAAAAACTATCTGATTATCCAAAATATCCGGTATGATAATATAATTCAAAGTGTAATTGAAATAGATGATAGCTGCAAGAATATCTTGATACCAAAGATTACTTTACAACCACTTGTGGAAAATTCCATTTATCATGGAATTAAAGTCAAAGAAGGCAAACAAGGAGAACTCAGAATTACGGTTCAAAATAAAGGAGAGGATATTTTTATCATTGTAGCAGATAATGGAACTGGAATGACAGAAGAACAGATTAGAGAAATGAATAATTCTATTTCAGAATATGATAAAGATTTTGGTTATGGAATCCGGAATGTTAATAAAAGAATTGAAATTTTATTTGGAAAAGAATATGGATTGCATTATGAGAAAAATGAATTGGGTGGGGTAAGTGTAATGATACATTTGCCAAGTCATGTAGTGAGGGAATACGAAGAGGTGTTATAATGTATAAGGCAATTATTGTAGATGATGAAAAATTGATTAGAATGGGTATGCATAAAGCCATTCCGTGGAGTTCTATCGGAATAGGTGAAGTTTTTGTGGCAAAATCAGGCAAGGAAGCTTTGGAGATTATTAAAGAACAAAAACCTCAAATAATGATAACCGATATAAATATGGATGGGATGACAGGATTAGATCTTATTGAATTTGTGAAGGAATTAGTACCTGAAATTAGAATTCTTGTATTAACCGGATATGACAAGTTTGAATATGCAAGACAATGTATAAAACTTAAGGTACATGATTTTTTCTTAAAACCTATTGATGAGAAGACACTAATTGAAGCTGTTAAGAAACAAGTTTCATTTTTAGATGATAATAAAATTGAAAAATTAGAAGATATTAATATGAATCGTGCACAGGCTGTAGCAGAGCAGATGGGCATAGAAAAATTTCTTAGAAATTTAGTACATAACAGGATTTCGTCGCAAGATGAGCAGATAAAGGATTTTTGCAAAAAATATAACTATGAGATGGAACAGTATATGCAGATTGCAATTATTGTTCCAACTCTATATATGGATAACGGTATTGCAGATGAAAACTTTATTGCGTTATCCATAAAAAATATATGCATCGGAATGGTGGATGCTCAAAACAGAGGCCTGACTTTGGTAGATGATTACGGGAGGATTGCAATTACTTTTTTTCTTGATAAACAGAAAGGAAGCATTCTGGAGTGGATTCAGGAATTAAATGATATTTTAAATGATGAATATAATAAGAAACCTAAAGTGGTAGTAGGTAATCCTGTGATTGGGTTTGAGCTTTTGAATATATCCTATAACGATGCTGTTTATTTACTTAATTTTGAAGAAGAAGAATTTAATGAAATAATTCAAACAAAGTATGCACAGAACAGAGATAATTTATATCGTGAAGTGTTTACTGAAATGAAAAATGCCATGTGTGTTAATATTGGTGATTCTGAAAAAGTACTTAAAATATATGAAAGATTTTGCCAGGCCACGGATTCCTATAACCTTTCCGATTCCTATATTCGCAAATGCTGTTATGAACTTGCCTCATCTGTATACTATGCATTTATATGTAATTCAGGTGAAGAAGCGGATGCTCGGATAAGTGAATTGATGAAAGGCCTTATGAATATGAACGGTGAGGAATTGTGTGAGATTACTAGGATTTTTTTAACGAAGTTATTAGGGAATAAAGAGGACCAAAATGTTCATGAAATTGTAGATAAAGCGAAACGTTATATAATGGATCATTTGTCCGAAGAATTATCCGTGTCAAATATTGCGTCACGTTTATATATAACACCGAATTATTTTTCCAGGTTATTTAAACGGGTTACAGGAGAAGGGTGTAATGAATATATTGTTAGAAAGAGGATAGAAAAAGCAAAATTGCTTCTTCAAACCACCAGTTTGAAAACAAATAAAATAGCTTTAATCGTTGGGTACCGTGATACAAATTACTTTTCATTAGCTGTCAAAAAGAATACAGGTATGTCACCTACAAAGTATAGAGATGAGTATCAAAAAAATGGATAGTATGTTATGGTTCGGGTATCATAAGCCCAGTTTAGGCTGTGTAATAAATATCGGTGTATGGTTCGGGTGTCAAAAGCCCAATTTAGGCTGTGTAATGAATATCGCCGCATATATATTCGTTTTGTCTACCTTGCCTTCCTGCGGCATGTCCTTTATAGAGCCTCAAAGATATGAAAAACATCGCAGTAGCTCTGTTTTTCACTGAGTCTCTAGTCGGACATAAACAGCCTTGTCAGCCGGTTTACGACAAAACGAATATATATGCACCGCTATTCATATTTTCTGTTGTGAAGGGCTTTTGACACCCGAACCATACACCGCTATTCATAATTTAAGTTATGAAGGGCATTTGACACCCTAACCTAGTATAAATAACACAGAATTATATTGGAAATAGTAGATTAAATTAGGTATCCTTTTCGCATGATTTTAGGACTTGGAACATAGAATGAACTAAGGAAATTCATTGGAGGATATATGCGAAGGCTTAAGATGATATTGCTACTTTTTGGAGTACTGGGAAGTGGATTACTATTTACTGGGTGTAAGTCTCAAGATACCGATATTAAGAAAATTAGAGATTTGGAGTTTACTGTGGTAGAGGATGCAGATGTACCGGAGCCACTAATGAAAATAATAAACGAGAAGAAGAAAGAACCTTTTAAAATGTCGTATGCGAATACAGATAATCTGTACATTGTGGTTGGCTATG
>CAUQEW010000011.1:0-173643 GCA_963517115.1 uncultured Lachnospiraceae bacterium | reverse complement strand
AGACTGTATGTAAAAATATCCCTTAGGGATTTGCCAATAAACGCTTGACACAAACTTGAATTTATAATATGTTGAAATAAGTTAAAAATAGTGATAGAATAATATCAAAAATTGGAAGATTTATTCACTATGTTTAAGATTAAAAATAAGAGGAAAAATCTAACCAAAATATAAAGGAATAGGTGAGATATGAAAAAATACGTTTTAGTCACAGATTCTACTTCAGATCTTCCAGAAGAAATAGTAGAGAAATTAGGAATAAAGGTGATACCATTAACTTTTGAACTAGAAGGTAAAAGTTATGTTGATCATCCGGATGAAAGTGAATTAAGCATACATCAATTTTATGAACGGCTACGAAAAGGCGAAAAATCCGTAACTTCTCTTATTAATACAGAAACTTTTATTGATTATTTTAAACCTATGTTAGAAGAAGGAAATGATATTCTATATATTGCTTTTTCCTCTGGGCTTAGTGGAACTTATAGCGCATCTCTTTTAGCGATAGAAGAATTAATGGAAGATTATAAAGATTCCAGAATTATAACAATCGATTCGAAAGCTGCATCAGTTGGTGAAGGATTATTAGTCTATAGTGCAGCAATGAAAAAGGAATCAGGTCTAAATATAGATGAACTTCATGAGTGGATTCTTAAGAATTTACTTAAAGTATGTCATTGGTTTACTGTTGATGATTTAAATCATTTAAAACGAGGCGGAAGAGTAAGTGCTTTTAGTGCTACTATTGGAACAGCTCTTAATGTTAAACCAATACTACATGTTGATAATGAGGGACATTTAATTCCCATGGAAAAAGTCAGAGGACGTAAAAAATCACTTTATGCATTATTAGAGCATATGATTAAAACCTGTACAGAACCGGAAGAACAAGTTATATTTATTGGACATGGTGATACGAAGGAAGATGCAGAGTTTTTGGCACAACTAATAAGGGAGAAATTTAACGTAAAAGATATCATAATTACTTATGTCGGACCAGTTATTGGTACCCATTCAGGACCAGGTACAATAGCATTATTTTTCTTCGGGACAGAAAGATAAAGAGAGGTGATGGACTTGGTTTATAGTGCCCCAAGTGAGATCCATTTCCTAGGTATAATTAAAAAAATGATTGCAATCGAAAGCATGATGTGATATACTTGCCGAAATGAATTTGTGGGATAATTTAACATGTATAGATCAATCTACACTATAGGCATTAGACATATTAAAACGTCTTGAATAATATTTTCTTAAAAAAGATATTATCAAGGCGGTTTTTTTATATCTAGAAAGGGAATGGTGAGAGGCATGGAAGCAATTGTTGTAAAACAGTTATCAAAAACATTTCGCGTAAAGGTAAAGGAGAAAGGGTTAAAAGGCAGTATTAAATCTATGATTAATCCGAAGTATAAAATTATTAAAGCGGTGGATAATATCAGCTTTCAAGTCGAAAAAGGGGAAATGCTGGCTTTTATTGGACCCAATGGAGCTGGAAAAAGTACTACTATTAAGATGCTAACAGGTATTTTATATCCGGAGCATGGTGAAATATCTGTTATTGGTATTAGTCCAACAGAAAAGCGTAAAAAGCTAGCATTTAAGATTGGAACTGTCTTTGGTCAGAAAGAGCAGTTGTGGATTCATTTAACTCCTTATGATAATTTTAAATTCTTTGGAGCTATTTATGATTTAGCTGATATAGAAGTGGAACAGCGAATAAATGAGTTGAAAAAGGTATTTGAACTGGAGGAGTTTATTAATACGCCTGTAAGGAATCTTTCCTTAGGTCAAAGAATAAGGTGCGAGATTGTTGCTTCTTTGATACATAGACCTGAGATCTTATTTTTGGATGAACCCACCATTGGCCTTGATCCTGTGGTAAAGGAAAATATACGTGAGTTAATAAGGAAAATGAATAAGGAATACAGCACCACCGTATTTCTTACCAGCCATGATGTGGGTGATATTGAAAAATTATGTAAAAGAATTATCATTGTAAATCATGGCAAGATTGTAATGGATGATTCAATGGAAAATCTTAAGTACCATTATCTTAATAAAAAGATATTAGAAGTTAAAATGAAAGAAGTTCAAGATTTTAAGGAAGTGGAAGGTGTCACTATAATAAAAAGTAAGGGAAATAATTTGAAACTCGAAGTTGATACAACCAAGAAGACGATTAGTGATGCCATAAAAATGATTGATGCCGATAATATGATTGATATTAACATCTCCAATATTCCCCTTGAGAATATAATAACCCAAATCTATAAGGAGGATGGTTGTTAATATGAAAAAGTATTTATACATATATAAAGCTACTTTGATGGAAAATATTCAATATATCATGAATATTATATTGGGGTTTGTTAGTTTCTTTGTAATGCTATTTATATTTTTGAATTTATGGGATTATATTTATTCGGATTCCTCTAATTTAATCGGGGGCTATTCCAAAACCCAGATGATTTGGTATGTGATTATAACAGAAATCATGTGGTTTGGAACAAGGAATCAAACCCTTACAAGCCAGATTAGCAATGATATTAAGAGTGGCACAATTGCGTATAGCATCAATAAACCATATAATTATATGTTTTACATCGTTGCAAGACATTTCGGAGAGATAACTATAAAGTTCTTCTTATTTCTTGGAGTTGGTATCCTGTTTGGGTATTCATTTGTTGGAGCACTGCCGAATTTTACGATAATTTCGATACCTATATTAATGATTGTTTTTCTAATGTCCATTTTTATCAATACATTTATACGTATTGGAATAAGTATTTTTTCATTTTGGATAGAGGATGCAGGGCCATTTCATTGGATATATGATAAATTAATTATTGTAATTGGCACTTTATTTCCGGTAGAAGTGTTTCCGACATGGGTTCAGCCGATTATTATATTTACACCGATATACGTTATTACCTATGGACCAGCTAAGCTGGTAATTAATTTTAGTATGGAAATGTTCGCTAAGGTTTTTCTGATACAAAGTATATATTTCATCGTCACCTTATTACTTTTGGTGGTACTTTTTCAGAAAGGAGTGAAAAAACTAAATGTTAATGGAGGTTAAAAATCAAATTAGAGTTATTTTTCTTTCTGTGAAATATAATCTCATGAGGGAAATGATAAATCCTGTGACTTTTATAACAAATATCCTGTTTATGATATTAAATAATGCTACCTTTATCATCCAATGGATGATTTTATTTCAACTTAAAGATAATATCGGGGGATATGGAATCAATGATGTTCTGGTGCTTTGGGGATTGGCAGCCAGTACCTATGGTATATCCCATATCTTCTTTAAAAAGGCTTATGAAATTTCGGATTTTATAATAAATGGTAAATTAGACGCTTTTCTTGTTCAGCCTAAAAATGTACTTTTAGGTGTTATCACATCAGGAACAAGTGTATCAGCAATTGGGGATTTAATCTATGGGTACCTAATTATATGTTTATTCAAATTCAGTATTCAGAACCTTCTCCTGTTTACTATTTTTACGATAACAGGCGGCTTTATACTAACAGCATTTTCTATTATAGTCGGCAGTTTATCATTTTGGATTGTGAAAGGTGACATTATTGCGGGTCATCTTGTTAGTACGATTATAAATGTATCAACCTATCCGGACGGAATCTTTAAAGGCTTGGTAAGGTTAATATTATATACAGTAATTCCTGCAGGGTTGGTTAATTATATGCCTATTAAAGTTATCCTTCATTTTAATTTGATTGATTTATTAATCGTACTGGGATTTACGATAGGTATTATTGGGTTAGCATTTTTTATATTCAGCATAGGGCTAAAGAGATATTCTTCCAGTAATCTGATGAGTTCTAGAATATAATAAAAGGTAAGGTTTAGACAAGTATGAATTGTGCGTGCAAAGTTATACTGATTACAAATGAAATACAGAAAAAATATTTTAAGAATTAATAAAAATCTTCTTGACCATGACCTTGGGTAACCCCATATAATTACATTATCAATCAAAAATAAAGGAGAATGTGATTATGATAACGTATTTAGTAACAGGTGGCGCAGGTTTTATTGGTTCAAACTTTATTCATTACTTATTAAAAAACCGTGGATCTAAGATTCAAGTTATTAATTTAGACAATTTAACCTATGCCGGTAATCTTAAGAATCTACAAGAGGTTGAAGGTTATGCAAATTATCATTTTATAAAAGGGGATATCTGTGATGCAGAGATTGTGGGTGATATTATGGAGGTCTATGATATCGACTATATCGTTCACTTTGCAGCAGAATCCCATGTTGATAGAAGTATTAAGGATTCAGAAGTATTTGCTAAAACAAATATAATGGGGACTTTAAACTTATTAAATAATGCAAAGAAATCCTGGGAGACAACGGAGGGATTTAAAGAAGGAAAGAGATTCCTATATGTTTCTACCGATGAAGTGTATGGGGAATTAGGTTCAGAGGGATATTTTACTGAATACTCTCCATTGGCTCCAAGAAACCCATATTCTGCAAGTAAGGCTAGTGCTGATTTCATGGCGAAGGCATATTTTGAGACCTACCATTTTCCAGTTGTAATAACTAGATGCTCCAATAATTATGGGCCACGCCAATTCCCTGAAAAGCTGATACCTTTATATATCAATAATGGTATCAATCATAAGAGCTTACCGGTCTATGGAGATGGAAGTGCTGTCAGAGATTGGATTCATGTAGACGATCATTGCAAAGGGATTGATTATGCTCTTACTAGAGGTAAACTTGGCGAGGTATATAATATTGGTGGACATAATGAGAAAACGACTCTAGAAATTGCTGAGATTATTATGAATATCTTAAACACAGAGTATAATTGTGATATTTCATCTAAAGATATCTCTTTTGTTGCAGATCGAAAGGGCCATGACCGGAGATATGCAATTGACGCAAGTAAGATAAATAAAGAATTAGGATGGACCCCTGATATTAAATTTGAAGAAGGTATAAAAGAAACAATTGCATGGTATATGATACAGCAAGACTATATTAAAGATGTTCATACAGTTGGGGGACTAGAGGGATGAGTATTTAACCTTATAAGTAAGTAGCGAAGCGGATTGCGAATATCCGCCTTGACTAAGATTGGTTGGTGATACAGATGAAAGACAATAAATATTATACAACAGGAGAATTTGCGAAGAAAGCAAATGTGTCCATTCGTACCATTCGTTATTATGATAAGCAAGGGATTTTAAAACCAACGTTTATTAATGAATCAGGGTATCGGTTGTATACAGATTCTGATTTTGCTAAACTGCAAAAAGTATTGTCACTTAAGTATCTAGGATTTACCTTAGAGGAAATCCTAGATATAACGAGGAATGATAATGACCATGATTATATTAAACAATCCTTTACTCTGCAATTGCAATTAGTGAAGAAAAAAATCGAGCATTTGCAATTAGTTGAACAATCAATATATGAGACAAACAAAGTTTTTGAGGATAATAATGAGGTGGATTGGAATAAAATCATTCATCTTATACAGATAACTAATATGGAAAAAAGTCTTGTTGAACAATATAAAAATGCGGTTAATATTACCATTAGAATACAACTTCATAAAGTATATTCGGTCAATCCACAGGGATGGTTTCAATGGATGTTCTCAGAACTACATTTAAAACCTAACAACAAGGTGCTTGAAATAGGATGTGGGAATGGTGAATTGTGGAAGGTGAATGAAGATAAGATACCAACCCAGTGCAATATTATACTATCTGATATATCGGTGGGAATGGTGAATGATGCAAAAAATAATCTTAACTGTTTCAGTAATATTATGGAATATCAAGTTTTTGATTGCCATGAAATACCTGAAAATGATGAGACTTTTGATGTTGTAATAGCGAACCATGTTATATTTTATCTTAAGGATCGAGAGAAGGCACTAAAGGAAATGAATCGTGTATTAAAAAAGGACGGTATTTTTTATTGCAGCACCTATGGTAAAGAGCACATGAAAGAAATAACTCAGTTAGTGAAAGAGTTTGATGACCGAATAGTCTTGGCTGATGTTAATTTGTATGATATATTTGGCCTTGAAGATGGGAAACAAGAATTAACTAATTATTTTAATGAGGTTGATAGTTTAGTTTATGATGATTACCTTTTTGTGGATAAGGAACAACCGTTACTGGATTATATATTATCTTGTCATGGAAATCAGCGTGAGTATTTAAATGATAGGTATGATGAATTTAAATTATTTATTAAGGATAAACTAAAGAAAAAAGGCGGGATTAAGATTACCAAAATGGCAGGAATCTTTAAATGCAGAAAATGAAAAAAATTAGTTCTAAAACCTACTATAATTGTTAAGAATAATATGGTAATATAAATTATCAGAAGATGGTTTTTATCTTCTGATAAAAGGCGGTGATTTTACCGCCGTCCATCCGATTATAGGAACGTGACCTTTGTTCCTATAATATAAATTATCAGAAGATGGTTTTTATCTTCTGATAAAAGGCGGTGAATTTACCGCCGTCCATCCGATTATAGGAACATGTCTTTTGTTCTTATAATATACTTTATATGTTACTTTAAATTTCATAAATCAAGGAGGTATATTATGAGGCTGACTTTTATTGGAGCTACCCATGAAGTTACTGGAAGCTGTTTTTATTTAGAAGCTTGTGGGAAACATATTTTGATTGACTTTGGTTTGGAACAAGGGAAAGATGTATATGAGAACGAAGAAATACCGATTCATTCCTCAAAGGTAGATGCTGTTTTATTGACACATGCACATATGGATCATTCAGGCAGACTCCCATTGCTCTTTGCACAGGGTTTTCGCGGTAAAATTCATGCAACTGGCGCAACAAGTGCTTTGTGCGAAATAATGCTTCAAGATAGTGCTCATATTCAGATGTTTGAAGCTGAGTGGAAAAATCGCAAGAGGAAACGTACGGGAGAAGAACCTTATGTGCCTCTATATACGATGGAAGATGCTCTAGGTTCAATTAAGTCATTTGTATCACATGAGTATGCTGAGAAAATAACGCTTTATGACGGAATTCAATTTCGATTTGTGGATGTAGGACATTTGCTTGGATCTGCGAGTATTGAAGTTTGGGTAACAGAAGATGGAGTAACAAAGAAAATAGTATTCTCTGGAGATATTGGTAACATTAATCAACCATTAATCAATGATCCGAAATATATTGATGAGGCTGATTATGTTGTAATGGAATCTACTTATGGTGATCGCAATCATGGAGATCGACCGGATTATATTGGTGAATTAAGCAAAATTATTCAGACTACTTTTGATCGTGGTGGTAATGTTATTATTCCATCCTTCGCGGTAGGAAGAACTCAGGTAATGCTTTATTTTATTCGCAAAATCAAGGCAGATCGTATGGTGACAGGGCATGGAGAATTTAAAGTGTATGTGGATAGTCCTTTAGCGAATGAAGCAACTCAGATTTTCAACGAAAATATTATAGGATATTTTGATCAGGAATCCATGGATTTGGTAAAGCAAGGTATCAATCCGATTTCCTTCCCAGGATTAAAAACCTCTGTTACCTCAGATGAATCAAAAGCAATTAATTTTGACGATGATTGTAAAGTTATTATTTCTGCAAGTGGTATGTGCGATGCAGGAAGAATAAGACACCATTTAAAGCATAATTTATGGAGAAAAGAGAGTACAGTTCTATTTGTAGGACATCAATCGGTAGGGACACTGGGGCGCATTGTTTTGGATGGCGCAGACGAGGTGAAATTATTTGGTGAGACAATTCAAGTAAATGCTGAAATTCGTAGATTATCTGGTGTTAGTGGCCATGCGGACAGAGAAGGCCTTCTTAAATGGATACAAAAATTTGAGAAAAAACCAGAAAAAGTTTTTGTAATCCATGGAGAAGGTGGAGTTTGTGACCTATTTACAGAGAACTTGAAAAATGAGTTCGGGTTTGATGCAGTAGCCCCATATAGTGGCGCAATTTTTGATTTGTTAAATAATGTATGGGTAGAAGAAGGAAAAATGATTGAAGTCCAAGGAAAAGCCGGAGTGAAGAAATCGGTATCTACTGTATATGAGCGTTTAGTTAATGCAGGTAAGCGTTTAATGGTAGTTATACAGCACAATGAAGGCGGAGCAAACAAAGACCTGGCTAAATTCACTGGACAAATTAATTCATTGAGTGATAAATGGGATAGATAAATAATTTAGATATCACTTAAAAAATTAAATATTAGTGTAATAATGTAAGTATTCTACCATATGAATCTGATATTGATTCATATGGTAGTTTTTTTATTTTTATAGAATCGCCCACCGTGGAAAATTAATACGTAGATTATATAAGCATTTACATCCGAATTGACAAAGGAGATAAAAAGCTGCCATTAGGTATTGACAATTTCAACACGTTAGTATAAGCTTACTACATTAGCTAAGTAATGTAGTAAGGAGGAGTGAAATTGAGGATAGATGAGAGTAGTTTAGCGCCAATTTATGTCCAAATAGCGGATGCAATCGAAGATGATATTTTATGTGATAAGTTGAGTGAAGGAGATATCTGCTATTCTCAACTTATTATTGCCAAGGAATTGAAGGTAAACCCAGCAACGGCAGCCAAAGGTATTAATCTGTTGGTCGGCAGGGTTATTCTAGAAAAGCAAAGAGGTCAGGCCATGATTGTCTCTATAGGGGCTAAATACAAGATTATGGAGCGTAAAAGGCAGACTGACTTTGAAGATAAGGTTGATGAAATTGTACGAATAGCAAAACGACTGAACCTAGCTGAAAGCTATGTGCTGAATAAAATATCCGAGTATTATAAGGAGGAAAATAAATGAGCGGAGTAATTGAGACAAAGCAATTAAAGTTAGCTTATGGAAAGAAATTGGCCATAAATAATGTTACTATCAGTTTAAATGAAAATCAATTGATCGGATTAATTGGTAGAAATGGTTCAGGCAAGACTACTTTTATGAAACTTTGTGCAGGATTGTTAGAGCCTACCAACGGAGATATTCTTGTATTAAATGAGAATCCTATAAACAGTATCAATGTATTACAAGAGATTATATACAGCTATCCGAGGGTATCTCATAAAGGAGGAAATACACTGCAAGGAATAATGGATTATTTTAGTTTGTTTTATCCAAGATTTGACCTAAAATTTGCCTTGAAATTATTAGAAGTTTTTTCTCTAAACCCATACATGAAATATAAGAACTTGTCCCAAGGAATGGAAAGCACATTTAACTATATTTGCGCTTTATCAACAAGAGCCAAGCTCACCTTATTTGATGAACCGGTATTGGGAATGGATGTTACCGTTCGAAAAAAGGTTTATGAGATATTGCTACGAGACTACATGGAATATCCAAGAACTATCATTGTATCCAGTCATATTTTATCGGAATTAGAGAATACTCTTTCCGAAATTCTTTTGGTTGATAATGGAACTATTGTTTTTTATAAGGATATGGAAGAGGTTAGTTCTATGGCGTATCGTGTTGATGGAGCAGAAGCTGAAGTGAAAACATTTGTAGAAAAGAGATCTGTTTTATATGCAAACTACAAAACACTTGGTTCGTTTGCTATTATTGAAAATCAATATGATGATGTTGATAGGAAAGAGAGCAAAAACTTGAATCTAGTAATAACTAAGGTTCGGCCAGAGGATTTATGTGTTTACAAAACAACTCATGTAAGGGAGGAGGATTTGGAATGTTTATGGGAAAAACAGAATTAGATAATACACTTCAATTGTTAAAGATAAGAACGAAAGAATGTTCAGAGATAAAAGGAATCACCTACATACTTGAATTTCTATTCGGGATCGATATGATTTCATTAATTAAAACAGTTTTTATTCATGACACCGAGTTGCAACTTTTATCACTTACAACTTATTCTAATTGGGGCTTTATGCTAATGATATGTGTGTGCATTTTTTATACCATCGGATATAAGAATTACAATGATAGACATCAAATATTCCCTCAAAGTAATAAAAGCAGATTTACCTCCTATGAATTGTTTTGCTATATCTCATTCTTAAAAATTCAACTTTTAGCATTACTATTTTATTGTATTCAATATGCAATTGGTATGGGTTTAAATCTTGTAAAAGGGAATTTGGAATATGTTTATCAGTTTAGTTTACATTTTACGGTGGCTGGTTTTTTTGTGAATCTTATGTATGGATTTCTAGTTATTGCAATTACAATTTTAATCGGAGCATTCGATAGAAAGTTCCAATGGAAATTCAGAATTATTGGCATTGGAATTATTTTTGTGGTAGCTATATTACCAAGATATGAGCAGCAAACTTTATTTAAACTTGTTGAAATAGTTACTAAGGAAACATCAATTACTCTATTTTTGGTTAAATCAATTTGTATATGGTTTATCTTAATCAGCATATACCATATTACCAATAAATTCACACATTATTATAAAGCAGAAAAGGAGTTTCACCTAAACAAACTATTCTTTGTTATTCCAATTATTATGGCAGCGGTATTCTATTTCTTTCTGAATACATTTTCCAACCTATCGAATAATTCTACCTCTACATCAAAGGTACAAACGAATTCGGTAAATAATGTAAGGGAAGAAAAATTGCAGATTACCGTAGAGGAAGCCGACGCGGTGGTTGATGTAAGTGATATTCCGGATGGATCAATACTTAATATAACTATGGACGAAAAATATAGAGGGAATTATAATATTATTTTTAATGAAAACTTTACTAATACATCTGATAATAAAATTTTATTTGAATATAAACCTCCAATTAACGTTATCGATTCAATCGATATGAATTTATATATAAAACCAGAACTAGATGTAAAGATAGATGATAATACATTAAACTTTAATTTCACAACGAAAGAAAATGTAAAGGTTATATTTAGTTATCCTTATTCATTCATGCGGCAATTTGATTATTTTAAAGGTAAACAGATATTTAAAGAACAAAATGGAAGTATGTCAGGGTCTGGCACTGGAACAGTAACAGTTTATTTGCCAGAAGAAAAACATTTTACTATTATGGATTAGTCATAGAATAAGACAAAGGAGGTATCTTGAAGTTGAGATACCTCCTTTTATTTTTGATTATAGAAAGTTCGCGAAGCGTGCTTTCGATTGTTTATGTAAATTGCATAATTTATTTCAAAATATCAAATTAATATTGACAATAGTTACATTTGTGCTATAATACAATTGTTAAACAAATAGATAATACTTTTAAAACATTTAGAACTGATATTATAAAGTAAAAAGTAACAGAGGAGATAAAATAATGAGACAATTAAAGATACTTGCACCTTGCGGTATTCTAGGTTATGGATATCCAAAGGAATCCTTTTTAAGAGGAATGGAATATAAGCCGGATGCAATTGTAGTAGATGCAGGAAGTACGGATGCGGGACCACATAAATTGGGCGCTGGTGTTGCTATTGTAAGTGAACGAGCATGTAAAAAAGATTTAGAGATTATGATTACAGAAGGTGCCAAAGCTAAGATTCCGGTAATTATTGGATCTGCTGGAGGCAGCGGTGGAAGAGTTCATGTTGAATGGACCTGGAATATTATTAAAGAGATTATCAAAGAACATTCCTTACAGAACTTAAAGGTAGCAATTATTTGGGCAGATATTCCAAAAGACATAATAAAAGATAAATTACATAGCGGTAAAGTAGCACCTTTAGGTTTAACTGTCACAGAACTTACCAATGAACGTTTGGATGCAACTACCGGAGTGGTTGCACAGATGGGTCATGAACCAATCGTAAAAGCCTTAGAAGAAGGAGCAGATTTAATTATCTGCGGAAGAGCTTACGATCCATCACCTTTTGCAGCAGTTGCTGAGTACAATGGATTCCCTTTGGAATACGGATATCATGCAGGTAAGATCTTAGAATGTGCGGCTTTATGCGCAGTTCCAGGAACTACCAAGGATTGTATGCTTGGAACTATTACAGAAGATGGGTTTATCATAACTCCATTATCTGATGAAAGAAAATGTACGCCGCTTTCAGTAGCAGCCCACACCTTCTACGAGAAAGACCATCCATACATTCTTCATGGTCCGGGTGTGGTATTAAACTTAGAAGGCTGTGAATTCAAACAGTTAGATGAGAAAAGTGTTTTCGTAACCGGAAGTAAAATTGAAAAAACGGAGTTTTACTTTATCAAGCTGGAAGGAGCTATCAAAGTAGCATATAGAACCTTTGTTATCGCAGGGGTAAGAGATCCAATCTTAATTTCTAAACTTGAACAAGTAGAAGCACTCGCGGAGAAACAAGTTAGGAACTACTACATAGATATTCCTGAGAAGGATTATACCATTCACTTTATAAATTATGGAATCAATGGTGTCATGGGAGAGTTGGAGCCATTAAAAGAGTTACCACATGAAGTTGGAATATTATTTGAGGTAATTGCAAAAACACAAGAGCTTGCTAATGCAATATGTGGCTCACTTCGATCTAGTCTGCTTCACTATGGGTATGAAGGAAGAAAATCAACAGCAGGTAATTTGGCCTTTCCTTATGCGCCAAGTGATATTCCATTTGGAGCGGTATATGAATTTTCCGTTTATCATTTGATGGAAGTGGATGACAGCTGTGAGATGTTCCCGATAGAATATCCTAATATGCAGTTCGAAAGTGAGGAATAACAATGGCTGAATATAAATTATATGATTGTGCAAAAGTAATCCGTTCTAAAAACAGTGGTCCCTTCGAGATCACCTTAGATGTACTATTTGATGATGCAGATATTTATAAAAAAATAAAAGATAGCAATATCATTACCAAAGAATTAATTTCGAAACTTTATCAAATTAAGGAAGACATGATTACACAGATTGTTTTTTTTGACCCGGCATTAGGATTTAAAGTCACTTTTGCCAGAAAAATATCCTCAGGCACTTGCTTAGATACCGATGTTTATGGTGCACAACAGCATGCTCCTTTGGGCGAATTACTCATCAATATATAGAAAGGGAGTGAATTTGTTTGCCTAGCAAAACATTTGAAAAAACAAAAGCTAAAATAAAACGAATCAAACGAGACAGAGTATTATATCTCATATTATTACCTACTTTGGTTTACTTTTTTATTTTCAATGTGATCCCAATTGCAGGAATGAAATTAGCATTTTTTGATTATCGCATTATGGGTGATGACATTTTTGTGAAATTTAAGCATTTTCAAAAATTATTCTCCACGCCTATTTTTGTAGATATATTAAAAAATACATTAATAATTAGTGCAATGAAAATTTTTCTCTTTTTCCCATTACCAATTATTTATTCCATTATGTTAAATGAATTAAAAATTGGACCATTTCGGAAAAGTATACAGGTTATTTCCTATTTACCTCACTTTCTTTCATGGGTAGTAATTGCAGGTATTTGGTTTGAGTTTTTATCTCCGTCAACCGGTTTACTCAATAGCATATTATCAGGACTTGGATTTCATAATGTTGAGCTATTAACCAGTAAAGGTGCTATTCGGTGGGTATTATTGGCTTCAGAATCTTGGCGGTCTATTGGCTGGGACTCAATTGTTTATCTATCGGCCATAATGGGAATTGATACATCGCTTTATGAAGCAGCCAAAATTGACGGTGCGAATCGCCTACAGATTATTCGTAACATCATTTTACCAGCATTAGTTGTAGCGATGATTACGGTTTTAATTTTAAACATTGGTTTCTTTATGAATGCAGGACTTGATCAGGTATTGAACTTTACGAATGCATCAGTTAATTCAAAAATTGATATTATTGATACCTATGTTTATCGTATTGGTTTACAGAATTCACAATATTCCTTTGCAACTGCAGCTAACTTATTTAAGGGTGTAATAGGGACTATCCTGATTGTTTCTTCCCATTTATTATCAAAAAAACTAACAGGTAAAGGTGCATGGTAAGAGAGGAGCCAATCATGAGATATAGAAAAAAAGTTTCAATGGGCAAGTTATTTTGCGGTTTATTAATGTCACTATTGGCATTAAGCATGTTGTTCCCATTGTTGAATATACTGGCAAAATCCTTTTCACACCCTGATTTAGTTCATTCATTAAAGGGCTATGATATATTGCCAAAAGGATTTTCTACGGTTAATTATCAAGTAATCTTAGCACAGTCAGTTGTAATTAGAAGTATTATTAACTCTCTATCAATAACAGTAATCGGGGTGCTGATAAATATTGTGTTAACGGCTAGTGCAGCTTATGTCTTAACGAGGCCGGGGTTAGTGGGGAAAAAGCTTTTTATGTATTTCTTTATTGTTATGATGATTTTTGAACCGGGTATTGTACAAGAATATTTATTAATGAAGGATATACATTTGTTAGATACACTATCTTCTATGATTTTATATAAGAGTGTAAATGTTTATTATTTGATTATATTGATGCGATTTATGGAAGAGGTGCCTATCTCCATTGAGGAAGCAGCTCGAATAGATGGAGCAGGTCATGTGAATGTTCTGTTTAAGATAATGATTCCGCTTTGTAAGATTCCATTAATAACAGTGGGGATGTTCTATGCAGTATTTCGCTGGAATGAATTTTTTAAATCCAGCATTTTCTTAACCAGTAAAAACAATACGGTATTACAGGTTTTGTTAAGACAATTTGTTGTTAATTCTGATTCACAGGTAATTCTTGGTGCAGCCAATATCTTAGCTAATAACAATATAGCTCAGTTGGACAATGGTTCATTAAAAGCAGCCACTATCGTTGTTGCAGTTGTACCGATTTTATTATTGTATCCTATTATTTTAAAATATTACACCAGTGGTGTCTTGTCAGGAGGTGTTAAGGAGTAAATAGTTGGGGTAGCAAAAAGTAAACTATAAAATTATATCAATAATTGGAGGAAGTAGTTATGAGAAAAAGAATTTCAGTTTTATTAATCATGTCAATGGTTGCTATGTTATGTGTAGGTTGTAGTTCCGGTTCAACTACTGAAAAAACGAAAGAATCAAGTAATCAAAATGAACAAAGTACGAAAAGTGAACAAGATACTCAAAGTGAACCGGTGTCAGGGGATACTACACCGATCACTATCACAGCTGTTATTAAAGATATGTCAGCAGATGATGAAGTTTCAGTTAAATTCTTAGAAACAGTAAGTAAAGGTGTTTCCGAACAACTTGGTAAAGAAGTAATGATAGAACTTGCACCTATTTCTGAAGGAACTTATTCAGAAAGTATGAGCTTATTAATTCAAAGTGGTGATATTCCTGATTTAATTTATTTCCAGGGTGGAGATTATCAATTCGCTATTACACAACAAATTTTAGAGGATTTAACACCATACATAGAAGGATCAACTTACGTAAAGGCAATGATGCAACCTTTCAATGAGCAAAGAATAACAAACTATCCATATCTTTTGTGGTTATCACCGGATAGAGTTAAAGTTCCGGTTGTAAGACAAGATTGGTTTGATGCAACAGAAACAGGTAAAACATTGTTAGCAGATCCTTCACCAGAAAACTACAAAGCATTTTTTAAGGAATTAAAAGAAAAGAATAATCTTGCAGCTGCTTATACAGTGCCAGGTGATATAACTGAATTAGATACCGTATTCAACTTAGCATTTGGGATAGATAAAACATGGGTAAAAGAAGGCGATTCTTATGTTTATAACAAAGTAGCTCAAGTTCAAAAAGCTAAATTAGCTTATTATGCTGAATTATATAAAGAAGGCTTACTAGATAATGAATGGTTGACCAAGAAATGGGATACAAAAGAAAGTGCATTCTACAATGGTGAAGTTGGTGTTGTAAGTGGAACACAGGGAAGTGTTGTTAACGTATATAATAATAAAATGGTAGAGCAAAACGGTGAAGCAGCACAATTAGCAATTCTTCCACCTGCAAAAGGTGTGGGTCAAGGTTATACACCAAGTGATGTTAATAAAGAATCCAGAGGTTGGGCAATTAGCTCCTATTCAGAAAATAAAGATGCTGCATTTGCAATCTTAGAATATATGGCTAGTCCAGAGGGACAAATTCTTGATAAACTTGGTTATGAGGGAGAGCATTACAACATAAAAGGTGATGAGTATGTATTAACTGACAAGATCTCTGAATGGTGGCCACGTTTTCATGAATCTATTGCTGTTTTTGACACGAAGATATCAACGGACACTCCTTACTTTAGTGGACCAGCATTAACCTCATTAGATATGGTAAACCAATATTCATCCTTTGGTAATGCTTTCGTATTACCAGATGAATATACAACAAACTGGGATGCTGGAGAAGCTTTATATGCCGAATTTGCCGCAGATATTATTAGTGGTAGAAAATCAATTGATGAATTCGATACCTTTGTAGAACAATGGAACAGTTTAGGTGGAGTAGATGTTACTACCTATGCAAATGAAATTCTAAGCAAATAAGAACAAGGAAGGAAATTAATAATGTTAACTAGAGATTATCTTATCCAAAATAAAGAAATAGCACTTGATAAAGCAATTGGTTCCTTAGGAGGACTAGCAATTGGTGATTCCTTTGGAGATGCCGCAAGAGGTCAGGACAACCAAAGAGATTATGGAATTACTACTGATTTTAACAGAGGATCTTCCTGGAGTACTGATGATACTGAATTCGCTCTTATGACTGCAGAAATTATGATTCAAAGCGGAGGTGATTTTACTTCTGAGGATGTAGTTAACATGTGGTTAAAAAATGTTGCTACCGAGGATGAATTAAAACGTGGTGGAGTTAGTGAAATAGAAGCCTGCAACAATCTCCGCAGAGGTATGCGCCCACCGGAATCAGGAAAGTTCAATGCATACTTTATGAGTGATGGTGCTGCTATGAGAAGTGGTCCTATCGGAATTGTTTGTGCAGGTGATCCAGAAAGAGCTGCAAGACTCGCAGAAATTGATGCTTCCGTCAGTCATTATCGTGACGGTATCTGGGGTGCTCAAGCAGTAGCAGTTGCGGTTTCCTTAGCTATGGTAGATGCCACAATGGATGAGATATTAGCCGCTGTATTACAAACGGCACCAAAAGATTCTTGGTTCCACGAAACCTTATTACGTGCCTTTCAAATCGTAGATGATGCAAAAGGAAACATTGCAGATGCATGGATGCCATTACATTATGAATTATTCTCTACTCATCGTTCTACAGTAGCAGAAGCATTACCGGAAGTATTTGGGTCCCTTAAATTAGAACATAGCAGCTTCAAATCAGGATTAATATTAGCAGGAAACTTTGGCCGTGATGCGGATACCATTGGTGCAGTAGCTGGAGCAGTTTTAGGAGCGAAATACGGCGCAAAGAATATCCCGGAAAAATGGCTTCAAAAAACCAGATATCCTTCCGGAACTTGCTTAAGTTTCACTAAAGGAATCGATATTTTTAATCGGGCAGAAAAATTAGCAGAATTAATTAAGTAATATTGAATTATCCTGTCCGTCAAAGCGGCGGACGGGTTTTCAATATTCAAAGGAGATAAATGCATGATACCTGAAAAGTATTTAGAAAAAGTATATGCCGGATTCTTAGGAATGAACATTGGTATTCGTTTAGGAGCACCGGTAGAACCAACTATTTGGACCTATGATCGTATTCAAAATACCTACGGAGATATTACAGATTATGTAAAAGAATTCAAAAACTTTGCAGCAGATGATGATGTAAATGGTCCTGTCTATTTTTTACGTGCTTTATATGACGATGCTAAAGATGGTAATCTAAAACCTCAGGATGTAGCTAGGGCTTGGCTAAACTATGCTCGCGAGGGTGTAGGCATGTTTTGGTGGGGTGGTTATGGAATTAGTACTGAACATACTGCTTACTTAAATTTGAAAAATGGTATTCCAGCGCCACAGTCCGGTTCAGCAAAACAAAATGGACAACTTTTAGCAGATCAGATAGGCGGACAAATATTTATTGATACATGGGGACTTGTAAATCCCGCTGAACCAACTAAGGCAGCAGATTATGGACAGGCGGCTGCAAGTGTATCGCATGATGGAGAAGGAATTAATGGGGCACGCTTCTTCTGTGCATGTATTGCAAAAGCCTTTATATGCCAAAATATTTCTGATATCATAGATGTAGGTTTGAAAGAGATTCCTACAGATAGTACTTACACAAAAGTGGTAAAAGCAGTGCTTGATTTTCACAAAGAGAATGATAATTGGCGTGATTGTTATCAAATGTTAGTACGCGATTGGGGATATGATAAATACGGTGGCGTGTGTCATATAATACCTAATGCAGGGGTTTGTGTCCTATCAATGATATATGGAGCTGGAGATTTTGCAAGAACTGTTGAAATTGCTACCATGTGTGGCTGGGATACAGACTGTAATGCTGGAAATGTCGGGACCGTATTAGGTGTAATGTGCGGAATAGAAGGTATACCACAGCGATACCGTAAACCAATTAATGACGGAATTATTTTATCTGGAATTTCGGGTTATTTAAATACATTAGATGTGCCGACTTATTGCAAGGAAGTAGCCCTACTCGGCTATAGTCTTGCAGGAGAGATTGCACCGGCTGATATTACTAACAGTATCAAGTTTGGAGAAGTTCATTTTGATTTTGAATTGCCGGGTTCTACTCATAATATGCGCCTATCCGATCCATTTTTTTGTACGGCTAGTCATACAACTGATGTGGCTTATGAAGGAACAGGTTCTTTAAAGATTCTTGTGGACAGAATGAGTCGCGGTAATCAATGCAAGTTGTACTATAAGCCATTTTATCGTCGTGATGAATTCTCTGATGAACGTTATATGCCTGTGTTTACACCAACAGCATATCCGGGACAACTTGTTTCTATGTATATTTATTTAGATCAATGGAATGGATGGGAACAATTAGGTATTGCACCTTACGTTCGTACGATGAGTGATAAAAAGGATCATCTGCAAGGATATATTCAACTTGTACAAAGCAAATGGATTCAAGTAACATTCACAATTCCAGATGTAGATGGTGATTTAGTAGATGAAGTTGGTATCGTTATTGAGGGATATTCCATCTCAAAGGCGAAAACCTTAGGCTTTTTATACCTAGATCAATTCACGATTACTGGAAAGAGTAAGTATACGATAGATATATCAAAGCAACGTAGTGAATTTGCTACCATAACACCGTTTTCAGTGAATCATGGAGCATGGGCAAAAGAAAAAGATTCATTATCATTAATGAGATGTGAACCTGCCTTTGCATATGCAGGTAATTATTACGCTAGAGATTACAAGATAACGGTACCGATAACACCAATCAATGGTGATAATCATTTATTACAAATTCGAGCTCAAGGTGCAAAACGTGGATATGCCGGTGGGTTTGATCAAAATAATACAGTCGCAATTTACAAAAATGACTTTGGATTACAAAAAGTTGCTGGGGTTAATTTTCGATGGGAGCCAAATACCACCTATAAAGTAGCTCTTGAGGCAATTGGTAATAAAATCGCTATTTATGTTGACGGCGAAAAGATATTAGATATTGAGGATGATAGTTTTGATTATGGTATGTATGGCTGCGGTTCTATTAGTATGGGAAGAACGTTATTTGGTGACTTTGAGATAGAGGAGTTATAGAGCGTATCTATAGTACATAATTATATGAAACGATCATTAAGAATTTTAGATAAAAGACAAGTATGGGAATATTTTTTGATTACCATCAGTGTAATCCTGATTATATTAGGTTCTCATTTTTTTAAATTTCCCAATAATTTTACTTTTGGTGGAATAACCGGTCTTTCAATTGTTATTGGAAAGGTTGTTGCAATTGCACCTAGTACAGCAAATATGATTTTAAATGGAATTCTATTGGTAGTAGGGTTTGCCTTCTTAGGCAGAGATTTTGGTGTCAAAACTGTTTATTCCACCGTATTATTGTCTTTTGGGCTTTCCATTTTAGATAAAATTTGTCCTGTAAGCGCGCCCTTAACCGATGAACCTTTTTTGGAATTAATATTTGCTATTGTCCTACCATCCGTAGGCGCAGCAATTCTTTTCAATATTGGCGCATCCGGGGGTGGGACAGATGTAATTGCAATGATTCTTAAAAAGAATACAAGTATAAATATTGGAATGGCGTTGATTTGGACAGATTTATTGATTACATTGAGTACAATACTAGTATTTGATATGAAAACCTTCTTGTTTTCTTTCTTGGGAATGATAACGAAATCTTTAGTAATTGATAATGTAATTGAAAACATTAATCTATGTAAATATTTTAATGTGGTTTGTTCTGATCCACAGATTATTTGTGACTATATTACAAACACGTTAAACCGAAGTGCAACCATTTGTCAGGCAGAAGGAGCGTTTTCACACCAAAAGAAGTTTATCGTTATGACTGTTCTAAAACGTTCTCAAGCGGTAATGTTACGCAGATATGTGAAATCAGTTGAACCTTCTGCGTTTATAATGATTACAAGTACAAGCGAAATAATTGGAAATGGATTCATGGGTTAAAGTAAACGTGCTAAAGCGCGCAGGTGGGATTTAAGGTTGAAAGATAATTTAATCGTAGAAAGGAATGCCACATATTAATTCTTTCAACCTATTTATATGTGGCAGTATCGCAGACAAGTCTGTGATATGCAATGGGTATAAATATGAAAATGTTAAATTATGGTTCCCTTAATTATGATTATGTATATTCTGTAAGCCATATAGTAAAACCTGGGGAGACCTTATCTTCATCCAATCTGGAAACTTTTTGTGGTGGAAAAGGTTTAAATCAGTCCATTGCACTTGCAAAGGCAGGTGTTAAGGTTTATCATGCAGGAATGGTTGGAATTGACGGAGAAATGTTATTAAATCTATGTATAGAAAATGGTATTGATAAACGTTTTATTTCAACTGAACAAGGGAAAAGTGGACACACTATTATTCAAGTCAATGAACATGGGCAAAACTGCATTATCCTTTATGCAGGTTCTAATGGCCTAAATTCTGTAGAACACATTGATAAAGTTCTTTCGTATTTTGAAGAAGGAGATATGATATTATTACAAAATGAGATTAATCTTTTGGATACAATTATTGAAAAAGCATATGCAAAAAAGATGAATATTATAATAAATCCATCTCCCTATAATGAAAAAGTGAAACAATGTGATTTGGCTAAAATATCAATTTTTTTATTGAATGAAATTGAGGGTTATCAAATCACTGGTGTAAAAGATCCACAATCAATTATGAGAGTAATGAGCGAGATTTATCCTAATGCAGAAGTAATATTAACATTAGGTGCTGACGGTGTCATGTACAGTGGTAATAGTAAAACATATTTTAGAGAAAGCTATAAGGTGACTGCAGTAGATACCACGGCAGCTGGGGATACATTTACAGGATATTATATTGGAGCTATTTTGCAGGGATATTCGATTGAAAAATCTTTACAAAGAGCTACTGCAGCAGCATCAATTGCTGTCACAAGAAAAGGTGCAACTAGTTCAATACCTACGAAAGAGGAAGTAGATACAGTTTGTTGACTTATCTCCAAATTCAGGTATAATTAAAATAGAAATTTAGTAAAAACGAATTAAAAGAAGAGAATGGGAGGTACCTTTATGAGTTTTTCTCCAATTACAAATGAAAGATTATCAGATAAAGTTGTACGTGTTATTATGGACCAAATAAAAGATGGTACCATAAAACCAGGAGACAAGTTACCCAATGAATTGGAGTTAGCAGAAGAATTATGTGTCAGCAGAGGGATTTTAAGAGAAGCCTTGACAATTATGCAGGCTAGAAATTATATATGCCGCAAACCGAAAGATGGAACCTTCGTGAATCCGGATGTTCTTGATCTTATGAATAATTCCATTGGAATTACCTTAAAAGAGGCAACTTACAATGATCTAATAGAAATGCGTGAATGTTTGGAACAAAAAACTGTGGAAAAGATAATTGATACCGCTAGTGACGATGAAATAACTGAATTGTTTGATCTGGTATCAATATCAGAGAAGAAAAAGGGTTCACGTTCCATCGATTATTATTTTCACTACCGTTTAGCAGAACTTTCACATAATGCTATGTTTGTAAACTTTATTGACACCTATTATGATGTAATCGATGAGCTAACAACCCAAACAACAAAGAAAGTTCAACGTCGGGAAGAGATATACAAAGAGCATCATGCAATTGTAACAGCCCTTCAGCAACGTGATAAGAAAAAAGCAAAAGAAGCAGTAATACAACATTTAGAGATGGTATTGCAGCATGTAAAAGATTCTAAAATATAATTATGGTTAGAGTGTCAAAAGTCTAATTTAGACTGTGTAATGAATATCGCCGCATATATATTCATTTTGTCTACCTTACCTTCCTGCGGCATGTCCTTTATAGAGCCTCAGACATATGAAAAACATCGCAGTAGCTCTGTTTTTCACTGAGTCTCTAGTCGGACATAAACAGCCTTGTCAGCCGGTCTACGACAAAACGAATATATATGCACCGCTATTCATAATTTCAGTTATGAAAGACTTATGACACCCTAAGCAATTATTAAATCTAAATTTAACCAATTTAGCTCTATGCCTATAATCGTGATTAAGTCTTCCGATATAGCCATAGAGCTATTATATTACCATCTATTACTTAAACTTCAAGTGATTTTTCAACTAGTATTTCTTGATAAATTCGATCAATTTCTTTTTCATCAATTTCTTTCTCCAGAAAAAATTCCACCGCATATTTAGCTTGTGCTATTAACATCTCAAGTCCGTTCACAGCCTTTAAACCTAATTCTTCTGCTTGTATCAGTAATTTAGTTTTAAGCGGATTATAAATAATATCTAAAACTGCTTCACAATTAGGAAACAATGAAACATCAATCGGAGAGGCAGCAACATTTGGATACATACCAACCGGACTAGTATTCACAATCACCTGAGCATCAGAATGTTTTTCATAACATTCTTCATAAGTAATAACTCCATCCGCCGGCAATACTTTAACGACAATAATCTCACTCGCACTAAGGTAATTTAAAACAGCAATAACCGCCTTAGATGCACCGCCATTACCCAGAACCACAACCTTCTTGCCATCTACATTAATCCCATTATGCTGTACCATATAAAGAAATCCCGAAAAATCAGTATTATGACCAACCAATTTACCGTCAGTCTGTACGATTGTGTTAACCGCCCCAATTTTCTTAGCGTTATCATCCAACTCATCCAGATAAGGAATAACATCTTTTTTATACGGAATCGTTACATTAATAGCCGTGAATTTCCTATCTTCCATAAAAATCTTAAATTCTTCCCTTGTTAAAGGAGCAAGTTCATAACTATAATCTGCCAACTTCTCATGTATGATTTTAGAGTAACTATGCCCCAGTTTCTCCCCAATTAATCCATATTCCATAAATAATTCCTCCAATATTCCTTTTAATATATCTTATTATTATGATTCTGGTGTCACAAACCCTTTAGACCATAAATATGAATATTTAGGCTCGGCGAGGTGTCACAAGCCCTTTAAAACTATAACTATGAATATCTGAGCACGTTAGGGTATCAAATGCCCTTCATAATTAAATTATGAATAGCGGTGCTTATCTATTCGTTTTGTCGTAGACCGGCTGACAAGGCTGCTTATGTTCGACTAGAGACTCAGTGAAAAACATCGCAGCTGCGATGTTTTTCATATCTTTGAGGCTCTACAAAGGACATGCCGCAGGAAGGCAAGGTAGACAAAATGAATAGATAAGCACCGCTATTCATTCCAAGTCTAAATTGGGCTTTTGATACCCTAACCGTGCGTCGCTTTTCATTCCACAGCCTAAATTGGGCTTGTGAAACTTTAGCCATATATTATTTATTAGGATAATACAGCCAAGTATATTTTGCAAGAAAAATATACGGTCATATTTTGGATGGGTGTACATATATTGTTTTAAAGGAGGAAGGAACGTGATGAATAAAAAAGACGAGCTACTAAAAATCTTTTCGATTAAACTACGAACAATACTAGCTAGAGTTAATCTAGATTATGAATTTTTACAAGAAATTAGACTTAGAGTAAATGCACCGTTGATTGTAATTTATGATAATAAAGAATATTTTATAACGGAACAATCAGAAATGGCCAGTAGTGATGTTGATACTTATATTATAACGAAAAATGAAATAAGAGAGACGATGGAATATATCAGCAATTATTCTTTATATGCTTTTGAAGAAGAGATGAAACAAGGTTTTATAACAATAACAGGTGGACATAGAGTTGGAATTATAGGAAAGGCAGTTCTAGAAGAAAATAAAATAAAGAGCATGAAACACATTTCGTTTATTAATATCAGACTGTCTCATCAAGTGAAAGGATGTGCTGATAAAGTAATTCCGTATATTACCGGTGATCAGGAGAATGATTGTTATCACACGCTAATTATATCGCCTCCCCGATGTGGAAAGACAACGCTTTTGCGTGATGTTATAAGACAATTATCAAATGGGAGCGAAACTCGCTCAGGAATAACAGTAGGAGTTGTTGACGAGCGTTCTGAAATTGGAGCCTGTTATATGGGGATTCCACAGAATGAGCTAGGAATTCGGACGGACGTGCTGGATTGTTGTCCGAAAGCAAAAGGAATGCTTATGCTGATCAGGTCTATGTCTCCAAGGGTAATTGCTGTTGATGAGGTAGGGTCCGGTGAAGATATTGATGCAATCGAATATGTTATGAATTGCGGGTGTAAATTAATTGCAACGGTACACGGCAATTCTATTGAAGATATAAGGAATAAGCCAATACTTGGAAAATTGGTTAGGGAAAAACTATTTGAACGTTATATCCTCTTAAACAATCGTGATGGGGTTGGGCATCTTGAAGAAATCTATGATGAAAGAGGCACCAGAATATACTAAATGGGAGGTGAATTACATTGGTTATTATTAAAATAATAGGATGTATACTAATCATTACTTCATCTGCAGGAATGGGTTTGTATTTTAGCAGTGAATTAAAAAACAGAATCATGGATTTAAGAGACTTAAAGAAATTAATATTTCTTTTAAGGGGTGATATTAGGTATGCGAATACCCCTTTGCCAGAAGCAGTACAAGCTTTGTCTGTAAGACATGATGGAAAATACAAGAAATTTCTTTCTGTGATTGCGGAAAAGCTAAATGAACTTGGAGGGATATCCTTTTGCTCTATATGGAAAGAAGCTGTAACCAAAGAACTGGAGAATACCTCCCTGAGTAAAAAAGATTTGGCAGGTCTTGGACAATTGGGAGAAACTCTAGGTTATTTGGACAAGGACATGCAGATAAATACATTAGATTTATACATATCACAAATAGAAGAAGAGATAGAGGAACTGTCACATAGTGTAAAAGAAAAATCATATTTGTACAATTCTCTTGGGATTATGGGTGGAATCTTCATTACACTTATTATGTTATGATTATATGGGAGAGTAAAAACATTCGCAAAAAGGAGGCAGTAATTGAGGCAAGCCTCGATTATGCAGAAAAGAGGATAACATGACTATCAACCTGATATTTAAAATTGCGGCGGTAGGCATATTGGTGTCAGTACTAAACCAGATACTAAAGCAATCTGGAAGAGAAGAGCAAGCATTTTTAACTACTTTGGCTGGATTGATCCTTGTATTGTTTTGGATTGTTCCATATATATCCGAACTGTTCGAAATAATCAGGAATTTATTCACTCTATAAGAGAGAGGTGTACTATAGATGGTTCAAGTGGCTTTAATTGGAATTATTGTTGTTCTGATGTCCATACAATTTAAAAATACGAAATCTGAATATGCAATATATATAAGTCTTGTGGGATGCATTCTAATCTTCTATCTGGGAGTGAATAAATTAGAGATTATTATAAATACAATTAAGAAAATTCAGACCTATATTTCACTGAATCAAACTTATGTAACCATTTTAATAAAGATTATAGGTATTACATATATTGCTGAATTTTCTTCTAATATCTGCAAGGATTGTGGACATGCTGCAGTTGCAAATCAGATAGAATTGGTTGGAAAATTAACGATTCTGGCGACAGGTATGCCTATCCTTTTGGCATTACTGGACACAATCAATAAATTTTTAACGGCATAATGTTGAAAGAAAATATAATCAGAGCAAAGAATGACACATATTATTTCGTTCAACCTATTTATTATTTGGCAATATCACAGACAGGTCTTCAATATGTAATGGGTATAAAAAATGCTTAGAAAATTTCAGAGGTGAATATGGAAAGAAAAAAAGGTAAGAAAGGAAGGAAACTTTTTTTATTTATCCTACTAGAGATATTACTCCTTTTGACAGGAAAAAAAGTATATGCTTATGAATGGAATGAAATAAATGATACGGATTTTGATTATAGTGAAATTCAACAAGTAATTGATGATGTATTAAGCACTGAAGAAAATATAAATTTTGAAGATTATGTTGTGAATTTAGTGACTAGTAAAGATAATTTTTCCATCGAACAGATCGGAAAAGATATTAAGGATGGAATTATAAAAGAAATAAAAGATAATATAGGTACATTAACAAGCTTAATATCAATCGCAGTTATAGCAGCTGTGTTTACTAATTTTTCACATGCATTTCAGAACAATCAGGTTGCGGAGACAGGATTTTATGTAGCATATTTACTTTTATTCAGTGTTCTTACAGTTTCCTTTATTACCGCTGCTAATTTAGCTGCGGATACCTTGTCAGCTGTTTTAACCTTTATGAAGGCATTAGTACCAGCCTATTTTCTCTCTGTAGCTTTTAGCTCTAGTGCCGGAACCTCCATGGTTTATTATCAAGCAACATTATTTCTGATTACTTTTGTAGATGTCCTATTAATAAAATTAGTGATTCCTATGATAAATATTTATTTAATTGTCTCCATGGCAAATAATCTTTCGAAAGAGGATCTACTATCAAAGTTGGCTGAGCTCATATCGGTAGTCATTAAGTGGTCATTAAAAAGTTTACTTGCATTGGTGGTGGGTTTTAATGCAATACAAGGACTTATTTTACCTGTAGCGGATAGAATTAAGAAATCTACGCTGCTGAAAGCGGCAGGTGCAATTCCGGGTGTTGGAGATGTGTTTGGAAGTGTAACGGAAAGTATATTAGGAGCAGGAATTCTTCTGAAAAATGCAATTGGAGTAGCAGGAGTAGTTGTTATCATTATCATTTGTGCAGTTCCTATTATTAAGCTCACCGTAACAGCTCTAATTTATCGAATAAGCTGTGCAGCTGTACAACCGATATCGGACAAGCGTATGCTTAATTGTGTCAACGCCACTGCAGAAGCAGCAGGATTACTGTTGCAAACTGTATGTGTAGGTGCAGTTCTCTTTTTGTTAACAATTACCATCGTAGCAGCGACAACTACATAATTAAGGTAATACTTAAAAGGAGGATGAAGAAAGTATGGCCGAAGTCTATAGTTGGGTTAAGAATATTATTATATTTCTAGTTCTAACAACAATCATTTCCAATCTATTAGGGAAGAGTAATTATAAAAAATATATTAATCTAATTACTGGAATTATTTTGGTGCTCTTTGTAATATCCCCTTTGTTAAAACTATTTCAATTGGAAGACACCTTAGATTACTTCTTATCATCAAATTTACTTGTAACGGATGCAGAAGACTTGAATGGAAAATTAATTGATATGGAGGAGGGACAAATGTCAGCTATTTTAAAAGAATATAAAGAGGAAATCGGAATGCAGATAAGCGAATTACTGGAAGGACAAGACTTATTTATAGCAAGTATAACTATTATAGTGGAAGAAGATGAAAAAAGTGCAGTATTTGGAACTATTAAATCTATGGATATTGTAGCCAGCTATATAAGACAAAATACTAATTTAAGCTCATCCGAAATTAATAAAATAGAAATTGATAGTATAAAAATAGGAGATAAAAAGGAATCCACAGCTGAAATGGAAGAAGATTATCTTACTCCAAGCGAAATTAATGTAAAAAACATGCTGTCGGACTTCTATAATATGAACCCTGATAATATAAATATTAGTATACAGGAGCAATGATTGGTCCTGTCGTACATATAGTAGGAGAAAACATGGAAAAAGACAAGGATAATGAAAAAGATAAGGAAAAGGAAAAAAAGAAACTCAGTATAAAGGACATTGGGCCTTCAAAGCTTGTGATGCTTCTATTGGCAGGAATCTTTCTGCTTGTTGTATCATTTCCCGATATGCTTTCATCAGGCAATTCTTCAAAAGATAGTGTAACTGATGAAGATCTCTCAATACAGGATAATTCTATCTATACAGAGACTGGAGATGAAACCGATACATATTTAGAGACCTTAGAAGAAAATTTAAAGAAAGTTTTGACTAAAGTTGAAGGTATAGGTTCAGTAGAAGTCATGATTACTTTAAAGGGTTCTAAGGAATTAGTTATACTAAAGGATGGTCCATATACACAGGAAAGCATGAACGAAGTTGATGGGGAGGGTGGAAACAGAATAAGCAGTAGTATAAACAAAGAAGAAAGTACTGTAATGGTGAACAATGGAAACGGAGAAAGCTTACCATATGTCATTCAGGAAATAGAACCTGTGGTTGAAGGTATTATTGTTATTGCTGAAGGCGGAGATAATGTTGAAATTATGACAGAAATTATGGAAGCTGCACAGGTATTATTTGACGTACCTGCACATAAAGTTAAAGTAATGAAAATGAATTAAAAATATATAAAAGGAGGTTAGTATGAAAAATATATTTAAGAAAAACCAAATCATCATAACTGCACTTGTTATTATGATAATAATTGCAGGGTATCTAAATTTCTCTGGAAGGATGGATAATGATAAGACTGCAGACGTTGGAACCGGTGAAGTACTAGATTATGATACATATACGGAAACTTCAGGAGATGATATTTTGGATGGTTCCACAGTAACCCTTGATGAAGACCCAGATGCAATTGACATTGGGTTATTGGATGAAGTAGGGTTAGATCCAACAACAAAGAGTGATACTGGTGAGGATGAAGCAGTTGCCGAAGGAACTAAGGACGATTCCAGCCAAACAGCATCAGATGAAACAAAAGAGGATACACAAACAGCTGATATTCCGGAAGATAATGTTGATGCAGCTGATATCTCGGATGAAGATGCAGCAACGGAAGAGGTTGCTCAATTTGAGGTAACAGATACAGGTGAGGTTCTTATTGATGAAAAGGCCAGTACAGAAGGTGAAGATGCAGATGCAAAAGATGAACAAACCAGTACACCTGGTGAAGCAATCTTAGTAAGCACAACAATTGCACCTAATTATTTTGCAAATGCAAAATTGGAAAGAGAGCAGAAAAGATCAATAAGCAGAGAAACTCTCATGGAGTTGGTTAATAATACCAATTTAACTGATGCAGCAAAAGAAGATGCAACTAAAAGCATTATAAAACTTACTGCAAAAGCAGAAAAAGAAAATGCAACAGAAACGTTATTAGAGGCAAAGGGATTTAGTGATGCAGTTGTTATTGTTTCAGATGAAGGTGTTGTAGATGTTATTATTAATGCTGTAAGTGTAACAGAACAAGACATAGCGCAGGTTGAAGATATAGTAAAGAGACAAACCGGAGCAGAATCAACTGATATTGTTATTTCACCAGTTGTTGCAGAAGAATAATAATAATTTTAAATACGCCTGTTAACGCAGGCGTATTTATGTTAATGAATTTAGATATTAAAATTGGTAATAATATAATAATAATTATAGAAGGGCATAGATGCCCATTATCACCATCCGTTATAAAAATATGTATAAAATGGTTTGCAAATGTTTATAAGTCTGCTATAATAATTATATGAGTAACTATTTTTGGGCACAGGAGATTCGATAATGTGTAAGAACTTAGGAGGTAATAACAGTGATTAAAGAACAGGAGAATAGAAATACTTATCAAATAAATGCAAACAGCAATGTGGGAGAAGTTCAAATTGCAGATGAAGTAGTAGCTACCATTGCCGGTTTAGCGGCTACAGAAGTGGAAGGTGTTGCAGCAATGTCTGGCAACATTACCAATGAACTGGTTAGTAAATTAGGAATGAAGAATCTTTCAAAAGGGGTTAAGATTGAAGTGAATTCTGATTCCGTAGCGGTAGACTTATCATTAACCTTAGAGTACGGATATAGTATTCCGAATACGTCAAAGCTTGTTCAAGAAAAGGTAAAGTCAGCTATTGAGAATATGACCGGATTAACTGTTTCAGAAGTAAACATCAGAATATCTGGTGTTAATATTGAAAGAAACAAATAACATTATGAAAAAACAATAGTGTCTAATCCTATACAACCCTTAGATAATTTCTATTTAAGGGTTGTTTATGTGTTAATAATATGATATGTTTTTGGAAGTATACGAAACAAAAGCTTAGGAATAATGCAATAATATGCATAGGAGGAAAAGATGAGTAGAAGAGAGATTAGAGAACACCTTTTTAGAATGCTGTTTCGTAAGGATTTTCATGAGGAAGCAGATCTGAATGAACAAATTGATTTATATTTTGATTCAATAGAAGAACCAAAGGAAGAAGAGTTAACATATATACGGGAGCGTTTTTATAAGATTGTAGAAAAAATTCCTGAAATAGATGTTATTTTAGCAGAAGCTTCAAGTGGCTGGAAATTGACCAGAATGGGTAAGGTCGATCTTACTATTATGAGACTTGCAATATATGAGATAAAGTATGACAATGATATACCAACCAAGGTTGCAATTAATGAAGCCGTTGAGATAGCCAAGATATATGGTGAAGATTCCTCTAGTTCATTTGTTAATGGTGTATTAGCCAAGTTGGCATAAAAAAGTTGATTTGATGCAGTACGGATGTAAATATTAGGCGTGTTATACATTGAAATACATGGGAGCTAGGTAGTTAAGATGAATAATGTTTATTCTGTAACACAGGTAAATTTATATATAAAGAATATGTTTGTTCGAGATTATACCTTGAATAATATATATATGAAGGGTGAGGTATCGAATTGCAAATATCACACTTCCGGACATATTTATTTTACTTTAAAGGATGACAAAGGGCAAATGGCTTGCGTCATGTTTGCAGGGCAAAGGAGTGGCCTGCAGTTTCAGATGAAAGAAGGCCAAAGTGTCATCGCTTTAGGAAGTATCAGTGTATATGAAAGAGATGGAAAATACCAATTATATGCCAAAGAAATCATGTTAGATGGCTCTGGGGTATTGTATGAGAAGTATGAGAAACTTAAAAAGAGTCTAGAAAATGAAGGACTTTTTGATAGTACTAATAAAAAAGAGATTCCTATTTATCCAAATAAGGTTGGTATCGTTACTGCTAAGACCGGAGCAGCACTTCAGGATATTATTAATATATCAACTAGACGAAATCCATATGTACAGTTAGTATTATATCCAGCTCAAGTTCAGGGAGCAGGTGCAGCAGAAACGATTGTTTCTGGTATAAAGAGGCTGGACAAGCTGGGACTAGATACCATAATTATAGGGCGAGGTGGTGGATCCATAGAGGATTTATGGGCCTTTAATGAAGAGATAGTAGCAAGAGCTATCTACGAATGTCACACACCTACTATTTCAGCGGTAGGACATGAAACAGATATTACTATAGCTGATTTTGTTGCTGATCTTAGAGCACCTACACCTTCGGCTGCAGCTGAACTTGCAATTAGTGATATTAAGACCATTCTGACAGAAGTAGAAGCTTATAATCAGACGCTGAATCTTTGTATGCAAAAGAAGGTTGCTGTTTATCGTAATGAAATGAAACAGTTGACTATGAAGTTAGAATATGCCAGCCCTATTTATCAAGTGCGACAAAAAAGGCAGCAATTAATGGATATGGAGCAGAAATTACAACAACTTATTCAAAATCAGATTACTGCAAAAAGACATCAAATGGAGATATATATTGAAAAACTGGAAGGCCTGTCCCCTTTAAAGAAATTAAATAAGGGCTATGCTCTAGTTTTAAATAGCCAGGATAAAGTTATGAATCAACTCGATAAGGTAACAATTGGTGAAAGTATACGTATCTGTGTTACAGATGGCGATGTGATTGCGCAAGTTGAGAAGTTGATTAAGAAAGATAGAAGCGGTTTAAATAACAAATAACAATTTTAACATCTTGATTTATGTGCCTGATAAGGAAGATAAATAAGGCGGGCAGATAAGTGTAAGTTAAAAGAAAATATAATCAGAGAAAGGAAAGCCACATAATAATTCTTTTAACCTTTTTATGTGTGACAATAGAATGCACGCTTTGTACGCATATTATTGTATGTGGCAGTATCGCAGACAAGTCTGCGATATGCAGGGGGTATATAAATGAAAAAAGAAGAAAAATCTTTAGAAACTTCCTTTGTGGAATTGAATGAAATTATTCATAAACTTGAAAAGGAAGAAATTAGTTTAGAAGATTCTTTTACACTGTATCAAGATGGTATGCAGCTACTTAAGCATTGTAATAATTCCATAGATAAGGTAGAAAAACAGTTAATTGTATTAGGAGAGAAGAATGAATCCGATGAACTTTAATGAGGAACAGGATAAAAAAATAGGTTATATTGAATCGGTTATAAAAGAATATCTACCAAAAGAAGAAGGCTATCAAAAAACAATATTTGAGGCTATGAATTATAGTATTTTAGCAGGTGGTAAACGACTTCGCCCTATGTTTATGCTCGAGACATATCGTTTATTTGGCGGAACAGATACCGCATATCTTGAACCATTTATGGCAGCGATAGAAATGATTCATACCTATTCCTTGGTACATGATGATCTACCGGCTATGGATAATGATGAATTTCGCAGGGGCAGAAAAACTACTCATATTGTATTTGGGGAGGCCATGGGAATATTAGCTGGAGATGGTTTGCTAAATCTTGCTTTTGAAGCGGCATGCAAGGCATTTTCTAAAACACTTGATAAGAGTGAGAAAGAAAAATATGTTATACAGAACCAAATAGCAAAAGCAATTGAAATATTGTCCCAAAAAGCTGGTGTATTTGGTATGATTGGTGGACAAGTAATAGATATTGAAGGTTGTAATCATATAGAAAAATGCGATTATAAAGATTCAGATAAATATATTGGTTTAAAGAATAGATTAGACTGTATGTACAAGCTTAAAACAAGTGCATTAGTTGAAGCCTCCATGATGATAGGTGCAGTTTTAGCAGGTGTAAATGAACAGGAATTAAAAGTAATAGAACAGATGGCTACTGATATTGGTTTAGCTTTTCAGATACAAGATGATATTTTAGATGAAACCTCTACGAAAGAAATACTTGGTAAACCAATACACAGTGATGAACGTAATAAAAAAGTTACCTATGTTACCCTTATGGGTATAGATAAGGCAGTACAAGAAGTAGCACTATTATCAAATGAGGCATTATCCGGATTCGATACCTTAGGTAGGCAGAATGAGTTTTTAAAAGAATTAATTATTAGGCTAATAACTAGGGAAAAGTAGAAATTGACAAACTAAGTACTACGAAATAAAACTATATTGAAATGAAGGTGAAGTCTTGGCACAAATCTTAGATGCAATCAATGAGGCTAATGATATTAAAAATATCAGTCCCTCTGATTATAAAAGATTAGCAGAAGAAATCAGACATTTTTTGGTCATGAATATAAGTAAAACAGGGGGGCATTTGGCTTCTAATTTAGGTGCGGTAGAATTAACTATGGCATTACATTTATGCATGGATTTTCCAAAAGATAAGTTGATTTGGGATGTAGGACATCAAGCATACATCCATAAGTTATTAACAGGAAGAAAAAATGAATTCAATACTTTAAGAACCTATGAAGGCCTAAGCGGCTTTCCTAAGATAAATGAAAGTGACTGCGATGCATTCGATACAGGGCACAGTTCTACCTCTATATCTGCATCTATGGGAGTAGTAAAAGCTAGGGAAATAAAAGGTGAAAATTATAGAGTAGCAGCAGTGATAGGTGATGGTGCATTAACTGGTGGACTAGCATTTGAAGCTTTGAATAATGCAGCCAGACTTAATTCTAATCTTATAATTGTATTAAATGATAATAATATGTCGATCTCTGAAAATGTGGGGGGAATGGCAAATTATCTAGGAAAACTTCGAACGGATTCCAAATATAATAATTTTAAAGATGGTGTTGAAAAGGCATTAAACATGGTACCGGGTGTAGGCTCTGCCATTATGGATAAATTAAGAAAATCAAAAGATTCTATTAAGAGATGGGTAATTCCAGGTATGCTTTTTGAAGACATGGGGTTAACTTATATTGGGCCAATTGATGGCCATGATATTAATCAATTAATTACAGCATTTAAAAGCGCTTCAAAGTTAAAAGAAGCAGTGTTAGTACATGTTATTACTAAGAAAGGGAAAGGCTATAAACCTGCAGAACAAAATCCAAGTAAATATCATGCAGTGGATGCTTTTAATATTAAAACTGGTGAAAATAAAATTGCAAAGAAAGGTATTACCTATACAGAGGTTTTTTCCGATACAATATTAGAATTAGCTAAGGCAAATGATAACTTGGTTGCAATTTCAGCGGCGATGCCAAGTGGTACCGGGTTAAGCAGATTTATGAATTTGTATCCGGATCGCTTTATTGATGTAGGAATTGCTGAGGAACACGCGGTTACCTTTGCTGCAGGACTAGCATCAGGAGGTATGAAACCCTTTGTCGCTATTTATTCTACTTTTTTGCAAAGGGCTTACGACCAAATACTTCATGATGTATGCATAAGTAATTTACCGGTAGTGTTTGCAATAGACAGGGCAGGCCTTGTCGGTAGTGATGGAGAAACTCATCAGGGAATTTTTGATATATCATTTTTATCTCATATCCCTTCCATGACCTTGATGGCACCAAAAAATAAATTTGAATTACATGATATGTTAGTGTTTTCTAATTTTCATGATGGTCCTATCGCAATTAGATATCCACGTGGTAAAGCATATGAAGGCCTTGAAGAATTTCATTCTCCTATTGAATTGGGTAAAAGTGAGATTCTATATCAAAGTTCAGAGGGTATTCTAAATTGTAATGGACAAAATGAGCAGATTGAGAATCAGGCAGAAAGTATAGTACTGCTGGCTGTAGGAAGTATGGTAGAAACAGCTGCTGAGGTTAAAGATCTGTTAATAGAAACGGAAAGAAAAGTGTCCTTAATAAATGTACGATTTATTTCTCCAATGGATGAAGAACTGCTGCATAAATTAGCAAGAAATCATACCATATGGGTAACCATGGAAGAGAATGTAAAAGCCGGTGGGTATGGAGAAAAAGTAGCCAGCTTTTTGACGGAATATAATTATCGACAGGTACGACACGTGAATATTTCATTACCGAATCAGTTTATTGAGCAGGGTGATGTAACTGTTTTAAAAGAAAAATTAGAGATAGATGCGACATCCATTTTTAGAAAGGTACTGGCATGAAGGAACGGTTAGATGTTATATTAGTAAAAAGAAATTTAATAGAATCCAGAGAAAAAGCAAAGGCTGTTATTATGTCTGGTAATGTGTTTGTTGATGGCCAGCGTGAAGATAAAGCAGGAAGTTCCTTTGCAGATACCGTTGAAATCGAAGTCAAAGGTGCTCCATCTAAATATGTTAGTCGTGGCGGATTTAAGTTAGAGAAGGCAGTGGAGCAATACGGAGTAATTCTGGAAGGTAAAATATGTATGGATGTTGGTTCGTCGACAGGTGGATTTACAGATTGCATGCTGCAAAATGGAGCTAGAAAGGTGTACGCAGTTGATGTCGGAACTAACCAATTAGCTTGGAAGTTACGACAGGATGAACGTGTAGTTTCCATGGAAAAAACCAATATCAGATACCTGGAACCGGAGCAGATTCCGGATAGTATGGATTTTATTTCTATTGATGTAGCTTTCATATCTTTGACAAAGGTATTATCACCTGTAAGAGATCTTTTGAAAGATGGAGGAGAGGTTGTATGTTTAATTAAACCGCAATTCGAAGCCGGAAGAGAGAAAGTTGGTAAAAAAGGTGTTGTACGTGATCAAAGTGTGCATATAGACGTAATAGAAAAAGTAATTTCATATGCAGTAAGTATTGGTTTTCATGTTCTTAATTTAGATTATTCACCAATTAAAGGACCAGAAGGAAATATTGAATATTTATTACATATTCGTAAAACTGAAAAACCATTTCAAACTGAAAATACAGAACTCAATTTGAAGAATTGTACAGAATATGTTGATAATGTTAATTTGGTTGATTTACCTGATAGTATAATGAAAATAGTAACTATGGCCCATACTACATTAAACTTGTAATAAAATGTGATATGTGGTAAAATAATAACATCCATTGTATAAATAAACAATAACAATGTAATTAATAGGAGTTCTTAATGGACAAATTTTGCGTTATTACAAATCGGGATAAAGACGTAAATCTAGAAACTACAACTAAAATTGTAGAATATATGAAGAAAAATCAGAAAGATTGCATATTATTGGATGGGCAGAATTCAGATGATCTTAAAAATCATTATACAGATGCAGATGCTATACCAAACGATACAGAATGTGCAATTGTTTTAGGCGGAGATGGTACAATCATTCAGGCAGCGAACGATTTAGCAGGAAAAGAGATACCGATACTTGGAATCAACCTTGGTACTCTTGGTTTTCTTGCGGAGATAGAGAAACATAACCTTTATGATGCTTTGGATTCCTTATACCAAAATGAATGTAATCTAGAAAGTAGAATCATGTTGCAAGGCAGTATTCATAGTCATACCAAGGAAATCTATTCCGGAGTTGCTTTAAATGATATTGTTATAACAAGAAGCGGTTTCTCTAGAATTATTAGTTTTAGTGTTTACGTTAATGAAGAACTAGTAGATAGGTATCGGGGAGATGGGGTAATTATATCGACTCCGACAGGATCTACCGGATATAGCCTATCATCAGGAGGTCCAGTTGTGAAACCGGCATCCAAGGTCATGATTATTACTCCGATTAGTCCTCATTCATTAACAGCAAGAAGTATTGTGGTTTCATCAGAAGATAGAATCAAGGTCAAAATAGATAAAAGCAAGAAAACGCAAGAAGAAGAAGCGATAGCAACCTTTGATGGCAGGATGGCAATTTTACTGCATGCAGAGGATGAAATTAATATATTTAAGGCCAGAGAAGAAACTAAATTAGTTAAAATAAACCACACTAGTTTTTTTGAAATACTTAGAACAAAAATTGGACAAGGCGGAGAATAAAACCATGAAGGTAGGAAGACAAAGTAAAATAATTGAATTAATTAATAAGAATGACATTGAGACCCAAGAAGATTTAGCTGACTTATTAACACAAGCAGGTTATAATGTGACTCAGGCAACAATTTCAAGAGACATTCGAGAATTAAAATTAACTAAGATTGCTGTGGATGATGGAAAACAAAAATATATTGTCCTTAATAATACAGAAACTGGATTGAGTGAAAAATATGTCCGTGTATTAAAAGACGGATTTATTTCTATGGACATGGCACAGAATATTGTGATCGTTAAGACTGTCTCAGGCATGGCTATGGCTGTTGCCGCTGCTCTGGATGCATTACATATTAAGGGGATTATGGGATGTATAGCAGGCGATGATACAGTGATGTGTGTCATAAAAACTACTGAAGATACGATTGCTGTTATGGAGAAATTAAGTAAACTTATCAATTCCAAAAGCTTGTAAAACGCCAAAGACCGTGTTACAATTAATGACTGTATCATTGAATTATTGAAAAAAAGGAGAGTTCATATGTCAGGACATTCAAAATTTGCTAATATTAAACATAGAAAAGAAAAGAATGATTCTACCAAAGGTAAGATATTTACAAAATTAGGAAGAGAAATTGCAGTGGCTGTTAAAGAGGGAGGCGCTGATCCTAATGGGAACAGTCGTTTAAAAGATATTATTGCTAAAGCAAAATCTAATAATATGCCAAACGATACAATTGATAGAAGTATCAAAAAGGCTGCTGGTGATGCCAATTCAGTTAATTACGAATTTATAACTTATGAAGGTTATGGGCCAAATGGAATCGCAATTATCGTTGAAACATTAACAGATAATAAGAATAGAACTGCTTCAAATGTAAGAAATGCATTTACTAAAGGAAATGGTAATGTTGGAACTCCCGGCTGCGTATCCTTTATGTTTGATAAAAAAGGCCAGATAATTATTGATAAAGAAGAATGTGATATGGAAGCAGATGAGCTAATGATGATAGCTTTAGATTCTGGGGCGGAAGATTTTTCCGAAGAAGAGGATAGCTTTGAAGTCCTTACAGATCCTGATTCCTTTCGTGATGTTAGAGAAGCTTTAGAGAAATCAGGAATTCCTATGGCACAGGCTGATGTAACTATGATTCCTCAAACATGGGTCGATCTTACGGAAGAATTCGATATCAAGATGATGAACCGTACCTTGGATTTATTAGATGAAGATGATGATGTGCAGGAAGTTTATCATAACTGGGATGAATAATCTTTGAGGTGATTTTTATGAGTATATTAAATGATAGCATGATGTTTATAATCTATGTAAATAATCAAGATAAGAGTAAATTATTTTATGAAAAACTTTTAGGCTATAAACCAATTCTTGATGTTCCAGGAATGACTGAATTTCAACTGCTAGATAATGTTACATTGGGGATAATGCCAGAAGTAGGTATCATGAAAATACTTAATAATAAAATACCCAATCCTGCACAAGCCAATGGAATACCAAGAAGTGAAATTTATTTATTTGTTAATGACCCAGAAGAATATTACTTTAAATTAATAGATGTTGGGGGTATTGGAATTAGTAAAGCAGAACTTAGAAATTGGGGAGATTATGTAGCATACGGTTCTGATATTGATGGTAATATTTTGGCATTTGCAAAGAAGGTTAGATGATGCAGATGGAAATTTACATCTGTATATTATCAACAAATCAGTTGATCAGTTGATATTTTTTGGTACACTAACACAAAAACATTCTCAATTCAATTACGGATGTATAAAATTTGGACTTTCTCATGCCTTTATCACACGTATGAGGAGGTCTTTTTTACTTTTTCCTTGAAAGCCTAGGAATAATCATTAAGGAGGGTATACAATGCAATTTATGAATGTAACTACTGACAATATAGATAAAGAGCATATTTGCTGTGCTATAGCAGATAAAAAGGGAGAAAACTGTGTAGGTTCTAAAAAAACTTGGATGAAGGAAAGGTTTGAAGATGGTCTTGTATTTAAGAAATTAGATGCTAGAGGAAAAGTTTTTATTGAATATATACCTGCTGAAAAAGCATGGTGTCCTATTGAAGCAGAAAATTATATGCACATAAATTGTTTTTGGGTTTCGGGCCAATACAAAGGGCAAGGTTATGCGAGCCAACTATTAGAGGAATGTTTAGCAGACGCAAAAGCCAAAGGTAAAATTGGTTTGACCGTGCTTTCTTCAAAGAATAAACTACCATTTCTATCGGATCCTAAATTCCTAAAATACAAGGGGTTTGAAGTGGCAGATGTTGCAACACCTTATTATGAATTGCTTTATTTACCATTAACTAGTGATGCACCTATTCCACATTTTAAAGATTTTGTGAAACTAGGTGTAATTGAGGATCAGGGAATGGTATTGTATTATTCCAATCAGTGTCCTCATACAGATAAATATGCTCCAATTATAAAAGAAATTGCCCAACAGAGAGGTAGCGATGTAAAACTTATTAAATTTGAGACTACTGAACAGGCACAAAATGCTCCTGCACCATTTACAACGTATAGCTTTTTTGATAAGGGTCAATTTGTAACAAATGAAATTTTGGGAGAAAAGAAGTTTAACAAGTTTCTGGATATAAAAAAATAGTATTAAGTGATTATATATCTAAAGATTATTGTAATACTTGTCGATAAATATATTGGAAATTGTAGATTTATGTGTTTTAAGTAAAAAATCATGTGGGTTAGGACAAGGAGGTCACAAATGAAGATAAATAAGTTCAAATCTTATTTGGTAATTTGGGGTATTATTGTATTAGTAGCGATGGGTTTTGGGGGGAACGTTAGAGTGTTTGCGTCCAGTGTTACACCAACACCGACACCAACGACAGAGAAATACCATTTTGTATTTAACTCAGAACATAAAGCAGATGGGTCAGAGTATGAGTTAAAAGATAGCAGCATTAATGTATATGTTAATGGATCAGACAATCAAATTGTTGCTGATGCTGATATTGATTGGGTTTCTTCTAAAGAATCTGTTGTAAAAGCTGTAGAAGATACATCCGCAGACCATTTTGCTGAGTTACAACGTAAAGGGCCAGGATATGCCATGATTACAGCGAAGATTACAAAAAATGGAGTTATCTATAACATTAGTTGTCAGATAAAGGTAACATTAGATATTGATTATGGAATAAACAAGACACCTTATACAGAGGTTACACAAACAGCATACAAGGTTACACCGATAGAAAAAGGCGTTACTCAGAAGATATACCTAAAATACAAAGATGCAGTTTCTATTGCTGATAACTCTTCTGTTACTTTTACAAGTGATAATGACTCTGTTGCAAAAATTGCAGACAATGGTGATGTTATAGCGGTAGGAGCAGGATCTGCAACGATTACCATTGTAACGAATACATCGTCTTCTAGCAATGATCAGCAGAAAACAACCTTTACAGTAGTAGTAAGGCCTTTAGCTCTTGATCCTAGCACACAAACATATAAAAGTGATTTCACAGTTACCACAGGATCATCAATTGGTATAATTAATACGAATGCTTTAAAAGCATCCAATTTAAAATGGCAGGTATATGATAATAATAATACTCTAATAGACCCAGCTGTCACAAGCAAGATAAAATATGAGATCAGCACGGGTAATGGTAGTTTTATAATTAATAGAGCGAAAGCTGGAACGTATGAAATCTATGCTTTTGCAAATAAGGATTATGATAAAAATACAAGTATTCCTTATATACATATCAAATATATTGTACCTGTTGCGCTTGAAGACACGGACATAGTTATGAACGTAGGAGATACTTACAATATAACTGAAAATTCTAATATTCCTTCTGCGAGTATGTTTAACTATGCATTTGTCCCTAGCAGTAGTACCATAGCCTCAATTAATACATCTACTGGCGTTATTACAGCAAATACGAAGGGTAAAGTTGAACTTAAATTGACTTATCTACCAGCAGCAGGATTATTCACAGATATACCTGTAATACCAACGTTAACGGTTACCATAATTGATGGAATTGCATTAAATTATACTGCAGCCACGATTTACACCGCAGGAACGATGCAGTTGGCAGCTATTACAACGGACTCCAGTGAGGAAATTGTTTGGACCACTAGTGATGATAAAATTGCAACTGTAAAGGGTGGTTTAGTAACTGGAGTTTCCAAAGGACAAGCAGTTATTACAGCTACACAAACCGTTAAAGGTGTTGTGAAATCAGCAACCTGTACCATAACGGTGCAACCATCCGTAACAAAGATTACAATTAGTCCATCTACGGTAACTTTGAATATGGAGGACTTTGTAACACTTAAGGCTACCGTTGAACCAAGTGGTTTAAACAATGTAAAACTAAAATGGGTATCAGCAAATGAAAATGTAGTAAAAATCACGGATTCAGGAGATTTAACAGTTACAATTCAAGGAGGTAATACCCCCGGAACTACTGTAATAACTGCAATTAATCAGGATAACGTAGTCGTGGGCTCTTGCCATGTAACTGTTAAGCAAAAGGTTACTAGTATTACTTTATCAGATACAACAGTCAATGCTACATTGTCAGATAAAAGTTTTCAATTAAGAGCTATTGTTTCACCAGTAGCTGCAACAAATAAAGAAATAACTTGGAGTTCGACAAATACAAAGGTTGCAACGGTAGATCAAGATGGATTAGTTACTTTGATAGCAGCCGGCTCAGCATCTATTATAGCAACTTCTAAGGATAACCCAACAGTGACAGCTATCTGTAATGTTAATGTTGATGTTTCCGCAACCTCACTAGTCTTGGATGAAACAACAAAGATTATGTATGTAGGTGAATCTACCAGAATAACCTATACCATTACACCATCAAATGCGTCCAATAAGGATGTTACATGGAGTTCCTTGAACACTTCTGTTGTAAGTGTAGATTCTACGGGTCTTCTTACTGCAAAAGGTGTCGGACAAGCAGTGATTATTGTAAAATCGGAAGATGGTACCTTAATGAAAACTTGTACCATTACAGTAAAGCAAAAAGCTACTGGTGTTAGTTTTGATGTGAAGGATCTTGAACTGAATGTAGGTCAATCCTATACAATAAAGACAACTATGACCCCTGCTAATAGTACAGAAATAACTTTAACATGGGAATCTACTGATACCAAGGTAGCTACAGTAGATCAAAATGGAAAAGTAACCGGTGTAGCAACAGGAAAAGCGGTTATCATTGCTAAAACATCAATCGGAGGATCCGTATATTGTAATGTGACAGTTGTACAGCAAGTCACAGGTCTACAGTTAAATTTTGAAGATAAAACTATAGTAACCGGAGAAAGTTTTCAAATTAAAGCAACTATATTACCTAGTGAAGCAATACCAGTGAATGTTACTTGGACAAGTTCAAATAAAGCAGTTGCATCAGTTTCTGCTAACGGAGTTGTAAAAGGGTTAACCAGTGGTGCGGCTGTTATAACATGTAAGACAGCAGATGGCGAGTATACTGCAATATGTGTTGTTGAAGTAATTGAACGTGTAACAAAAATTAAGCTAAACAAATCTAGTTATAAATTAGGATTAGGAAAGAGTTTTACAATTGATGCTACGGTAGAAACTAATGCTGCTACGAATCCAAAAATTAAGTGGTCTACAAGTAATAAAAAGATTGCTACTGTTAATTCAAAAGGTAAAGTTACGGGTAAAACGCTAGGGTATGTTACCATAACTGCTACTGCACAAGATGGTAGCAGAGTTGATGCTAGCTGTGACATCAGAGTAGTAAAATTAGTAACATCTATTTCATTGAATAGAACATCTGTAAATACAATTGAAGGTAGAAGTTTTGCACTAAAAGCTAGTATAAATCCAAGTAATGCTTCATATAAGCAAGCTAAATGGAGTTCTAGTGATGAAACGGTAGCAATTGTAGAATCGAATGGAGTTGTAACAGCTCTAAAGGAAGGAAAAGTTATAATTACTGCTTCAGCCCAAGACAGCAGTGGAAAGTCAGCACGTTGTTATGTAAATGTGCAAGCATTAACACCAGCTACTAGTGTTACAATATTAAATCAGAATTTAACAATGGTAGTGGGGGAGACAAACACCTTACAAATGGCTATTAATCCAATAGCCAGTACAGATCAATTCTCTTGGGAAAGTGACAATAAAACTGTAGCTACGGTTAGTAAATCTTTGGGTAAGGTAACAGCACGTACTCCAGGTATAGCTAATGTTACAGTAATGACTGATTCCGGTAAGACGGCTACAACAAAAGTAACTGTAGTAGGATTAAACACAACCAAATTGGTTTTAGAACAGTACTCTAAATATCAATTAGAGGTTATTGGAATAACATCGGGGATCACATGGGATGTTGCAGATAGTGAGATTGCAGTTGTCACAGGTGGACGGGTAGAATCTAGAAGAACAGGTACTACTACTATTACCGCAACTGTTAATGGAAGACGTTTGACGTGTAAATTACAGGTTGTTTCTATAAAATAAAAAGGCATATAATTATAATTTAATTTCAATGTTAAGATATAAAAAAATTTCAAATATCATTTTTCATATTATATAAAAATCCTTGCAGATAAGACAAAACATTTCGTTTTATCTACGAGGATTTTTTTTGTGACTAATTATATATGGTTAGGGTGACATAAGTCCCTCATAACTGAAATTATGAATATATATGCACCGCTATTCATTACGTAAATTGGACTTATGACACCCTAACCATATATAGGTTCTCATAACGGAATCATTTTAAAAAAACTAATTGCTAACTTAGCAAGAATATGATAGAATACAATCAGAACATATGTTTATGCTGCTTGGAGAGGCCGCTGCTGAGAAATTGTTTGTTTCAGATAAAACATGATAAACAAACGATAGGAGGAACTGATTTGTTACTTAATTTACATGTAAAAAATTTTGCTATTATTGATGAGGTAGAGGTAACTTTTAAAGACAACTTAAATATTCTAACTGGAGAAACTGGTGCCGGAAAATCTATCATCATTGGTTCAATTAATGTTGCACTCGGGGGCAAAATCTCGAAAGACATTATAAGAAAAGGTGCAGATTATGCATTAGTTGAATTACTGTTTCAGGTAGATGATGAACACGTACTTGCAGCACTACAGGAATTAGATGTACCAACTGAAGATGGGCAGATTATTATTAGCAGAAAGATTATGAATGGGAAAAGTATCAGTAAAGTGAATGGAGAAACTGTTACAACAGGGATTTTGAAACAAATAGCAGGACTTCTTATCGACATTCATGGACAGCATGAACATCAATCTCTACTTTATAAAGAAAAGCATTTAGATATTATTGATCGGTTTGCGAAAGAAAGTATAGGAGATACCAAAAAACAATTAGATGCTGTTTATAAAGAGTACATATCAGTTAGAAATAAATTAAACGAGCTTAGAGTAGATGATGATAAAAGATTAAGAGAAATGTCATTTTTAGAATATGAAATAAATGAAATAAAAGGTGTAGCATTAAAAGTTGGTGAAGACGAATTATTAGCTGCAGATTACAAAAGACTTTCCAATGCTAAAACAATTGCGGAAGGACTTGGCAATGTATACGACATGATGAGTTATAATAATTCAGACTCCGCTGGAGATAATATAGGTAGAACGGTAAAATTGTTAAAGAAGTTTGAAGAATATGATAGTTCGATTTCCGGATTGTCGAATCAAATTACGGATATAGAGGCCTTAGTTAATGATTTTAATAGAGAACTCTCTGAATATATGTTGGATTTAAACAACCACGAAGAAGACTTTGTTTTAACTGAACAACGCCTTGATGTCATAAATCATCTGAAATCAAAATTTGGGAATAGTATTATAGATATACTAAATTATTGTGAAAAAAGCGAAATTAAATTAGAACAGTATCGTAATTATGAGCAAACAATTACATTATTAACTGACCAACTTAACCAATTTAATAAAAAATTAAAAATACTTTCTGAACAATTATCAGGAATCAGACAAGAGAAAGCAAAAGAATTAACCTCTAAAATGAAAGCAGCTCTTATTGATTTGAATTTTTTGGATGTTAGGTTTGAGATGGTGTTTCAACGTATCGATCATTATACCGGTAATGGTTATGATGATGCAGAATTTTTAATATCGACTAATCCAGGAGAAGAAGTCAAGCCATTATCAAAAGTGGCATCAGGAGGAGAATTGTCAAGAATTATGTTGGCAATTAAATCTGTTTTGGCAGATAAGGATGAAATTGATACTTTGATTTTTGATGAAATTGATGTTGGAGTCAGCGGAAGAACTGCACAAAAAGTATCAGAGAAATTATCTATGATTGCTGGCAGTCATCAAGTAGTATGCATAACACATTTAGCACAAATTGCTGCGATGGCGGATGCACATTATATTATTGAGAAAACAACAGATGGTATTTCTACTAGGACATCTATACGAATGCTGGAAGAAAACGAATCAGTAACAGAAATTGCAAGAATATTGGGTGGCGCAGTTATAACTGATAATGTAATGAATAGTGCAAAAGAGATGAAAGAATTGGCAGAAGCAACTAAAAAATACTAGTTTGAAAAAAAATTAAATACGTATACTATCAGAAAAGATAGTTGAAAAGGATATACATTATCAGTATATCCTTTTTTGACGGAAAAATGGGGCTAAGCATGAAAGATAAGTCTACGTATAGAAAAATACTTATATTTTTACTATGTATTAATTTACTGGTGCTAGTTATCTTTACTTATAAGAAGTTAGATAATAGTATACCAGATCAAATAAAAATAATGGTGGGTGAGGATGAAAAATTCAATTTTAATCTTCCGTTTAAAGCCGACTTTATAGATGATAATATAGGAGTTCTAAATGTAAATAATGAAAGTGTTCCAGCCAATCAAATAAAACTGAATTTTAATAAACCATTTACACTAAAATCCAATAAGATTGGTCATTATATCATAAGTATAAAGCTATTTGGTTTTATTAATTTTAAACAAATTGAACTTGGAGTGATTGATACTGTAGAATTAATTCCAAGTGGAAAGCCAATTGGTATTTATGTTGAAACTGATGGTGTGATGGTACTTGGAACAGGAGTAATAAATTCTGAGGATGGACTCAATTATGAACCTGCTCTTAATAAATTAAAAACAGGAGATTATATTACAGAAGTGAATCATATCACAATTAGTAATAAAGAACAATTAATCGAGGTGATCCAAGAGTGTAATGGAGAGGACTTAGAAATCAATATCAGAAGAAATGGCAGTGATATTGAATATATGTTAACTCCTGTTAAAACTGCAAATGGAGAATATAAAATAGGAACATGGATCAGAGATAATACACAAGGAATCGGCACAATGACATTTGTAACACAGGATGGTAAATTTGGAGCATTAGGTCATGGAATAACAGATATAGATACAAGTTTAATTATGCAGATTGAACGTGGTTATGTATATTCTGCAGATATTATGACAATTATTAAAGGAAGACAAGGAGCTCCTGGGGAATTAATTGGTTTAATAAATCAAACGGATAAATACAAAATTGGTAACATTCTCAAAAATACGAATCAAGGAATTTATGGTACTGTTAATGATAATTATAACACTTCCAGTGAGATAGGCTATTTACCAATTGCTTTAAAACAGGAAGTGAAACTTGGCCCGGCTACTATACTATGCTGCGTCGACAATGAAGTAAAGGAATATGACATACAAATTGAGAAAATTGATATAAATAGCTCTAGTCCAAATAAAGGAATGGTTATTTGCATAACTGATGAATCATTACTTGATTTAACCGGAGGAATTGTTCAAGGAATGAGTGGAAGTCCAATTTTGCAGAATAATAAAATTATAGGTGCAGTAACTCACGTATTTATACAGGATTCTACTAAAGGTTACGGTACATTTATTGAAAATATGATCAATAATTTGGATGAGGATTAAATCAATTAATATCTCGACTTGAATAGTTAAATTTCTTATTAAAAGGATAAAAATTAACTTTTTTATCCGCCTTTTTGATTGCTAATTGTATAAAAAAATCAACAACACGTCAACTTTAGGAGGTGGACAATCCATTACTGTCGTAAAATGCGATGAGAAACAATTGATAAAATGGTAAAATATGTATATAATGCAAATATGGTAAGAATTTACAAATGTTTACTTGCCGTAATTAATGTATAGTGCTTATTCATACGTATTTTTGTAAAAGCAAATTATATTATGCAAATATATATGTTACTATATTGTCGATGATTTAAGAAAATGAAAATTAATATGGAAAATATTGACTAAACCATTTTTAAGAGTTATAATGTAGTACATGAATAGCGATAATGGTACATTGATTACACGAAGACGAAAATAATTTAAAAGGAGGAACAGAAAAACACAGTTTTATTGAAATTTTGTGTTTATGTTATTGAAAAAAAGTAACGGGTAAAAACTATTGGGAGGAATCAAAGTGGGTAAAATTAATGTAGCAATTGTGGATGATAATGAGCGAATCGTAAATCTTTTAGAGGATATTTTGAGAGGGGATTCGGATATTGAAGTTGTGGGAACTTCAGAGAATGGAATGGATGCTCTTGAAATGATAAAAGAGAAAAAACCGGATGTAGTGCTATTAGACTTAATAATGCCAAAGCTAGATGGCCTAGGCGTAATGGAAAAAATTCGACTTGACGAGTCTTATAAAAAAGCTCCAGCCTTTATTGTAATAACAGCAATAGGACAAGAAGGAGTTACTGAAAATGCATTTGATCTTGGTGCAAATTATTATATTATGAAACCATTTGATAATAATATGGTATTAACTAGAATTAAACAAGTCAGGGGAGACTTACATAATAATAAATTAATAGATAATCATCGAGTTAGCGCTTATGAAAATAAGGACGAATATAAAGAGAGAAATCTAGAATCTGATGTAACTAATATTATTCATGAAATTGGTGTACCTGCTCATATAAAAGGATATCAGTATCTAAGAGATGCAATAATGATGTCGGTAAATGACAATGAGATGCTGAATTCGATAACCAAATTATTATATCCTTCCATAGCGAAGAGACATAAAACAACTCCTAGCCGTGTTGAAAGAGCAATAAGGCATGCTATTGAAGTGGCATGGAGTAGAGGCAAAATGGATACTATTGATGAACTTTTCGGATACACAGTAAGCAATGGAAAGGGCAAACCAACTAATTCAGAATTTGTCGCATTAATTGCAGATAAAATAAGATTAGAGTATAAAATGAGAGCATAATTGCAATTTGTTAATAAATCTAATTCATAAATAGGAGCTGTATATAGTAAAGTTATCATTACTATATACAGCTCTTTATTTTAATCATTATATTATCAACTGCACACCTTTTGTTTTAGTAAAAAAAGGAATAAGGACTTTCATAATATATTCAAATATTGTATAATCAATTATAGAAAGTTTACTGGTTTGAATCATATTAATATTTCGTAGGAGGTATTTTGTTCATGAAGAAAATTTTATTTTTAGCCTCAGAATGCGTTCCATTTATTAAAACTGGTGGACTAGCCGATGTGGTTGGTTCCTTGCCAAAATGCATTAATAAAGAGGAATTTGATATTCGTGTAATGATTCCAAAATATATGGCAATTACTGATTTTTATAAAGAACAAATGAAATATTTAGGCCATTTTTACATGGATTTAGCCTGGAGAAATCAATATGTAGGTATTACCTATATGGAATATGACGGAATTACATTTTACTTTATTGATAATGAATATTATTTTTCAGGAAATACCCCATATGGTAATATTAATGAGGATATAGAAAAGTTTGCTTTCTTTTGTAAGGCATCTTTATCGGCACTACCAATTATTGATTTTAAGCCGGATATTATACATTGTCACGATTGGCAAACAGGGTTATTACCTGTTTATTTACATGATAATTTTTCTGTTGGAGAATTTTATCAGGGTATCAAAACGATATTTACCATTCATAACCTTAAATTTCAAGGAGTATGGGATGTTAAGTCTGTGAAAGACATTACAGGATTACCTGAATATTATTTTACACCAGATAAATTAGAGGCTTATGGTGATGCAAACTATTTAAAAGGTGGCATCGTGTATTCAGATTATGTAACTACGGTTAGTTCGACCTATGCCAATGAAATCAAGATGCAATTTTATGGAGAGGGACTGGATGGATTGATACGGGCTAGAAGTAATGCACTTGCGGGAATCGTTAATGGAATTGATTATGAAGAATATAATCCAGAGACGGATCAATTAATCTATCGTAACTTTAATACTAAAAACTTTAGAAAAGAGAAAATTAAAAATAAGAGAGCTCTACAGCAGGAACTTGGATTAGAAATAAATGATAAGAAGTTTATGATTGGTATCGTATCTCGGTTAACGGATCAAAAAGGGCTTGATTTAATTGATTATGTAATTGAGGAACTTTGCTCTGAAGATGCTCAACTAGTAGTGCTAGGAACTGGAGAGCAAAAATATGAGCACTTATTTCGACACTTTGCTTGGAAATATAATGATAGGGTTTCTGCAAATATATTCTATTCAGATGAAAGAGCACATAAAATTTATGCAGCCTGTGATGCTTTTTTAATGCCATCATTATTTGAACCCTGTGGACTTAGCCAATTAATTAGTTTGCGCTATGGTACTGTTCCAATTGTAAGAGAGACAGGTGGCTTACATGATACGGTAGAATCTTATAATGAATATGAAAGTACCGGAACAGGTTTTAGTTTCTCTAATTATAATGCACATGAGATGTTAGCAACGATTCGTTACGCTAAAAAAATTTATTTTAATAAAAAACGTGAATGGAATAAAATAATTGATCGAGGAATGGAAAAAGATTTTTCTTGGAATAATTCTGCCAGAAAATATGAGGATTTATATTGTAGAATATAATTTTATTCTGAATAAAATCTTTACTCCTTTGAAATAATAGTCTTAGGTAATTGCTAAATGGCGAAATAAAATTGATCATTTATATTATCTATATTCTATTGAGTAAAAAAAGGAGGACATTTTAATGGGCAATCTATCAGAAATGGAGCTTCAAAATTTAAGACATCTTTTGGTTTTCAGTGACACAGATACGGAAAAATACAAATCGTATGCAGAAAATTGCACGGATCCTTATGTAAAACAATTTTTCCAAAAAGAATCTCAATCAGCTGCACAGAAAAAACAAACCTTATTACAATTCTTAAAATAGGAGGCTAGCATATGCAAGAGCAAGTAATGGTATCAGATGCTTTAAACTCAATTAATGCAGGACTTAAAAGCATGGGTGATATGATATCACAAACAGAAAATCAGGAATTAAGACAAACTTTACAGAAAATGCGTAATGATGCAGAAACTTGTCAATATGAATTATTTACAATTGCTAAAAGCAAAAATTATTATCAACCAGCACAAAAGGCAACTCAAGAAGAAATAATGAGCGTTAAGAGTTTTGTTAGTCAAGGCCAAAGCCAAAGCCAAGGTCAAAGCCAAGGTCAAAGCCAAAGCAGATAGAAGTTGAATTAACAGGGTATCACACTCTTGCTACAGAAAAAGTAGTAAGGGCGTGACTATCCAATACATAGAAATCTGAAGTAATCTTTGGATATGTATTGCGTTGAATTATTTAGCTTATAACGATGTTATTATGCACAAATAAAGGAATGTGAAGTATTGATTTATGTGCTATCTATTAATATTCTAGGAATTTTTAATTTCCACTTGATATTTTGTAATAAAAAAGGTAAAATAAATGTGGGTTTGAGAAAAATTTGTCAATCCCTTGAATTAGGATTAATAGCTGTCGGCTTTCATTCATATGTATATTATGAGCAATTGAACGACTATGCATGAGATAAATGGCAGTATATTATAAAATTTAACTATTAGGAGGAATTATTATCATGGCAGTAAAAGTAGCAATTAATGGTTTTGGACGTATTGGACGTCTTGCATTCAGACAGATGTTTGGTGCTGAAGGATATGAAATTGTAGCTATTAACGATTTAACTAACCCTAAAATGCTTGCACACTTATTAAAATATGATTCAGCACAAGGTAGATATGCAAAAGGTGACACTGTAGAAGCGAAAGAATCTTCAATCGTTGTTGATGGAAAAGAAATTAAAATCTATGCAGAAGCAGATGCTAAAAAACTTCCTTGGGGAGAAATTGGCGTAGACGTAGTTCTTGAGTGTACTGGTTTCTATACATCAAAAGCAAAAGCGCAAGCTCATATTGATGCAGGTGCTAAGAAAGTTGTTATTTCAGCTCCAGCTGGTAATGATCTTCCTACTGTTGTATTTAGCGTAAATGAGAATATATTAAAAGCTGAAGATACCATTATTTCAGCAGCTTCTTGTACAACAAATTGTTTAGCTCCTATGGCTAATACATTAAACAAATTAGCAGCTATTCAAAAAGGTTTCATGACTACAATTCATGCATATACTGGAGATCAAATGGTATTAGACGGACCACATAGAGGTGGAGATTTAAGAAGAGCTCGTGCAGCGGCTGTTAATATCGTTCCTAACTCTACTGGTGCAGCAAAAGCAATTGGCCTTGTTATTCCTGAATTAGCAGGTAAATTAGATGGTTCTGCTCAAAGAGTTCCAGTTCCAACAGGTTCTACTACAGAATTAGTAGCAGTTGTAAATGGTACTGTAACGGTAGCTGATATTAATGCAGCAATGAAAGCAGCAGCTTCCGCTTCTTATGGATATACAGAAGAAGAATTAGTATCTTCTGATATTATTGGAATTTTTTATGGTTCATTATTTGATGCAACTCAGACTAAGGTTAATGACCTTGGTAATGGACAGACTTTAGTTAAAGTTGTTGCATGGTATGACAATGAAAATTCATACACTAGCCAAATGGTTAGAACTATTAAATATTTTGCAGAATTAGCATAATTCATATTGATCCAATTATGGGTCCGGTCTTTGTAAATAAAGTCGAGGAACGTTTACCGAACCCTCTTTGACTTTTGGCTTTGACCGGGCCTTTTTAAATATAAAAAAGTTCCAATTATATGATACTGAAAGGAGTCACACACATGCTAAATAAAAAATCAGTGGATGATATTAATGTAAAAGGTAAAAGAGTATTAGTAAGATGTGATTTTAATGTTCCATTACAAGAAGGAAGAATTACAGACGAAAACCGTCTTGTAGCTGCTCTTCCAACCATTAAGAAATTAATTGGTGACGGAGGAAAGGTTATTCTTTGCTCTCATCTTGGTAAACCCAAGGGAGAACCTAAACCAGAATTATCTTTAGCTCCAGTTGCTGTTAGAATGGCAGAATTACTTGGACAGCCTGTTACATTTGCTGCAGATGCAACTGTAGTTGGGGAAAATGCTAAGGCAGCAGTTGCTGCTATGAAAGATGGCGATGTTGTTCTTCTTGAGAACACCCGTTATAGAGCAGAAGAGACTAAGAATGTAGATGCTTTCAGTGAAGAATTAGCATCTCTTTGTGATATATTTGTTAATGATGCTTTTGGTACAGCTCATAGAGCACATTGCTCTAATGTTGGTGTAACAAAATATGTTGATACAGCAGTAGTTGGTTACTTAATGCAAAAAGAAATAGATTTCTTAGGAAATGCAGTAAATAAACCAGAAAGACCTTTCGTTGCAATTTTAGGTGGATCAAAGGTATCTAGTAAGATTTCAGTTATTAATAATCTTTTAGATAAAGTTGATACCTTAATTATAGGTGGAGGTATGTCATTTACCTTTATGAAAGCATTAGGAGAAGAAGTTGGTAACTCTTTATTAGAAGAAGACTATCTCGAATATGCAAAAGAAATGATGGAAAAGGCTAAGAAGAAAGGCGTTAATTTATTAATTCCTGTCGATTCTGTAGTTGCAAAAGAATTTTCCAATGATGCTGAATTCAAAACAGTAGAAACTGGCGGAATGGAAGCTGGTTGGCTAGGTCTTGATATTGGAGAAAAGACTTGTGCATTATATACTGATGCAATCAAGAGTGCTAAAACTGTCGTTTGGAATGGACCAATGGGTGTATTCGAAATGTCGAATTTTGCAAAAGGTACTGTAGCTGTTGCGAAAGCATTAGCAGAAATTGATGCTATAACCATTATTGGTGGTGGAGATTCTGCTGCAGCTGTTAATATCTTAGGCTTTGGCGATAAGATGACTCATATTTCTACAGGTGGTGGAGCTTCCCTTGAATTCTTAGAAGGAAAAGAACTTCCTGGTGTTGCAGCAGCAAACGATAAATAGTTAAGGAGAACAAATTATGCGTAAGAAGATTATTGCAGGTAACTGGAAGATGAATAAAACTCCTAGTGAGACAGTTACATTAATAAATGAATTAAAACCTTTAGTAGCAACGAAAGATGCAGATGTAGTTTTTTGTGTACCAACAATTTCATTAACTACAGCTATCGAAGCAGCAAAAGGTTCAAATATTGAAATTGGTGCTGAAAATATGTACTTTGAAGAAAATGGTGCATTTACAGGAGAAGTAGCTCCTAATATGTTAACCGATATCGGAGTAAAATACGTAATTATTGGACATTCTGAGAGAAGAGAATACTTTGCTGAAACAGATGTTATTGTTAATAAAAAAGTATTAAAAGCATTTGAACACGGTATTACACCGATTGTTTGCTGTGGAGAATCCCTTACTCAAAGAGAACAAGGCGTTACAATTGATTTCATTCGCCAACAGATTAAGATTGCTTTCTTAGCTGTAACATCTGATCAAGCTAAGACAGCAGTTATCGCTTATGAACCTATTTGGGCTATTGGTACCGGTAAGGTAGCAACAACAGAACAGGCACAAGAGGTTTGTAAGGCAATCCGCGAATGCATCTCAGAAATTTATGATGTTGCAACAGCAGCAGCAATCCGTATTCAATACGGTGGTAGTGTTTCTGCAGCAAGTGCAGCAGAGTTATTCTCCCAACCTGATATTGATGGAGGATTAGTTGGTGGTGCCAGCTTAAAACCAGATTTTGGTAAGATAGTTAATTATAAATAATTACGTTAAATTCATATCTTAGGTGTGGTGCATAACCACATCTAAGTTTTTGTATTAATTTAATTCTTATTAAGGAGTAATCAAAATGAGCAAAAAGCCTACGGTATTGATGATATTAGATGGTTATGGTTTAAATGAAAAAAAAGAAGGAAATGCAGTACAATTAGCTGAAACCCCGATGTTAGATAAACTTATGACAGAATATCCATTTGTAAAAGGTAACGCTAGTGGTCTGGCAGTTGGTCTTCCGGAAGGACAGATGGGTAATTCTGAAGTAGGACATCTGAACATGGGAGCAGGAAGAATTATATATCAAGAGTTGACTAGAATAACAAAGGAAATTAAGGATGGCGACTTCTTTGAGAATAAAGCTTTATTAGAAGCTATCAAAAATTGCAAGAAAAACGGATCTGATTTACATTTATATGGATTATTATCTGATGGTGGCGTTCACAGCCATATCACACATGTTTATGGTTTGCTTGAATTAGCAAAGAGACAAGGTTTTAATAACGTTTATGTTCATGCTTTCTTAGATGGCAGAGATACCTCTCCTACGTCTGGAAAGGGATTTGTAGAAGCATTAACGAAAAAGATGGAAGAGCTTGGTGTAGGAAAGATTGCATCCGTTATGGGTCGTTACTACGTAATGGATCGTGATAACAGATGGGATAGAGTAGAAAAAGCTTATCAAGCAATGGTATTGGGTGAAGGTGAAACTGCGGAATGTGGAATTGCTGCGATTCAAAAATCCTATGATGCAGGAATTAATGATGAATTTGTATTACCAACTGTTATAATGGAGAATGGAAAACCTGTAGCAACGATTAAAGAAAATGATTCTGTGATCTTCTTTAATTTTAGACCAGACCGTGCTAGAGAGATTACAAGAGCTTTCTGTGATGATAAATTCTCTGGTTTTAAAAGAGAAAAAGGAAGAATGCCTTTAACTTATGTATGTTTTTCGGAATATGATGTGACAATTGATCATAAGATCGTTGCTTTCCATAAGGTTTCTATCGATAATACTTTTGGTCAATTCTTAGCAGCTAACAACAAAAAACAGTTGAGACTTGCGGAAACTGAAAAGTATGCCCATGTAACCTTTTTCTTTAATGGTGGAGTAGAGATCCCAAATGAAGGGGAAGAGAGAAGCTTAGTTAATTCACCTAAGGTTGCTACTTATGATTTACAGCCAGAAATGAGTGCTTTTGATGTAGCAAAGAATTTGGTAGAAGCGATTAAATCTCTTAAATATGATGTAATAGTTGTAAATTTTGCAAACCCTGATATGGTTGGACACACAGGAATCGAGCAGGCTGCTATTAAGGCTGTAGAAGCTGTTGATAAATGTGTGGGAATGGCATATGAAGCATTACTGTCTGTGGATGGACAAATGTTTATCTGTGCAGATCATGGAAATGCAGAGCAGTTAATTGATTACACGAACGGTGAGCCATTCACAGCGCATACTATTAATGAAGTTCCTTTTATTTTAGTAAATTATGATAAAGAGTATGATTTAGCAGAAGGTGGATGTTTAGCAGATATAGCACCAACTTTAATTGAAATGATGGGTATGACACAACCTTCCGATATGACAGGAAAATCTCTACTTATTAAAAGATAGGCCGTTAAACTTGTACGAAAAGTAGTTGAAATCTGTATCATTGTATGATAGAATTAGTTTTGAAGCTTTAGGAGGTGTGATGATGGCAATATTAAAAGTAATTATAACAATTATTTATGTTTTAATTTGTATCGCATTAGTTGTTGTTGTATTAATGCAAGAAGGCAAGTCAGCAGGACTGTCAGGATCAATAAATGGTGTAGCTGATACTTATTGGGGTAAGAATAAAGGACGTTCTATGGAAGGTGCTTTAGAAAAGTTTACAAAAGCACTTGCTGTTGGATTTATTCTTCTATCCATTGTACTTAATTTAATTTAGATATTAAAGGTTTAGTGAAGGCACTCTGCATAAGCAGGGTGCCTTTTTTAAGGCTTGGTTATCTTAGCTTCGAAAAGTTGTATAGTGTGTTGAGGGCTTTCACAAAATTAAAGTTTAAAAATTATAAAATTAAAAATTGAATAATATATAAAGTTAAAAATTGAATAATACTATTGACAAATGGATATTATTTGAATATACTAAGAAAAAATAAGAGCTATGAAGAGAAAAGTAGTCATTTAAAAGCTTACAGAAAACTCCGTTGATGAGAAGGAGTAGTGTATTATCTGATGAAACAAGCCTCGGAGCCGCATACGGATCTGATTAAACCGTTATGGTTAATTAGTGATGCTATGACGTGGGTTCACGTTACAGAACTAGAGTATAATAATTGTACTCGATGAGATTAATATGGTGACATATTAATAAAAAAGGGTGGTACCGCGGAATCTCGCCCCTTCAATATATTTTGAAGGAGGCGTTTTTTAATGGGTAATTTTAATAAATCGGAAAGATCGGTATTTCCCAAAAAGGCTGTAATTACAGCGGGTATGCCATATGGTAACAAAGAACTTCATTTCGGACATATCGGAGGTATGTTTGTACACGCGGATACATTTGCTAGATTCTTACGGGATAGAATCGGCAAAGAAAATGTTATATTTATATCGGGTACAGACTGTTATGGTTCACCGATTTCAGAGAGTTATCGTAAATTAGTTGAAAGTGGTGAAAATATTGGTACTATTCAGGATTATGTTCGGAAAAATCATGCTTCACAAAAAGAAACTTTAGATAATTTTGATATTAGTATAAATTTATATGGTGCCTCTGCACTTGATAGGACCGGCGAAATTCACGAAGAAGTGTCAAAAGAAATATTTGATAGGCTTTATGATAATGGTTATTTAATACAGATGTCAAACCCTCAATTTTTTGATCCGGATTTTCAAGTGTTTTTAAACGGAAGACAGGTACTTGGAAAATGTCCTATAGAAGGTTGTTCTTCCGATAAAGCATATGCAGATGAATGTTCTTTGGGACATCAATATATGCCAAATGAATTACTTCAACCAAAAAGCACATTATCAGGAAAAACACCTGAAGTGAAAGATGTGACTAATTGGTATTTTAAGCTGGATGAATGTAATGATATGTTAAAGGAGAGAATTAATTATCTGAGAGAGCATTCTAATTCACGCAAATATGTAATTAATACTATCGAGGAATTTTTAAAACCACCTTATATTTATGTTAAGAAAGAGCAAATAGAAGATATGAATAAGCTTGAAATTATGCTGCCAAACCATACAATTATCGCAGAGGAAAAGAAGTCTTCCGTTACTTTTGTGTTTAAAAGTTTAAGAGACAGAGATATAGCACGTGAAGTCTTTCATACTAAGGGAATTCATTTTCGAACCGGTAAAACATTGGTTCCCTTCCGCTTATCAGGAAATACTAAATGGGGTGTAAAATTACCGGAAAAGGAAAATCTAAATGAATTAACTTTTTGGGTATGGCCAGAGTCTCTTTGGGCACCCATTTCATTTACAAAAGCATACCTTGAATCGATTGGTTTAGATAGTAATGATTGGACAAAATGGTGGAACTCAAAAGATTCAATGGTGTATCAATTTATAGGGGAAGATAATATATATTTTTATGGAATAGCAGAAATGGCATTGTTTACTGCTCTTCATAATGAAAAAGATAAAGGATTTCCTAATATGAGTGAAATTTCTTTACCTTTTCTAATTGCAAATAAACACATATTGTTTATGGATAAGAAGGCAAGTAGCAGCAGCAATGTAAAGCCGCCGATGGCAAAAGAATTATTACAATATTATACATCTGAACAGTTGCGTATACACTTTCTAAGTCTTGGATTATCTAATAAAAGTGTTAGTTTCCAGCCACAAGTATATATGTCAAGTGAAGATAGACAAGGTCCAGATATTGTATTAAAAGAGGGAAATTTGCTTACAAATGTGCTCAATCGTTTAGTACGATCCTGCTTTTATACAGTGCAAAATTATTATGATTCAACAATTCCTATGGGTTATATTAGTCAACAGATTATGGAAGAATCAAAAGAAACCGTGCTCCTATATGAAAGGCACATGTATAATCATGAATTCCATAGTATAACCTATGTTTTAGATACCTATATCCGTAATATGAATAAATATTGGGTAAATAATATGAGAGTTGCAGAATCTACTGGCAATGAAGAACTTAGAAAGCAGATATTAATTGATTCTTTTCACGTGGTAAGAACAGCTGCTGCCTTGGTTCATCCTATTGCACCAAATGGTTGTGAAATGATAAGAGACTTTCTGAATGTCGATGAAAAACTTTGGAATTGGGATTATATCTTTTCGACTTTATATGAATTAATTGATGATTTTAACTCACATAAGTTGAAATTTTTAGAGCCTAAAATAGATTTCTTCCAAAAGCATAAGAGCCAAATTGAACAATAAAAAATTAATTAAGTTCAACAAAATTAGCCTTTAGCCTACATTACATCTACATCAATATTAATTTATATGTATTAATTATAGGAGAAATATGGTATACTAGTTAGTAAATGATAGTTCACAAAGTGGGATTAATTTATGCACATGTGACTAACATAGCATAAGCTGAAATTAATATATGAATTATGAATCTAAAAATGTACTATGTGAATGTGAGAATTTTCAAGCTTTCGGTAGCTTGAGAATTATGGAGGTTAAATGGAAAAACTTATTTTAGATGAAAAGAAAAAGATTCTAGTAGAATTTGTGAATAGCAAAGAATATCATCCTATGAAATTTAAAGATTTAGTAGGTATTTTGCAAGTACCTCGCAATGAGAAACAAGATTTGCGAGAAGTTTTAGAGGCTTTACTGGCAGATGGTATATTGGCCTTGGATGAGAAAGGCAAATATCAAGCAGCAGAAGCAAATACTAAGACAGGAATTTTTGCCGGAACTCAGAGAGGATTTGGTTTTGTTATTGTTGAAGGTGAGCAAGATGATATTTTTGTTCCTGAGAGTGCAACAAAGGGTGCAATGCACAATGATAAAGTAGTTGTAAGTGTTAAGGAAGAAAAGACAGGCAAGAGAAGAGAAGGCGAGATTATTCGTATTGTAGAAAGGGCGAACAGCACAATCGTAGGAACTTTCGAGAAGAGTAAAAATTTTGGTTTTGTTATTGCAGATAATCAAAAATTCAGTAAGGATATCTTTATTCCAAAAGAACGTACCAAAGGTGCAGTGAATGGGCATAAGGTGGTAGTAAAGATCACAGATTTTGGTGATAAAGAGAAAAATCCGGAAGGCAAGATAATTGAAATTCTTGGACATATTAATGATCCAGGTGTTGATATACTATCAGTTATTATGGCCAATAACTTGCCTACTGTATTCCCAGAAGAAGTGATGAAACAAGTCGAATCTGTTCCTGAAGAGATTGATCAGAAGGAAATTGGAGGAAGAAAAGATATTAGAAATTTACAGACTGTTACGATTGACGGTGAGGATGCGAAGGATCTAGATGATGCCATTACCCTCTCAAAAGAAGGTAATCTATTTCGTTTGGGTGTGCATATTGCAGACGTTACCAATTATGTAACAGAAGATTCTGCATTGGATAAGGAAGCTGTTAAGAGAGGTACCAGTGTATATTTAGTGGATCGAGTGATTCCTATGTTGCCTCATAAGCTATCCAATGGTATCTGTTCCCTAAATGCAGGTACAGATCGACTGGCACTTAGTTGTTTTATGGACATCGATGAACATGGAACTGTCGTAGGCCATGAGATTGCAGAAACAGTACTTCGTGTAGATAGAAGAATGACTTACACTAGTGTGAAAAAGATTTTAGAAGACCATGATGAAGTTGAAAGAAAGGAATATGAAGAATTAGTTCCTATGTTTGAGCAGATGCTGGTATTAGCAGATATTCTACGTGAGACGAGAAGAAAAAGAGGATCTATTGATTTTGATTTCCCGGAAAGTAAGATTATACTAGATAAAGAGGGTCATCCAATTGATATTAAGCCATATGAGAGGAATAAAGCGACAAAGATTATTGAAGACTTTATGTTGCTTGCTAACGAAACGATAGCAGAAGACTTCTTCTGGCAGGAATTACCTTTCGTTTATCGAAGCCATGATAATCCGGATTCTGAGAAGATCCAGCAGTTGGGTATCTTTATAAACAATTTTGGATATAGCATTAAAATTAACCAAGACGAGATTCATCCGAAGGAATTACAGAAATTATTGGTTAAAATCGACAATACCCCAGAGGAAGCATTAATTAGCAGACTGACACTCAGATCCATGAAGCGAGCAAAGTATACTACTACCAGTGATGGGCATTTTGGATTAGCAACAAAATATTATTGTCATTTTACTTCACCAATTAGAAGATATCCCGATTTACAGATCCATAGAATTATCAAAGAGAATCTTCGCGGGGGATTAGGTGAAAAAAGAATCAAACATTATAATAAAATACTTCCGGATATTGCAAGGCAGGCAAGTTTGACAGAACGTCGTGCAGATGATTCAGAGCGTGAGGTTGAAAAATTAAAGAAAGTAGAATATATGAGTAACTATATAGGTGATACTTTTGAAGGAGTAATTTCTGGTATTACAACTTGGGGTATGTATGTAGAATTGCCGAATACGGTAGAAGGCATGATCAAAGTATCTGATTTGAAAGATGATTACTACGTTTATGATGAAGTACATTATTCTATGATAGGTGAGCATACTCACAAAACTTATAAGTTAGGTGAAAAAGTAAAGGTAGAGGTTGTGGCAACGGATAAGCTGCTTCGAACCATTGATTTTGTTTTAGTAGAAGGAATGCCTGAGGAAGAAGATCAATAAATCAGGTAGATGGGAGGATAACGTGAAGTAACTATTTCACGTGACAGGGAAATGGCAAAAGATAGTATTAAGATGATTGCAAATAATAAAAAAGCAAGATTTGACTATTTTATCGAAGAAACCTTTGAGGCAGGAATTGTGCTTCATGGTACAGAGGTAAAATCGTTACGTATGGGAAAAGGCAGTGTGAAAGAAGCTTTTATACGTATTGAGAATGGCGAAGTGTATATATATAATATGCATATTAGTCCCTACGAGAAGGGGAATATATTTAATAAAGATCCTTTACGTATAAAGAAATTATTATTGCATCAATATGAGATTAATAAAATAATGGGTCAGGCGGCAATAAAGGGTTATACGATAGTGCCACTAACCCTGTACTTAAAGGGTAGCTTAGTGAAAGTTGAAATTGGTTTAGCAAGAGGTAAAAAACTCTATGATAAACGTGAAGACATAGCTAAAAAAGATCAAAGAAGAGAAGCAGAGAAGGAATTTAAAGTTAAAAATTTGTATTAATATGATATATTCACTACATCACACGTAAGACAAATCCCCCCCCGCCTATAAGCGAGGGGATTTGTCTTATAAACTTCTTATATTTTGCAGCTAGAACCAGATATAACCAGTGATTGGGCTGCAATAAGGAAAGTAATATGATTATTTGTGTTAAGTAATTTATCGATAGCACTGCCACATTTTTTTACTAATAATCCAGTTTCAGTGAATTGATCTGGGTCGCATGAATATGCTCGAATTCCATCTAGGAACGGATTGAATTTACCACCATAATCGATAACTTTACTTTCCGAACACCTAAGATTGAATTCTTCTATTCTTGCAACACAACCGGGTCTTTCACCAGAACGTACTGTTAAAGTTATAGCAAGGTCAAAACAGGTATTGTTAGTAAATTTCTTTATACCATCCATAATAATACCTCCATTCTTATTCGTTACATTAGTATTATATGTTGGATTATAAAAATAGTGAAAATGATAGAACATTTTGTCAAAAAATATATAAAATCCTTTAATGTCTTTTTCAATATTGAATTGAATTTTATTGATAAAACTGATTTATAATTCCATTTACCATAATATCGGCAATCATAAGGGTGTGAGCTTCAATAAAGTCATAAAGATATACATCGGCAGCATATTGACCATTTAGTCGCTTTATGATTTCATCTTTTGTCATGTCTAAATGGTAATAGAGCGCATTTTGCAGCATTTGATAATTCCAATAGGGATTTATATCTGATAGGAAAAGGGCTAATTGATTGGCATTTTCATACCATTGTTTTTCAAGTTCCTGTATTGCAGATGAATTAGTGGTTATGTAACTATTGATCAGCGCTATAGTTAGGGATAAATGTTCTCGTAATAAATTTTCAAATTCATCTGCGATAATATCACCATAATAGATTTTGAATACATTAGCAAAATCCCTAGGATTTTCAAAGAGTCTATTTGTGACAACTTCTATGTCATTTAATTTTGAAATTATGCTAATAATTAAAAACCTAGTCCACAGAATATTCTGACTCCAAAGAAGCCGAATCACATTTCGTAGTTCATCAGTTGTATAAAAACTTTGATTTTGGCTTAATTTATTGTCCATATAAGTAATCCTTTTATCAAGGTCATTTCTATAAGATATGAAAAAAATCACAAATTGATTCAATAGAGGTTTATTAAAATGTTTAGTAAGTGCTAGAAATTTAGAAGTTACAAAAAAATTAGAAGTTACAAAAAAATTAGTAGTTACAGATATATTATGGATGCTATCTGCATATATTAATATGATGATGATATGAGGTGAATTATTATGACGTATAATGAGTATAAGGAAATTATTAATGATGCTATATCGGATTATTGCAACCAAGGGGGATCCCTTTTGAATATAGCTTTAAATAGCCCTATCAAGGAATACATATATGAATTTGATGAAATGTTTCCGGAAGATACTAAGAAAAATCTTATTGATAAGGCACATCAAGCCATGCAGAAACAAATTGATTTTCCTCCTGGAATAAGGCTTATTAAGGTAATTTTTAGATAAAGTATAAAAGCGAATTTCATTCAATCAATATTCTACTGTTGTGAAGAAATATAAAACGTGAACTATTTAACTGTAAAAATAATAATATAATATGTATATTATTATCTTTACAGTTTTATGCATTTATGCATAAGATTGGTTAAAGCAAAGTAGGAGATTTATAGAAGATGGATGAAATAGAAAACTTTGATTTTGATATGATTATCATAGATATAAAAAATGGTAGATATAGAAGTATTGGTTCGGGATCTGGTAGGCAGGTATTTGATTTAGAGAATGGATTTGTATTAAAAGCAGCAAAGAACAGAAAGGGGATTGCGCAAAACGAGGCTGAGTTTCATATAGCTTCAGCCGACTTTTCTAATCTATTTGCAAAGATACCACACGTCTCATCTGATTTAACTTTATTGATAATGGAGAAAGCAGATCGAATAAAAGATTTTTCAGATGTTTGGAAGTACTATAAGGTTAAAAGTAATAGGGAACTGTTTAGCCTAGATGAGATAAATTATATTTTCTCCAAATATAATTTAGTAATTATAGATTTATACAGGAGGAATAGTTGGGGTTTAATAAAAAATAGACCAGTCATTATTGATTATGGTTTAACTTGGGAAGTTAAAAAGAAATACTATTTACCTTTTTAAAAAAAATTTATAAAGACACATTTTAGACACAAATAACGGTTATACTATGATAGTAGATTTAAAATACACGTCTGTGAACCAGCAATGTACTGATCAACGATTATTTGATTGACAGCTTGCATCTAACCGTATAATAACGGGGTTGTACTGGTTTCGACGGGGGTTTTGAAGTTGCGGTAGCCATTCGCGGACTAGGACCGCGTCATCAACTTAGAAATTAAATTTAAACGCAGACGAAAATTTAGCGTACGCTGCCTAGTGGCAGCTGTCGACCTTAAGCTTCTTGTGGCTTAAGAACTCGGCATCAAATTAGCAAGGCACTTTATTTTCAAAGCTTTGAGAAAATAAAAGAACTATGAAGCTACTGAAATCATAAGCCTGTCAATCGGCGTTTGATAGAGGGAATGTTAAAAGACTGACTGTAATGGGAGAAACTACAATGAATGGGCTTTCGGACAGGGGTTCGATTCCCCTCAGCTCCATCATATTAAGGTCGCTCGTCGTTTCACGATGGGCGGCTTTTTTTCGACTAAAAAGATAGGTGATGTGAACAGCACGGTCTGCCACAGCAGGTAAAAAAACAGTCTGGTGGACTGTTTTTTCTGTAGATAAACACTCTCAAATATTATGTGAAAATCTCTAAGTAAAAGAGTATTCCTTTAATAAACTATAGCGGTAAATAACTCGTCTTGCAGACGTTGTTATTACCGCTATTTGTGTTGTCTCGGTAATTTAGAAATATGTATGATTATTGTTTCATATGCATTAAAGTGGTATAATGTACCTAATGAAATTTTAGTAAATATGACTTGCTATTTGAAGCTTAACTCATTATATAGATAATTAAGAAACACATAGGATGGTGATATCGTGATTAATAATACAAATGAAAAGATAAGATATATTGCATTTAGATTATTTTTGGAAAAAGGATACGAAGCAACAAATTTAAGAGAAATTTGTAAGGAAGTAGATATAAAGGTAGCCTCCTTATATTATTATTATCAATCAAAAAAGGAATTATTCTTTAGTATTTATGACGATATCTGCATTGAAAATAAAAACCGTCGTCAAGAAATAGTAGAATTGAATCAAAATGCTTCTCCAAATCTGAAGTTGTATTATTTGTACAAAGGAATGATGAATTATTTTGCACAAGATATTGTAAAACAGAAATTTCTACTTAGATATCACCTTTTTCCGCCAGAAGAAGTATCCATTTTAATACGTGATAAATATAAACTTTGGACAAATGATGAGAATAAAATCATTTTGGATATAATTAATCAATGTTTAGAAAATAATATATTAAATAATAATAAGCAGCCTGTTGATTATATGTTGGAATACAAAAAAAATGAGTTTTCTCAAGTTACGGAAATGATTATTTCGAATACTAAAATGAGCGATACGGAACTTGATAAATCATGGTTGAAATTTTGGAATGGTATGATAGCAAAGTGGGAGGTACCTTTGTGATTGAGGCAATAAAAGAAGAGAAAGTCAAACTTGATAAAATAAATAATATGATAGGTGTATTTGAAATAGTACCTAATTTAGAAAATGATTCGAATGAATTTTTGATTAAGTTTTTAAATAAATGTTTTATAAAAGAATTTAATTGTAAAGACTTTCTTGATAAAAGAGTAAATGAATTTAGTATAGATTTATATTATTTATTATCCAACTGTATCTTAAAGTTTAATATGGGTCACAAAACAACAATTGATACTATTGAAATTGCAGAGAATTCATATGTTATTCAATGTAGTGAAATAAGAGATAAGATATTATTATGTACACTTTATAAAAACGAGAACATATTAGAGGAAGAGGATAACTTTTTAATTTATAAAAGTTTTATTGATAATTTTATGGATATCATCTTTGCTGTTAATAATGATGGAAAGATTTTATATGGGAACAAAAGGGCAATCGATACTTATGGCTATACTTATACTGAGTTGCTAAATTTAAGCGTGTACGATATTCGCAATCAAGATAAAAAGGAATACACGAAGCAGCAACTTCACAAAGCATTAAATAGTGGAATACAATTTAAAACAATCCACTATAAAAAGGATGGAACGAAATTTCCAGTCGAAGTTAAATCCCTATACAATAATGAGGCAACTAAAGATATTGTAATTAGTATAATAAGAGATATTTCTGATATGGATAAAACATCTAAGTATGCATCTATGTTTTCAGCATCTTTGGATATTTTTGATGATGCAATAGTAGGATTTGGGAAAGATTTTGAAATATCTCTTTGGAGTAAAGGAGCTGAAACAAAACTAGGATATAGTATTGACGAAATCATAGGTAAAAATATTATAATGTTAGTGCCAGATGACAAAATATATGAATTTCAGGACAATATGGAAAGTGTTGAAAAAGGCAATCTAGTTATGAATTTAGAAACTCAGAGAATACATAAAAATGGTAGCATTATTGATGTATCTATTTCTATCGCTCCTCTTTATGATGCGGATGGAACTTTTATTGGAGTGATTGGAATTTATAAAGATATTACAGAAAAAAAAGAACTGATAAAAAGGGTACAGGAATATGAAGAAAGATGGAGATTAGCATTAGAAGGAGGTCGCTTACGAGTATGGGAAGTTAATGTAAAGAACCAAGAATTGTTACACTATGGAAGGTGGAAAGAGTTTCTCGGATACAATGATGATGAATTGAGTGATAACAGTAAAAAATGGAATGAACTAATCCATCCAGATGACCGTCTATATGTTGAAGACAAATACCAGAATCTGCTAAAAGGCGAAGAATATTTCGCAGAATACCGTATTAAATGCAAGAATAATGAATATAAATGGATAGGCTCAAAAGGTAAAATTAGTGAATGGGATAGTAGTGGTAATCCATTAAGAGCAATTGGGACGAATGAAGATATTACTGATAGAAAATTAATAGAAGAAGAAATAAAAGAGAAGTATATTCAGTTAGAATTGTTAAAACAAGAAGCAGATAATGCAAACAAAGCAAAATCGCAATTTTTGGCAAACATGAGTCACGAAATAAGGACACCTATGAATGGTATTATAGGGGCTATTCAACTTCTCCAAGCAACTAATCTAAATCAAGAACAGAATCGATATGCTAAAATATTGAAAGAGTCAACAGAATTACTACTAGTAATTATCAATGATATTCTAGATATATCGAAAATTGAAACTGGTGTTTTGAAATTAAATAATGCACCATTTGATTTGAGAGAAACGATACGTAAAATTCATGACAATCTTTTAATAAGTGGAAACGCAAAAGGATTAGAAATAAGTTATTATTTAGATCCAACCATAGACTTTCAAATCATTGGTGATGAATTTAGGCTAACGCAGGTATTAACTAATTTAATTAATAATGCTGTTAAGTTTACGGACAAGGGATATGTTTCTTTTCGCATATTAAAGGTTTATTCTGATGATAACATAGAAAAAATTGAATTCAGGGTTCAAGATTCAGGCATAGGAATTGATGATAGTTTTAAAGAAAAAATGTTTCAAAACTTTAGCCAGAGTGATCTTTCACCAGAGAAAAAATATATGGGTTCAGGATTAGGTCTTGTAATTTCAAAGAAAATAGCAACATTAATGAATGGTGATATAGGATTTGATACTAAAATTGGAGAAGGAAGTACATTTGTTTTCGACTGTGTATTCAAAATATCTACCACAAAAAAAGATAAGGTAGGGGATACTACTATAGTTGAAGATCAGGTTGACGACAGTAGCACCTTGCAAGAAAAAGTTATCTTAGGAGTAGAAGATAATATTATGAATCAAGAGATTTTGGAAATTATAATTAAAAAGAAAGGATATCATTATTTATCGGCATATAATGGAAATGAGGCATTGGAAATCTTACGTAATAATAAGATTGACCTCATCCTAATGGATATACAAATGCCTGAGTTGAATGGTTTTGAGACGAGTAAAATAATACAGCAAGAATACCAGAAAGAAAAACATATTCCAATTATTGCAATGACGGCATATGCAATGAGCGAGGATAAAGATAAATGTATGAAAGCTGGAATGGATGACTATATATCAAAACCATATGAAATAGATAATCTTTATAGTATCTTGGAGCTTTATTTAGGAAAATAAATTGTAGGACAGCACTTAGCATTTTAAGTGCTGTTTTGTATTAAATTAGTAAAATAAAGCGAAAATAATCTAATAAATGGAACTTGTGTTAAATAAAGGAAAGTAGTATAATATACCTAACGAGCGTACGGTAGATAAAAAAATAAAATATATGAAATAAATAGAGGTGAACTTATGTCAAAAAACTGGTTTGATGACAATATGATACAATTACAGGATATTATTCACGACGCCTACAATAATAAGAAAGGAAAAAAAATTAGTGACAGAAAAGTATTTAAATGAACCAATGCTTGAAATGTATATATTTGAGACCACCCAGCAGATTGAACTACTTGAGCAAGCTATTATTGCTTGTGAAAGATCAAATGTCTATACTCAAGATTCTATTAATGAAATATTCAGATTTATGCATACTATTAAGGGATCTTCAGCTATGATGCTTTTTAATAATATCGGTTCTCTTGCTCATTCAATAGAAGACCTATTCTATTATTTGAGAGAACAAAAACCTCAGAATGTCGACTATTCTGCACTTTCTGATTTGGTTTTGGAGGGCGTTGATTTTGTAAAGGTTGAAATTGAGAAAATAAAAGGTGGAGATAAAGCTGATGGTAAAGCACAAAGCCTAATCGAAAGAATTAATGAATTTTTAGCAGTATTAAAAGTTGGCTTATCTCAACAAATGAATAGATTCAGAGCAAACATTATATTCAAAGAAGACTGTGAAATGGAAAATATTCGAGGGTATGCCATTATACATAACTTATTAAATATGGCTCAAGAAGTTTATTATTTACCAGAATATATTATTGAAAATGAGGAGACTTCTTTATGGATAAGAGAAAATGGCTTTGAGATATTTATTGTTACAAAACATAATTATGAAGAAATGTATCAATTCTTTATGCAGACTATTTTTTTAAAAACTTTGGAGCTTATTCAATTAGATAATGATGATGAATTCAAACAGTTTTATGAAACGAAAGAAAATATTGTGCAAAACAGGGAATTAGAATTACCTTTGGCGGATCCATCGGCGGAAAAGCAATCGGTAATAAAAGAAACATTAGGTACAAGTCAACCAATCATCAGTGTGAATGTAGATAAGTTAGATAAATTGATGGACCTAGTCGGCGAAATGGTTATAGCAGAGGCAATGGTGACCCAAAACCCAGAATTCATAAATTTGGAGATTGAGAGTTTTCTCAAAGCAGCAAGGCAATTGCATAAGATTACTAATGAATTGCAAGATATGGTTATGGCAATTCGAATGGTACCACTTTCTACTACTTTCATTAAAATGCAAAGAATTACGAGGGATATGTGTAAGAAGTTGGGAAAAGAAGTGAGACTTGAAGTTATTGGAGAAGAAACAGAGGTTGATAAAAATATTATTGAGAATATTTCAGATCCATTAATGCATCTAATTAGAAATGCCTTAGATCATGGAATAGAAGATAATGATGAAAGAGTTAAAAAAGGAAAAGAAAAAATCGGCAGTGTGACACTTGAAGCAAAAAATTCAGGAAGTGATGTGCTCGTAATTATAAAAGATGACGGACAAGGTTTGAATAAAGATAAAATTCTAGAAAAAGCAAGGAAGAATAATATCTTAGAAAAACCAGAAAGTGAATTTACAGATCATGAAATATTCAATCTTATACTTCTACCAGGTTTTTCAACAAAGGAAAGCATAACAGAGTTTTCGGGTAGAGGGGTTGGAATGGATGTAGTAGCAAAAAATTTAGAGACAATTGGAGGCTCTGTCACAGTTGATAGTATTGATGATGTAGGTACCACGATTACTCTAAAGATACCGCTGACATTAGCTATTATAGATGGAATGAATATAAAAGTGGGGGAGTCAAGGTATACCATACCAATTAATGCAATAAAAGAGTCTTTTAGACCAAAACAATCTGACCTTTTGATAGACCCAGATGGAAATGAAATGATTATGGTTAGAGGACAATGCTATCCTATTTTACGTCTTCATAAGCATTATAATGTAAATACAAATGTTCAGAAATTTACAGAGGGGATTCTAATCATGGTAGAGCAAGATGACAATAGTTGTTGCCTTTTTGCTGATGAACTTCTTGGACAACAGCAGGTAGTAGTCAAGGCATTGCCAAATTACATTAATAAGAAACGAAAAATTAATGGTTTAGGAGGTTGTACATTATTAGGTGATGGAAGCATAAGCTTAATTTTAGACATTGGAGGATTAAAAGCATAGTAAAGCGAGGTTAGGTTGAACTTGCACGCAAGTTGATTATGCAGAAAGAGGTTAATATGAAGGATGAGGTAACACAAGAACTATTCGAAGAAGAAGATACGCAGAAAGGCAAATTTCTTACATTTTCATTAGACAATGAGTCTTACGGGATTGAAATACTGTATGTTACAGAAATTGTTGGCATACAGCCGATCACTGAGGTACCTGAACTTCCCATATATATAAAAGGAATTATTAATTTACGAGGAAAAATCATTCCGGTGATGGATGTCCGGTTGCGGTTTAAAAAGTCACCTGTAGATTATATTGACAGAACGTGTATTGTTGTCATTGATATTAAAGAGATATCAATTGGCATGATTGTTGACAATGTGGCAGAAGTCCTTTCTATTCCGGAACACGATATTGTACCACCACCGGATATAAATAAGGCTGGTAAGAAATATATAAAAGGTATTGGGAAAACAAGCAGCGAAGTTATCTTGATTCTCGATTGTGAAAAGCTTTTAGATGATGAAGAAGCAGAAGAATTAATAAAATATGACATTTAATAATGAGGAGGTTTTTGTATGAAATGGTATAATAATTTAAAAATAGGTGTAAAACTTATAACGGGCTTTATAATTGTAGCGATTATAGCAGGTGCTATTGGTGCAGTAGGAGTTATTAACATTAAGACAATTGCTGATGCAGATACAAAATTGTATAAGACGATGACAGTACCTCTTGGGGAAATGATTATTATTGTAGAATCTTTTCAGAGAATAAGAGTAAACACGAAAGATATACTACTTGCAACAACAGATGCCGAAATAGCGGAAAACGAAAAACTAATTGCTGAACAAAATGAAGCGTTTCATTCTAATCTAGAAAGTTTTGAAACAACATTACTAACAGAAGAAGGTCAAAAGCTTGTCCAATCTATGAAAGATAATAAACTAAAATATGATGTTGTTGTAGAAAAAGCTATCGAGTTTGTTAAAAATGATAATATTGAGGAAGCAAAAAAACTAATAGATACGGATGCTAATGAACTTAGAACAGAGATGGAAGCAGAATATGAACGTATTATGGAAATAAAATTAAATGCAGCCAATGATACTTCGATCAATAATTCTTCTTTGGCAAATAATGCAACAATTACTATGATTGGTCTACTTATAATAGGTGTTTTATTATCAATTATATTAGGTATTATTATCAGTAATATTATTAAAAAACCAATTAATAAGTTGGTCCTTGCTTCTAGGGAAATTGCAAATGGAAATTTGGATATTGATGTAGATATTGATACAAAGGATGAAATTGGAAATCTTGCAAAAGCATTTAATGCCATGACTCATAATGTTAACGAGGTTATGTCTAATATAAACTCTGCTGCAGAACAAGTGGCGTCCGGATCTAGACAAGTATCAGAATCTAGCATGTCGTTATCACAGGGTGCGACCCAACAAGCCAGCTCAATTGAAGAATTGACAGCCTCGATAGAAGAAATTGCTTCACAGACAAGAGAGAATGCTCGAAATTCCGATACAGCAAATGAAATCTCAGAGACTGCAAAAGTGAATGCCTCTCAAGGAAGTCAACAGATGAACCAAATGCTTAAAGCAATGGATGAAATCAATGAATCGTCAAGTAATATTTCTAAAATTATCAAGGTAATTGATGAAATTGCTTTTCAAACTAATATACTTGCACTGAATGCAGCTGTAGAAGCAGCGAGAGCAGGTCAACATGGAAAAGGTTTTGCAGTTGTCGCAGAAGAAGTAAGAAATCTTGCGGCGCGTTCTGCAAATGCAGCAAAAGAAACCACGACTATGATTGAAGGTTCAATTAAGAAGGTTGTGGATGGTACAAAAATAGCGAATCAAACCTCGGAAGCACTTAACAATATTGTAGATGGTATAGGTAAGGTAGCCACATTAGTAAATCAGATTGCTGTAGCTTCCAATGAGCAATCCCTTGGTGTTGAACAAATTAATCAAGGGCTTATTCAAATATCTGATGTAGTTCAAACCACTTCAGCAACCTCGGAAGAAACAGCAGCAGCAAGTGAAGAACTTTCGGGACAAGCTGAAATGCTTAAAGATCAAGTAAGGAGATTTAAACTTAAAAAGAATAATAATTATGATTCATATAAAGGATTAGAATCCCTTAATCCAGAAGTATTAAAGCTATTAGAAAGTATGAATGATAAGAGTAGTCTACATAGTTTAACTGACCACGAAGAATTAATACCTACGAATATTAAAAAAATTGCTTTAAGTGATAAGGAATTTGGCAAGTATTAAATTAAAGGAAGATGAGCCGTGTGACGAATATTACACCGAAAGAATTTAAACTATTATCAGAATATATTGAAACAAATTATGGTATACATTTGAACGATGAAAAACATTTGTTATTAGCAGGCAGGCTACAAAACGTTCTTGTACGAATGGACTTTCAAAATTTTATGGAATATTATAATTACTTAGTAGCAGATAAAAGTGGTGAAGCGGGTGTTGTCCTAGTGGATAAAATTACAACGAATCACACTTACTTTATGAGAGAGACCGATCATTTCTATTATTTTAGAGATGAGATTTTGCCTTATTTAATAGATACAGTAAAAGATAAAGATATGCGAATATGGTGTGCAGCAAGTTCGTCTGGAGAAGAAGCTTATACGCTGGCCATGCTTATTGATGAATTTCTTGGAAAAGATAAAATGTGGTGGGATACAAAGATACTCGCAACAGATATATCCTATAGCGTGTTGGAAAAAGCCAAAAAAGGTATTTATAGCAATGAACAGATAGCACCCTTGCCTATTCAGTGGAGAAACCAATATTTTGATAAATATGATAATGAAAGTGCCATCATCACAAATAAAATTAAAGATGAAGTATTATTTCGAAAGTTTAATTTAATGGATAATGTTTTTCCTTTTAAAAAGAAGTTCCATGTAATTTTCTGCAGAAATGTTATGATTTATTTTGATAATAAAACGAAAGAAATATTGATTAATAAGATGTATGATATGCTGAATTATGGAGGCTACTTATTTATAGGACACTCAGAATTTATCAATCGAGAAAATTCAAAATTTAATAATATTTGTCCGGCAGTATATAGAAAAGAATAGGTTTTAAGAGGTAATCTAAGGAGATGATTTAGATGAGCAAGAAAATAAGAGTATTAGTATTAGATGATAGTTTGGTGTTTCGGGAAGTATTATCGAGAGGTATTTCATCAGACTTAGATATTGAAGTGGTAGCTAAGGCAGTAGACCCTTTTGATGCAAGAGACAAAATATTAGAATTTAAACCAGATGTTATGACTTGTGATGTTGAAATGCCTAAGATGAATGGCATTGAATTTATCAGACGTTTATTGCCGCAATATCCGCTGCCTGTTATTGTTGTTAGTTCTGTTAGTAATACAGTCTTTGATGCGATGAATGCGGGTGCCTTAGATTTTGTAGCAAAACCTAATGTTCAATCGGCACAAAGTGTAGAGGAATTTCTACTTGATTTGATTGCGAAAATTAAGTCTGTAGCAGGTGCAAAAGTAATCGATACAAGTATTATTGCTCAAGATAGAATTCTAACCTCTAATACATTAAATATGAAAAAAATTATTGCAATAGGTGCATCCACAGGAGGAACAGAAGCCATAGCCAGTCTATTAAAACATCTGCCAGCTAGAATGCCAGGAATTTTAATCGTGCAGCATATTCCACCACAGTTTTCACGTATGTTTGCAGAGCGCCTAAATATACAGACTAATTTTACGGTCAAGGAAGCGGCAAAGGGGGACTATCTAGAACCTGGAATGGTTTTGGTAGCTCCAGGAGATCAGCATTTAATCGTTAAGAGAGTCGGTGATCGATATAAAGTAGAGGTGTTTCATGGTGACAAAGTAAATGGACACTGCCCATCTGTAGATGTACTTTTTGATTCTGTAGCTAAGGAATGCAAAGCAGATGCTGTGGGCATAATTTTAACGGGTATGGGCTATGATGGAGCGAAAGGACTTTTGTCTATGAGACGTAAAGGGGCAAGAACGATTGGACAAGATGAAAATTCTAGTGTAGTATATGGTATGCCAAAGGTTGCATTTGACGTTGGCGCAGTTGAACGTCAAGTTTCGCTCGAAAAGATGCCTGAGATGATTTATGCTATGTTAAGGTAGTGGAGACTATGGATATTATAATCGGTATCGGTGAATATGCTATATCAAATAGACGGGAAGATGTTCTTAAAACATTTGCATTAGCTTCTTGTGTAGGGGTAACTATGTATTGCCCGATAAGTTCGGCAGCAGGCATGATCCATATCGCTTTGCCTGAATATCAAATCAATAATGGAAGTCTAAGTAAGCCCGGTTATTATGCCTCTCTTGGTCTCCCATTGTTACTTCATAAAATGGAAAAAGAATTCGGTTGTAAAAAAAGCGATTTAGTGATACAGCTTTTTGGTGGAGCAGATTCTATTAGAGCAAATGATTATTTTCTAATTGGCAAAAAGAATATATATGCTATAACCAATATGCTTACCAAAATGCAATTAAGATATTCAAATGCAGAGATTGGAGGTAATTTGAGTAGAACAATAGAAATGGATGTAGCAACTGGACGCATTACAATTCATACACAACCCATTAAAATTTAAGGGTGAGAAAATATAAATTTTAATAAGGAGGAAATGCTATGTTTGTTTGGAGAAAAGAATTAGAATTAGGAATTACGTCTATTGATAACCAACATAAAAAATTATTGGAGATAGGTAACAGAATTAATGATATGTTGGTTGTACATGGGGATGGTGATGATGATTATAATGAAATTATGGAAGTGATTGCAGAACTAAAAGACTATACGATCTATCATTTTAAAACTGAAGAAGATCTCTTTATAAAGTATAACTATTCGGAATGCAATCATCATAAAAAAGAACATGATGGGTTTATCGAATACATTAATTCAATCAATTTTAATTCAACAGAAGACAACCAAATTATATTTTTAACAGAATTGCTAAAAAAGATTATGAATTGGGTGTTTCATCACGTTATTACATCGGATTATATGTATAAAGATTTTCTAATAGCTCTTGGGTCAAAATAATCCAGTAATCAATTAATTGTAATAATTGAATATTTATACAAGGAGAATTCAATATGATAAAAAAACAATATGACATGGCTAAAACGTCTAATAGCAAAGAGATGGAAGAAAAAGGATTTGTAAGACCCCAATGCATAATTAGTGTTTTTAAAATTGAAAAAGCAAGATTAAAATTACATAGAACAATTAGTCAGTACGGTGGTATTGATAATAACGAGATTATTGAAATGAGCCAAAACCTGGATAAATTATTTTTGGAATATATAGATAATGGAAAAAAAGTTAAAGGTTGATTTTGTAAAAGTGCTTTAGGCTTAAGGTTTTAAAGCACTTTTTATTGAAACTGTGACCTACACACATAAGTTCTTCTTAATTAAAGATTTATGAATATACATTTTCTTATCTGCTTTATCGATAAGGTTTTGTAAGGTACAGTTACTATAAGGGCCTGATAATTCATACCCAAATGCATAGCTAATTTCAACTTCATTGTTGGTTATATTAAATTCGTGGATACTTACTGCCAAATTATTAAGAAAAGTTAATACTTCTTTCTCATTTGTATCAAATAGAACAGCTACAAATTCATCACCACCATATCGTCCAATAAACACTTTATCAGATGCATATCTTTTTAAAATACCTGCAAAATTAAGTATTAGTGCATCACCTGCTTTATGTCCAAAAGTGTCATTTACCATTTTGAGATTATTTAGATCAAACATGATACCTGCAAATTCTTGCCGTTTACTTAAAATTCCATGTTCTAAAAACAGCTGTTCACATTTTCCCTTATTTGGAAGACCTGTATTAACATCAATATAAACAATCTTATTTAATTCTCTATTTTTATTTCTTAGTTTAATAGCAGATACAGTTTGCATTAGTAGTAATACTAAAATTGAAGATATTACAATAAACAGTAATACCTCAATTTGCTTTAATTGAAGTGCTTTTCCCTCTGAATATTCTTCTGCAGCACTTACTGTATCATTTGCCATATTATAATATGATTCACTCAACTCCATAATATCTGTGTTTTTAAAACCATACATCTGAGTTTTCGTAATTTCTTTTTTAAGAATTTCCCATGCCTTCGCTTGTTCCGCAAGCTTTGTTTGATAATCTTCATTTTGCAATTTGATTAGATGATAAGGCCCTCCACCATTTTGAAGATCTGCTAAGATTGAATCAAGATAAAAAATCACAGCATAATTATGCTGCTGTGATATTTCTAACTTCACTACACGCTGTGAAGCACCTCGCACAATACCAGCATAATTAATAACTCTTGCATTACCTTGCATACTATTAATAATAACAATAATAAATAATACCAATGAGATCAGCAATATAACTAATATACTTTGCGTAATAGTAATGATATAAGTTATTTTATTTATTTTAGGCATATAAATTTTCTCCGTCCCATGTATTGTGCAATTTACTTTATTATGGTAATAATTATAGATTAAACATGTAATATGTTTTTTTAATTGATAATTTTGATATAATAACTATAGCTATAGTAGTCGTAATTGTCAATAATTACTGAAAAGAAATTGATTCAAATATTTAAGACTTGTTGAAAAGTAAAACCTTGCAGATGAAAGAATGTTTCGGAGAAAATAGCATATTAAAGTATTCAAATTACCAATTATTATGGTATAATAATATTGACAGAACAATGACTCCACAGGGCTCTGGCGGTAGGTGTGAGTCAAGAATAATACAAATGGAAAGGCATGGTGTTAAAATGAAAACAATTCGTTGGGGAATTATCGGTGCAGGAAATATCGCAACTACTTTTGCTACTGCACTAAATGGAATGAAAGATACAAAGCTAGTGGCTGTTGCATCAAGAGATATCGAACGAGCAATGAAGTTTGCTACTAATTATCAGGTTGAAAAAGCTTATGGAAGTTATGAAGAAATCATAAAAGATTCAGAAATCGATGTAATTTATATTGCGACACCACATACAGAACATAAGGCAAATGCAGAATTATGCATTAAGAATGGGAAATCAGTGCTTTGTGAAAAACCATTTACTATAAATGAAAAAGAAGCTAGGTATTTAATGGATTTAGCCAAAGAGCATAAAGTATTTTTAATGGAAGCGATGTGGACTAAATTCTTACCCGCTACAAAGAAAGTGAAACAATGGATTGCAGATGGAAAAATCGGGAAAATCCAAAATATGCAGATTAGCTTCGGCTTTCAAGTTACTTATAACGAAGCCAACCGATTATTCGACTTTGCAGTTGCAGGAGGAGCACTTTTGGATGCAGGGGTTTATCCAGTTACCTATGCGACTCATATAATGGGAAAGTTACCGGATCAGGTATTATCAACAGCTATTATGGGTAAGAGTGGTGTAGATGAACAAAATTGTATGATCTTTAAATACAATGATGGAGTTATTGCAACATTACGATCCGGAATTACGGTATCAATGGAAAATGATGCGATTATTATTGGAGATAAGGGTAGAATCGTAGTCCGAGACTTTTTGAGAGCTAATCAAGCTGTTCTTTGTGATACTAAGGGAAATACAATTGAAAGTTTTCAAGAAGATGGACGAATAAATGGATATGAATATGAGGCATATGAGGTAAATCAGTGCTTACGGGAAGGAAAGCTTGAAAGTAGCTATTTGCCGGTAATGGATACACTTAACATTATGAAAGTTATGGATTCTATGCGTGCTGACTGGGGGTTAAAATATAAGCAGGAAATTGACTGATGACCATGATTGTGATAATATAACTTATCAGAAGATGGTTTTTTATCTTCTGATAAAAGGCGGTGGTTTTCCGCCGTGCATCCGATTATAGGGTTGGACAAGTTTATACAGTCAAAAAAATACTTGGAGGAAATGAAATGAAAAAAGCAACAGCACTTATCCTTGTTCTGGTAATGGGGATGACATTATTGATGGGATGCGGAAAGAAAGAAGATACTGCAGACCAATTAGCAAAACCGGGAAAAGGGCAGACAGTAGCAGAAATTGTCATTAAGGATTATGGTTCAATCTTTGTAAGATTTTTTGACAATGCTGCACCAAAAGCAGTTGAGAATTTTATTACTCATGCAAAGGAAGGTTATTATGAAGGTCTAACATTCCACAGAGTCATGAATGATTTTATGATTCAAGGTGGTGATCCAACCGGTACCGGAAGTGGTGGAGAGAGTATTTGGGGTAAGAGCTTTGAAGATGAATTTTCAGAGGACTTACAACCAATAAGAGGCGCTCTTTGTATGGCTAATTCAGGAGTAAATACTAATGGAAGTCAATTTTTTATTGTTCAATCAGCGGAAACTTATACAGCAGATATTATGGCTCAAATTGAGCAACAATATGGAGTAGAATTCAATGATGAAGCAATACAAAGATATGGAGAACTTGGTGGAACACCATGGCTTTATAAAATGCATACCGTGTTCGGACAAGTATATGAGGGGTTAGATATATTAGATAAAGTTGCAGCAGTTGCTGTTGATGGTAATGATAGACCAACAACAGAGGTAATTATTGAGAAAATTAACGTATCTGAATATTAATGTAAGAAATTCATCCGTAGTACTATACGAAAGTTCTACGGATGAAGTGTTATTAGATACTAAACTAACAAGTAATTCTAATATATAGATAAGGAGTGTGATTGAATTGAGAGAAAAAGAACTAGTAATGAGTGGCTTTCTTTTTAGTACAAATAAAGAATATAATGATGCCAAGGAAGAACAAGAAGCAATTGAATATCTGAAAGCAAATTCAGATTTATCCAATTCAAAAGTAGTTTTAAAACTCTACAATAAATTAAATGAGAATCGGACTTTTCATACCCCGGTTGGCTATACTTTTCTAAAAGAACTTCAAGATATTGTGTTAAAGGCCGCTATTGTTAAATCGGAAGATATAGATGATATCTACATACCAGCACAAAGTAATAGTGAAAGCGAAGAGCTAAATGCTTTATCATTAAATCATTTCAAACAAATTGCTGAAAAGGAGCATACGCAAAACAGAAACTCAAGGATTATCAATATATTTTTAGTGCTTGTTATAATAGCAATGATAGGTATCTCCATATATAGTGATAGAACTGTTTATTCAGATTTTGAAAATAAAGTAATTGACAAATATGCATCCTGGGAAGAAGAGCTAAATAACAAGGAACAATTATTGAATGAATTAGAAACAAAACTTAAAAATGAAAATTTGCAAACAGAATAGAACATAGATTTTTCATAAATAACTGCTATAATGAAGCCATAATTGAAAGCATATTAAAATATGCAGATTGGAGCCGCTTATGGACAAATTAAAAGTACTTGTCGTTGATGATGAAAGTAGAATGAGAAAATTAGTAAGAGACTTTTTAAGTAAAAAGAATTTCGATGTTTTAGAAGCTGAGAATGGCGAACAGGCAGTTGATATTTTTTTTGAATCCAAAGATATAGCACTCATAATATTGGATGTGATGATGCCCAAGATGGATGGATGGCAAGTATGTCGTGAGATTAGGCAGTATTCAAAGGTACCAATTATTATGTTAACAGCAAAGAGTGATGAAAAGGATGAACTACTTGGGTTTGAATTAGGCGTTGATGAGTATATTTCGAAACCATTTAGCCCAAAGATTTTAGTTGCCAGAGTAGAGGCAATCCTTAGAAGAGTAAATGCCTTAGAAGAAGATATCGTTGAGATAGGTGGAATTGTTTTAGACAAAGCAGCGCATCAGGTAAAGATTGATGGAAATAATATTGATTTGAGTTTTAAAGAATTTGAATTACTTACTTATTTTGTAACAAATCAAGGGGTTGCTTTATCAAGAGAAAGAATTTTGAACAATGTATGGAATTATGATTATTTTGGAGATGCTAGAACCATAGATACTCATGTTAAGAAACTAAGAAGTAAGATGGGTCCCAAAGGAGATTTTATTAGAACAATTTGGGGTATGGGATATAAATTCGAGGTAGAACCATGAAATTAGATTGGCATAGTTTTGTCAAGAGAAAAAACGATAATTGCACCAAGGAAAATAGAGTGGAAGCGTTTAATCGATATTCTTTAAGAATGAAGTTGACGCTCACATTAACAGTATTAACAGTATTAACAATTTTTTTCCTATGGTTTTTAAATAAAACTTACTTAGTTGATTATTATCTTCACAGTAAACTTGAAACATTAGGTACTACATTTAATAATATTAATAATGTTTATAAAAACAAAGAAAGTGATGAAGAATTATCAAATGATGATATCGTAAAAATTGAACGTTTTAGAGAAAATAAAAATGTGAACATTTACATTATAACTGATAATCTTGAGTGGGAATTTCCAATTAGTGAAGGTGATGGAAGAGATTTAGTAAGAATCTTTAGCTTATTGCAGGATTATATATTTAGTGGAACTAACTCGGAGGTGAAATCAAAAAAATTAATTAAAAGTGCAGATAATTATCAAATATATACCGTATTTGATGCTCGAATCGAATCGAATTATATTGACTTGATAGGTACTTTGGATAATGACTATATTATATATCTGCGTACCAATATAGAAAGTATGCGAGAAAGCGTAAAAATTGCTAATAAGTTTTTGGCTTATGTAGGGATTCTTGCGGTATTTATTGGTTCTGCAGTCATGTTTTATATTAGTAAAAAATTCACTTCTCCAATTCTTCAATTAGCAGGAATTGCGAAGAGAATGAGCGATTTAGATTTTGATATTAAGTATGATGTTAAGACTCAGGATGAAATTGGTGAACTTGGTTGTAGTATTAATACTTTATCAGAGAAATTAGAAAAAACTATATCTGAGCTTAAGAGTGCAAATAATGAATTGCTCTCTGATATTCAGGAAAAAATGCAGATAGACGAAATCAGAAAAGATTTTTTATCCAATGTTTCTCATGAATTAAAAACACCGATTGCATTGATACAAGGATATGCAGAAGGTTTAAAGGATAATATTAATGAGGATGAAGAAAGCAGAGACTTTTACTGTGAAGTTATTGTAGATGAAGCCCAAAAAATGAACCAAATGGTTAAGAAATTACTTTCATTAAATCAAATAGAATTTGGCAATAATCAAGTAAATATTGAACGATTTGATATTGTTGCATTAATTCAATCAGTTTTAGCATCTACAGATATATTATTTAAGCAGAAGGAAGTGTTTTTACATTTTGAACAGAAAGATCCTATTTATGTATGGGCTGACGAATATTTGGTAGAAGAGGTTGTAACCAATTATATTAGCAATGCATTGAATCATGTTGATGGTGCAAAGATTATTGAGATAAAACTAATTCAGCAAGATGATGTTGTTCGTGTTGCCGTATTTAACACAGGTACCAATATTCCAGAAGAGGATATCGATAAAATATGGATAAAATTCTATAAGGTAGATAAGGCAAGGACCAGAGAATATGGAGGAAGTGGAATTGGGTTATCAATCGTGAAAGCAATTATGATATCGTTGAATCATGAATGTGGTGTAATGAATCGCGATACTGGTGTAGAGTTCTGGTTTGAACTGGATGCAAGGATTTAATAGAAAAAATGACAGATTTTAAGTTTATCGTTGCTGTTTTCAACATTTAGTGATATCATGTAGTTATTAATACGATTACTACAGGAGGAAAATATTTGTGAAAAAATATTTAATTATTTTAGTTGCACTTTGCGGAGTAATATTAACAGGATGTGCTCAGACGGTGGATATATCAAATCAAGAGAGTGACATGCTAGCAGAATATATGGCAGGGGTAGTTTTAAAACAGGATTCAAATTATAAAGAGGCTTTGCTTGATTTGGATAATACTCAAGAGACGGAACCAACTGATTCAATGAAACTAGAGAATTCTACAGAAGCCGTTGCATCCATAGAAACTGTTGAAACCAAGGAACCTACGGCTTCTTTAGATTCAAATAGTACGAAAGAATCTTACAAATCAGTTGAATTGAAACAGAGTGAAGACATTGCGAACTATATGAGTTTAACACAAGATATGGGTAACAACAAATTTAACATTGATTACGCTGACTATGCGCTTTGCGATAGTTATACGAATGACACAGACAACAATTACTTTTCATTGGAAACAAGTTCAGATAGGAAATTATTAGTAGTATCCTTTGATGTTAAAAATTTATCTGATAAAACGGAGAGTTTGAACTTAATTGAATCAGGATTTAAATATCAATTAGATGTTAATACTGGTACTATATATCAACCAATGATGACATTATTGGTTAACGATTTACAGTACATAAATTTAGATATTGCTAGTGGAGAAACAAAAAAAGCTGTTATTGTATTTGATGTACTTCGAGATATTGACTTGTCAAATATTAATTTGATAATATCAAATCAAGATAAGACTACAATTATTAAACTCAAATAAAAACTTATTATCTAAAGGAGCAAAGAAATGATGTATGTAGAAAAGAAAAGAACGAAATTCTTAGCATTACCCATTTGTTTTACGACCTATGCTATAACAGATGATAAACTTACAATAACTAGCGGTTTCCTAAATATTACGGTTGATGATGCATATATGTATAAAGTTCAAGATGTTAAATTAACTAGAAGTTTTATGGAAAGAATATTTAAATTAGGCACAGTAACTTGTTATACTGGTGATACGACGCATCCGGAATTGAGATTATTACATATCAAGAATTCGAGCTTGATAAAAGATTTCCTTATGAGTGCATCTGAGGAATCAAGAAGAAAGAGAAGGACACTTCACACTATGGATATTGATGCCGCGGATACAGAATTGGAAGAAACTGAATAACAAGTATATAATAAATATATAATAAAGGACGAGTCAAATGAAAAATCGGCTTGTCCTTAATTGCATCTATGGGAGAGTCTAATATTTATAAGTAGCAGTCTTAACTTTAACATGTTTTGTGATAAGAGCATGAGAAAAGCGATAAATGTAGGACATTTATCGCTTACTCAATCTATATTAATATGGGGGAGGAGAGAGTGAAACTATAAGTTCACTTTCTTACTATTAGTATAAGATATAATTATGTGTAAAGTATGAAGATAATTAGAATAATTTGTTAACATTTTTGTTCACATTTACAGATTGGAGACAAAATAGATATGAATTATAAACTTTTAGTAGATACTGCTATGTTAGCAGGAGAAATCATGCTAATCGGAGGAGCCGAGACCTACCGTGTGGAAGATACCATGTGTAGAATACTTAAGATATCCGGATTGGCTAGAACGGAAACCTTTGTAACACCAACCGGAATATTTTTGACGTTAGGGGATTCAAGTATTGATTCAATTAGTTTGGTTACAAGAGTTGATAATCGAATTACTAATATATCTAATATTTATGAAACAAATAATATCTCTAGAAATCTATGCAGCGGGAGTATTACACTGGAGGAGGCTTATGAAAGCCTTAAGAAAATTAGTAAATCAAAACAATATAGTAATGCTACTTATTATATTTGTACAGTGTTAGCTACGATATCTTTTTCTATTTTATTAGGTGGAGATTGGTTGAATTGTCTTATAGCAGGATTAAATGGAGGAATCATTGTACTAACACTTATGGCAACCGGGAAGTTACAAATTAATACCTTTATTAAAAATATGATAGCCTCTATTCTAATAGCATTCAATAGTATGATTTTTATGCATTATTCTGGATTACCAATTCAATTAGACACCTTAATAGGCGGTTCTGTTATGCCGTTATTACCAGGAGTAGCAATTACTAATGCAATTAGGGACACTTTGCAAGGTGATTATATGTCAGGTGGTGCGCGTGCGATTGAAGCCTTTGTTTCAGCAACTTCTACAGCTGCTGGCATAGGTGTTGGAATGGCACTCTTCTCTTTATTAGCAGGAGGTGTAATCCTATGATTTTAATACAGGTTATAGGTGCATTTATTGCGGTAATATCAATTGCAATTAATTTTGGTGTACCAAAAAGGTTTTTGGTTTATTCAGGAGTGGTTGGTGCTATTGGTTGGTTAGTATATTTATTAACAAAGGCTACAGGTTGTAGTAATGTAGTAAGTATGTTCATAGCTGCACTTGTTGTAGCTTTGGTTTCCCATAGTTTTGCACGTATTATGAAAACACCAGTTACATTATTTTTGATCTCAGGTATTTTACCATTAGTGCCAGGGGTTGGAATGTACCAGATTGTCTATAATCTTATAACAAATAACAATGTTTCCGCAGGTTTTTATTTTAGCGAAACGATGCAAATTGCTGGAATGATAGCTTTAGCAATTTTTATAATGGATACATTATTTAAAATATTTCAGAAGAATTAAACAATGTCATTCTTTTCTTGCAATTAATTATAAAAATAGGTAGAATAATTATATATACTTTAGACAATTGTGGATTAAATAAATGGAGGGAGGAGAAAGCTCACTGTGAGAGATTTCTATCTTCTAAATAACAGAGTGTGAAAATAAATATTACACGGGAGAAAAGATGAGAATCGGATTATTAAGGCATTTTAAAGTGAATTGTCCACATAAGAAGTTAATGACCTCCAAGGAGTTTCGTGAGTGGTCAGCGCGATATGAGAAATCAAAAGTAATTAAAAAGCAAGTTGATATGTATGGAATAGAATGGGATATATGTTATGTGAGTGATTTGCCAAGAGCAATTACGACAGCAAAAGAGGTATACAGTGGTAACCTTCAGATTGATAAATTGTTAAGAGAAGTAGATAATGCTCCCTTTTTGCATTCAGAAAGAATCCGGCTACCGTTTGAAGTATGGCATATATGCGGAAGAATGGCATGGTTATTTAGATCAAAAAGCCAACCTGAGACTGTAGAGGGAACAAGAAAAAGGATTAATGCTTTTTTAGATCAAATCGATTGGTCCAAAGAGAATATATTAATTGTTTTTCATGGTTTTATGTTATTTAATTTTCAAAGAGAACTACGAAGAAGAGGATTTGAAGGTGAAAAATTGAAAATTGTAAAGAATGGCGTTTTGTACCAATATGTCGAAGAAGACCGGAAGAAACCATGAAAATAACTATAATTTGTGTTGGAAAGATAAAAGAAAAATATTTTACCATGGCGATTTCTGAATATGTTAAAAGACTGAGTCGCTATTGTAAATTAGAAATCATAGAAGTAAGTGATGAGAAAACTCCAGATCAAGCTAGTGAAGCGGAAGAAAATCAGATTAAGAAATTAGAAGGTGAGAGAATTCTCAAAAATATCAAAGACGGTGCATACCTTTTTGTTTTAGCTATTGAAGGAAAAATGCTTTCTTCTGTAGAATTAGCAGATAAGGTTGAACAACTGGGGGTAAGTGGTAATAGTCACCTTATATTTATCATAGGTGGTTCTTTAGGATTAAGTGAAGATGTTTTATCACGTGCTGATTATAAATTAAGTTTCTCTAAGATGACATTTCCGCATCAAATGATGAGAGTTATTCTATTAGAACAGATATACAGGGCTTATCGAATTAATTCGAACCAACCCTATCATAAATAAAACAACAAGGAGAAATGAAATGGAACATTTAATTATTCCTGATGGATATGAAGCAAAAATTGGAATTAAAGAAACTGAAGTAGGAATTAAGTATGTAAAAGATTTTTTTGAAAGAGAATTGGCTAAGCAGTTGAATCTTACACGAGTATCAGCACCATTGTTTGTAAAACCGGAAACGGGATTAAACGATAATCTAAATGGGGTTGAACGTCCTGTAAGTTTTGGTGTAAAAGAACTAAATGATGTTGTAGTTGAAATTGTGCATTCCTTGGCTAAATGGAAAAGAATGGCATTAAAAAGATATGGTTTTCAGTATGGAGAAGGACTTTACACTGATATGAATGCAATTCGAAGAGATGAGGATACCGACAACATACATTCCATCTTTGTAGATCAATGGGATTGGGAGAAAATTATTAAAAAAGACGAAAGAAATGAGAATACCTTAAGAGAAATCGTGAAAAAGGTATATGAAGCACTAAAGTCTACAGAAAATTATATGTGTGAAAAATATGACTATATACAGAAATTTCTGCCGGAGGAAATCTCTTTTGTGACCTCTCAAGAATTAGAAGATCAGTATCCAGATTGTTCCCCGAAAGAAAGAGAGTATAAGATCACCAAATTAAAAGGCGCAGTATTTATTATGCAGATTGGTGGAGCTCTTGCTTCAGGAGAAAAACATGATGGCAGAGCACCGGATTATGATGATTGGAAGTTAAATGGTGATATTATCGTTTATTATCCTGTCCTAGATATTGCCTTAGAATTATCCTCTATGGGTATACGTGTTGATGAAGATTCTTTAAAGGAGCAACTAGCTATCAGTGGATGTATGGAACGCGCAGAAATGCCATTTCAGAAGGCACTCTTGAATAAAGAATTGCCATATACAATAGGTGGTGGTATTGGGCAATCTAGAATCTGTATGTTTTTCTTACGTAAAGCACATATTGGAGAGGTACAATCTTCTGTATGGCCTGAAGAAATAGTAGAATTTGCTGACCAGAACGGATTACACTTACTATAAAAAAGAAGTATCCGAAGTAAGGCTTCGGAAATAGAAATACAATGGGAGTAAGGATAGGATGAATATATATTTAATTAGACATGGAAGACAGAGTAGTTCATTGTGTAATGTTAATGTAGGATTGGCACATGAAGGATATCTTCAGGCAGAATTGCTTGGAAAGCGCCTAAAGTCATATCAGATAGATGCGTTGTATTCTAGCCACTTGATTCGAGCTGTTGAGACAGCGGAAGTAATTAATCAATATCTGAACCAGCAACATATCATTAGCGAAGATATATGTGAAATATCCTTTGGTGAATTAGAAGGTAATACAGATGAATATATTTATAATAATTTTAAAGATTTTAAATCAGAACAAATGAAATTAATAGAAGACATTCCGTATCCGGGTGGAGAATGTGGTGCGGATGTGTACAAAAGAGCAATGAGAACCATTGAAGAAATTTTAAAAAGTGGTAAGCAAAACATAGCTATTGTAACGCATGGGGGAGTTATCCGATCCTTACTTGCAGGAATATTGGGCCTTGATATGAGTAAAAAGCTGTTATTTGGTGTATCTTTGGAGAATAGCAGCATTACACAATTATTTTATGATGAGAAATGTAACCGGTTTTATCTTCAACGATTTAATGATTATGCTCATTTAGAGGTTGAACCGGAATTGTTACGTAGAAGTTGGTAATTTAATGGAGTTAGAGATTTGGCGGAGCCTGAATTGTCTTCCACTATAAATTCTAATTTAGATTTTGACAACAGGAGGCTTCGCAGGTATATATTAATAGGATTTTTCGGTTGCTATGACATTTTATGCTAATGGTTCGCTTGGACTGGACAATAGAAGACATTGTCCGCTCCAAGTGAACAATTAGCACAAAATGTCGACGCAAACGAAAAATTCTATATTAATATATACCTGCTAAGCCTCTTGTTGATGAAGTTTATTGATAGAATTTATAGTGGAAGACAATCCAGGCTCCGCCAAATCTTTGTGGGTTTATATTGATGAAAGACGAAAGATTTTTAAAAGCATCTAGAGATGTATAATTACGATTTGAATATTATAGATATAGGACTTGATTTATATAGGACTTGATTTACTGAGCGGTGGTATGAAGTTCAATATTATGAAGTTCAATATTAAGAAGATAAATATTAAGAAGATAAATATTAAGAAGTGTACATAAATGGGGGGATTTGTGATGTTGAGTTTAACTAAGAATCATAAAACGGATGAGGATTTAAGAAAAATGGTAGCGGATGCTTTTGAAGGTAGAAGAGCTATTGAGATAACTGAATTAAAAGAAGGGTTTTTTAATGTTGCATATTTGATTAAGGTATCTGATGGACAGGAGGTTATCTTAAAGATAGCTCCGCCTAAGGATGCTTGTATTATGTCTTATGAAAACAACTTAATGTCGGCTGAAGTTAAAAGTATGAGATTAGTTAGGGAAAATACTACAGTACCGGTGCCGGAAGTTTTATTCTATTCCTCTGAAAAAGAATCCTGTAATTTTTGTGATTCTCAGTATTTTTTTATGACCAAATTAGAAGGATCAAACTATAATTCTGTCAAGGATTCTCTGACAGAACAAGAACGTTATCATATTGAATATGAGCTTGGACAGTATAATAGACAAATGAATGAAATTACAGGGGAGAATTTTGGATATTTTGATGCCATGGAAACGAGTGGTGAATGGAAAACAGTTTTTGAAAGTATGATAAAGGGAGTACTTCAAGATGGAATGGTAAGAAATATTGATATTGGTATGGATTATGAAGGATTGCTAAAATATATTGAGGATAAGTTATATTCTCTGGAATCAGTTACAATACCAAAATTTGTGCATTGGGACTTATGGGATGGAAATGTATTTATTATAGATGGACATGTTGAAGGTATCATCGATTTTGAAAGATCTATATGGGGAGACCCACTAATGGAATGTGCTTTTCGTCATCACAATAATATGGGTGGACAACAGACAAGTTTTTTAGATGGATATGGAGCAGTAGAAGAAAGTCAGGATGCAGATATCCGTTATATTCTTTATGATATATACCTATATTTAATAATGACCATAGAATGTGATTATAGACAATATTCAGATAATGGGCAGTATCTTTGGGCTCAGAACATGCTTGCAGACGCGCTGAAAAGGTTAGATGTGTAAGATAATAGAGATGGGAGCAAAAGATAAAAGTGAATGAAATGATGAAAACAAGGATGAAACTGATAGGAGCCATGCTGATCTTTGGTAGCGTGGGATTATTCGTAAGACAGATTAATCTACCGTCAAACGGCATAGCTTTATTAAGAGGAATAATAGGAAGTATATTTTTGATTGGTGTATGTTATGTAAAAAAACTAAGAATTTCACTGAGAGCAATAAGGAAGAACCTTCTTATATTGATATTGTCCGGTGGAGCGATTTGACTAAATTGGATAATGTTATTCGAGGCTTACAACTATACTACAATTTCAAAAGCAACTCTTAGTTATTATTTTGCTCCCGTTTTTGTAATAATATTATATCCAATTGTTTTAAAGGAAAAGTTAACCCTCAGAAGAATTTCAGCTGCATTTGCAAAAGATTCATAAAAACATATGTTCAATAAAAATCCTTAGTCCAATAATAAGTAAAATAAAACCGCCAAATATCTCGGCTTTTTCTTTTAATAAAGAATCAAATTTTTTACCAAGGAAAATTCCAAATAAGCTACAAAAGAAAGTAATAATTCCAATACTAGCCGCCGCTAAAACAATATCTGTTTTTGTAACAGCAAAGCTGATACCTACAGCAAGTGCATCAATACTGGTAGCAATTCCTTGTGCTAATAAAAGTTTTAAAGTAAAGGTTTCAGTTCTACAGAAATTATCAGGATTTCGGTATGATTTTACACCTTCCATAATCATATTGATACCTATAGCTCCTAATAAAAATAATGCAATCCAATGATCTAAAAATGATATGGTTTCTAAAAAAGTACTGCCAACTCCATACCCAATTAATGGCATTATTGCCTGAAATAATCCAAAAGTTAATGCAGTTGCAAAGGCCTCTTTACGTTTGAATTTTTTGAAACACATGCCATTGGTTACGGACACGGCAAAGGCATCCATTGCCAAACCAAAGGAAAGCAAGATAATTGTGATAACTCCCATGTTGTCATCCTCCTAAGTGGAAATTAGTCAATTTTTGAGATACTGATAAATTATATCAATCCTTGTAGCATTGTGCAAGGCTAAAATTATTATTATTCTGGCTTAATACATCTTACAAAATAATTTGAAAATATTGGAACTGTTATACTTTGATTATCGTCTAATATATATAAATGGTAGTACAATAAAAAAGGGGGATGAATAGCAATGAAGAAAAAGAAATTATTTCAATTAATCATTTGTATAGGAAGTATTATTTTTGTAATATCCGGATGTGCAAAAAAAGCCGGTTATACAAGTGATATCACGATGAGTTCTGAAAGTTCAGCATCACAGTTTGGTAATGGAGAGAACAAGACAGATATGGCCTCAGGTATGGAATCACCACAAGATACAGCCTCATCTGAATCCTTTGACAGTCAATTAACAAGTACCTCCGCAATAACAACCAAAGAGTCTGCTGTTAACTCACAGGATAAGATTATTCGCCGTGCTAATCTAGAGGTAGAAACACAGGACTTTGATAATTTAATCAAATTTCTTGATACACAGATTAATCAACTTGGGGGCTATGTAGAGAATTCGGAAATTAGCGGAAGATATTATTATAACAGTGATATGCGGTATGGGAATATCATTGCAAGGGTGCCAAATGATAAACTAGATGAGTTTATTAATAAAGTATACGATAATTCTAATGTTGTTAATAAACAAGAATCTACAGAGAATATTACTTTACAATATGTTGATACACAGAGTCATAAAAAAGCATTGGAAATCGAACAAGAAAGATTACTTGCTTTACTTGAAAAAGTAGAAACTTTAGAGGATATCATCACATTAGAAACTCGCTTAAGTAGTGTTCGTTATGAACTACAAAGTTATGAAACCCAACTTAGAACTTATGATAATCTAGTAGATTATAGTACAGTTACGCTCAATATACAGGAAGTAGAACGTATGACTACTGTAATTGAAGAAGAGAAAACTGTTTGGAACAGAATTCATACTGGTTTTGGTGATACGATGTATAACTTAAGTGAAGGTCTAAAAAACTTTGTTGTTTGGTTTATTGTAAACCTTCCATATCTCATAATATGGACAGTTATTATTGTTATAATAGCCCTAATCAGTAGAAAATACTATAAGAAAAGCAAATCAAATAGTAACCCGCCAATTAAAGCGTCAATAACTGATTCCAATGAAATTAAAAAGTAATTGAAATAGATAAAATATATTCATCGAACGTACTATTTGTTTTTAAGATGAATAATACAGCATTGGCACCTTAGATATAGATGAGACCTTTCGAGCGATAACAAAGTCAGCGACAAAAATTTATACATTAAGGCAGCGGCATTACCTGTAGGGATGATGCATAAGATAGTATTGAGGATGACACTATCGTGTATAAGAGGTTGCTAAAATAAGCGAAGGGAAGGATGATTATTATGTCTAGGAAGGTGCATGAAACGAAAGAATTAGTTAAAGTAAAAAAGAGGTCAGGAGGTAAAAAACTTTTTAAGTTTATTACTTTTGCATTTACAGTTAGTGCGATAGCAAATGCTGTGAGTAAATTAGCGGATATGATAAACATAGTTAACAATGATTCTGAGAAAAATGGAGATATCTTAAAGTATTCTATGATATTTAATGGAAGAAATATAAAGATTGAGAATAAACCATTTAAGGGTGCTATAATTAATAATATCTGTTCCGGAATTAAGCTGGATCTAGGCAGTTCAATCATTGAGAAAGATGTTAATATACATTGTAAGAGTCTGATGAGCGGTATCAGCATTATAGTTCCGGAGAAAGTAAAAGTAGTAGTTTCAGGAAAATCTATTATGAGTGGTGTTGCTAATAATGTACCTAAGTATGAAGATGCAACAGCTCCAACTATTCATATTTATGCAGATCATGTAATGTCTGGTATAGAAGTGAAGATAAAAGAACAAAGTAGTGATGTGGTTTACAGTGAAAGCCTTGAGGAAGATACAGAAGAATAGGTAGAAGAATCTTCAAGAGTGAATTAAATTAGGATTAGGATTTATGCTCTGAGGTAATAAATTAAATAAGTATAGTATAAAGTAAATGGGGCAAACCATACTAATAATATTGTTTGTCCTTTTTATTGCACTTAAATCAATATAAAAAGGTATTAGTGTGGTCTTAAAAAGCAAGACTTTAAGTGTTAGATTTATTATAAATTTGAAAAAATATAAATTTTATATAATTAAAAATACAAATATACTTGAAATTTTCTAAGAACGTGGTACAATACTAGCATTAATATAAGAAAAAATCTTATAAATATAAATATTGGAGGAAATTAATCATGAAGAAATTATTATGTGTAGTACTTGTTATGCTAATGACAGTATCGTTAGTTGCTTGTGGAAATAAGAAGGATGCGGATAGTACGGCAGAATCAACCAGCGAAACATTAATCGTTGGAACTGAGCCTGGGTTTGCACCATATGAGTATATGGAGGGTGACAAAGTAGTTGGTATTGATATGGATATAGCACAGGCCATTGCAGATGCAATGGGAAAAGAACTTGAAATTAAAACTATGGATTTTGACGGTGCATTACTTGCAGTAGAGCAGGGCAAAGTAGACTTTGTTGCTGCTGGAGTATCTGTTGATGAAGACCGTGCAAAAAGAATGGATTTCTCAGATGAATATGTTAATTCAACAGAAGTTGTTGTTGTAAACAAAGCGAATCCAATGGTTGCCAGTGTAGAAGATCTTAATGATAAAATAATCGGCGTACAACAAGGTAATATTGCGGATTATTATGTTTCTGATGTAGAAAAATTAACACCAAAGGACATAAAACGTTATACAAAATTTGCTCAAGCTGCAGAAGATCTAAAAAACAGTAAAATTGATTGTATCGTTATGGACCTTTATCCAGCACAAGAATTAGTTGATTCTAATGATTCACTTATCATGTTAGATGGTACATTATTTGAGGATAAATATGCAATTGCTGTTCAAAAAGGAAATACTGAATTATTAAACAAGATCAATGAGGTTATAGCTCAATTAATTAAAGATGGAAAAATTGAGGAATTTACTGCAAATCATACAAGTAAGGAATAAATGATTACATAGATATTCAGATATAAGTAATCATTATAACTTGACGTAAAAGCAGCAGGCGATAAAATATTATGTCTGCTGCTTCCTGTTGTAGCGTTCATATCAGATAAAGGAGAAATAAATTTGGAAATTTTAAAGTATTGGTTAACAAGAATAGGAAATTGGTTTTTGTCGATAGCTGAACGCTATTATGATGCATTTATAACAGAAAAACGATATCTTTCCTACTTTGAAGGTTTAAAAATAACAATTGAAATATCAATATTGGCAATATTAATTGGTGTTTTCATAGGAATCTCTATAGCAGTAATAAAAGTGTCGGTTTCTAATTATAAGGGGCTAAGATGGATTGGCACCTTATGTAATTGCTATATCAATATTATCAGAGGCACACCAGTTATGCTACAGCTGCTTATAATCTATAATCTTGTCTTTACATCAAGAAACACCAATGAGATTATGGTAGCAGCCATATGTTTTGGAATTAATTCAGGTGCTTATGTAGCAGAAATAGTACGTGCTGGAATTGAATCCATAGATAAGGGACAGAATGAAGCCGGACGTTCCTTAGGTTTTAACGCAAATCAGACAATGTATTATATCATTATGCCACAAGCAATTAAGAATATACTGCCTGCTTTGGGCAACGAATTTATTGTGTTAATTAAAGAAACATCAGTCGCAAGTATTATAGCAGTAACCGATTTGACGAAAGCAGCTCAATACATTGGTTCACGTACATGGGATATCTTGCCTCCTCTTATTATAGCAGCTATATTTTATTTAATAATAGTATTGGGACTTACTAAACTTTTAGGTTTATTTGAAAGGAGGATGAGTCAAGGTGATCATAACTAAAAATTTAAAAAAATCATTTGGCGACCATCTCGTTTTAGATGGTATAAATGAAACGATAAAACAAGGTGAAAAGGTTGTAATTATAGGACCTTCAGGTTCCGGTAAATCAACTCTCTTAAGATGTTTGAATCTTCTTGAGATTCCAACAGATGGAGAAGTTTGGTTTGAAGGTAATAATATTACGGATACTAAGACAAATGTAAATAAACTCCGTCAGAAGATGGGAATGGTATTTCAACAGTTCAATCTCTTTCCACATCTGACGGTAAAGCAAAATATAACATTAGCCCCTGTGAAGCTAGGTCTTATGAAACAAGAGGCTGCAGATCAAAAGGCGATTGAGTTATTAGAACGAATTGGTCTTACTGAGAAAGCCGATGCCTATCCCAGACAGTTGTCAGGTGGACAAAAGCAACGTATTGCCATTGTTCGAGCTTTAGCAATGAATCCGGATGTTATGTTATTTGATGAGCCAACATCAGCACTAGATCCAGAGATGGTGGGTGAGGTATTAGAGCTTATGAAAGAACTTGCTGAGGATGGCATGACGATGGTTGTTGTTACTCATGAAATGGGATTTGCGAAAGAAGTCGCAACCAGAGTAATGTTTATTGATGAAGGAATCATTAAAGAACAAAATGAACCTAAAGCATTTTTTGATAATCCACAGCATCCAAGATTGAAAGAATTTCTGTCTAAAATACTGTAAAATAAATAAAATAGGGGATGATTATCACTTTTGTGACTATCAAGCTCCTTTTTTTTCTTAATTATAAATCCTACTGAAAAGGTAGAGTTTATAGTATCTTAGAATATTTTAATGACATAGGATAAGGCCTTATTGATAATTATTCTTAAGGAAGGCTATTGACAAGGTGTTATTTTTTCTTTAATATTATACAATATAAAGAAGTATGTACACAATTTACATTTTATAACAATATAAAGTGATAATTTTTTACAATAGGATTATCTATATAGGGTAATCTATTGGATGTACATCTCTTATAAACTAAAAATATGTAATTAACAGATTGTGATAGGAGGATTACTATGAGACAAGAATGGCATGATTTTAATTCCGGAAGCTGGACAACAGATATTAATGTAAGAAGCTTCATTCAACATAACTATACTCCATATGAAGGAGATAGTTCTTTCCTAGTAGGCCCAACAAAAAAAACAGATGATTTATGGAAAGAAGTTCTGGAATTAATGAAAATAGAGACAGAGAAGGGTATTGTTGATGCTGAGACAACCAAGCCATCTACAATTATTACTTTTGGTCCAGGATACATTGATAAGAACAAAGAGATAATTGTTGGATTCCAAACAGATAAGCCTTTAAAACGTGGTATTATGCCAAATGGTGGTATACGTGTAGTTAAGAATGCTTTAGAAGCCTATGGATATACTTTAGACAAAACAACAGAGGAAATATACACTGACAATAGAAAGACCCATAACGATGGTGTTTTTGATTCTTATACGGATGCAATGAAAAAAGCAAGACATACAGGTATCATAACAGGTCTTCCGGATGCTTACGGACGTGGACGTATTATTGGCGATTACAGACGTGTAGCTTTATATGGAGTAGATTGGTTAATAGAAGATAAACAACAGCAGAAAAAATTGCTAGAAAGATCTTCTCTCGAATCTCCAGAGATTCGATTAAGAGAAGAAATATCAGAGCAAATAAAAGCTCTAAAGCAATTAAAGAATATGGCTGCATCTTACGGTTTTGATATTAGTATACCTGCACAAAATTCCGTAGAAGCTACTCAATGGACTTATTTTGGGTATCTAGGAGCGATAAAGGAACAAGATGGTGCAGCAATGAGTCTTGGACGTGTATCAACTTTCCTTGATATTTACTATGAACGTGATTTAAAGAATGGATTGATAACAGAAGAAGAGATACAAGAAATTGTTGATCAATTTGTTATGAAATTAAGAATGGTTCGTTTCCTTAGAACACCATCTTATAATGATTTATTCTCAGGAGATCCAACTTGGGTAACAGAATCCATTGGTGGTATGGGACTTGATGGTAGAACACTTGTTACCAAGAGCAGTTTCCGTATCCTTCACACTTTATATAATTTAGGACCAGCGCCAGAGCCTAATCTTACTGTACTTTGGTCAACATCTCTTCCTGAACCGTTTAAAAAATACTGTTCTAAAGTATCCATCGATACTAGCTCAATTCAATATGAGAGTGATGATATTATGAGAGATGTATGGGGCGATGATTATGGAATAGCATGTTGCGTTTCAGCAATGCGAATTGGTAAACAGATGCAATTCTTTGGCGCTAGGGCTAATCTTGCAAAAGCACTATTATATTCTATCAATGGAGGTAAAGATGAGAAGTCTGGAGAACAAGTAGGACCTCTATTCGCACCAATTACCGGAGAATATTTAGAATACGATGAAGTAATTGCCAAGTTTGATCAAACACTAGATTGGCTTTCAGAGTTATATATCAACACTTTAAATATTATTCATTTTATGCACGATAAATATAATTACGAGCGATTACAGATGGCATTACATGATATATCCGTATTGCGTACTGAAGCTTGCGGAATAGCCGGATTGTCTGTAGTAGCAGATTCTTTATCAGCTATTAAGTTTGCAAAAGTTAAAGTAATCCGTAATGAAGCAGGTTTAGCGGTTGATTATGAAATAGAAGGAGATTACCCAGCTTTTGGTAATAACGATGATAGAGTAGATCAAATCGCGGTTGAGCTAGTAGAACGTTTTATGAATAAACTTCGCAAAGTTAAAACCTATCGTAGTGCAAAGCAAACTCTATCCGTATTGACGATTACCTCTAATGTAGTGTATGGTAAGAAGACCGGAAGTACTCCGGATGGTCGTAAGGCAGGAGAACCTTTTGCACCGGGTGCGAATCCAATGCATGGAAGAGATAAGAAGGGTGCTATTGCTTCGATGGCGTCAGTTGCTAAGTTACCATACAAACATGCGCAAGATGGTATTTCTTACACCTTCTCAATTGTACCAAAGGCTTTAGGTAAGGATATTGAAGAGAGAGTCAGTAATTTAGCTGGATTACTGGACGGATATTTCCATGATAAAGGGCATCATATCAATGTAAACGTATTTGATCGTGAAACATTAATGGATGCTATGGACCATCCGGAAAAATATCCACAACTTACGATACGTGTATCCGGTTACGCAGTAAACTTTGTAAAGCTGAATCGGGAACAACAACTTGATGTTATTCATCGTACTTTCCATGAAAGATAATAACTTCTTAACAAATAATAATAAAAAAATGAACTTGATCTTTGAAAGGTTGGGTGAAATTTATGAGCAATAAAATTAAGAATACTGAAAATATGAATATCATTGGAAGAATACATTCAATAGAAAGCTGTGGAACGGTAGATGGACCTGGCATTCGGTTCGTAGTTTTTATGCAAGGATGTGTATTAAGATGTCAATTTTGTCACAATCCGGATACTTGGGATACAACAAAGGGAACAGAATATACTCCGCAACAGTTGATGGATGAGATTCTAAGATACAAATCATATATGAAATTTACAGGTGGTGGTGTAACCTTTACAGGAGGTGAGCCACTACTGCAATCCGAGTTCATCTTAGAAGTATGTAAACTTTGCAGGGAACAGGAGATATCAGTTGCAATCGATACCTCAGGTTTTGTATGGAATAATGTTGTGAAAGAAGTATTGGAATATACGGATATAGTATTGCTTGATATTAAAAATTATAACCCACTGGTATATAAAACAGTAACACGTGTTTCACTTGCTCCAACACTTGATTTTCTTGATTATTTAAAAGAAATCAATATGAACACCTGGATACGGTATGTGCTAGTACCACAACTTACGGATAATTTAGAAAGCGTCATACAATTATCCGAACATTTAGACCATTATCCGAATGTATCGAAGATTGAACTCCTGGGATTTCATAAGATGGGTGAATTTAAATGGAAAGAACTTGGTTTGGATTATCAACTTTCCAATACCAAAGAACCTAGCAAAGAGTTACTGCAGCAAGTAAAAGAAATCTTTGAACGTTATGGTAAAGTTGTATCATTGAATTCTTGATTTAATGTAGAGATTTGGCGGAGCCTGGTGTCGTACACTATAAATTCTAATTTAGGTTTTCTACAACAGGAGGTTTCGCAGGTATATATTAATAGAGTTTTTCCATTGCTCTGACACTTTCTTTTGATTGTGCGCTTTGATAGGACATAAAGACTGTCCTCTCTAATCGTACAATCAAAAGAAAGTGTCGCCGCAAGGGAAAAACTCTTTATTAATATGTACCTGCGAAGCCTCCTGTAGAAGTGAGTTATCGATAGAATTTATAGTGTACGACCCCAGGCTCCGCCAAATCTTTGTGGGTTTAAACTATATTATAAAGAAAAGGAATAGTATATTCTTACAAAATCTTATACTAAATCTCAGATAATACAAAGGGCATGGTGATTTAAATTACACCATGTCCTTTGTATTAAAGTTATTCGTACCAATAAAAAAGGGTGGCTCAATCATAAAATAATTCAATTCTTAAATGATGTTGTTTACCCTTTCTTATTACCTTTTTTTATTATAAAAAATCCTAGTAATATGAGAAATATGAAAAAACAAACTACAAAAATTATATTAATATAGTTAAAATGTATTTTGCTAATAGTTGATATTCCATTTGGTTCAATAACTGTACGTTCTTTATTAGTTAAAAAAGTGTTTATAAAGTAAAAACACAAGTATCCTAATTGAAAGATGCCATATATAATTATAATATAGCCTATTAAATATAATTTTTTTATAATTATTTTAAACATAGTTATATATACCTTTCTAATTAAAATCATAATTATGGAATTCAACATATTGAATTCTTAATTTCTAATATTTGTATAGTATCTAATTATTATATTATAATTTTCCTGAAAACACAATAATCTAGAGCATAAATTCATGAATAACGTGAGCTACACCGTCTTCATCGTTGGATAGCGTGATGTAATCGGCGGCTTGTTTTACGATTTCCTGGGCATTTGCCATAGCGACACCCATGCCGGCATATTGGATCATAGATAAATCGTTAAATCCATCTCCGCAGCTAATCATTTGATCTTTTGACAATCCCAGATAATCTAATAATTTGCTTAGAGAATAAGCTTTATCTATGTTTTGAGGCATTATTTCTATGAAATATGGTTCAGAACGATATATATTTAAGATACCTCCAAATTTGTTTTTCATAATTTTTTCTACTTTTTCAAGATGAGTACCTGAGCCTGTCATCAGACATTTGTTAACATCAAAGTTGATATAGTTTGGAAAATTATCGACACGCTTGATTGGAATGTTATTAATTTTAGATTCTTTTTCCATATATTCATCTATGTCTGTACCAGCAATAATTGTATTTTCCTCGTAAGATAGTATACCTACAGAGTTCTCAATGGCAGCGGTGTAAAGCTGTGGAATGATTTCACGTGGTAGGACTGTTTGATATATTATTTCATTTGTTCTACAACTTATTATCTTAGCTCCATTAAATGATAAAATATAGCCATTGTATTCTGACAGTTTTAAACGGTTTGCTAAATCTAGTATTCCTCGGGTTGGGCGTCCGGAAGCGAGCACCACTTTGTGTCCGCGTTCTTGAGCCTTAAATATAGCATCTAAGGTGAGTGGAGAAACATCCTTTTCTGAATTGGTTAAGGTTCCATCTATATCTAAAACAAGTATTTCAAAAGACATATTTTATCTCCTTTATTTTCAAGTGGGTTAAATTAAAGTACAACAATTTTCTCCTTGCAATTTAAATCTATAGTACTTGCAATATTTAAAGCATGTTTACTATGCTTTATAATACTGTATTTCTTCGTAAAATTCAACATATTATAACAATATATTGACTAAATATATAATTGAAAAGGCTGATACCTAATTGGTACCAGCCTTTTCAATAACATAAATTACTTTCCAATAAATATTTGAGAGATTGGAGAATTAGAAGGTAAGATTATAGTTTTGTTATCACCTGACAAGGATTCCTTAGCAGCATCAAGTGATCGAACAAAGGAGTAGAACTCAGTACGGGATTTATCTGCATAGGCTTCTGATAATATTCTCATATATTCTCCTTCTCCTTCTGCAATGATTCGTTCCGCTTTGGCTTTAGCAGTTGAAAGGCTGATAGATATTTCTTTATCTGTTGTATTCTGAATCACTTGCGCTTCCGAATTGCCCTCAGCTATGTAGGTAGCTGCAATTTTATCGCGCTCAGAAATCATTCTTTCATATACCGCTGTTTTATTATCAGATGGAAGATCTAGACGTTTCGTCTCTACGGTTAATAAGGTAATTCCATATTGTTCCATTGAGGTACCTATACTGTTCATAATAGAAGTAGACAATGTACCATCTCTGCCACTAATGACTTCATTTTGGGAAAGACTACCAATCACATTTTTTATTGCATTATAGACAACAGTGTCTATTCTGCTTTCTGCACTAATAATTGAAGAATTCAAAGATTGAGCAAATTTTAATGGGTCAGTAATTTTCCATAATACGTAACTGTCACTAATCATGGTTTTCTTATCCATGGTAATAACATCAGAAGAAGCTAGGTCATATAATAATATTTCATTTGGAAGAGTATCGGCAGTTTGTAAAAAGGGAATCATTAAACTAATCCCTGGTTTGTCTATAACTTTATTTACCTTACCAAATTGCCTTACTAATTTAAATTCATTTTCACTTGTAATTACGACAGAAAATACTAAAAGGATTATAACAAGTATCCCGGCAAAACTTAATAATATTTTTTTACTCATAATTATTCTGCCTCCTTTTCTGTGTTAGTTGTTGTTTCACTAGAAGCAGTAGTATCTGCTTCATTTATAGATACAAAGGAATCTAGTGGCAGAACTTTTTGAACACCATCCGTACCATCTATAATAACTTCAAGAGAAGGAAGTATATTTTCCATTGTTTCATAAAACATTCTCTCTTTGGTAACAACAGGATTCTTAACAAATTCAGCATATATAGCATTGAATCTGGCAACTTGGCCGGTTGCTTCATTGATGCGTTCTTCTTTCTGTGCTTCAGCTTCTTTAATAATCTTATCCACATCAGCTAATGCTGCAGGTAGCTTCTCATTACGATACTTGTTTGCATTATTTATAGCTGTCTCTTTTCCTTGTTTTGCTGTCTCGACGGCTTTAAAGGCTTCCATAACTTCTTGCGTTGGTGGCTCAGAATCTTGAATAGTAATGTTTATTAATTGGATTCCGATATCTTGTAATTCTAATTTCTGTAAAACCATTTCTTTAATTGCAGCTTGAATTTCATTTTTTCCAGCTGTTAATACGCTGTCAACATCATAACTTCCAATTATGGAGCGGATGCAGCTTTGTGAGATATTTTTTAGTATAAGAACCGGTTCTTTTGAGGAATAGACCGCTTTTACCGGATCAGATACCTTATATTCTACAAAGAAATCGACATCGACAAAATTATAATCTGAGGTAATCATGACAGCTTCTTCTTCGATAGTTTGATTGGTCTCATGGTCATATCCAATTGCAAAACCATTGATTGTAGTATTAACTTTTTGTATCTTTTGAACGAAAGGAATTCTAAAATGTAATCCAGAGTCGGTTACTGATTTTGCTACACCAAAAGTAGTTAATACAGCTTGCTCCTGTTCATTAACGGTATAGGGTGAACTGGATAATAGAATTATTGCAAGTATTACAAAAAGGATTACTCCAACGTGTTTTAACTTTGGCATTTTCCTCTTTTCCTTAAATTCTTCGTAAATGTTCATATATTTCCACCTTTCTTAAAGTGATTTAGATTATATGGGTTATAGCACCCATTACTTTTCATATTATAGCATTAGGTTGGTATTTAGTAAATGATATTAGTAAAACCTAATGATATTCTAATAAATACGAAACTTTAAAAATCTTAATGAAAAATAAATATTATTTAAGAATTAATTATGTTAAAATAAATATGAGAAATTTTGCAATAGCGAATGTAGAGGAGTTAAAATGATTGAATTAACAAAAGATCAAATGAAATGTTTGAATGACTTTTATAAGAATTGTACCGATAGTACTGTATGGTCTTGTTTAGAAGGATATATGGGTAGAGCCTGGGTTGACCAATTTCCAAATCCAACAGTTGCACGCATTGTACAAGGTGACTTCTGCTTTCCGGTTGGAAATGTGGATTCAGTAGAAGCAGATAATATTTTAAATGAATACCCAAATGAGATAGATGAAAAGGATTTATTATTTATTCCGCATACAAGAGATTGGGAAGTTAAGCTGAATCATTCTAAAAAATATAAAAGAATCACACGTTATGCCATACGAAAAGAAGGATTTGCCTTTTCGGTGGAAAAACTGCATGAATATATGAATCAATTACCTAAAGAGTATGAATTACGACAGATAAATGATGAGTTATATGATTTAGCTTTATCAGAGAATTGGTCAAAAGATTTCTGTTCCAATTTTAAATCGGCAGAATATTACAAAAAGGTAGGCTTAGGTTATGTTATTTTACATAATGGCAGAATAATCTGTGGAGCCTCCTCCTATACTGCTTACCAAGGTGGTATTGAGATAGAAATTGGAACAAGGGAGGAATACCGAAGACAGGGGCTTGCGACAATATGTGGAGCAAGACTTTTACTAGAATGTATCAAGCTTAATAAGTATCCAAACTGGGATGCAGCTAACCTAAATTCGGTAAAAGTTGCAGAAAAGTTAGGTTATCATTTTGATAAAGAATATGCGACATATCAACTTAATAAGGATTAATCCTAACATTTAGTTAAGAGGAGGTAGAAATACATGACTGGTTTTATTATTCTGGGTGTTCTAGTTATTCTTCTTATTATAGTTGTTACTGTTTCTTGGGTATTGTCGAATATAGTACTCAAACCAAAAGTAATAGACTATGAGGAACTCTATCAAAGAGAGTTGGAAGAAGGAAGACTTACTGATAAGATATATCAAGGTTGGGATAAGGAAGATTTTATCATAAGATCCAGATATGGATATAATTTATCTTGCCAATTAATAAATAATGATACAAGTAAAAAACAAGTAGGGAATCCAAGCGGTAAAATGAAGATAGCAATTATCTGTCATGGTTATACGTGTGGAAAATATAGCAGTATGATGTATGCTGATCTGTTCCTTAAGAGAGGAATAACAGTGCTCACATATGATCATAGAAACCACGGGTTAAGTGGGAAAGCATTTACCTCAATGGGATATTATGAGAAATTTGATTTACAAACTATAATAGATTGGTGTTATGAAGAATTTGGAACAAATCTAGCAATAGTAACTCATGGGGAATCTATGGGAGCAGCTACGGTCTTGTCTCATCTTGCTATTGATGGAAGGGTACGATGTACGATAGCAGATTGTTCTTATTCTAATTTAAAAAAGTTATTATTGCACCAGCTTAAGAAATACCATCATTTGCCCCAATTCCCGTTTTTGGCAATTGCGAGCATACTCATAAAATTAAGGGCAGGCTTCTGGATTGATGATGTAGTTCCATTAGATGGAGCAGTTCAAAGCAACGCCCCAATCTTATTTATCCATGGATTAGAAGATGATTATGTACCTTGTTCTATGTCTAAGGATATGTATGATGCTAAGCTGGACAAGAAAGAGCTATATCTTGCACCAAATGCAATGCATGCTCAATCCTGTCAAAAAAATCGAGTTGAATATGAGAAAGTACTGAATGATTTTCTAGATCAATATTTCTTTTAATTAATTTTAAATCTGGATCTATTATTTTACACGGTAAATAAATTTAATTAGTACGTAATTGATGAATATAAATAAACACTCATAGCTAAGGCAAATTGGCCTAAATAGTAAATATATAGACTAACCACATCACTTAAGGGCGTAAATTTCACCAGCATAATTCTAGCAAGAAGAAAATCAGATAGCACAAAAAGAAAGGCTCCTATTGCAGGTAATATTCCAAGGTATCCGATAGTATATGGTAGTAAAAGTGCTAGGGAAAGCATAGTTAAAATTACAGTACCATAGAATAAAAATGGAATTTTATTTTTAGACATCTTAGGAATTAATGGATAGAAGACTACTAAAGTAAGTAAAAAGAGTACTATAAATATAACAATACTCCATAGCTGTAAGGAGGCAAGATTGCTAAATGCTGTAATATAGCAGATATGGCCAAGCAGAAAAGCTACTATTCCACCAAGAAAATGTATGCCTATTATAATGTCACCAATCAAACACAGAAGTAGTCCTATAAGCAGCCAACAAGAAGCTCCTGGTAAATGAGCTGAACCAATGTTCTGATAGGGCTTTCTTCCCAACTGTATGATGGAAGCTAAGGAGAAGAGAACAGGAACCATTGTAGCAGAACCTTTTATCATTAAAGCAATTAATTGATGTTTTGTCTTCTTTAACCGAAAGTATAGCGGAATAATTATTATAAAAAGTATTATGAATCCTAATATGGGAAATAAATAATATTCCATGAAATAACCTCCTTCTTTCAGTTAGATAGAGTAAAGTATATAATTCATTATAATACAGACAAAATGAAAAGAGAAGATATTATGCCATAAAATGTAAAATGCAGATCGCAATACAAAATAAGCCATAGAATCCAATGTTTAATTGGTTTCTATGGCTTATTTTAAGATTTAATTACTTACATATATCTTACAGCAGTACCCGAAGCAGTTACCATAATCATACCATTATCAGCACCAAGAACTTCGTAGTCAATGTCCACACCAACAACTGCATCTGCTCCCATTTGAAGAGCTCGATTCTCCATTTCCTTCATGGCATTTTCTCTTGCTTGTATCATTTCTTCCTCGTAGGTTCCAGAGCGTCCTCCAAAGAAGTTAGATAAGCCAGCAGCAAAGTCCTTAATAAAATTTATACCGGAGATTACTTCTCCAAATACAATACCTTTGTATTCTGTAATAGTTTTTCCCTCAATAGTAGGGGTAGTAGTAATAATCATGTTATTTCTCCTTTCAAGAATAATATAATGAAATGCTAACCCTATTATATTATAGATTCTAAAATTAATAAATAGATAAATAAATGCTTAATCAAATTCTAATCTAGTGTGGGTAGGGATTTGGCGGAGCTTGGATCGTCGTCCGCTATAAATTCCAGGTAGACATTCGACAACAGGAGGCTTTGCAGGTATATATTAATCGGATTTTTCTGTTGCTATGACACTTTCTACTAATAGTACGCTTGGAGAGGACAGTAAAAACGACTGTCCGCTCCAAGTGTACTATTAGTAGAAAGTGTCTCCGCAAACGAAAAATTCGTTATTAATATATACCTGCAAATTCTCCTGTTGACATAGGTATTCGATGGAATTTATAGCGTCCGACGATCCAAGCTCCGCCAAATCTTTGTGGGTGGGGACTTATTAAAAGAAAAAGATCGGATGGTTTCTTTTAATAATAAAATATTAATCAGTGGATTGTTTTAACCTTCCTGATGATATTTGCTGTGCTATTAGTAAGTTATTATAATAGAAATTTTCTATTTGTAATAATGATGTTATATCTCCTTGAAAATATGTTTCATACTGAAAAATGTTGTTTTCATATTTATAATTAGAAAATAGTTTATTATTACAATGTAATAAATGATTTCCCCTTGATTCCTTTAGAAAATTATAAATATTTTCTGCAGATACATCCATATCTTGTTTTACATAACCCACATAGTCGCAGGACCAAATAGGTATATTATTATCTTTTTCATATACATATTCGGCGCCACTATAAGGATTAAAACCCCTAAAATAATCGATGTATAATAAATCATCTATAGGTAGTTTGAATTCCCAATCATATAATACCGATTTTGAATATGGATTGTATGTAGAGCTTTGTTTAATATAGGATTCATATTTTCCTTTTATTAGAGCTTTCATTAATTTTTCTTGCGAAATCATTTTAATCCCTCCTTTTTATTATTTGAAATAAGTACAATAATATACAACTGCAACTTTATTCTACGATAGACCACCTGTAAGAGCTCTCTTCATCGATCAACTGTTCCATCTAAATTACTAAAAACAATAGGTAGTTATCGTTTGTATTACTCCTTCCATATGTTATTTATTTTATTTCCATATTATAACATAAATTTTAATTATATACAAACATTTGTTTGCAATTTCATTTGCTTTTATCAATTAAGAAATTAAAAATTAGAAATTAAGTCATTTGAATGTGATACTATTTAATCTTTTACATCAACTGGTATTAACTACACATTGAATAAATCATGTTCGTGATATGATTACATAAGAATATAATATTAGTTTAATTATCATATATAATCTTTTGAATTTAAGTTAAACCCGATTAGATTTGGTGGTCGCCTGGTGCTCTGGTACTTTAAATTCTTCAATAACCTATAGTAACCGGTGGAGCCGCAGGAATATAATAAAAAAAAGTTTTTCCTTTGCAGAGACTCTTCCTCCTAATAATCCGCGTGGAGAGAACAGCCGAATTTGCTGTACTATCCACGCGGATTATTAGGAGAAAGTGTCGTAGCAATGGAAAAACTCTTTTATTATATTCCTGCAGCCCCACCGGTTATCAAAGACTTAATTAGAATTTAAAGTACCAGAGCGCCAGGCAACCACCAAATCTTTACTAAACTAAATTATTTATTCTTCTCTGCCTCAACAGCCGCCATGTTCATAGCACGAACCTTCAGTGAAAGTCCAAATAGATTGATGAAACCTTCTGCATCATGGTGGTTATATAATTCACCGGTTGTAAAGGAAGCGATGCTTTCATTATATAAGGAATAAGGAGAGGTTGTACCTTGTTTGATAATATTACCTTTGTAAAGTTTTAATTTAACTTCACCAGTTACATATTCTTGTGTAACATCAACAAATGCTTGTAATGCTTCGCGAAGAGGTGTAAACCATTTTCCTTCATATACAACATCAGCAAATTTGTTGCCGATTTCTTTTTTACAGGTAAGAGTTGCACGGTCGAGGATTAATTCTTCTAACTGAGCATGAGCTTCCATTAAAATGGTTCCGCCCGGTGTTTCATATACACCACGAGATTTCATTCCAACAACACGGTTTTCAACGATATCAACGATACCAACACCATGCTTACCACCAAGCTTGTTTAACTCAGTTATAATATCAGCCACCTTCATGGATTTTCCATTTAAACTAGTAGGAATACCTTTTTCAAAAGTCAATGTAAGCGTATCAGATTCATTAGGAGCTTTTTCAGGAGATACACCAAGAACTAACAAATGGTTATAGTCAGGTGCATTAGCAGGATCTTCTAACTCCAGACCTTCATGACTGATGTGCCATAAATTTCTATCACGGCTATAGCTATTATCAGCTGAGAAAGGTAGGTCAATACCATGATTTTTACAGTATTCGATTTCCTCTTCTCTAGAGGTGATATCCCAGATTCTCCAAGGTGCAATAATTCTTAGATCGGGAGCAAGAGCCTTGATACCTAATTCGAAACGTACTTGATCATTACCTTTGCCGGTAGCACCGTGACAGATAGCAGTAGCACCTTCGATTCGAGCGATTTCTACTAATCTTTTAGCAATAACCGGACGAGCCATTGAAGTTCCTAATAAATATTTATTTTCATATACAGCACCTGCTTTTACACAAGGCATAACATAATCGTTGACAAATTCATCAACTACATTTTCAATATATAATTTAGTTGCTCCGGATAATTTAGCTCTTTCCTCTAATCCATCAAGTTCGTTGCCCTGTCCTACATCGATGCATACACAAACCACATCGTAATCATAGTTTTCCTTCAACCAAGGAATAATCATTGTTGTGTCTAGTCCGCCGGAATAGGCGAGAATAACTTTTTCTTTCATAATAAGTGCCTCCTTCAATCTTTAATGATTATTATAAATATACATCAATTTGATATTTTATGCAATAGTAAAATTAAAAAATTTTGATAAATATTTTTAGTATATAAACATCATCCATTGGAAATACCAATGACTATCCTTGATATATTAATTTGATTATGCTAGACTACTATGGTATACCATTTATTTGGTAATACTGATTTATGCAGTAAAGAGTTAAAATAATATAGATAAAGAACCACTTTTGTTATGCATAAAGTGAAAATCAAAAACCATTTTCACACCCTGATTAAGCAACGACATTCTAAAAACGAAGTCTTAAGCTAGGCAGTGCCACATCTGCAAGCAGATGTGGCATGCAATGGGAGCTTCAATGAAAATAATTTAGTAATCTTAGGAGCGTGTAAAATATGTACAAGATAGTTTTAGCGTCTGGGTCACCCAGAAGAAAAGAAATATTTGAACAGGTTGGCGTGAATTTTTCTGTTTGTGCAAGTGATATGGAAGAAGTTATTACAAAGACCATACCAAAAGAAATTGTTATAGAACTTGCGGCTATGAAAGCCGAGGATGTGGCAAAACAGATAGAAGGAAATGTAATTATTATTGGTGCTGATACTATGGTAGCAATAGATGGACAGATTATGGGTAAACCTAAGGATGAAGAAGATGCGAAGAAAATGCTTCGTCTTTTGCAAGGGAACAAACATCAAGTATTCACCGGAGTATCTGTGGTAATTAAGAAGTCGGATGAAAAGCGAAATAAAATTATTAATTTTGTTGAAGTTTCTAATGTTTGGGTGAACACGATGACGGATGAGCAAATTGCTGCCTATATATCTACAGGTGAACCTTATGATAAAGCAGGCGCATATGGTATTCAGGGAAAATATGCAATTAATATAGGTAAAATTGAAGGTGACTATTATAATATAGTAGGTTTTCCTATTTCCAAGCTTAATATAGTGTTAACGAATGAGGGCATTGATATTCTTAATCCATGAGTCTAAAATTCCAATTATTATAGGCGACTTTTGGCCAGCAATTGTATAGAAATTAATTTAGCAACAATCCATTTGTGAAAGAATATACAAAAAACATAGAAAAATATTAATATTTTCATGAAACAGCTATTGCATAATAATCAATAAAGATGTATAATTATGAGAAAATATTCGAAAAGGATATCAACGAATGGGAAATAGACGTGGGATATGTATTTCTAAGATATAGTGAACATTTTAATAGAAGGAAACAAATGGAGGTAAGAAAATGATAAAGGTAGGTATTATAGGTTCAACCGGTTATGCCGGACAGGAATTAGTTAGAATACTTTTACAGCATAAAGATGCAAAAATTGTATGGTATGGTTCAAAGAGCTATATTGATAAAAAATACTATGAAGTTTTTCAAAATATGTTCGAATTAGTAGACGCTACTTGTATGGATGATAATATGGAAGAACTTGCAAGACAGGTGGATGTAATATTTACAGCTACTCCTCAAGGATTATGTGCTTCCTTATTAAATGAAGAAATTCTATCAAAGGTTAAAATTATAGATCTCAGTGCAGATTTTAGAATAAAAGATGTGAGTATATATGAAGAATGGTATGGAATCGAGCACAAAAGTCCTCAATTTATTGAGGAAGCTGTTTATGGACTATGTGAAATTAACAGAGAACAAGTCAAAAAAGCAAGATTAGTTGCCAATCCAGGCTGCTATCCAACCTGCACTACCTTATCGATATACCCAATGTTGATGGAAGGTTTGATTGATCCTCATTCAATTATAGTGGATGCAAAATCAGGGACATCGGGAGCAGGTAGAGCAGCAAAGGTGGGAAATCTGTATTGTGAGGTTAATGAAAGCATTAAGGCTTATGGAGTTGCAAGCCACAGACATACACCTGAGATTGAAGAACAATTGTCTTATGTGGCAGATGAGGCTTTAAATATTAATTTCACACCTCATTTAGTACCGATGAATCGAGGTATACTTACCACTTCTTATGCTAATCTAAAAAAAGAGGTATCTTACGATGAGATTAAGGTTATCTATGATAAATATTATAAAAAGGAATACTTTGTTCGTGTTTTAGATAAGGGAATTTGTCCAGAAACCAGATGGGTAGAGGGAAGTAACTTTGTGGATGTGAACTTTGTGATTGATCCGAGAACCAAGCGCATTATTATGATGGGGGCTATGGATAATTTAGTAAAAGGGGCTGCAGGTCAAGCAGTGCAGAATATGAATTTAATGTTTGGTTTAGAGGAAACTACCGGATTACAATTAGTACCTATGTTTCCGTAATCAGAATATAAATCAATTACGATATTTAGGAGGATTAACTATGGAGATTATTCAAGGCGGTGTAACTGCAGCAAAAGGATTTAAAGCAATCGGACTATATGCTGGAATTAAAAAGAAAAGAAAAGATATGGCTTTGATATATAGTGACATACCGGCTAAGGTAGCTGGAACATTTACAACCAACGTGGTAAAGGCTGCCCCTGTAAAATGGGATATGAAGATTATCAAAGAAAACGAAACAGCTCAGGCAGTTGTTCTTAATAGCGGTGTCGCTAATGCCTGTACCGGTTTAGAAGGTGATGAGAATAACTTAAAGATGGCAGAGACAGTAGCTGCTAGTTTACATCTTTCTTCATCTGCAGTGCTCACTGCATCTACAGGAGTTATCGGTAAACAGTTACCAATGGATGCAATTACAGAAGGAGCCAAATTATTAGCGGCAGCATTAGAGGAAACGATTGAAGCAGGTCTTATGGCAGCAGAAGCTATAATGACAACAGATACCTATTCCAAGGAATGTGCAGTTACCTTTATGATTGGGGAAAAAGAAGTTACAATCGGTGGTATGGCAAAAGGCTCAGGTATGATTCATCCTAATATGGCAACGATGCTAGGTGTTGTTACAACCGATTTGGCAATTAGTAAAAGTTTATTACAAGATGCTATTAGTGCGAATGTAAAAGATACCTTTAATATGATTTCTGTAGATAGAGATACTTCTACCAATGATTCATTAATCATATTAGCAAATGGGATGGCTGGAAATATTGAAATTACAGAAAAAAATGAAGTTTATGATCAGTTTTGTAAAGCATTGAATATTGTTACAACAGATTTAGCAAAAAAAATGGCTGCTGACGGTGAAGGTGCTACTAAATTATTCGAAACAGTTGTTATTGGTGCTGCTGATAAAGATCAGGCTATTACGTTAAGCAAATCTATTATTACCTCTAGCCTTGTTAAAACAGCTGTATATGGTAATGATGCAAATTGGGGCAGAATCCTTTGTGCTATGGGTTATTCCGGTGTGAATTTTGACCCTGAGCAAGTAGATTTATATATTGAAAGTATAGAAGGCAAGCTAAAATTAGTTGAAAATGGAATGGCAACGGACTATAGTGAAGAAATGGCCACTAAGATTTTATCAGCAAAAGAAGTAAGAGCAATTGCTGATGTTAAGATGGGTGCTGCTACTGCCACTGCTTGGGGTTGTGATTTAACTTATGATTATATTAAGATAAATGCGGATTATCGTTCCTAATCGATTAGAGGGAATAACGAATTTATATTTCTTAAATTAGATAATATTACTATATACTGTCAAGTCAAATTAAAAAAGATTTCCAATTAAGGTATTGGAAAATTTCCAGGAGGAAATAATACAATGGAACACATGGATCAGATATTAATTAAGGCACAAACATTAATCGAAGCCTTACCATATATTCAGAAGTTCAATAATAAGAAGGTAGTTGTTAAGTATGGCGGGAGTGCCATGTTAGATGAAAATCTTCAGTTAAATGTTATTAAAGATGTTGCGCTATTAAAATTAGTTGGTATGCAGCCAATTATTGTTCATGGTGGTGGCAAGGAAATTAGTAAATGGGTTAATTTACTTGGACATGAATCAAAATTTGTTGAAGGCTTAAGAGTAACAGATGAAGAAACCATGGAAGTAGCAGAAATGGTACTCGGCAAAGTTAATAAAGGATTGGTTCAGATGGTGGAGCAGCTAGGAGTTAAGGCTGTAGGAATCAGTGGTAAAGATGGTTCAACACTAAAAGTTGAAAAGAGATTAGTGAATGGACAGGACATTGGGTTTGTTGGCAATATAACAGAGGTTAATGTGGATCTGATCAATACCTTAATTGATAATAATTTTGTACCTATCATAGCACCAATCGGGCTGGATGAGAATTATCATGCTTACAATATTAACGCAGATGATGCTGCATGTGCAGTGGCTACAGCAATTGGAGCAGAAAAATTGGCATTCTTAACTGACATTGAAGGTGTATATAAAGATCCAAATGACAAGAGTTCATTAATATCAGTGCTCACTTTAGATAAAGCGGATGATTTAATTAACAGTGGATTTATTGGTGGTGGTATGCTTCCAAAATTGAAGAACTGTATTGACGCCGTTAGAAATGGTGTATCAAGAGTGCATATTCTAGACGGAAGAATGGAACATTGTTTACTACTCGAATTCTTTACCAATCGAGGTATTGGTACTGCAATAATTAATAATGAAGGAATATTGTTTGAACACGAAGTAGATCATTCAGAATAATAAGGAGGAGTTTCTATGGAAATGCAAGAGTATATTGATAAAGCGGAGCAAGTTTTAATGCATACCTACAACAGATATCAAATTGTATTAGACAAGGGAGAGGGAGTATATCTTTTTGATACAGATGGCAAAAAATATCTGGATTTTGCAGCAGGAATTGCAGTATTTGCATTAGGATATGCGAACAAAGAATACAATGATGCATTAAAGAATCAGATTGATAAGCTTCTACATACCTCTAACTATTATTATAATATTCCTACTACTGAGGCAGCAACTAAACTAGCGAAAGCTTCCGGTATGGATCGAGTATTTTTTACGAATAGTGGTACAGAAGCAATTGAAGGTGCTATTAAACTTGCCCGAAAATATTATTATAATAAGAATAAACATGCAGGCAGTGAAATAATTTCAATGAACAATTCTTTTCACGGAAGAAGTATGGGAGCCTTATCCATCACCGGACAGCCAAAATATCGTGAGGCGTTTGAACCTTTAATCGGCGGGGCAGTATTCGCAGAATTTAATAATTTAAATAGTGTGAAAGAAAAAGTAAATGAAAAAACCTGTGCTATTATTGTGGAACCAGTACAAGGAGAGGGTGGACTATTTCCGGCAGATCAACAATTCTTAGAGGGGTTAAGAACATTATGTGATGAGAAGGACATCCTTCTTATATTTGATGAGATTCAATGCGGAATGGGAAGAACAGGCACTATGTTTGCACATCAAGGTTATGGAGTTAAACCAGATATAATTACTTGTGCAAAAGCTTTAGGCTGTGGAGTTCCTGTTGGTGCATTTGCGGCAACCGAGAAAGCTGCAAGTGCTTTTGAACCTGGAGACCATGGTACTACTTATGGTGGTAATCCATTTGCTACCGCAGCAGTAAGCAAGGTATTTGATATGTTTAAGAGCGAGAATTTACTTGAACATGTTAATGAGGTATCAACTTATCTGGAAGCAAAATTAGATGAACTTGTTGTAAAATATGACTTTATCCTAGAAAGAAGAGGTAAAGGTCTTATGCAAGGCTTAGAATTTAATGGACCTGTGAAAGATTACATCCTAAAAGCAATGAGTAAAGGATTAATTATTATTGCAGCAGGTACAAATATTATTCGATTCGTGCCACCTCTAATTATTACGAAAGAAAATGTGGATGAAATGATTACCATTTTAGAAAGTTGTTTATAAAATAAATTATAAATGGCTAGGGTGTCAAAGCTCAATTTTGACTGTGGAATGAATAGCGGTGTATATATAATCATTTTGTCTACCTTTCCTTCCTGCGGCATGTCTTTTGTAGAGCCTCAAAGATTAGTCTCATAGTCAGACATAAGCAGCCTTGTCAGCCGATCTCATTCGAACTAGTTCGACGACAAAATGATTATATATACACCGCTATTCATAATTCCTGTTATGAAGGGCTTTTGACATCCACCCAATAATAAATTATATTATTTTGTAATAAGGCTTTTCACTGGGATAATCTATAACGTTAGGAGTACTTAATGTGTACTCCTAATGTTATAGATTATTTTTTAGGAATACAAAATGTGAAAGTAATACATGATAAATGTGAATTATAAGGACACGGTATTGAATATCTCACCTTGAAATTGGCAAAAATATAGAAGCTGTTATGAAAGTTTGTAGCTGCAATTTTATATAATGGAAAGGTGAACCTATGATAGGAATGATAATTGCAATAATTTCGGGTGCATTAATGAGTATTCAAGGGGTACTCAACACAGGAGTAACAAAGGAAACAAGCATATGGGTTTCATCTAGTTTTGTACAATTTTCAGCTTTTCTTGTTTGCATAGCTGCATGGTTTCTTACGGGACGAGAAAGTAATTTTGGTGCATTACTTAAAATTGATAATAAGTATATGTTATTAGGCGGAGCTATGGGAGCATTTATAACCTACACTGTAATTAAAAGTATGGATACACTTGGACCAGCCCGTGCTATTATGTTAATTGTAGTTTCCCAATTAATTGTGGCATATGGAATTGAATTAGTCGGTATTTTTGGAGTTGAACGAGTAAAATTTGAATGGAGGAAGTTAATTGGATTAGCTTTCATCATTGGAGGTATTATAACATTTAAGTGGGAATAGCCACTTCATTACATTTTCCTTACAAATAAAATTCTTTCGAATTACCTATTGTAATCATACATTTTATTAGGTAGAATAATATTATGCTATTTAGTATTGAGGATACGATATTGGTGAGACCTTTTTCATAAAGTAATTTGTTTCATTACTTTATTTGTAAAGGATGATATTCATGAAGAATAAAAAATGGATAACAACAGGATTAACAATAATGTTTATCGTGCTTGCCGGAATCTTATATAGCTGTAGAAGTGCTGGTATACAAGAGGCACAGGTAGTTTTACAAAATCAAGATACCAACTTTGCACAAACGAATGTACAAGAAAAAGATGAAAATACAAAAGTAATACAAGATGATACAAAAGCAATACAAGATGATACAAAAGTTATACAAGAGAATGAAATAGTACCGCAAGAGGATACTGAGGTTATTCGTGTTGAGTTAATTTATATTCATATTTGTGGAGCTGTCAAAGAACCGAATGTTTATGAAGTCGAAAAGGATTCTCGTTTGTTTGATATAATTAAATTAGCGGGTGGCTTAACAGATGATGCGGCGGGTGATTTTGTAAACCAAGCTGCTTTGGTGGAGGATGGTCAACAAATCTATATTCCTACCAAGGAAGAGGTAGAAGACATGACTCCCTCTGATTTTTCTGTGAAGGATAGTGATATTGAGAAACCTGTAAAAGTAAATATTAATGCAGCAAATATGGAAGAGTTAATGACCTTAACTGGTATTGGTGAATCGAAAGCAAAAAGTATTATAACATACAGACAAGATAATGATGGTTTTAAGACGATAGAAGAGATTAAAAATATTGACGGAATAAAAGATTCTGTTTTTAATAAGATTTGCGATATGTTAACAGTTAACTAAGTTTTCATAAGTGGTTTTTAAATAACGAAAACTACTTAGTATAGAATATTATGAGGTGATGAAAGTGGGAAAGAAAGTACTCGTTGTTGATGATGAAAAATTAATAGTAAAAGGTATTCGCTTTAGCCTGGAACAAGATGGTATGGAAGTAGATTGTGCCTATGATGGTGAAGAAGCATTAGAAGCTGCAAAGAAGAAGGAATATGATATTGTGCTACTTGATGTCATGCTACCAAAGATAACAGGTTTTGAAGTTTGTCAACAGATACGAGAATTCTCTAACATGCCAATCATTATGTTGACTGCAAAAGGTGATGATATGGACAAAATTCTTGGTTTAGAATATGGAGCAGATGATTATATAACTAAGCCTTTTAATATATTAGAAGTGAAAGCTCGTATCAAAGCAATTATGCGGCGCAGTACAAAGAAAAATACTGAGAATCAAGCTAAAGTTATTAAATTTGAGGATCTAAAGATTGACTGTGAAAGCAGACGTGTTTATGTAAGTAATAAAGAGGTTAATTTAACTGCTAAGGAATTTGATTTACTGGAGTTACTAATTTTCAATCCTAATAAAGTATATAGTCGTGAGAATTTACTCAATATTGTATGGGGATATGATTATCCTGGTGATGTAAGAACTGTGGATGTTCATATTCGTAGATTGCGTGAAAAGATTGAAGAAAATCCTAGTGAACCGAAATATATACATACAAAATGGGGTGTTGGCTATTTTTTCCAAGATTAAATCTAAATTCTGGTTTTTAAAAAGTATAAGAGTGTATGAAGTAATAGTACTCTTCTTAATTGGCATCATTCCTGTACTAATATTTACAGGGGTAATGATTAATACGTATAATAGTAAGGCGAATGAACAGATAAAGAGTGAATTACAAAGTCAAGGCAATTCGTTAGTAAACCTTATGCTATCTTCAGGGTACGTAACAGATCCGACCGTTACTGAAGTTGATACGGAGCTCACTCGGATTGCTAGTATTTTTGATGGAAGAATACTTGTTGTAGACAACCATCTAAATATTCTCAATGATACCTATGGGATTGAAGATGGCAAAACTTTAATATCTGAAAAGGTCATTAATTGTCTTCGTGGAACGAATAGTATTTTTCAGAATAAACCGCACAATTATATAGAGATGTCTATACCAATCACACATAATACCACTAAAGAAATTATGGGTGTTATTGTTATGAACTTTTCTACTAAGAATATCGTTACTATATCTGAAATATTATCCCAGAAAGCATCTGTTTTATTTATGACTACTGCTATCATAATTTTAGTAATTTCATTTTTCTTTTCTGGAATATTAACAAAACCTTTAATAAACCTGAAGAATGCAGTCGGTCACCTGACTGAAGGCTATATGGATGAAGAGGTTACCATTGATGGATTTTATGAGATTAAGCAAATCTCAAATTCTTTAAATCAAATGCTTCTTCGAATGAAGAATCTGGAAAGATCAAGACAGGAATTCGTTTCTAATGTCTCTCACGAGTTAAAAACGCCCTTAACTTCGGTAAAAGTATTAGCAGATTCTTTATTAATGCAGGAGAATGTAGCACCTGAATTGTATCGGGAATTCTTAGTGGATATTGCTGATGAAATTGAGCGTGAAAATAAAATTATTAATGATCTTTTATCCTTAGTGAAGTTAGATAAGACAGCAAGTGATATGAATATTTCTGCCATTAAAATCAATGATTTATTGGAACAGGTACTGAAACGATTAAGACCAATAGCAAAGAAACGAAATATTGAATTAGTTTTTGAAAGTTTTCGACCAGTTGTAGCGGAGATAGACGAGGTTAAACTTTCATTAGCAATCTCTAATTTAATTGAAAATGCTATTAAATATAACATAGAAGACGGCTGGGTTCGAGTATCACTCAATGCAGATCATAAGTATTTCTACGTAAAAGTGTCAGATTCTGGAATAGGCATTCCTGAAGAAGCACAAGACTTTATTTTTGACCGCTTTTATCGTGTTGATAAAGCACGTTCGAGAAGTACAGGTGGTACAGGACTTGGGTTATCAATTACAAAAAATGCTATTCATATGCATAAGGGTGCAATAAAAGTTTATAGTAAGGAAAACGAAGGAACCACATTTACAGTTCGGATACCTATTAATTATATAGCTTAATAACCCAAATTACTTCTCGCTGGATAGAAAGGAGGTTCCTATGAAAAGATTTGATAGTTATAAAACAAGTAGAATCAAGGTGTTTTCTATGGGCATCGTTCTTTTAACGACAATTTTATTTACTGGTTGCAGCATAGATCACAAGGATTCCAAACAGGTTGAAACAGATAAATCTATCACTCAGGTATATTATGTTGATACGAATGAAACTAAAATTGTAGGTGAAGATTATAATCCGGTAGGTACTACACCAGAAGAATTAGTGGAAGAATATTTAAAGGCATTGAGTGAAGATCCAAGTGATATTTCTCTAAAGAAGGCAAAACCAGACAGTCTAGTTGTTGAAAAATATGATTTTAATGAAGCTGGGAGATTAAGTATTTATTTTAATTCTGATTATAATAATTTATCTGGAATCTCTGAAGTTTTATGCAGAGCAACTATAGTGAAAACGCTATGTCAAATTGAGGGTGTGGATTCAATTGAGTTTTATGTAAGTGAACAGCCACTAAAGGGTTTTAATGAAAAACCGGTTGGGTTAATGGTTTCGGAAGATTTTATAGATAATACTAATGCAGAAGATGTCTTTGTTACAGTATATTATTCCAATAAAAAAGGAACAGCGTTGGTGGGTTCTAATTTAAAAATTACTTATGACGGTAATTTTTCCATAGAACAATTGATAATTGAACGATTAATTTCAGGCCCTATTGAGGAAAATATGATTAAAACATTACCAGAGGGAACGGAATTGATTAAAGTCTCAACGAAAGATGGAATTTGCTATGTTGATTTCAATGAAAAATTACTTGATCAAATGACTGATATAAAAGACGAAGTAATTATTTATTCCGTTGTTAATTCTTTAGTGGAGCTTTCTACTATTAATAAGGTTCAATTTACAATTGATGGTGCTACTAGAAAGAATTACAGAGATGGTATTACTTTTGATGGATTTTTTGAAAGAAATCTGGAATTGGTTGAAGGAAGCAAGTGATAATGAAAGAATACGACCACTGGAAAAGTCTTAGTTAATTTTTGGGATTTGCCCGATTGGTGGCAGTATACCAATATATTTTTTGCTACCTTACCCTCAGGAGACATGTTTTTTATAAGCCTCTGAGATATTTGAAAATGTAAGCGGCGGCTTACATTTTCAAATAGAGTCTTAACAAAACATAGAAGTCTCCATCGGCCGGTTTACGCAAAAAACATATTGGTATGCTGTCACCGATCGGGCAAATCAATGAAGTTTTAGATAGACTTTTTCGGTGGTCTCGTTTTTTGATTAATAAATATAAAAAAATAAAAATATTAGTTATTATTTTTTATCATTTCTAAAGGTCGTTAATTAGATAAAGGTCGTTGATTAGACAAAGGTCATTGATTAGATAAAGGTCATTGATTAGATAAAGGTCATTGATTAGATAAAGGGAGTCGAGTAGTATAGAAACTTTAATTAGAAGGGGGACGTGCTTTTGGGGATTAGGAGACCACTTGTGTGGTTACTGGCGGCTTATGTGGCTGGGATGGGGGTTTATAAGGGGAGAGTTTGGTTTGTGGTTATTATAGCTTGCGTAATGATGACAGGGATTGTTATATGGATCTGGGTTCTTTGGAGTAGGGGGAAGATTAAGTTAATACATTTTGGTTTTCTGTTGGGTTTACCTTTTTTATGGATGTTAGGATATTTTTTTATGAATCAACAAATGGAACCAGCAAGTATGGATACTGTTTTTGATGATAAAATCAGTGGAACCGTTATAGGTCAGTTGGAAATGATAGAGGAAAAGGAACTATATACATTACTTACTTTAAAGAATAATAAGATAACATTAGCTGGTAAGTCAAATAATCAGGAATTAATATTGCAATCGACGCAAGAAGAAAACGAATATGAATCACTAAGTTTTTCGAGTGATAAGATAACAGTCTATAGTACTTCGGAAGAATCATTTAAAATCGGTAATATCTTGTCTATCTCAGGACAAATCTTAAAATTTCAAATGGCCACTAATTCAGGGCAATTCAACGAATATCAATACAATAAAATGCGTAAGATTGATTATAAGATAAATGCGGAACAAATTACTATTGTGAATGCAAATTACTCAAGATTTCATCAGTTGCTTTATTCTATCAAGAAAAAATTTGTTGGTATTTATCATGAGATTCTGCCAATGAAGGAAGCTGGTATTATGTCAGCGATGATATTAGGCGAAATGTCACTTCTAGATGATGAAATGAAAAAATTGTATCAGGAAAGCGGGATATCCCATATACTTTCTATATCGGGACTCAACGTATCGCTTTTAGGAATGACGTTATATTTATTATTACGTAAAGTTAGAATTCCAATTTTACTGGCTACTGTAATATCCATCTGTCTAATATTTTCTTATGGTGTTTTAACTAATTTTAGCGTTTCGACCAATCGAGCAGTTGTCATGCTTATTCTTCTTATGATTGCCGGAGTGATAGGAAGGACCTATGATTTACTTTCGGCAACTTCCTTAAGTGCTTTAATCATTTTAATTCAATCCCCGATGCAAATTTATAATGCTGGATTTTTACTATCTTTTGGTGCAATGCTTGGTATTGCGCTTATCAATCCAGTAATAGTCTATATGATTCCAATAAAGAATAAGATATTAGAAGGACTGTGTTTAAGCATTAGTATACAAATTATGACCTTTCCAATCATTTTATACTTTTTTTATGAATTCCCGGTTTATTCTTTAATTATAAATATGATAATTTTGCCTTTGTCATCCCTCATCGTTTTAATGGCTATTATTGCAGGTATATTAGGTTGTATTTTTTTGCCTTTTAGTATTTTTACTATAGGGTGTGTTCATTATATCCTTAATTTCTATGAATTTATTTGTCGCATAACATCTGGATTGCCGGGAAAAACTTTACTGACAGGAAAACCTAGTTTACTCATTATTTTCACATACTATTTTATTGTTTTACTTTTTGTTGTTATAAACAACGGTATAAAACGAAAGGCAAGTATATTACTACTATCATTCTTAATTATTGTTTTAGCAAGATCAAAAAATGACAATTACAAAGTAACATTTTTAGATGTAGGTCAAGGCGATGGAATATTTATGGAAACACCAAATGGGACTAACTACTTGATAGATGGAGGAAGTTCTGATGTAAAAAAAGTAGGGTTATATAGGATTTTACCTTTTTTAAAAGCTAGCGGAATATGGGAACTGGATTATGCGATTGTGACTCATACGGATGCCGATCATATCTCAGGATTAAAGGAATTGATTGAAGGAATGGAAGATAATAGTCTTATTAGTAAAGTATATAGTGGTATTGTTGTAATCCAACATTTAATCCTTCCTAATTGTTCTCTAAAAGATGACTCTTATATGGAATTAGTCACATTAGCTCAATCGAAAGGAATTGAGGTTTTATTTATGGAAAAAGGAGATATCATACAGGACGGTGAAGTAACTATTACCTGTATACACCCTAATCATAACTATAATACGACTTCAAGAAATGCTTATTCAACAGTTCTAAGTGTTAGTTATGATCAATTTGATCTTTTACTTACAGGTGATTTAGAAGCAGATGGTGAAGAATTGGTAATGAATGAATTAGAACGAAAAAGTCTAGATAAATCAGATAATTTAATGAAAATAGCAGTAGACTATGATATATTAAAGGTAGCGCATCATGGATCCAAATATTCAACGTCTAATACTTTTTTAGAACTTGTGAAACCTGAATTATCAGTAATCTCTTGTGGAAAAGGGAATAGTTATGGACATCCTCATGTGGAATTATTAGATCGGTTAGAAGAAATAGAAAGTGATGTTTTAATTACAAAGGAATGTGGAGCAATTATGATTGAAACAGATGGAAAACAAATGAAAATAAAAAAGTATTTAGATCAAGAAGATTAAAGGAACCATTTTTATAGTTTGACCGTCTAATTTTTTAATTTAAGACCGTCTAATTTTTTAATTTAAGTTATTGACAATTCTCATTATTCGGATATAATGAAATTAAAGGGTAGTAATTGTTGCGATTGTGAAGCGAGCTAAACCTATCATCCATTTAAGGTGCGATGATAGGTTTTTTGTGTGTTTGTGGGGGAAAAAAGATGGAAATAGTGAAGATACTAAATAATAATTTTGCAATTGTAAAAGTGAACGATGATAAAGAAAAAATTATAATGGGTAAAGGGGTATGCTTTGGCAAAAAGGTTGGATACAAAGTGGAAGACCACGAAGTCGAGAAAATATTCTACTTGCAAGATAAGATACAGGTAGCAAGGCTTGAAGAACTTATTATGAAACTTCCGCTTGAACAGATTAAGTTGGCAGAGCGAATCATTAATGAAGCAAGACTTGAACTGGGGAAAAAAATCAGCGATGTCATCTATATTTCACTGGCAGATCATATCAGCTTTTCCATAAAACGATTTAAAGAAGGGTTTAATATTAGAAATTCTTTGTTATGGGATATTCAAAGGTTTTATCCGGAAGAGTATAAATTTGGGTTGACGGCTCTAGATTTAATTGAGGAGGAGTTTGCGATTAGACTCCCCGATGACGAGGCAGGATTTATTGCCTTGCATATCGTAAATGCAGACCAGAAGTATGAAGATGACAATATGTACCGTGTTACACAAATCATGAAAGAATTAACGAATATCGTAATATATACATACAAGAAGTACTTTGATGTTACTTCACTTTCCTACCATCGTTTTATTACGCACCTAAGATTTTTTGTACAAAGAACTTTGGCAAATAAAATATATACTGGTGAATGCCTGGACAATGACTTGTTTACGATGGTCAAAGAAAAATATGCGATGGCCTATGGATGTGTTTTGAAGATAGAAGAATATTTAAAAACAGAATGTGATTTGTTAATCACAGACGAAGAAAAAACGTATTTATCTATTCACATTGAGCGCGCAATGGATAGTGATAAATAAATGGATATGTAAAATTACTAACAACAAAAGGAGAAACAGAATGGCAAAGTACAGTGATTTAGTATTATTTATTATTAAAAATGTTGGTGGGAAAGATAATGTTATTTCAGTAAGCCACTGCATGACGAGGTTAAGATTTAAGTTAAAGGATTATTCTTTGGTAGACGAAAAGAATATTATTTCAAACAGCAAAATAACCACAGCGCAAAAAGCTGGTGGCGAATATCAGGTAGTAGTTGGAACAAGTGTTGAAGGTATCTATACAGAATTAATTGCTTCATTAGGACTGAAAAATGAGGAATCGCAAACAGAGGGAAAGGATAAGTCTGTTTTAAACAAAATTATTCAGATTATTACAAAATCAATTACACCTATTTTAGGAGTACTGATGGCCGCCGGGTTAATTCAGGGATTGCTGGCCCTGCTTGTAGCGTGTGGTGCTCTTGAAACCACAGATGGGGCGTACATTATTTTAAATGTTATGGGAAGCGCCTTGTTTACTTTTTTCCCAATCTTCTTGGGTTATACATCTGCAAAAGCATTTCAGATGGACGGATTTGTTGGTATGGCAATCGGTGCATGCCTTGTGTTTCCAACCATTTTAACTAGTCTAACCGCAGGTGATCCGTTGTTTATCTTATTTGCAAATTCTATTTTAGAAACACCGGTTTATAAAACATTCTTTGGAATACCTATTATATTCCCAACTACAGGATATACCTCCACTGTAGTACCTATTATTGTATCGATGTATTTTACTTCAAAATTTGAAAAATTCTTAAAGAAACATATTCCGGATATTGTTGCGTTTACATTAGTTCCCTTCTTAACGATTGCGGTTTGTGTTCCTTTAACAATTCTTGCGATTGGTCCCATTGCAAATATTTTATCATTACTTATAACAGCAGCAATTACCTATCTGAATACCTTATCGCCTATTATTACTTCACTAGTTGTGGGAGTCATATATCAGCCGCTGGTAATTCTTGGCTTACATTGGCCATTAATAACGATTGGTATCACAAATATGGGGGCAATGGGTTACGATTATATTATTCCAATGATTTTTACCGCTTCTTTTGCACAGACGGCAGTAGTTTTGGCGGTATATTGTAAAACAAAAGATAAAAAGGTTAAAAATATTTGCATTCCAGCAATGATTTCAGGATGCTTTTGTATTATTGAGCCAGCAATTTACGGTGTTACGCTGCCGGTTAAAAAACGTTTTGCTTTTAGTATCATTGGTGCGACGGTAGGTGCTGTAATCATTTCCCTATTTAGTGCGAGAATGTATGCAGTTAGCGTAGGTGTGTTGGGAACCGTTGCATTCATTAATCCAAACGGTGATATGAGTGGATTCTTAGTTGCTGTAGTAGCTACCATTATTTCCATGGTTGTGGCATTCTTGTTGACGTTTATATTTTTCAATGAGCAAAATTCGGGTATCAGTTTATTGGCTGATAAAAAACAATCTTCTCATAACATTATCTCTTCCCCATTAAAAGGAAAAACTATAAAATTGGAAAATGTAGATGATGCATCATTTTCAAAAGGAGTATTGGGTAAAGGAATAGCTATTCTACCATCCGAGGGCAAAGTTATTGCACCCTGTGACGGAATTGTCACATCACTGTTTCCTACGGGTCATGCAATTGCCATTACTAGTGATGACGGATGTGAGATTTTAATACATGTAGGAACCGATACGGTACGGTTAAACGGTAAGTATTTCACAAAAAAAGTGCAACAAGGAGCAAAGGTAATAAAGGGCGATGTATTGGTGGAATTTGATATAGAAGGCATAACAAAAGAAGGATATAGCCTAGTCACTCCAATCATTATTACAAACAGTGATGAATATTTTGATGTTGTGGAAACGATGAATGAAAATGTTGATTATTTTGATCAATTAATCAGAGTGATTTCAAAGGAAAATGAAGCAGCCTATAAGTTAGCGGAGGATTAAATGAAAAGTGAAATAGATAAGGAACTGTATTTAAGAATTAGAGGCGTTTTGATTGGCGGAGCCTATGGAGATGCCATGGGTATGCCCACAGAGTTCTGGACGCAGGAGCATATTAACGTAAGATTTCCCAAGGGAATAGAAGAACTTCTTCCATCGCAAGCGGATGATTTTTTTGGCAGAACCATGTCAGCTGGTGAAATTACGGATGATACTATTAATACAATGATGATAGCAAAAATGATTATTGAAAATCATGGCATTATCAATACAGAAAGCTATATCAATCAGTTGATTAAGTGGAAAAACGAGTCGAAAGTAGCGGCGCTTGTATGTGGACCAAGTACACTAAAGGCACTGGAAGCAATTGAGAGAGGGGTATCCGTAGAGGAGACCGGAAAATTCGGTACAACAAACGGAGCTGCAATGAAAATAAGCCCAATTGGAATTATATCAGACTATCGTGACACGGACTCTTTGATCAATAATGTGAATATGATATGCAAACCCTCGCATAATACTTCAATTGCCATACAGGGAGCCAGTATTGTTGCCGGAATTGTCAGTTATGTTGTCTCAGGTGGAAATGATATAGAAAAGATTTGGAACCTGGCAGAAGAAATTGCCGGACGAGCATTGAACCATGGCTTTCAGATTCCATCAGCATCTATCGTTCAGAGAATGAAACTGGCAAAAAAAATGATTAGAAATTGTACAATGCCAGAGGCGTTGAAAAACCTATATGAAGTGATAGGCACAGGAGTTGAGACTATAGAAACCATTCCATCCGTTCTTGCAATCATAGAATTATCTGGAGGCGATCCCATAATATCCGCTAATCTTTGTGCATCCATTGGTGGGGATACGGATACCATCGGAGCAATAGCTACAGGCATATGTGGAGGAATGAATCCGAACTTTAACGATTCGCTAATTAAGGATTTAGAGAGAATGAATAATTTAAACTTCGATGAACTAAGCAATGAGTTATACCCTCTGTCACCATTCGTGGAAAAATGATTACAGATAGAGAAAAGGACAATCCTAATAAATATGAGGGTTGTCTTTTTTTTATACCAAAAAATTTATTTTTAAAAAATTGAAGTAATTTTATCTGCTATCTCGTTATATATCATAGAAGGGTATATAATTGCTTTAATGAGTGGTTCGAGTTTTAAGAATCCAATTACAAAGGGAATAGTAAAAGAGGAGGTGGGAGAAATCAATCAAGATGACTATTTAGAATATTTAATTGATCAATATGGAGATTTGGTTTTCTCCATATGTTTTAAAATTGTGAAAAGCTATTTTGATGCAGAAGATCTTTCTCAGGATACCTTCTTATCCGCATATCGAAATCTTTCGGGTTTTGATGGAAACAATGAAAAAGCATGGATTTGTCGGATTGCAACAAATAAATGTTTGGATTTCTTAAAACGTGCAGGTAGAAATGTAATACCCATGGAAGATACATATTTTCATGAAGTGAAATGTAATACACCAACGCTTGAGGAACAAATACTGGAAAAAGATGTGAAGCAGCAGTTATTTGATATGTGCAATCAATTGAAACCTCCTTATCAAAATGTTGCTATTGAGTACTTTTATTACGAGAAAGATATCTCAGAGATAGTGGAACAAAGTGGTAAGAAGTTAAAAACACTACAAACGCAAGTTTACCGTGCCAAGACAATGTTAAGAAAGTCATGGAGAAGGGAGTGAGGATATGGCAACAGAAGAGAAACAATTAATCCCTTTAGGAAGCAATCACATCGACGATAAGAAAATACAGGACAATGTACAGACACTTGAGCATATCGCTTCCTGCAACAAATGTGCAGCTTCCTATGTGGAAATGATAGAGAAAAGCTCTATGATAAAAGCGCCTCATTATATGAAATATAATATTCTTATGAAGTCAAAGGAACTAGCTGAGAATCAAAAGCTAAGCGAAATCAAACAAAAGCAGCAGCCTTCCAATCGGCTTCAGTTGTTTCGTTACAGCTTGAAGGTAGGATTAGCAATGTGTGGAGCGTTGGCTATGATCTTTGTATCCTCTTTTGGTAATTTCCCTACTTTGGGTATATCGACCGGCAAGGTTGACACGGGACAATTGGAAGCGGAATATTCGGTGGAATCATTTGTTAATAACATGAATTATGGTTTAAGAGAATTTTCAAACAGTATGGTGCAATATGCGGATACATTAGTATCAACTAATAGGTATGACATGGAGGATAATTGGAATGACGAAGAAAAAAAATAAATTTTTTACACTTATATTTTCAATGATGTTTGGTGCAGGACAAATGTATATGGGCTTTATGAAACAGGGAGTTTCTATTATGGCAGCAACGGCAGTTATTTTCTTTACAGGTAGTTGGTTAAATATTGGACCAGTTATGTTCGCACTTCCGGTTTTGTGGTTTTATAGCTTTTTTGATTCTATCAATAAAATGTCACTTTCGGATGAAAAATTTCAAGAGTTAGAAGATCAATTTCTATTTCTACCAAATTCGGACCATATATTAATTAAAAAGTTATACTCAAAATATGAAACTATAATAGCAATGTTATTAATACTTATTGGTGTATCGGTATTAGGTGAAAATGTTTTGGATTATTTGAGTAGTCAAATATCAAATTATCCGCAATTATTTGCATTTGTCAATTCTCTACGTTGGAATGCATCAAGAATCTTGTTTGCAGTAGTTATTATAGTAATCGGTGTGAAAATGATAATTGGGAAGAAGACAGAGTTGGATTCTGATAATTCTAAAATAGAAAGCAAGTCTGCATCCAGTTTATCCCAATATTCCAGTAATCAGATTATGATAAAGGAGAAGGAATCAGATGAGAACGCATAAGGTAGGAACAGTTACACTCGGAACCGGATTAATTGTCTTTGGCACATTATTTATTGCTAGAGTTTTAACAGAAGCAATTAGTTATGAATTAGTTTTTGGCCTTTGGCCTATTTTACTTATTATTCTAGGGTGTGAAATATTAGTGAGTCATTTCCTGGATAAAGAAGGTAAAATGGTATATGATAAGGCAGCTATATTTTTAATTATTGTATTAACTTTTTTTGCGATGAGTATGGCATGTGCACAATTTATATTTGAACATGGAGAACGCTTTTATTATTAAGAAGTATAAATATTCGTTTTGGTGTCGAACTAGTTCGACTGAGATCGGCTGACAAGGCTTTTATGTCCGACTAGAGATTAATAAAAAACAGCGCATTGCGCTATTTTTTATGTAAAAAAAATCACTTGACAAAACAAATAAATTGGTATAATCTATTTTTGTAACAGAGACACCCCACGGGGGTATAGTAAAGAGGTGAGTTGATAGATGAATCAAAAATTTAATGTTATTGGAATGACTTGTTCCTCTTGCTCCGCTACTGTAGAAAAGAGCGTGAATAAGGTGGAAGGTGTTCAGTCCGTTTCTGTAAACCTCCTTTCAAATAGTATGATGGTTGAATATGATACAGATGTAACAGATTATAATTATATTATTAAGGCTGTTGTTAATGCAGGCTATAACGCATCTGTATTTAGTAGAAAAGGGATCGATTCTGCTAAAAATGAAAAAGTGGTGAATACAGTAGAAATTGAATTGAAAGAAATGAAAACAAGAATCATTGTTTCATTTATATTCTTAATTCCGCTATTATATATAGCTATGGGGCATATGCTAAAATTCCCTTTACCTAGTTGGTTACATGGTACAGAAAATGCTATTACTTTTTCTTTTTTACAATTTTTGTTATCACTGCCTATTATTTATGTTAATCGAAAATATTTTCAAGTGGGATTTAAAACATTACGCCATGGTTCGCCAAATATGGATTCGCTGATTGCGATTGGATCAAGTGCAGCAATACTTTATGGTGTCTATGCAATTATTCGAATTGGATATGGACTAGGACATGATGATATGGATAGTGTAATGCGATATACCATGGACTTATATTTCGAGTCAGCGGGAACAATTTTAACACTGATAACACTTGGTAAATTCCTTGAGGCAAGATCCAAGGGTAAAACTTCAGAAGCTATTACAAAGCTGATGGACCTTGCACCAAAGACGGCGACAGTGATGCGAGATGGACAGGAATTTGATATTCCTGTGGAAGAAGTGATGATAGATGATATTATCTTAGTAAGACCGGGGCAAAGTATTCCGGTAGACGGGATTATCTTGGAAGGTAGTTCCGCAGTTGATCAAGCCGCTTTAACGGGTGAGAGTATACCGGTTGAAAAACAGGTTGGTGATAAGGTAATTGCAGCTACTATCAATAAAACAGGATTCTTTAAATTCAAAGCGCAAAAGGTTGGAGATGATACCACCTTGGCACAGATCATACAATTAGTTGAGGATGCCAGTTCTTCCAAAGCACCAATTGCTAAGCTTGCAGATAAAATCAGTGGTATCTTTGTCCCTGTGGTAATTTCTATTGCAGTTCTTACAATCATTGTTTGGTTACTTTTAGGAGCCACCTTTGAATTTGCGTTGTCAATAGGTATAGCGATTCTGGTTATCTCTTGTCCTTGCGCATTAGGTCTTGCAACTCCGGTTGCTATAATGGTTGGTACAGGCAAAGGTGCATTAAATGGTATTTTAATAAAATCAGCAGAAGCCCTAGAAATTGCTCATACTGTTAACACAGTTATTCTAGATAAGACAGGTACGATAACAGAGGGCAGACCGAAGGTAACGGACATTCTTACTGAGAGCAACGTTACAGAACTGCAGCTTTTAGAAATTGCAGCTTCCATAGAAAAACCATCTGAACATCCACTGGCAGATGCCATTGTTGAGAAAGCAAATCAGATGAATGTTAAAATAAAAGAAGTACAAGAATTTAATGCAATCTCAGGAAGAGGCATTATTGCAGTAATTGATGGAGTAGAATATTATGCGGGTAACTTAGCATTGATGCAGGACAAAGAAATTACTGTAGATAATTTAAAGGAAAGTTCAGATGCTTTTGCAGAATCGGGTAAAACACCATTGTATTTTGCAAATAATAAAAGATTTCTTGGTATAATTGCAGTAGCGGACGTTGTAAAGCCAACTAGTCGTGAAGCAATTGAACAATTGAAAGCCATGGGTATTGATGTAGTAATGCTGACTGGAGATAATATAAAGACAGCAGAAGCAATAAGAAAACAACTAAATATTGATAGAGTTGTAGCAGAAGTTCTACCTCAGGATAAAGAGAGAGAAGTTAGAAGGATACAAGAAAGTGGCAGGAAGGTTGCAATGATCGGAGATGGTATCAATGATGCTCCAGCTTTAGCAAGAGCAGATGTGGGCATTGCTATTGGTGCAGGAACCGATATAGCGATAGAATCAGCGGACATAGTACTGATGAAAAGTGATTTATTGGATGCTGTTACAGCAATTCAACTCAGTAAGGCTACCATACGAAATATTAAGCAGAATTTGTTCTGGGCATTCTTTTATAATTCAATTGGTATTCCTCTTGCAGCAGGTGTATTCTATACACTATTAGGTTGGAAATTAAATCCTATGTTTGCAGCGGCAGCCATGAGTCTTAGTTCCGTATGTGTAGTATCGAATGCATTACGATTAAAATTTTTTAAACCACAGTATAATATCAAGTAAAAGTAATTAAAATAATGAGAAAGAACGGAGAGTACAATATTATGAAAAAGATAATTAAAATTGAAGGAATGTCCTGTGCACATTGCCAAGCTAGAGTAGAAAAAGCATTAAATGCTATTAACGGTGTAGATGCTAAGGTGGATTTAAAGAAAAATTCTGCAACTGTAAACCTTGTGTCTGATGTGAGTGACGAGGTTTTTAAAGAAGCAATTAGTGAAGCAGGATATGAAGTTGTATCAATTGAAGAGAAAAAAGGACTTTTTGGAAAATAAAATTGGGGGTTAATCATGAGGGCTGATAAGACTAAAATAACAAGATTATTAAAGACAGCACGTGGACAACTTGATGGATTACTTAAAATGGTTGAAGATGACCGCTACTGTATAGACATTTCGAATCAGCTTATGGCTACTCAGGCTATTTTACGGAAGGTAAACAATGAAGTGATTCAAGCCCATTTAGGTAACTGTGTCAAGGAAGGTTTTGAACAAGGTAAGGAAAATGAAAAAATTGAGGAAATAATAAAACTTCTAGATAAGCTCTCAAAATGAGAGCTTATTTACTTATTAGCGTTTAATTGTTAAGTTTTTGAATATTTTAAAAAAATACTTTTATTTATTACAACACATGTGATATAATTGTTCGGGATTAAATAGAATATTATTTTAACTAGACATAAGATATAAAAGGTAACAATTGACGCTATAATTATAGGAGTGAATGGGATGGATAGAGATAATTATCGGAAAGATAATAATGGAAACAAAAGGGATGACTTACTCAAATCCAAAAATACAGGTAATGAATGGGAACAATTATCCAATAATCTTGGGAATAAAATTACAGATTTAGAAGATGAAGATGCATTTTTTGAAGAGATAAATTCTTCTCTGGCAAGACAGATAAGCAGTGAATTGGAGGGAAGAACTACGAATACAAAAGCGATTACTCGGAAAAAAAGAAGATTTCCAAAAGGCTTAAAAATATTTGCAATTGTTTTTTCAATTATAATGGTTCTTGGCGGTTTATTATTGTTTACGAATGGTGGAAGAAAAATAATATTAAACATAGCAGGCAAATATATATATAAACATTTAGAGTATCAAGGGCCGGATGGTATACAGTCAATTGATAGTGAGGATGGCGATGATATAGAAGAGAGTGATAAACCAATAAATGAAGTAATTAATATTCTTTTACTCGGAGTTGAGGAAATAGGTGGTGCATCTAATACTGATGTTATGATAATTGCATCCATGAATACAAAGGATAAATCGATTAAACTGACTTCCCTGATGAGAGATTTGTATGTTCAGATACCAGGGTATAATGATAATAAACTTAATTCTACCTATGCAAAAGAAGGAATCGGCCTACTTTATGATACCATCGAGAATAATTTTGGTGTGAAGATGGACGGATATGCTTTGGTTAATTTTGATACATTTGAGAAAATTGTTGATATTGTTGACGGTGTTGAAGTTACCTTAACAAGTGGTGAAGCTAATTATCTAAATACTACTAATTATATATCGGATCCTTCTAATAGGAATGTAGTAGTTGGTAAGCAAACTATTAATGGAAATCAAGCGGTAGGATATTGCAGAGTTCGAAAAGTTTCAACCGGAACCGAAAATAATGATTTTGGTAGAACCCAAAGACAAAGAGCGGTATTAAATGCTATCTTCGAAAAAGTTAAATCAAAAAATATTTTACAATTAGGATTATTGATGAATGACATTTTATTACAAGTTAAAATTGAGACAGATATTACGCAATCCGAATTCAATCGATATTTGGAGGAAGCAGTAAGCTTGAATGTAAGAGAATTGGAAAATTTAAGAATACCTTCTGATGGTAATTATGAAAGTGCCAGAGTTCAAATTGGTAAATACAATCAAGATGTGCTTCAACCTACGGATTGGAACGCAACTCGTGAGGAAATAAGGCAATTTATTTATGGTGATGGCGATTTATCTGATTCAACAACACAAGAATAGATTTATGAATGGGCTAACATACAAAAGTGTTAGTCCATTCATTTTTTTGTTGACATAACTTATCGTTAGTTGTATTATATTATGCAACATAGATAGTTAGATAATTATCTAATTATCTATGTTAATATCATGATTGGTAAAAGATGATAGGAGGTAGAATATGTTAAGTATTCAGAATTTAAGTAAAAGTTATAAGGGTGGAAAAAAGGCAGTTGATAATTTAACATTAGAGGTGAATGCCGGTGACATTTATGGTTTTATCGGTCATAATGGAGCTGGAAAGACAACAACATTGAGGGCAGTAGTTGGAGTGTTAGATTTTGAGCAGGGAGATATTACAATTGATGGAATTTCAATTAAGAAAGATGCAGTAGCATGTAAGAAAATAACTGCATATATACCGGATAACCCAGATTTATATGATCATTTAACGGGGATTCAGTATTTGAACTTTATTGGAGATATTTATTCTGTTACAAAACAAGATAGAGAGTATTTAATGAAAAAATATGCAGATGTATTTGAACTGACTCAGAATTTAGGTGACTTGATTTCCTCGTATTCACATGGAATGAAGCAGAAGTTAGCAATTATCTCAGCTCTAATACACAAACCAAAGCTTTTAGTATTAGATGAACCATTTGTAGGGCTTGATCCTAAGGCGGCCCATACACTTAAAACAATTATGGCAGAACTCTGCGCAGAGGGCGGCGCTATATTTTTCTCTACCCATGTGTTAGAGGTGGCAGAAAAGCTGTGTAATAAGATTGCAATTATTAAGGGGGGTAAGTTAGTAACAAGTGGTGATATTGATACTGTAAAAGGTAATCAAAGCTTGGAAGATGTATTTATGGATTTAACTTTATAAGTAAGTCCCCCGCTTCTTAGCGAAGCGTAAGCGGTGGGTTGGGACTTACTTGTTTCAGTCGGAGTTCAAGCTCCGACCTTATATCTGCATAGCAGATATAAGGTTATGAGCAAGTAGCGAAGCGGATAGCGAATATCCGTTTTGACTCGAGGGATAGGGGATAAGAAAATCATGGAGAAAATATGGCTATTGACAAAGGTTCAATTAGGTAGCGCCTTAGATCTAAACCTAATACCGAAGAGCAAGAATAATAAAAAACTTAAGAAAAGAAAACCAGTACTTATAGTTGCAACCGTTTTTATTATACTCTTAATTGCAGCTGCGTCGTTCCTATATAGTTATGGGGTAGGTACTACTCTGCAAATGATAGGGATGTTAGAATTATTACCCGAACTTATGATGGCAATTACATGTATGATTACTATTGTAACAACCATCTACAAAGTGAAAGGTACCTTGTTTGGATTTAAGGACTTCGATGTAATCATGTCCTTACCAGTTAAAACAAGTTATATCGCAACCAGTCGCATGTTACTTCTTTATCTGATAAACATTACATTTACTCTAATTATTATGCTGCCGGCTAATCTTGCTTATGGAATATTGGCACAGGCGGAGGTATCCTTTTACGCTATCAGCCTACTTACCGTACTATTTATTCCACTGTTGCCTATGGTAATAGCAGCGGTAATTGGTACCTTGATAGCAATTGTAGCAGCTAGATTTCGACATAGTAATGTAATTAATTTAATAATAACATTCGCACTTTTTGCTGGATTTATGTTATTTTCTTTTACGATAGGTGATTCAGAAGAAAAGTTGGGGGAATTGAGCGCAGCTATGACAAAACAAGTGGATGGATTGTATCCACTTGCAAGAATGTATCGAATTGCAGTATGCGAATATAATTTTTTCTCAATTATACTTTTTATCTTAATATCGATTACCTCATTTATTCTTTTTGCTTGGATAGTTGGGTTAAGATTCAAAGCAATTAATACATTTATGGCTTCGAATCATACAAAGGCGAATTATAAAATGGGTAACTTAGAGCAAACGAGTCCATTTATAGCCTTATATCAAAAGGAAATAAAAAGGTACTTTTCATCTACCTTATATGTTATGAATACTGCATTTGGCATAGTAATGATGACCATGGGCGCAATAGCAACCCTGTTTATTAGTCCCGAAACGTTAGCCCAGGTGATGGAGGTACCACAAATATCACAATATATTGGAGCCTTAGCACCTATATTTGTTTCTATGTGCGTAGCAATGACTTTTGTTACAGCTTGTTCTATATCCTTAGAGGGTAAAAATCTATGGATATTGAAAGCTGCTCCAGTATCCTCACAAACAATATTTAATAGTAAAATTGCAGTTAATCTTACGGTGACAATACCAGCTGTTGTAGTTGATGCTATTTTAATTACTATTGGACTGAAATTGTCCTTAGGAGCATTTATATTACTTCTTGTAATGCCAACGGTATATGCATTTTTTATAGCAATAGTTGGTTTAATTGTAAATCTAAAATTACCAAAACTGAATTGGACGACTGAAGTAATAGTAATTAAGCAAAGCGCTGCTACGTTGGTAACAACCTTTATTGGATTATTTATTGTTATGGTACCAACAGTTTTATTTTTTATACTACACAATGTCAATTCATTGTTATTGAACGGATTGATTACTTTGATTGTTGCTGCAATTACTATATGCATGTATCAATACTTGAATACCAAAGGAGCGAAACTTCTTTCCTCGTTGTAAACTTGAGGAAGTGATTGCGAGGAGGAGAACTATGAATAATGCTTTCAAGGCTCTGGCAGATCCTACGAGACGTAAAATATTAGAACTTCTAGCAGAGAATGATCGAAATGCCGGTGAAATAGCAGATTTTTTTGATATCAGTAAGCCATCTATCAGTCACCATCTAAGTATTTTGAAGAATGCAGATCTTATAAATGATGAAAGACAAGGCCAAAATATTATATATTCCTTGAATACAACTGTTTTTCAGGATGTGGTGAAGTGGTTCTTCGACTTTTCTCAAAAGAGTGGCGCAGGAGGTGAAAAGAATGAATAAATTAAATAGAAGAATATTGTGGATCCTATCAATCCTATCATTTGTAGGAATAGGAATCAGTTACTTTTACTTACCAACAAAGATTCCTATTCATTGGGATGCTGATTGGGAGATAGACCAATGGGCGAATAAGGAATCTATCTTTCTCTTAGGAATGTTGCCAATCTTAGTGATAGCAATCTTTGAATTCCTTCCTAAATTTGATCCAAGGAGGGACAATTATAAGAAACATGCCAAAGCTTATGAGATATTAGAAATAACCACAGTACTATTAATGATCATTTTAGACTGGGTCTCTGTTGCTGCTTCCTTTCAGATTAATACTAAGATAGTTACGCTGATTATACCCGCTATCATAGGAGTTATGTTTGTAATAATTGGAAATTATTTACCAACTTTAAAAAGTAATTATTTCTTTGGAATCAAGAATCCCTGGACTCTTTCAAATGATATGGTATGGCGAAGAACTCATAAAGCGGGAGGATATGTATTCGCTATCTTAGGAATATTAATGGTAATGATGGCATTTATACAAAATATTATATTTAACAGAATAACAATTACAGTAATGATCGTTGGTATGATTGGGGTAAATGTATATTCGTATCTTATTTATCGTAAGTTGAATAAATGAAGGAATAAAGAATTTGAAAAAAGGTACTGTTGATTGGATTTTCAACAATACCTTTTCTTTTATTGTATTATTTTAAATAATCTTCATTGATAGCAATAACCTGTTCCATTGCTGCTTTTCCTGGGGCACCAATGGTATTACGTTTACTTACACAGGTTTCTAAACTAATTGCTTCATAAATATCTTCTTCAAATACTGGACTAATGGCTTTGTATTCCTCTAAGGTCATATCATCTAAAGAAATTTCCTTGTTAATGCAGAATAATACCAACTGACCCACATAACCATGCGCATCGCGAAAAGGGACACCATGGTTTACAAGGTAATCAGCAGCATCGGTTGCATTAGTAAATCCATTTTTTGCACTGGATGCCATAGCGGATTTGTTAAACTTAATGGTAGAAAGCATGCCGGTAAATAATGCTAAACATCCTTTTACGGTATCAATTGCATCAAAGGTTAATTCTTTATCTTCCTGCATGTCTTTATTATAGGCAAGAGGAAGACCTTTCATCGTAGTAAGAAGGGAAACTAATGAGCCATAGACACGGCCGGTTTTACCTCTTACCAGTTCTGCGATGTCCGGATTTTTTTTCTGAGGCATAATACTACTTCCGGTAGAATAAGTATCATCTATTTCCACGAATTGATATTCGTTGGAATTCCAGATAATGATTTCTTCGCAGAAACGGCTTAAATGCATCATTATAATGGATAATGCACTTAAAAACTCAATAAGATAATCTCGATCAGCTACGGAATCCATACTGTTTAGAGTCGGTCCGTCAAAACCCAATAATTCCGCGGTATAATTACGGTCAAGTGGATAAGTTGTACCGGCTAATGCTCCTGATCCAAGAGGTGAATAATTCATTCTGGTATAAATATCATCTAGTCGAGAACGATCACGTTTAAACATCTCAAAATATGCTCCCATATGATGAGCGAGAGTAATAGGTTGAGCCTTCTGCAAATGTGTAAAGCCTGGCATATAAGTATCTATATTAGTCTTCATAATATGGTGGAGAATTGATAATAATTCTTTAATTAATCCATTTATCTGAGTAACTTCATCTCTCGTATATAATTTCATGTCTAAAGCTACCTGATCATTACGACTCCTACCAGTATGAAGCTTTTTGCCTGCTTCTCCCACACGTTCTATTAAATGTGCTTCAACAAAGCTATGAATATCTTCATGGGTACCATCAATGATTAGTATATCATTTAGGATATCCTCCATAATACCGGTTAAACCATCAATAATAATTTCCTTCTCGATATCGGTCAAAATACCCTGCTTAGCCAACATTGTGACATGTGCAATACTTCCTTCAATATCCTGTTTGAAGAACTTTTGATCAAAGGATATGGATGCATTAAAATTATGAACTAACTGATCGGTTTCTTTCGTAAACCGTCCGCCCCAAAGTTTCATGTATGTTTCCTCACTTTTCTATAATAATTATACTTAAATATGTTTAATTATACATCATACAGAATTGGTTTTCAATATTTAAAATAAATTAATCAAGTTCGTATAACATATTGTATTTTTCAGTTAAATATCTGACATAGTAATCTGCATTTAATCCCTCTTGCATGATATCTATTAGAATTTGGCTCGTATTTTTCGTTGCACCGTATTTGTGAATATGATTGTTTAAATATTCACGGATAGGAGTAAGATTGCCCTCCCGTAGATATTGTTCAAAAGGCATAATTGACTTCATATAAAAGTATAGTTGCGCTGCAATTGCACTGCCAATCGCATAGGAAGGGAAATAACCAAAACTTCCACTAGCCCAGTGTATGTCCTGAAGAATACCTTCTCCGTCATCTGCTGGTGTTATACCCATGTATTCCTCGTATTTTTGGTTCCAGATCTTCGGTAAATCCTCGATCGAAACCTCACCAGAGAAAATCATTTTTTCAATCTCGTATCGAATAATAATATGAAGAGAGTAAGATAATTCATCTGCTTCGGTGCGTATTAGACTTGGGGTTGATTTATTAATACCCTTTATAAATTGTTCTAAAGTTATGTCATTTAACTGTATAGGGAAAGCCTCTTTTAATTTTGGAAAAATTGGTGTCCAAAAAGAGTTACTTCTTCCGATTACATTCTCAAAAAATCTGGACTGCGATTCATGCATTCCCATAGAAGTACCTTTTCCAACAGGTGTTTGTGTAATTGAGTTATCAATATACATTTCATAGATTCCATGTCCGCTTTCATGAATAATAGAAAAAATAGCACTTTCCAAGTTGTTTTCAAAAAAGTGATTTGTGATTCGAACGTCATGATTATGTAGATTGGTAGTAAAGGGATGAGAACTTTCTGCTATAACACCTTTCTTAAAATCAAATCCAACATATTCACTAATAAAGTTACAGAATTCTTTTTGCTTATCTACATCATAATATTGATGATTATAAGATTTATCAATGGTGTCTCTTTTATCATTAACTTTCTTTAATAGAGGAATAACTGTTTCCTTAATTTTAAGGAAGAATTCATCTAATTGCTTTATATTCAAGCCTTCCTCAAAGTCATTTAATAAGATGTCATAGGGATGTTTCACACCGTCACTACGGTATCCAGCGAACTTCTTTTGGTAATGAATGATTTCTTCTAGGCAGGGAGCAAAATCATGAAAACATTTCTTTTTCTTAGCCTTTGACCAGATAGCGGGTGCTTTCGCTATTAATTCTTTATAGGCTTGATATTCTTTAGGTGGAATATGTTCCATTTCTTCGTAGGACTTTTTTATATGTTTAATAATAGCCTTTTGATCAGAATCTAAATCTTCTTGATTTTCTTTTACACTTAGTTCAACAATTAAATGTTTCACCTCATCATTAATCAGATTCGTGAAATATTCATTTGATAGGATACCAATGGTTTTCGATGTTAAAGTCATAGATTCTTCTGGTGCTAGTGTTTCTGAATCCCATTCAAATAAAGTGAGTGCTGCTTCAAATGCCATAACCTTATCAATTCGGTTCATTAATTTTTCATATTCTTTTTTCATAGCTTTATTAATTCCTTTCGATTGCATTATTCTTAAGCATGATTTTTGAATAGTATACCATAGAATTTTACAAAATATCAATAGAAGTGAATAGATAGAATAATAGAGATTGTTAACATAATTTAATCATAAAATACATTCAAAAAATTCAATAAATATTTCCATATTTTGTACACATTTCTTCTTCTCATATGTTATAATAAGAGGTATAGAAGATAAAGTTTCTTCTTGTTACAATTAGAACAATAAGGTAAGCTGATAAATATGAATACATTTTCGATGGATGTTCATACTATAACTGATAATTATGCGGTTAAACGGAGATGTTCAAAAAAGGACATCAATAGTAATAGAACATTTCGCAAGTCGAAAAACTAATTCTAATAAGAAAGAAGGAGAATACTATGAGTAAGAATTTTACAATTGAGCAAGTGGTTGGTAGAGAAATACTGGATTCCAGAGGAAATCCAACTGTTGAAGTAGAAGTTGTACTTGCAGACGGAAGTATTGGAAGAGCATCAGTCCCATCCGGTGCATCAACAGGAGCTTTTGAAGCGGTAGAGTTAAGAGATAATGATAAAGAAAGATATCTTGGTAATGGTGTTCTAAAGGCTGTTAATAATGTAAATACGGTAATAGCAGATACTATAATAGGAATGAATGCATTGAATCAAGTAGAAGTTGATTTAAAGATGATTGAAGTTGATGGAACAGATAATAAGGGACGTCTTGGTGCGAATGCAATTTTAGGCGCTTCGTTGGCCGTTGCAAAAGCAGCAGCTGAATCTTTAAGCCTACCTTTATATCAATACATTGGTGGTATAAATGCTAAGATTCTGCCTGTCCCAATGATGAATATCATTAATGGTGGAAAGCATGCGGATTCAAGTTTGAATATTCAAGAATTCATGATTATGCCAGTGGGTGCGTTAACTTTCTCAGAAGGCTTAGAATGGAGCACAACTGTTTTCCATACTTTGAAGAAATTACTAAAGGCTGATGGTTATGTAACCGCAGTTGGAGATGAAGGTGGATTCGCTCCTAAGTTTGGAAGTGATGACGAAGCCCTTGATTATATCGTAAAAGCAATCACAGAAGCAGGTTATCGTCCGGGAGATGATTTTTATATTGCAATGGATGTAGCATCAACTGAAATGTATGAGGAAGCCAAAAAGGCTGGTAGAACAGGAGAATATCTCTTCTGGAAGGCTGGTGAGTATAAGACTGTAGATAAGATGATAGATTACCTTGAAGACTTATGTAATCGTTATCCGATTATGTCAATTGAGGATGGCTTAGCAGAAGAAGATTTTAATGGGTGGAAGAAACTTACAGAGAGATTAGGAAACAGAATTCAATTAGTAGGCGATGATCTGTTTGTAACCAATACTAAGAGAATTAAAGAAGGAATGGAAATTGGTATCTCCAATTCAGTTTTAATAAAATTCAATCAAATAGGAACCTTAACTGAAACATTAGATGCAATTGAAATGGCAAAGAACAACGGATGGACAGCTATTGTTTCTCACAGATCCGGTGAAACCGAAGATGTAACGTTAGCTGATATTGCAGTGGCAACCAATGCAGGTCAGATTAAAACAGGTGCACCATCTAGAAGTGATCGCGTAGCAAAATATAATAGATTATTAAGAATTGAACATCAATTAGGTGAGACAGCAGTTTATCTAGGCAAGAATGCGTTTAAGATTAACTTTGACAAGAAATAACCCAATTAAATAATTAAGATAGGGGGCGGCTGCAAATTGTTACGTTTGCGCCGCCCCTTGTATTATCTTAAGCAGGAATAGTGTTAATGGTTTCAACAAGTTTGCATCGATAGTATTTTATTATATTACCGCTTATTAATCCCAGCGTATCAGGATTACATAATGTAATATCTCGATTATAAGGCAGCTTATCATACATGGAAAAATTTTGTTCAAGATTCCGATCATAAGGACCTTTATCTCTCATCTTTCTGAGTTCATCGTTATTCATATGGTTTCAACCTCCTTTACCATAGTCAAAGATTTTCTTAATAATAATATAGCTTGTTTCACGAATATAATCAATCCTATTTATAGCCTATTTATAAAAAAATAAATATGAAATAATTTACAATTAAGTAGTATATGAAATATTTGGAATACAATAAAACTATAGATTTAGTCTTGACATTTGTGATAAAAATAGGTATTATTTTAAGATGTAAGTACGATATTTTATAAACAGAAAAATTGCGAAGAGAATTATTACACAAATAAGTGTAAACCACATAATGAGAATAGCAATTTTTTTTTATGCAGATGTTGTATACGTGTATAATTATGCAATAGAAAACATTAGAAATGTTAATGAGATTGTATGCGTGTATAATTATACAAATAAATATTATAAGGTAGGTTGAAGATATGGGAAAGTATATTGTTAAACGTATTGCTGCAGCTATATTTACTATTTTTGTTGCGGCAACCATAACATTTTTTGTTATGAATTTAGTACCAGGTGATCCATTTATGAGTGAAAAAGCACCAAGTGAGGCAGTCTTAAATGCATTAAGAGAAAAATATGGATTAGATCAACCATTAATTATTCAATATAAGAATTATATTGTTAATTTATTACAGGGTGATTTTGGTGTTAGTTACAAGCTTCAAAAAAACAGAGAAATTGTGGATATTATTAAAGAATCTTTTCCTGTCTCTGCTAAATTAGGAGCATGGGCAATTCTTTTTGCAATCGTTTGCGGTATACCTTTAGGATGTGTGGCTGCCTTTAAAAGAAATAAATGGCAGGATAATGTAATTCGAGTATTAGCAACTATGGGTATCTCCATTCCCGGTTTTGTAGTAGCTACTACGGCTATGATTCTTTTTACTGTTAAAGTGAAATTGCTTCCGGCTTCTGGATTAGACAGTTTTGCTAGTTATATATTACCGGTTTTTACTTTGAGTTTTTATCCTATGTGTTACATTGCCAGATTAATGCGTTCAAGTATGCTTGAGGCATTGGGGCAAGATTATGTAAGAACAGCACGTGCGAAGGGAATGAGTAATTTTATTATCACCTTTAAACATGCATTAAGAAATTCTATGATTCCAGTTATTACATATTTAGGGCCTTTAGTTGCCAGCGTTTTAACAGGAGGATTTGTAGTAGAACAGGTATTTAATATTCCTGGACTAGGAAGATATTTTGTAAAAGCAATCAGTAATAGAGATTATATGGTAATTATGGGAACTACGATTTTCTTAGCTACTTTTATAATTTTAATGAATCTTGTCTGTGACTTGTTGTATAAAGTTGTGGATCCAAGAATTAAACTTGGCGAAGAATAAGAGGAGGAGCATAATTATGAAAATAGAGAATAATAAAATATTAAGTTTACAGTTAAATATATCTCCAGAAGATTTTGCACCAGTGACGAAACAGGATCAGAATAATCTAACACAACTTACTGAGAATACAAGTTATTGGAAAGATGCTTGGAGAAGATTAAAACAGAATAAAATTGCTATCATTTCCTTAGTTGTTATAGTCTTTTTTATATTATTTGCATTTTTTGGACCAATGTTTTCAGATTATACTTATGATCAGCAAATAAGAGGAGATGAAAATATGTCTCCGAATTTTACACATCCATTTGGTACCGATCAGTTAGGTCGTGATTTGTTGGTTCGTGTAATGATTGGTTCTAGAATATCTTTAATTATAGGTATTGGATCTGCACTTATCGTTTTATTTATCGGATCTATTTATGGAGCTGTTTCCGGATTATTAGGTGGAAGAGCTGATAATATTATGATGCGTATAGTTGAGATAATTTATTCACTTCCTGATATATTAATTGTTATTTTATTGCAGATAGTTATTAAAGAACCTTTAAAGCAAGCATTCGATTCTGGTGCTGCCTTTGGTGGTTTTCAGAAGCTAGGAGCTGGTATTGTTGCTATATTTATTGTATACGGCCTATTATATTGGGTTGGTATGGCTAGAATTGTAAGAGGGCAGGTATTACAGTTAAAACAAATGGAATATGTGAATGCCGCTACTGCGTTAGGCGCAAGTAATAGTCGATTAATTCGAAAGCACTTATTACCAAACTGTATCGGAACCTTAATCGTAACTACGATGCTTCAGATTCCTTCTGCTATTTTTACCGAATCTTTTTTAAGTTTCTTAGGATTAGGCGTAGCAGTACCAATGGCTAGTTTAGGTAGTCTTGCTGCGGAAGCTTTAAACGGAATTCAATCTTATCCATATCGTTTGTTATTCCCAGCTATTGCAATTAGTATTATTATTTTAGCATTTAACTTATTTGGTGATGGACTACGTGATGCTCTTGATCCAAAATTGAAAAAGTAGGAGGTGGAAACATGGCAAAAGATAATTTAGAAAACAAGCAAGATAAACTATTGGAAGTAAAGGATTTAGAAGTTTCCTTCTTCACTTATGCAGGAGAAGTAAAGGCCGTTAGAGGAATTTCATATGACTTAAAACCAGGTGAGGTTATGGGAATAGTTGGTGAGTCAGGAAGTGGAAAGTCAGTTTCTTCCTATGGTTTGATGGGAATTATTCCAGAACCCGGTAAAGTTATCGGTGGTAGTATTATATTTGACGGCAAGGAAATTACAACACTAAGTGAAAAAGAACTTCTTAAGATTAGAGGAAAGGACATTGGAATGATATTCCAAGATCCGATGACTTCTTTGAATCCTGTATTTACAGTAGGAAATCAAATTAATGAAGCTCTTAAGAAGCATACAAATAAGAATAAAGAAGAACGTAAAGCTAGAATGATTGAATTATTTCAGTTAGTAGGCATTAATCAACCAGAGAAACGTATCAATCAGTATCCTCATGAATTCTCGGGTGGTATGAGACAACGTGTTATGATTGCGATGGCATTAGCTTGTAATCCTAAACTATTAATTGCGGATGAACCAACAACTGCATTAGATGTTACTATTCAAGCACAGATTATAGAATTAATGAAAGATTTACGTACTAAGATAAATATGAGTATAATTTTTATTACACATGATTTAGGTGTAATTGCAGATATATGTGACAAAGTGGCAGTTATGTATGCTGGTAATATGATCGAGACAGGAAGTATTGATCAAATCTTCTATGAACCGAAACACCCTTATACTTGGGGATTATTAAAATCCATGCCAAAGTTAAATTCTGAAGAACATGAACGTTTAATTCCGATTGAAGGTAATCCGGTAGATTTAATCAATCCTCCCAAGGGTTGTGCTTTTGCTCCAAGATGTCAGCACTGTATGAAGATATGTTTGGAAAAGGTACCACCTATATGCAATATATCAGAAGGCCACGATGCACTCTGTTGGTTGGCAGTAAAAGACGCATATGAAAAGGAGGCAGCACAAAATGGGAAGCCAGAATAGTACACAGAATTTAATAGAAATTAAAAATTTAAAGAAGTATTTTCCCATAAAATCAGGGTTTAAGACTGCTCAAGTAAAAGCGGTGGACGATGTTAGTCTCTTTATAAAAAAAGGTGAAACATTGGGATTGGTAGGAGAGAGTGGCTGTGGAAAAACTACTTTAGGAAGAACAATTATTAGACTTCAAGAGCCTACAGAGGGTAAAATATTATATAATGGTGAGGATATTACTAAAGTTAATATGCATCCTTTTAGAAGAAAGATGCAGATTATATTCCAAGATCCATATGCATCTCTAGACCCTAGAATGACAGTTAGTGATATTATTGGTGAACCATTAGATATTCATAAAATATATTCCGCAAAAAAAGAAAGACAAGAGAAAATATATTCTTTACTTGAGACAGTAGGTCTTAACAGAGAACATGCAAATCGTTTTCCTCATGAATTCTCAGGTGGACAACGTCAAAGAATAGGTATTGCTAGAGCGCTAGCAGTTGATCCGGAATTCATTATATGTGATGAACCAGTATCAGCCTTGGATGTATCAATACAGGCACAGATAGTTAATATGTTGGAGGATTTGCAAGCTGAGAAAGGCTTTACTTATCTCTTTATTGCCCACGATTTATCCATAGTAAAACATATCAGTAATCGTATTGGTGTTATGTATTTAGGACATCTTGTAGAATTAACTGATAGTAAGGAATTATATAAAAACCCACTGCATCCGTATACGCAGACATTGTTATCGGCTATACCTATTGCAGATCCAAAAGCCAGCAGAAGTAAAAAAAGAATTATTCTAAATGGAGATATTCCAAGTCCAGTAAATCCACCAAGTGGATGTACATTCAGGACTAGATGTCCGTATGCAACGAAACAGTGTGCTGAGCAAACACCTTCTTTGAAGGATTATGGTAATGGGCATTTTGCAGCATGTCATAATATTAAATAAGATATAATGAATAAGAATATTATATTTTTTTATTTAGATAGTAATTGTGATAGGATAGAATAAATCTATCCTTCGCATTTCTATAAAAAATATTGCTGTCTTGTTAACGTGTAGAGAAATTACTAAGAGAAAATTAGTAATTACATGTTAACAAACATGAGGGCATAATAAAAGGAGGAATATTATGAAGAAATCAGTAATGAAGAAATCATTGGTTATGCTTTTAGTATTATCAATGATGGCTACTACAGCTTTAACCGGTTGTAGTAAAAAAGATTCGGGTACGAAGGAAAATACTACTGAAAGTGGAACTGAAACAACAACCGAAGGAACAACCGAAGCAACGACCGAAGCACCAACCGATACAGCAGAGGGATTCGCAATTGATGTAAGCGTTGGTCCAGAGCCAGAAACACTTGATCCTACTAAGAACACAGCAGTAGATGGATCAACTTATATTAATCATGTATTTGAAGGTTTAATGAAATTAGACGAAGCAGGTACTTATATTGGTGGCGCAGCTGAAAGCTATGAAGCCAGTGCTGATGGTTTAGTTTACACTTTTAAAATTCGTGATGATGCAAAATGGTCAGATGGAACAGATTTAACTGCAGATTCATTCGTTTATTCTTGGCAGAGATTAGTAGATCCTACTACTGCTTCTGATTATAACTATATGATTGACATGGTTAAAAATGCGAATGAGATAATGGCTGGAACTGTGGACAAAGCTGAATTAGGTGTAAAAGCAGTTGATCCTAAGACTTTTGAGGTTACTTTAAATGTTGCAACTCCTTATTTCTTAGAGATTTGTGCATTCCCAGCTACATACCCATTAAGAGAAGATATTGTATCTGCTAATCCTGATACATGGTCTCAAGATCCAGCTACTTATATTGGAAATGGTCCTTATGTTGTAGATACATGGACACATCAATCGATGATAGTTATGAAGCAGAACGCTAATTACTATGGTGTTGCTGATTTAGGTCCTGATACAATTAATTTCAACTTAATGGAAGATGATAATACAATTCTTGCATCCTTCGAAAATGGAGAAATCTTATTCGGAGATAGCTTACCAAGTGAAGAAATTGAAAGAATGACAGATAATGGTCTGTATATAGTAGGACAATTAGGTACTTACTTCCTCTGCTTAAATGTAGAAGATGAAGCACTCAAAGATGCAAAAGTAAGAAACGCATTATCTCTTGCAATTGATAGAAACTATCTTGTAGAATCCGTTGCTAAGGGTGGACAACAACCTGCGGATACATTTGTAGCAACTGGTTTATCAGATGTTGATGCAGCTACAGAATTCCACGACGTAGCTGAGAAATGGTACAGCGTTGATCCAGCAGATTATGCTGCAAACGTTGAAAAAGCAAAACAACTTTTAGTAGACGCAGGATATCCAAATGGTGAAGGCTTGCCAACTATCGAATTAATGATTAATCCAGGACATGAGTCAATTGCTGAAGCAGTTATCTATATGTGGCAGCAAGAATTAGGAATTAATGCGACAGTATCATCTCAGGATTGGGCAGTATTTATTGAAACAAGAAATAGTGGCGACTATCAAATTGCTCGTCATGGTTGGTTAGCGGATTACAATGATCCGATTACTTTCCTTGATATGTGGGTAACCGGTGGTGGTAATAATGATGCTCAGTATTCTAATTCAGAGTATGATTCATTAGTAGCTCAGATTAAGGCTTCTTCTGATAGAGCAGAAAGAATATCATTAATGCATCAAGCAGAAACTATTTTAGGCGCAGATTCACCTATTATTCCATTATATTTCTATACAGATTTATTTTTGAAATCAGATAAATTACAAGGCTTCTATTCTTCTCCATTGGGATATAAGTACTTTATGTACACAAGTGTAACAGAATAGTATAAATAATCGTCCGGTAAGCCGAACGACTTATGTTAGAATAAATCCATGTAGAACGTACAATTTATTGTCCGATCTACATGGATTTTTTTATTCATGACAATAGAAAGTTCGCGAAGCGTGCTTTCTATTGTTTTATTATGTAATTATAATACCTGTTAATTATTGATTATTTATTTGTTTTTTGCAGTTCTACAACAACAATAGGCAGGAAGGATAATAGAATCACTATGGACCATTGTGCAGCATTTAATGGTACTACTTTAAAGATAGCTGCCAAAGGTTTTACGGATATAACAATAATTTGTAAAAATGCACATACGATAAAGGATAGTAACAATTGAATATTAGTAAATAAACCAATTTTTCTTAAAGAATGCTCACTTCGCATATTGAAGGAATGAAAGAGCTGAGATAAACTTAATACAGCAAAGGACATCGTGCGACCGATATTAGGAGTAATGGTGGATGCTATTTCTACGGTACTCTTAAGACGATTTAAGGGGTCTGTAATCGTTTGACTATCATATACACGTATTCCAATAATGAAGGCTAATAGAGCTAAGAATCCAATCATTATACCTTCAATTAATATTTTAATTACTAGTCCATCTGCGAACATACCTTTATCAGGCGGAATGGGTTTTTTCTTCATGATATCTTTAGCAGCAGGTTCTACTCCAAGGGAAATTGCAGGTAATGAATCCGTAACCAGATTTACCCAAAGTAACTGAACTGCTAAAAGTGGTGATGGGAGGCCCAGGAGAATTGCAGTAAATATAGTAATGATTTCTCCAATATTACAAGATAATAAAAAATGAATTGCCTTTTTGATATTATCATAAATACCACGTCCCTCACGTACTGCAGATACAATAGTGGCAAAATTATCATCAGTGAGAATCATATCTGCAGCATTCTTTGCTACATCGGTCCCTGTAATACCCATTGCGCAGCCAATGTCGGCAGCCTTTAAAGCAGGAGCATCATTCACCCCATCACCGGTCATTGCAACTACCTCACCCCTTGCTTGAAAAGCCTTTACAATCCGAACCTTATGTTCCGGAGATACCCTGGCAAATACTCGATATCGAGGGATTTGCTCAATTAAAGTAGCGGTATCCATAAGAGAAAGTTCCGATCCGGTCATAGCCAAGTCAGAAGACGTTAAGATACCTAATTCTTTTGCAATAGCGCATGCAGTTGAAATATGATCACCAGTTATCATTACAGGTTTTATTCCAGCCATTTGACAAGTTAAGACGGCCGCAGCTACTTCCTTTCTTGGTGGATCTATCATTCCAATCAGTCCAACCAAGGTTAATCCTGATTCTAATGATGTTCTAAATTCTAAACGGGATGTACCGTGAGATGACGAACCAAGATTGATAATATCTGAGGAAGGAATGTCTTTATAGGCAACAGCAATTACGCGAAGAGCATGTTCCGTCATGGATTCATTCAAATTATTCATATATGTAAGGTGATGTTTCATAATAGGAATCTGTTTACCATTCTGATAGATGTGAGTACATTTGGTGATTAGAATATCAAATGCGCCTTTGGTAATACAACGAACATTTCCATTGGAGTTTTTATGTACGGTTGTCATAAGCTTTCTTGCAGAATCAAATGGAATTTCATATATTCTGGGATTGCTTAAGTCTAGCTTTGGTTTTAATATTCCTAATTGGTAGGCCGCTAATACAAAAGCTTTTTCAGTTGGTTCACCAGTAACTGTCATAGATGACTTTTTACCTTTATCAGTAATTTGTAAAATTGAATCATTACAAAGTGAAGCAAGAGTAAGAAGAAACTGACTATTGACACTATCCGGTAATTCTTTGCCTTGAATGGAAGCCAATTCAGTTACAGTCATTTTATTCTGCGTCAAAGTACCTGTTTTATCGGAGCATATTACGGTAGCACTTCCTAAGGTTTCTACCGCAGGAAGTTTACGAATCACAGCGTTCTTTTTTGCCATACGCTGCACACCTAAGGAAAGCATAATGGTAACAATTGCCGGAAGACCCTCCGGTATCGCAGCAACAGCTAGGCTAACGGAAGTCATAAACATATCAAATACCGGTCGGTTTTTCAGGATACCCAATAAAAAGATAACGATGCAGATGAGCAAAGCCGCAATGCCTAGTACTTTTCCGGTATTAGCCAACCTTTTTTGAAGAGGTGTCATAGGAGTATCATCTTCCATAATAAGTTTGGCAATATGACCCACTTCGGTAGACATACCAGTAGCAGTTATGATTGCAGTTCCTCTACCATAAGTTACAATACCCGTAGCCATAATCATATTATGTCGGTCTGCAAGGAGAGTATCTTCACTTAATGTAATATTAGCCTCTTTTTCAACTGGGTGGGATTCTCCAGTAAGTGAGGCTTCATCAATTCTTAAATTAACAGCAGAAAGTAGTCTTGCATCAGCAGGAACAAAGTGACCGGTTTCTAGATAAATGATATCACCCGGAACCAATTCTTTTGCATCTACCGTAGTGATAGTATGATCACGTAGCACAAGGGCAGTAGGTGCTGACATTTTCTGTAATGCTTCCAACGATTTTTCGGCTTTACTTTCTTGCAAAACACCTAGAACTGCATTTAATGTGATAATTAACAGTATAATAATGGGGTCGACAAAATCTAATTTACCATGGAGAAGAGATACTAAAAATGATACGATTGCAGCGCAAATTAAAGTTATTATCATAAAATCAGCAAACTGATTAAAGAATCTTATAATAATACTTTTTTTCTTTTTCGCTTCTAATATATTAAGTCCATATTTTTTTTGCCTTTTTATTATTTCTTTTTTTGTTAAACCACAGTCAATCGAACTTTGCAGTATTTTTACTGCTTCATCTTTGGTAATACTATGCCAATTCATCAATTTAACCTCTTTTCTGGATAGAACAGCCTTATTTTTTACATATATGCAATTCATATACTTCATGTATGTCTTAGTAATTATATGAGGCTAGTGCCAAATTAAGAAATGTTTTTCATGCCTTGCAGGAAGGATAATTAGAAAATATACATAAAGAAGATAGAATAAAACATTTACATATGAAACGTATGTTGTATAATACAGTGCAGAAGAAAGCAATATCCGTTTCGGCGGGAAGATTGGAGTCGAATATGACTAAGAATTTAACGAATGATATGACAACAGGAAATCCCACACAGCTTATACTTAAATTTTCCATTCCCATGTTAATTGGGAATCTGTTTCAACAGTTATATAATACGGTGGATGCAATCGTTGTAGGAAATTATGAAGGCAAAGATGCATTAGCTGCTGTTGGTGCTACCGGATCACTAAACTTCTTAATATTTGCATTGTCTTTAGGCTTAGCCGCAGGTGTTTCTATTGTTATTTCACAGTTTTTTGGTGCAAAGGATGAAGATAATGTTAAAAAAAGCTTTGCTACGGCGGCTTATACTATATTAGGTGCATCTGTTATTATGGGTATTATAGGTTTCTTATCAAGCCGATATTTATTGGAGTTACTGAATACACCACCCAATATAATTGATCAATCAGAAATATATATGAAGATATGCTGTATTGGCATTATAGGAGTAGGTGCGTATAATGGAATTGCTTCGATACTGAGAGCCTTAGGTGACTCAAAAACTCCTTTGTTTTTTCTTATAATTGCATGTTTGATAAACATTGTTCTTGATTTAGTATTCGTTATTATATTTCATATGGGTGTGGCAGGAGTTGCAATTGCTACGGTTATTTCCCAAGTGTTTGCAGCCATAGGCTGTATTACATATGCATTAGCAAAGGTTAATATTCTGCGTATGCCATTAACGGATTTTCGCCCTGACAAACAGATATTTAAGAAATGTTTAGCACTTGGTTTTCCTGTAGCATTACAGAATTCGTTTGTATCCTGTTCTACTATGGCCATGCAATCAGTTATTAACAGCTATGGAGATACAATCATTGCAGCGGCTACAGCAGCCAATAGAATTGAACAGCTGATACTTCAGCCAGGGATGTCTCTTGGAGTGGCAGTAGCAACCTTTACCGGTCAAAATATAGGGGCTGGTAGTATTAATAGAGTAAAAAAAGGATTCGTAGCATCTTCTAAGATTATTATTATCTTTAGCGTTATGATGTTTCCCATAATATACTTTGGTGGAAAATATATTATGGATTTATTTACATCAGCTGATGATTTAGATGTTATGAAAATAGGAATTGAAGCATTACGTGTAACTTGCTTTTTTTATGTTTTTGTGGGTATGATATTTGTAACTAGGAATCTGCTGAGTGGAGCAGGTGACGTGAAGATTCCTATGTTTATGGGACTTACAGAGATTGTATGTAGAGTATTGTTTGCTACTTTATTGTCGGCTAGATTCGGTTACCGTGGAATATGGTGGGCAACCGGTTTGACCTGGTTTGTGACCTCGATTGTGGGATGTATTAGATATTTTTCTGGCAAATGGAAGTATAAATCTGTAATACAGTAATTAATTATTTCTTTTTTCTTACCTTAACTAGTATTACCAATCCAATAAATATAAGCAAGGGCATAAGAATATCTTTGTACCTAGTATAATATAGTCCAACCTGAGCCCAATTTTCACGGAGTAGATATCCTAATCCGATTAGTATTGCATTCCAAAGGGTAATACCAAAGAAGGATGAACCCAAAAATATTAGGGGACTTTGACCCGCAGCTCCGGCTATAAAAGCAATATAAGTACGGCAAATAGGAATTAGTCTTCCAAAGCAAACAGCAATACTTCCATATTGCTGAAATTTTGTTTGGGAGGAAAGAATTCCTTTTTGGGTTTTCGGAAATTTTTTAATAATTTTATCTATTAGTGCACTTCCACCATATCTTCCTATGCCATAGCAAAAACTGGTACCAATCAAGCCTGCCACTACACTAAGTAGAAGAATGACAAAGTAATTTACATGTTGTAAAGAAGCAACAGCGCCTGAAAAGGGCAGAACAATTTCACTTGAGATGGGAAAGCAGGCATATTCTATTAAGATAATGATAAACATAGCCAGTATTCCATATTCATAAATTAAATTGGTAAAATAGCTCATTAAGCCTCCTAGTTACGAACAATTTAATACAATATATTAACATTTACTTATAATCATGATTAACTTTCACTATTAACAAATGTTAGAAAGAATGTTATAATGTAGGACAATTGGGATTTTTACTGTTTTACAAAAATAAATATAATTCGAGGTTTATCATATGAATAAATTAACTCATTTTTTAAAACCCTATAGAACACTTTTGATAATTGGACCAACTTTTAAACTTTTTGAAGCAATTTTAGAATTATTACTGCCATTTTTCATGGCAAAAGTGATTGATTATGGCATAACCAAAGGGGATAAACGTTATATTATTATGATGGGTGGCATTATGTTAGCTACAGCAATTATTGGTGTATGTTGTGCTTTAATCTGTCAATATAGTGCTTCTCTTGTATCACAGGGTGCAGGTACAGATATTCGTAATGCTATGTTTGAACACATAGAGACTTTCTCTAATGCAGAACTTGATAAATTTGGAACCTCATCATTAATTAATAGAATTACAAATGATGTCAATCAAGTGCAGCTTGCTGTGGCAATGCTCATTCGATTAGTTATTCGCGCACCATTTCTTTGCATCGGTGGATTGGTGATGGCTTTTATTATAGACATTAAGCTATCTATAATTATGGTTATAGTTCTTCCAATTTTTATTCTTATTCTTCTCTTAACTATGAAGAAAACAGTTCCTCTCTATCGAGGCGTTCAAAAAAAATTAGATCAGATAGCTTTAGTATTAAGAGAAAATTTAAGTGGTGTTAGAGTAATTCGTGCATTTGCCAGAATTGATTATGAGAAGGAAAAATTTGCAGTTCGTAATCATGAATATTCGGATAATGCAATTAAGGTTGGAAAAGTATCTGCTTTATTGAATCCCTTGACTAATCTTGTTATGAATTTTGCAATTGGCGCTATTATATGGTTTGGCGGGGTCCGTGTTAATACCGGGAGTATGTCAACTGGTGAAGTAATTGCATTTATAGGTTATGTAACACAGATTCTTGCTGCTTTAATTGTAATCTCCAACTTAGTTGTAATCTTTACGAAAGCATATGCTTCAGCTGGTAGACTAATTGAAGTGTTTGAGACAGAGGCAAGTATTGTTAGCTTTCAGGGAGAAGCTGATTTAGGCATAAAAACAATGGGAGACCCTGATATCAGTACAATGGGGGAAAAGAATGTTGTTGTGGAATTTAAAGATGTGTCTATGTCTTACCAAGCAGTAAGTACTAGACCTGATATTAATTTAAATGATGACCAATCAGAATCTGACAACTACGATATCAAACATATCTCTTTTCGTGTAAATCGAGGTGAAACCATCGGAATTATTGGTGGTACTGGTGCAGGTAAATCTACCATCGTGAATTTAATACCAAGGTTTTATGATATTATGGAAGGAAGTATCTTGGTGGATGGCATAGATGTAAGAAAGTATGACTTAGATACACTAAGAAAAAAAATCGGTATTGTACCACAGAAAACCGTGTTATTTACAGGAACCATTGATCAGAATATACGCTGGGGTAAAGAGAATGCAACGAAAGAAGAGGTTCGTAGGGCAGCTGATATCGCGCAAGCCTCTGATTTTATAAATCAATTACCGGATGGATATGATACCAGAATCTCCAGAGGTGGTGTTAATGTATCAGGAGGTCAGAGACAGCGTATTACCATTGCCAGAGCCTTAGTTAGAAAACCAGCAATACTAATACTAGATGATAGCTTTAACGCCTTGGATTTTGCAACAGATGCAGCTTTGCGTAAAGCAATTAAACTTCACACACAAGGTATGACTACTTTTCTTGTATCTCAGAGAGCCAGTACTATAAAAAATGCGGATCAAATCCTTGTTCTAAATGAAGGGGAGATAGCAGGAATTGGAAAACATGATGAATTATATGCTAACTGCAATGTATATAGAGAAATCTGTCAATCACAAGAAATGAAAACATTGTAAGTTATGGAGGAACTTTTAATGAAGAAAAATACGATAAAAAGAGTCTGGAGTTATGTAGGTAAATACAAAGCAAAACTGATAATAGTATTTATTTGTGCTCTATTAGGGAATACCTTATTAATATTGAGTCCATTACTTACAGGAAAAGCAATTGATAAAATAATTGGCGTAAACAAAGTTGATTTTCAAGGATTAATAAAGATTATTATTACACTGCTAGTTATCTATGTATTCAGTAGTATATTCCAGTGGCTTATGTCAGTAGTAAGTAACATTGCGGCTAATAATACGATTCATGATATTCGAAAGGATGCATTTTACAAATTAAATACGTTACCTCTTAAATATTTTGATGGTACTGCACATGGTGATATAATCAGTAGATTAACCAATGATATAGATGCTATTTCTGATGGGCTTTTCCAAGGAATTACGCAAGTAATGTCAGCTGTAGTTATTATTATTGGATGCTTTCTATTTATGCTGACAATTAGCCCGGTAATTACTCTGGCTGTAGTACTGATTACACCTATATGCTTCTTCATAGCATCTTTTATAGCAAAACATTCTAAGAGAATGTTTGCTGAACAATCTAAGAATGTTGGCGAGTTAAATGGCTATGTAGAAGAGATTATTGGAAATCAAAAGATAGTGAAGGCATTTGGTTATGAGTATAGTTCATTGGAACGATTTAAGGAAATTAATGAAAAATTATATAAAGCAGGTCAGAAAGCCCAATGGTATTCCTCTTTGACCAATCCAACTACCCGTTTGGTCAATAATATTGCCTATGTATCAGTTACTGTAATTGGTGCCTTTATGGGAATAGCAGGTCAGTTAACTATTGGTAATATAGCAAGTTTTTTAACATATTCCAATCAATTTGCTAAGCCTATTAATGAAATTACATCCATTACTTCTCAGATACAATCAGCATTTGCTTCAGCAGAAAGAATATTCGCATTAATGGATGAAGAATCGGAGAGCACTATTTTTACCCCAGAAGAAGATTTAAAGAATTGTGAAGGAAATGTATCCTTTCAAAATGTTAGTTTTTCCTATAGACCTCAAGTACCGTTGATTTCGAACTTGAATCTGGAGGTTGCAAAGGGAAATATGATTGCAATTGTAGGACCCACCGGTTCGGGAAAAACTACATTAGTGAATCTGTTACTTCGTTTCTATGATGTAAATTCCGGCCAGATTAGAATCGATGGCAAGGATATCTATCATATTAATCGAGATAGTCTTAGAAGGTCAATTGGTATGGTTTTGCAAGACAGCTGGTTATTCTCCGGAACTATTGCTGAGAATATTGCTTATGGTAAACCGGATGCAACAAGAAATGAAATCATGGAAGCCGCAAAAGCAGCCAAAGCCCATAGCTTTATTGGACACCTTCCAGAAGGTTATGACACTAGGATAGATGAAGACGGCGGAAACTTATCTCAAGGTCAAAAACAGCTTTTAACAATTGCCAGAGTAATGATTATTGACCCACCGATGTTGGTTTTAGATGAAGCTACAAGTAGTATTGATACTCGAACAGAAATTAATATACAAAAAGCATTTACAAAAATGATGAAGGGTAGAACAAGTTTTGTGATTGCCCATCGTTTATCTACGATTAAAGAGGCAGATACGATTCTGGTTTTGCAGCATGGCGATATTGTAGAACAGGGTAATCATGAGGAACTTTTGGCGAAAAAAGGATTTTATTATACCTTGTACCATAGTCAATTTGCTTCGTAATATATTTGAAATATTTTTGACACAAGATTAACACATTCGTTTAATATGCTGTTTCGGTATGGTAAAATTTTCATGAATATGATTTAAGCAAAGATGTCTGGTGATTAAGACGTTTATGTTAATAAAGGAATAAGGAGAGAACGAATGATTCGGATTTTGAAAAAAAACAAAGTACTAATTACATTGATACTTTGTATCAGTTGCCTATTTTTTGGCCTATCAGTTGTCAAATTAACGGCATCTGCAAAAGAAAAATCACCTTATTATATTAAGGTAAATAAACTACAGAATTGTGTTACAATATACGAAAAGGATAAAAAGGGAGAATATACAATACCAATTAAAGCTATGACTTGTTCAACAGGGATGGATACTCCAATTGGTATATATGATACACTTGCAAAATACAGATGGAAACTACTGATGGGGGATGTTTGGGGGCAATACTCAACTCGTATAACAAGAGGAATCTTATTTCATTCCGTATGGTACTACGAAATGGATGAAACGACTCTTTCAGCAAAACAGTATAATAAGCTTGGAACTTCTGCCTCTCATGGTTGTGTTAGGCTTACAGTTGCAGATGCAAAATGGATTTATGATAATTGCTTGGTTGGGACTACTGTAGAAATCTATAGTGATAAGATTCCTGGACCTTTAGGTAAACCAGAAACATTATTATTAAAAGAAGGTACCGGATGGGACCCAACGGATCCTAGTGTGAAAAATCCGTATAATGACAATACTCCTACAATTAAAGGTGTTACGAATCAAACAATTGATTGGGGTAAAGAGATCGACTTAAAGAAAGGTGTGAAAGCTACCTCTTCGACGGGAACGGATATATCTTCTAAGTTAAAAATTGACGGTGATGTGGATATTTTTACTCCCGGTAAATATAAGATTAAGTATTTAATAACGGATGCAATCGGTAGAAAAATGAAAAAAACAGTGACGATTACTGTGGCAGAATGTTTAGAGAAACCTAGATTTGAAGGTACAGTAAATCGTAGTATAAGTAGTGACACCGTTGTGGATCGAGAATTTGCCTTAAAAGGTGTGAAAGCATATTTGTCGGCAATGGAGTTAGACCAAGACGATATAGAAGTCAATATCGTGAAAGCAACTGAAGATACTTACTCAATAGAATATAGTATTATTGGTCAGAATGATTTAACAGGAACAGCTGAAATCACTGTAGCTATAGATACAACTGCACCAATACTTGATGGTATATCTCACAAAGAACTTACATTAAAACAGTTGGAATCCGGCAAAGAAGGAATTAAAAAATTAGCTTTAGAAGATGTTTATGTAAAAGATGACCATTCAGCGTTAAGTATCAGTCAAGTAAAAGTTACCGTAAAAGCAAAGTTTGATTATGCTTATCTTGTTAAATATGAAGTGGCAGATGAGGTAGGTAATAGTACAAGTGAAACAGTACAATTTACATATTATGGAGATACAAGAATTGATGGAGTTTCCAATCATCTTAAGGTTCCTTATGGAACAGAGATAACGAAAGAGTATGTAAAACAAGGTATCACTGCATCAAATAGCGAGGGAGATTGCACAGACAAAATTACTTTTAAGATTAGTAGTTATGTAGGTGAAGAATATATTGTAACTTATTCTATTCCTGATGAAACAGGATATACCATATCTGTAGCATCCTATTTTATAGTCGAGGAAGAACCTACAGTATTAGACAATGTAGATGCTGCTAAAAATATTGAAGAAAATACTGATATGGATGCAACTGAAAATGCAGTAGAAAATCCGAATGATAAAACAGAAGAAAATACAGACGATAAAATGGAAGAAAATACAGATGAGAAATAAAATTACTTTATCATATATCTTGACAAATACTAGCAGCTTGATATAAAATATAACTTAATGTTATATTGATAGATGCTATGATAAGGAGTATTAAGAGAAAATGCACATTTAGAGAGCTGTCGGACGGTGCAAGACAGCAGTGACTATCTCCCAACTCGCCTTGGAGTTCCTCAATTGAAAAGGTGCCATAAGCACAATCGTAGGTTGAGGCGGGTATTCCCGTTATAGAAACAACAAGTGCATTTTATCGGAGTCGCTATCATTATTATTGTGACAAGTTAAGAAGATAAAGTGAATTAGAGTGGTACCACGGAATTTAACCTTTCCGTCTCTATTTTATAGAGGCGAAGAGGTTTTTTTTAATATAAGATGTTCGGCTTGCCGGACGATGTTGTTTAAATAGGAGGAATCAAATATGGCTACAAATTATAATCACAAAGAGATTGAAAAAAAGTGGCGTAAAAACTGGGAAGCAAAACCGGTCAATGTGAATGACGGTTCAAAACCTAAATATTACTGCTTAGATATGTTTCCCTATCCATCAGGCAGTGGTCTTCATGTAGGACATTGGAGAGGTTATGTTATTAGTGACGTGTGGAGCAGATACAAGATATTAAAAGGATATTATATTATTCATCCAATGGGCTGGGATGCTTTTGGACTTCCTGCTGAAAATTATGCTATTAAGATGGGTGTTCACCCAAGCAAATCCACTGCTGAAAATGTTTCTAATATTAAGAGACAAATCAATGAGATAGCAGCTATCTATGACTGGGATATGGAAGTAAATACAACTGATCCGGATTTCTATAAATGGACTCAGTGGATCTTTGTTAAGATGTTTAAAGCTGGCCTTGCATATGAGAAGCAGATGCCAATTAACTGGTGCCCTTCCTGTAAGACCGGATTAGCGAATGAAGAAGTTGTAAATGGTTGTTGTGAACGATGTGGCGAGCCTGTAACGAAGAAAAACTTGAGACAATGGATGCTAAAAATAACAGCATATGCAGATCGTTTATTAGAAGATTTAGATAAATTGGAATGGCCAGATAAAGTTAAGAAGATGCAATCAGATTGGATTGGTAAGAGTTATGGAGCGGAGGTTGATTTTTCTGTCGATAATTCTGATAAGACAATTAAGGTATATACTACCAGACCGGATACTCTGTATGGAGCTACCTTTATGGTTTTAGCTCCAGAGCATGAATTAGCAAAAGAACTTGCCACAAAAGAGCAGAAGGCAGAGGTAGAAGAATATATCTTCAAATCATCTATGAGATCCTCTGTTGATAGATTACAAGATAAAGAGAAGACCGGTGTATTTTCTGGAAGTTATGCAATAAATCCATTGAATCAAGAATTGGTACCAATTTGGATTTCAGATTATGTATTGGCTGATTATGGTACTGGTGCTATTATGTGCGTACCTGCTCATGATGACAGAGATTTTGAATTCGCTAAGAAATTTGGCATTCCGATTATTCAAGTTATTGCGAAAGATGGTATAGAGAATCAAGACTTAACAGAAGCTTATACTGAGACCGGTATCATGATTAATTCTGGAGAATTCAATGGTATGAATTCAGCGGATGCAAAACGTGATGTGCCTGGAAGATTGGAAACAAGAGGCATAGGTAAAAAGACTACTAATTATAAATTGCGTGACTGGGTATTCTCAAGACAACGTTATTGGGGCGAGCCAATTCCTATTATACATTGTGAGCATTGCGGCGCAGTACCAATACCAGAAGATCAACTTCCATTATTATTGCCGGAGGTAGAGCGTTATCAACCTACCGGAACCGGAGAATCTCCATTAGCAGATATACACGAGTGGGTGAATACTACATGTCCTGTTTGTGGTGGACCAGCTAAGAGAGAAACCAATACTATGCCTCAGTGGGCAGGATCTTCTTGGTATTTCTTAAGATATGTGGATAGTAAGAATAAGAATGAATTAGTTTCAAAAGAAAAAGCAGAGAAATATTTACCGGTAGATATGTACATTGGTGGTGTTGAACATGCAGTGTTGCATTTACTTTATTCAAGATTCTATACTAAATTCTTAAGTGATATTGGAGTTATAGATTTTGACGAACCATTTACAAGATTATTCAATCAAGGAATGATTGGTAAAAATGGTGCTAAGATGAGTAAATCCAAAGGCAATGTGGTATCACCGGATGAACTGGTAAATGATTATGGATGTGACTCCTTAAGACTTTATGAATTATTTGTAGGACCACCTGATTTAGATTCTGAATGGGATGACAGGGGAATGGATGGAGTATATCGCTTTATCAATCGTTTCTGGAATCTTGTTATGGAGAATAAAGATAAGCAGGTAAAGGCTACCGAAGAAATGATAAAGGTAAGACATCGGATGATTTATGACATTACCTCTCGTTTAGAGTCTTTCAACCTCAATACTGTTGTTAGTGGATTCATGGAATATAATAACAAGTTGATTGAGTTTGCTAAGAAGGAGGGAGGAATTGACAAAGATACCCTCGAAACTGCTATTATACTGTTAGCACCATTTATTCCTCATGTATCCGAAGAATTATGGTCACAACTTGGACATTCTGGTAGTGTATTTGTTGAAAAATGGCCTGAACACGATGAAGAGAAGATGAAGGATAGCGAAATCGAGATTGCAGTTCAGGTTAATGGCAAAACTAAGGTTGTGGTTATGGTTGGAGCCGATGATGCGAAAGATCTTATAATTGCCAAGGCAAAAGAGGCAGTTACTGATAAGTTAACTGGCACCATTGTAAAAGAAATCTATGTTCCAGGGAAGATTGTTAATATTGTTATTAAATAATATAATAGAGATATATTTAGGGAGCAGCGGAAGCTGCTCCTATTATCATGAAGACGGAGTCATATTGTTATTATCAGCATCGTAATATTCAAAATATAGATTTAATAAATCAAATGCCTTCTTCGTATCTAGAATACCATATCCCCAATTTTGATTTGGATAAATAAGGTTTGGATCTCTTTTTGCAGCGCGGTTTAATATCCATTTAATCTGAAGACTGTTAATCGATGTTAGATATCCTTTTAGTATACCCCATTCTAAAAATAAAGCTGTTACTCCAGTGGTATAGGCAGCAGCGAAACTACTTCCAGTACCTCTTACAAATTCATTATTGATAGTAGGACAATTTAGATCTACACCCGGGGCAGCAAAATCCGGTTTGATTTCATTTGACAAAGAAAAACCATTACTAGAGTTATAGTATAAGCATTGGTTTAAATGATTGTATGTGGTGACAGTTATCAACCGTTTTTGATTTCCTGGTAATGTAATTGTTGTATTTTCGTTAGGGTTTATAAAAAAGGTACCATTCGCCATAAAATTTTCTATAGGCAACCAAATATGAAAAGTAAATGGCAAATTAGTATGGCCTACTACTCTAAATTTCCAAATACCAGCCATTGGATTTTTAAAACGGAATATAAAAAGTTGGACACCAACATTTGGTTTCTTTATTTGATTGTCCACAATAATACTAGTATCTTCATAGTAGAGCATTAAGGTTTCTTTTTGACCAATCTTTGTAGGGATACGGGAGACAAATTCACCAGAGGGAGCAAATATTTCGATTGTAAAACCGGTAGGAGCCTTTCCCCATAATTCCATAGTAAAACCTTTATCATTATCAGCTACATTAAGTTTTACATCATCATATCCTATGAAAGGATTTATTTCTCCATAATAATGATGCCCCCGGTTTCCCTCATTCCCAGCTGCCACTACGATAGCTGTGCCCGCAGCTTGACCAACAACTGATAAATAATGGCATAACATATTAGAGCCACCATGATCGCCTAAGGATGTACCAAGTCCGATACAAATGGCAATTGGTCTCTTTAATCGTTTTGCAACTTCTACTAGATATCTTACGCCAAACATGATATCATTTTCTTGATAACATATTGATTCTGAAGGGATAGAATAGAAATCCTTTAAATAGGGTTTTGCGGTTTTCAATTTAACAACAACAAGATTAACATCTGGTGCTATACCCGCATAACCACCTTCAACATCATGTAAACCAGCCGATATTCCGGCTAACATGGTCCCGTGGCCAATATCATCCTCACTTGATACAACAGATAAAGGATCTACATTTTGTAGTGCAAGATTTATTTGCTCCTGACTGTATTCAGTCCCATAATTGTAACCTTTGGGATAATTTTCACTGTTAATTGTCTGATCCCATATCGATACAATTCTGGAGGTATTATTTTCATATTTAAAAACATCATTCCTATAATCAATTCCTGTATCCACAAATCCAACTAATACTCCTTGACCTCTTAGTTCAAAATCTGGTAATAAGCAAGAATTGCTAATTTCAGAAGATGGATAAGAATCAATTGAAGATAATAATCCATAGCAGGAGGGTATGGCAGTATAACCAAATTTGTATATACTATTTGATGTCATATTATCCACAGGAATATGTGCGACTGCATATTGGTGGTCAATTAAATTTAAAATATTGTTTGGAAACACATTATAATTATTGGATTTGATCCCAATTTCTACCATAAAATCAGCATAATCATTGCTAATTATTCGATTTCTTTCTTCGGCATTCATGAACTCACCAATACCTAACTTTAATCTTCATTATTATATTATATGAAAAAAATTAAATATATGCATATTATATTGTATTGACGATAAGAAGAAAAAACCTACATCTTCTAGTTAGTGAATAAAGTTGTAGGTTTTTCTATATAATTTAATGATATTTAATCCGTTGGGGCAAGGCATACAGTATCTACATTTGGTACAGCTTACTAAAGCCATAGTATCATATGTTTTTTTTGCTTTCTTTAGTATATCTTTATCTTGCTGTGTCAGCATTCCGATGGAAGCACGATCTGCATAGATTAGATTATCCTTAACTTGTTCAGGTATACTGATACCACTGAGTAACAGAGCTACTTCTGACCTATCCCAAATAAAATCGAGAGCCCACTCAACTGGAGTTTTACTGGAATCTAATAATTTTGCTACATTTTTTGGTGGATTTGCTAATTTACCTCCAAGAAGTGGTTCCATAACAATAACTGGAATACCTTTCTTAGCTGCATATTCTAAACCTTCCACACAAGCTTGATGATCAGTGTCGATATAATTAAACTGAATCTGGCAGAAATCCCAATGATCATAACTGTCAATAATCTCGATAAATGCATCTGCGGCATCATGGAAAGAGAAGCCTATGTACTTAATTTTTCCATCAGCTTTTGCCTTTTCCATCTGTTCAATTAGATTATATTTAAGTATAATATTTTCAAATCGATCCCTTCCAATTGCATGTAATAAGTAGAAATCAATACAATCCACCTGAAGTTTCTCTAATTGTTCATTGAGGAGAAGTTCAAAATCTTCTTCTTTTTGAATCTTCCATACAGGGTTTTTTGAAGCTAAGAATGTTTTCTCGCGATAGCCATCTTTTAGCGCTTTTCCTACAATGATTTCACTTTGCTCATTATGATACGGGTATGCGGTATCAACATAATTGACTCCTTGATCTATGGAGTGGCGGATCATTGCGATTGCTTCTTCTTCATTGATTACAGTTACACCATTTTTCTCAGTGGTAGGTAAGCGCATAGCACCAAAACCCAGACCGGATATTTCTAACCCAGTAGTTATCATCATCTAATCAAACAACTCTTTAATGCATCAAGCGATAATATTTTAAAAGAATTCTGATAATAATCCAATATCCCAAGTTCTTTCATTCTAGCTAGTTCCCGGCACATGGAGGTACGGGAAACATTGAGATACTCTGCTAATTCATTTCTGTTTGGTATAATTTGAAAGGTAAGGCTGTTTTGCCCCTGTGTTTCATTTAGAAGATAAGTAGCTAACTTTTCTCTCATACCTTTTAACATAAGCAATTCAATTTTATGATTCAGATTAAAATTTTTTTCACCTAGAATCATCATCATATTTTTAATAAGCTGAAAATGGAAAGCACAGGAATTACTGCAACTCTTAACGATTCGTTCATAAGGAATGAATAAAATTTTAGAATCCTCCTTAACTCGGATGGTTACGGGAGCGATGCGTTCAGCTGTACAGACGATACCTTCTGCAAAAATATTGGAAGGTCCTAAGAAATCCATAATGTGTCTGTCTCCAGAAGGATTTTCTTTCAGAATTTCGATTGATCCAGATAGCACGATTCCAATATAGTTGATTTCATCTCCTGCAAAAAAAACATATTCATTATTACTAAAACTTTTTGTATGGCAATTGATACAGGGAAATAAAGTTTTATAATCAGCTTCCTTAATACTGTTGAATAATGGACATTTCGATAATATAGGATAGAATTGTTCCACCCGTGCACCTCCTTTCTAATAAGAAAACGAATAATTTTATTATATTTATAAGTTCTATAAGTTTCATTGGTACTTGTAGCTATATTTACTATAACACATCCTTTAATATATTAAAATCCCATTTTGAAATCAATGATATAACAGTAATATAAATATCAAGATCGATAATTCATTATAAATATGTAAGGTTCGCGTGTCATAAGCCCTTCAAAACTGAAATAATGAATAGAGGGGTATATATATTCGTTTTGTCGTAAACCGACTGACAAGGCTGTTTATGTCCGACTAGAGACTCAGTGAAAAACAGAGCAGCTGCGATGTTTTTCATATCTTTGAGGCTCTACAAAGGACATGCCGCCGTGAAGGCACGGAAGCTAAAGCATCCGCGGTAGACAAAATGAATATATATGCCCCTCTATTCATTTCACAACCTAAATTGGGCTTATGACACCCTACAATTAATAAAAGAATTAAAAAGCAGCAATGATTACTGCTCTGTAATCATTGCTGCCTTATATGGATATTTTGTTAAAGCTTAGTATTTATTCTGCAATAGAAGCGGAAAGACATTGATTAAGCTTATCTACTAGAACATCAACGCTGATACCATGAACCATACAAGCATCTTCTAAGGATTCCATCTGTGATGATGGGCACCCAAGACAGTGCATGCCGGAATCAAGTAAAATAGGGACAAGTCCACTATTAATTTGTAATATTTCACCGATAACCATATCTTTATTTATTATTTGCATAAAATAACCTCCTTTTATTCTGTGAATTAATAATATTAACTACTCTACAGAAAGTATATCACACTTTTATTGCATAGTATGTAGCTATAGCTACACATGAAATGAGAAAGAGTAGTTATAATAAGGATATAACTATAATAACAGGAGGTAAGATATGAGCGCATTTTTAGGACCAATTCATTTTTGGCTGTATAATAAAATACAGATACAACAGGGTATCGTGGAAGAAATCTTAACGCTAAGCAAAGACTTTGCACCAGGATTAAGAGAGGAATTAGATATAAAATATGAGGTGTCAGAATCAAGACCTTTAGAGGAGGTTATTGATGAGGGTAATATCCATGGATGGTTACAGTACCGTGTAACTCAGGCAGAATATAAACTAGCATATACTGTGACATCTCTTACTAAAAAAAATCCTGATATACTACAAAAAATCGAATTAATATTTCAGGAAAAGGGAAAAGATAAATCTTCAACTGTAACTATAAATAATGCAAAAGAAGCCTATAAAATAATTAGTGACAGCTTGCTAGATGGAATGCCTTGTGATCATGCTAATACCATAATTGAAGAGAGCGAAGAAAAAGTAATTTGGAGAAGAAATAACTGTGTCCACAAGAATTACTGGGATGAATTGGGTGGTGACATCAACATCTATTATTCCTTAAGGGAAGCATTTATCAGAGGATTCTTAATGGAAACTTCTCTAGTATATATAAAGGTAGATGAAAATACTAATATGATAAATAGGAGTGGTGTAAATGAATAGTATCGAATTAATGGTGGAAGAACACAAATATATTATCAGAATGCTTGCGGTTGTAAGAAAAGCCTGCAGCAAGATATTATCAGGGGAAGAAATCTGTTATGAAGATTTTGATAAAATGATAGATTTTATCAGAAATTATGCTGACGTTCATCATCATGGGAAAGAAGAAAAGTTCCTGTTTAAAGAAATGGTGGACAACTTAGGCAGAATGGGAACAAACTTGGTTACCCATGGGATGCTAGTTGAGCATGACTGGGGCAGACTATTTATTAGTGAATTAAAAGAAGCTCTCGAACGCACGAAGTCGGGAGATGAAGAAAGTAGATTGGATGTTATAGCGAACGCAATCGGTTATGCGAATCACTTAACCAGACACATCGGTAAAGAGGATGCAGTAGTCTATACCTTTGCTGCAAAGCAGCTTGCACCGGAAGTGTTAGACCGTGTTAATAAGCAAACAGAATCTTTTGAAGAAGAGGCTACTAGACAGGGTACACAGATTCATTATATTGAAATCGTTAATGAACTAGAGAGAAAATATCTGGATTAATGCCCGTAATAATAAAGAAAATTATATCATAATATATAAACTCTTGATAATCATTTTACGATATCAGGAGTTTTTTTAGAATGGAATTTTATTACTAGAATATGGGCATATTACGAATTGAATAATTGTATATATGGAGGTTAATATGTCAGAAACTATTTTAGAAAAAACAGAAGGTCGTGTAAGCTATCATGATTCAGTAGAAGAGATGTTAGTAAGAATAAGAGATGATGGTTTATCCAGCGTATTTTCCAGATGGAATGAACAGGAAAAAATTCGCTGTAAATATTGTCTACAAGGCCTTAGCTGTCAGTTATGTACTCAAGGACCTTGTAGAATCAGCGAAAAAGCAGGTGCAGAAAAAGGTGTCTGTGGTATCGGCCCAGATGCCATGGCTATGAGAAATTTACTTATGAGAAATATCATGGGTGCAGCTACCTATGCCCATCATGCTTATGAGGCTTTTCGTACTTTGAAAGCAACAGGAGAAGGAAAAACTACTTTCCAGATTACGGATGTTAACAAGTTAAAATGGATGTGTGAGAAAACAGGAATCGATACGAATCAAGACACAAATCAAATGGCTATACAATTAGCAGATTTTCTTGATAAAGAGATGAAAGTTAACCCAGATCAAAAAAGTATTATGGTAGAGGTTTTTGCACCTAAGAAGCGGAAACCATTATGGCATGATCTGCATATATCTCCTTCCGGGATTCAACATGAAATCGAGAATAGTATTGCAAGTTGTCTCACTAACGTAGATGGCGATTATGTTTCTTTAGCGAAAAAGGCTCTACGGTTAGGGCTGTCTACGATTTATACTGCCCAGATTGGTTTAGAGATGACCCAAGATATCCTATTTGGAACTCCTATGCCTCATGAAGTAGATGTAGATATGGGTATAATGGATCCTGAATATGTGAATATCGCTTTTAATGGTCATCAACCATGGATTGGCGTAGCAACCTTGCAAAAAGCTAAGAAACAAGAATATCAGGATATGGCGAAAAAAGTTGGAGCGAAAGGTATTCATATTGTAGGTTCCATTGAAACCGGACAAGAGTTATTGCAACGATTCGAAGTTGATGATGTATTTGTTGGCCTAATGGGCAACTGGTTGTCGATTGAACCATTTTTAGCAACAGGTACAGTTGATGCATTTGTTATGGAAGAAAACTGTTCTCCACCAGCAATTGATCAGTATGCAGAAAAATATCAAGTTGCACTTATCAGCGTCAGTACAATTATTGGTGTACCGGGAGTAGAACATGAGATGCCATATTATCCAGCAAAAGCTGCAGAGATGGCAGATCAGTGTATTAATATAGCAATAGAAAACTTTAAGAAAAGACATGATAATATAAAGCCAATGGTTCCACAGCATAAGCAAAAAGCGATAGCAGGTTTTTCAACAGAAGCAGTGATGAAAGCAATTGGTAATGATCTGAATAATTTAGTTGATGTAATAGCAAAAGGACAAATAAAAGGAATTGTAGCCTTGGCTAATTGCTCTACATTGAGAAATGGCCCGCAGGATTGGAATACAATTAATTTAACCAAAGAATTAATTAAAAAAGATATATTAGTAGTAGCCGGCGGTTGTGGTAACCATGGATTAGAAGTAGCTGGTATGTGTAATTTAGACGCAATTAATCAGGCCGGGGATGGATTAAAAGGAGTATGTAAAGCACTGGGAATCCCACCGGTATTAAGTTTTGGTACCTGTACCGATACAGGCAGAATCTCAATGCTCGTAACTGCACTTGCCGATCATCTGGATGTGGATATATCGGATCTACCGATAGCAGTAACTGCACCAGAGTGGATGGAACAAAAAGCAACTATTGATGGTGTTTTTGCAGTAGCCTATGGAGCATATACCCATCTTTCTCCAACTCCGTTCATTACCGGTGCACCAGATCTTGTAAAACTATTAACACAAGATGTAGAAGGAATAACTGGAGGAAAAGTTGCATTAGGAGATGATCCGATTCAAGTAGCAAATGATATTGAAGCCCATATTATTAAGAAAAGACAAAAGATGGGGCTTCAATAATGTAATTATTATATGAATCGAGAAATAATGTTGAAATAATCTACAATTATTGTAGATTATAAACATAGATATAAAGAATCTTAGATGCTATAATAGGCATATAATTAAAAAGCAGAAGTAGACAAACAAAAGCGTTTTCCTTACGAGAGGAAAGCGCTTTTTTTTAGATTAATAAAAATAAGGAAGAAAGCGAAGTGAAAAGAGTATGAAAATTTATACAACAAAATATGCTGTGTTACATGGAATAAGTGAATATGCACTTCACAAAAATGGTAATTTAATGGAATGTGTACTAAACGACAGGGTAGAACTAGCTACTACTTATGGCAAGTTGATTCCTCAATATGATTTTTTAAACCAGAGGAAGAAGAACAATTATTGCCTTACCTTTTACGAGAATGGATCTCTTCGAAGAATATCTTTAAATAGCAAGACAGATATCGAAACTCCCCTTGGGGTTATGTCTGCTGAACTCATTACCTTCTACGAAAGTGGAGCCATTAAACGTTTATTTCCGCTGAATGGACAGTTGTCCGCTTATTGGGAAGAAAATGATGAGTATCAGCTGGCAGAGGAGATGTCTTTTGAATTCCCCTTTGGACATTTCAAAACTAAAATAATAGCAATTAGTTTTTATGAAGATGGAAACATAAAGGATTTCACACTATGGCCCAAAGAAGAAATTATTATTCATACTCCATTAGGGGAATGTCCAACAAGAATAGGGTTATCGTTATATTCGGATGGAGGACTTCAGTCCATAGAACCCGCTCGTTCTATCGAAGTACAGACCCCAATAGGGGTTATTACTGCGTATGATATGAATGCGAATGGCATATGTGGTGATAAAAACTCATTAATATTTACTCCAGAAGGAAAACTAAAATCATTAATCTCTTCATCCTCAAAAGTGATTGTTTATAACAAAGAAAATGTCGCTAGTATTTATTCACCGGAGCAGAACAAAGATATTGATGGACTGGAAATTTCCTTTATTCCACTATCAATTGAGTTTAAAGCAAATAGCATTATTATAAATAATAAAGCTGAATACGACCTTCATGACAATAAATTTATAATTGAAGCCTATCTGAGTAAAGTAAAACATATGTGCTCAGATTGTTCAAGCTGTGGACAATGTGGTAATAATACCAAATAATTATTAAAAACAGACATAAGGTAACAAAACAAGAGTAAACAATAATAAATAATTATAAAAACAATAAAAAACAATTGACAAGTAGGACAAAACCTGTTAGAATAATCTCAACTTAAAGAAAAGTATTTTTTATGACATGCAATAAAACAGAGGGCAGATCCAAGATGCAACGATGCAAAGACGCAAATAATAGAAAGTGCTTTTTTTTTATACGCAAATATTGGTAAATTATGTAAAGAGAGAGGAAAAGGAGAAAATTTATGAAAATCAACAAAAAGATCTTAACACTACTTCTTACAGGAACAATGATGATATCACTTGCAGGATGCAGTAGCAACAAAACTACTACAGAGGTAGGCACAGATGATAGTCAACCTACGGAAACAGTAACAGAAGAAGTAACAGAAACAGTAACAGAAGAGACGGGTGAAGTAGTAACCGGAAGTACAGATGCTGTGTCTGCAGATAATGATTTAGTAATAGCAGTTGAAACAAGCATCAGTTCGCTAGATCCACAGAACTTAAGTGACACATTATCTATTTCAGCAGTACGCGCTATGTATGAAAACTTAGTAATGTTTGATGATGATATGAATGTTGTCGGCCAATTAGCAGAAAGCTATGAAATTTCAGACGATTCACTTACATATACGTTTCATTTACGTAAAGGTGTTAAATTCCATGATGGCACTGATTTCAATGCAGCAGCAGTAAAAGCAAATATTGATCGTATTTTAGTTGAAGACAATAATCTTGGAATAAGAAGATATTTTGTTGTAACAAAAGATGATGTCCAAACAAAGCGTGTTGAAAGCATCGAAACACCAGATGATTACACCGTAATATTCAAATTAACAACACCATACAGTCCATTTATTAACAAATTAACATTAGTTTGTATGATTAGCCCAGCAGCTATTGAAAAATATGGTAACGAAGGCTTAATCACAAATCCTGTTGGAACTGGTCCTTACGTATTCAAAGAATGGGTTGAAGGCGACCATATGACAGCAACTAAAAATGTTAATTATTGGGGAACAGCACCAGGGGTTGATTCTTTAACAATTAAGGAAGTACCAGAAGCTGGTTCTCGTACAGCTATGTTACAAACTGGCGAAGCTGATTTCATATATCCAATGCCATCTGATCAAATATCAGCAGTAGAAAATACTGGCGATATCACTGTAAACGCTACAACATCAACAATTATGAGATATGTAACACTCAATTCTAACGTAAAAGCATTAAGCGATGTAAAAGTTCGTCAAGCTATGAACTATGCAATTGATCGTAATGCATATGTACAACTAATGTATGCAGGTTATGGTGCACCGGCCACTTCTGTAATGGCACCAGCAATTTCTTACTACAGTGAACAAACCCCATATGAATATGACCTAGAAAAAGCAAAAGCATTATTAGCAGAAGCAGGTTATGCAGATGGATTTAAATTAACAATTTGGGGAGATAACTCTACTCAAGAAGTAAAAGGTATGACATTTATTAAACAACAATTAGAACAAGTTGGAATTGAAGTTGAAGTAGTTCCTATGGAACCAGCAACTGTTTCTGATAAAATTTATGTACCTTTAGAAGAAGCAGAAATCAATATGTGGTATGTAAACTGGTCACCATCTTCTTGTGATGCTGATGGAGCAATGCGTGCATTATTCTATAGTACAATGTGCCCTCCAACTAGTGCAAATACAGCTTACTACAACAATCCGGAATTAGATGCATTATTAGACCAAGGTATTGAGTTATCTGATCCAGCAGAATTAACTACTATTTATTCAAAAGCACAATCTATTCTTTGGAATGATGCGCCATGGTTATTCTTAGGAAATGACAAAAATATCTTTGCAAATAAAACATATCTTTCAGGTGTAACCGTTGCACCGGACGGAGCAATCGCATTCTCAAATGCATCCTTAGCACAATAATTAATAGTTATCAATTAAATAAAAGCGAACAGAGATGTTCATCGAGAAAACTGTCAACTTAGACATCTACAGCAGATGGATTGGGACAGTTTTCTCAATTAATATTAGTTTATAAGTGGAGGAGAGTTCATGGGACGCTATTTTGTAAAAAGAGTGCTAGGAGCGATACCGTTGTTATTAGCAATCTCGTTTTTGATATTTATGTTTATTCATTTAATACCGGGTGATCCGGTACGTCTCATCGTAGGTTATGAAGCAACACAGGATGAGGTAAAAGTGGTTCGTGATGCACTTGGTTTAAATAAACCCTTATTAGTACAATACGTAGATTATATGAGCGGATTGCTGACAGGTGATCTAGGAAATTCTATTAAAAGTGGAATGTCGGTAACAGACTTAATTGGTCCCCGTTTTAAGCCAACGGTTACATTAACCATTTGCTCTATGATTTGGGCCGTGATTATTGGAGTATTGATTGGAATTATTTCTGCAGTAAAACGTGGGAAGATTTTAGATTATATTGGTATGATAACAGCTATTTCCGGAATTTCTATTCCTAGTTTTTGGTTAGGTCTAATACTGATCCAAGTATTTTCTGTAAAACTTGGATGGTTACCTACTGGTGGCTTGGATAGTTGGAAGGGATATATTTTGCCATCCTTTACCATGGGTGCAGGTATCATGGCAATATTGGCACGTTTTACACGTTCTTCCATGCTTGAATCTTTGCGCGAAGATTATGTTAGAACGGCTCGTGCAAAAGGACTTAGTGAATTATTAGTTGTTGGAAGGCATGCATTTAAAAATTCTTTGATTCAGGTAGTCACAGTAGCGGGTTTGCAAATTGGCGGATTGCTAGCAGGTTCTGTATTGATTGAAACTGTATTTTCTATTCCAGGCCTCGGCAGATTGTTAGTAGATTCAATTGGGTTTCGTGATTATAAAGTAGTTCAGGCATTATTGTTATTTTTCGCATTAGAATATATAATTGTAAATCTTGTGGTTGACCTACTCTATGGTGTGCTCAATCCGAAAGTACGATATGATTAGGAGGTAAGCAATGGCTGATATTAAGAATGATATACTTGAAAACAACTTTACGGTAGAAGAAGTTTTGCCTAAGCCAAAAAGTAGGGTAAAAGAATTTATTAAAAATTTCATGAAAAGAAAAACAGCGGTAGTAGCTTTTGTTTTTATTATGTTACTTGCTTTGGTTGCTATCTTAGCACCATTTATTGTTCCCTACGATCCCGCCGCTGCAGATTATAATAATTTGTTACAGGCCCCAAGTGCAACACATTGGTGGGGTACGGATGAATTTGGAAGAGATGTTTTTAGCCGTTTGATGGTTGGCGCAAGATTATCTCTTTCTGTAGCCTTAAGTGCTGTTGGAATTGGTGCTACGATTGGTATTGTATTAGGTCTTTTTGCAGGGTTTTACGGTGGTTGGATTGAAGCCGTCGTAATGCGTGGTTCTGATATTTTATTCTCTTTTCCAGATATTTTGCTTGCAATTGCGATTGTAGCAATTATTGGACCTGGTGTTATTAACGTTGTTATTGCTGTCGTTGTTTTTACTGTTCCTTCTTTTGCACGAATTATGAGAAGTGCAACTCTGACGGTAAAAGAAGCACTTTATGTGGAAGTTGCACAATCACTTGGCTGTAATAACAGACGTATTCTGTGGGTACATATTTTTCCGGGTACAATTCAATCTATGATTGTAAACTTTACTATGCGTATTGGAACTGCTATCTTAGCAGCAGCATCCTTAAGTTTCTTGGGATTTGGTGCAAATGTTACGGAACCGGACTGGGGTGCTATGTTGTCTCAGGGACGTAATTATTTGAACACGGCTCCACACATAGTTTTATTCCCGGGTATTTTAATTTTCTTAACCGTACTTGCATTTAACTTGTTAGGAGATGGATTACGAGATACTTTGGATCCAAAGATGAAATAGTCCAGCTAAGAATTGTCAATAAGAAATGATAGAAAAATTTGAAAAATTAT